>CAJFMX010000028.1 GCA_904393115.1 uncultured Clostridia bacterium
ATTGGACCTCTAAGGATACAGATGTCACTGTTTCGCGCTTGTACGCGCTCGCAGACAGTCTGGGCTGCAAGCCGGAAGACTTGCTGATCCAGGTTCCGGCTCCTTCGAACAGGGAATAGGCCGGGACTGAGAGGCAGGTTGCTTCCCGGACAGGGGACGAGCGATTTTCTCCAATGGAGCGCTCGTCCCACTCTTTTTGCCTCTTCTTGAACAGGATTTAGTGCATTACGTGTGTTTATGTAGCGCTTACGATCAGCCGGAGCTGTTCCTGCGGACTTGTACGTTTCCTGCGCATTTTAGAAGCCTCCACATTCTCTTGTTTTTACGGCATCGCGTTTCGCTTGCTTCTGTTATTTTACCTTCCGCATCCTTCTATGTCTCTACGTGTTTATTTGGCGCGCTTACGAATTAGGCTCTGCTGGCCGGCTTGGCTGGCAGAGCTTTTGTATGTGCCACAGGGATGTCGCTTTAGGGCGGTGAGGTGTCGGCGTCTCCGGCAGAGTGTCGCTAAAACTCCGTGCAGGTGTCGCTCAGCGTCCGAATTTGAACATGTATGGCCTAGCCGACCGGGAGCGAGGCAGCTTAAAACTCAGACAACGCAGATGGGGCTTTAGTGCGTGAAAGTGGTGCTCAAATCGTGTGCAGATGGGGCTGGGGTGGCGATTTTTGCAAAAAAACATCCTCCCACGTTTTCTCTCCACACTCAGATTCTCTAGATCATCTGAAAATGCCGCAGCGCTGTTCTGATTGCCTCTTCTTTCTCTAGAGGACAGCGTAATACTTTGGCATCTTCCCTCTTGGAACGATTATAATTTTGTCCCACATCCAGCCCGCATTTTCGTTTGACTTGAGAGATATATAGAGTAGACACCTTTAAGCCGAACTTTTTCCAGACGTATGCCTTGATCTCCTGGTAGGTGGCTTTGGACTCTGCCGATGTAATATCCAGCTCATCCAGGTCCAGCCCCACCCGGACGATATCATCCGGCTTTTGTTGGGACAAAAGAACAACCGTCTCCACGTGCTCCGTGCAGGGGAACATGTCCACGGGCGTGGCGCGCAGGGCCCGGAACCCGTGCTTGGTCAGGTAGGCGAGGTCGCGGGCGAGGGTGGTGGGATTGCAGGAGATGTACACCACGCGCTTGGGCGCAAGCGTGCAGACGGCGCGCAGGAAGTTCTCGTCGCTGCCGCTGCGGGGCGGGTCCATGAAGAGCACGTCGAGCGGCTGCCGCGCTTCGGCCATGCGCAGCAGGAAGCGGCCCGCGTCTGCGCAGTAGAACTTCGCGTTGCGGACGCGGTTCCGGCCCGCGTTCCACGTCGCATCCTTTACGGCGGCCGGGTTGAGCTCCACGCCGATCAGGCGCGCGCAGCGGTCCGCGGCGCACAGCCCGATGGTGCCGATGCCGCAATAGGCGTCCAGGACCGTCTCCGTCCCCCGGAGGCCGGCGTAGTCCAGGGCGCGCGCATAGAGGCGCTCGGTCTGCTCCGAATTGACCTGATAAAAGGATTGCGGCGAGATGCGGAACGTCTTGCCGCAGAGCACGTCCTCTATGGTTCCCGGGCCGTAGAGGACGATGTCGCGCTTGCCCAGGACCATGGAGGTCGCGCGGTCGTTGACGTTGAGGACAACGGAAGTGATCTCCGGGTGCGCTGCGAGCAGCGCCCGCACAAAGTCGTTCTTGCGCGGCAGAATCGGCTGGACCGCGACCAGCACCACCAGGATTTGGCCCGTCGCCCGCGCCGTCCGGATCAGGATGTGCCGCATCAGACCCGCGCGCGCGTCCTCCCGGTACGGCCGGATCTTGAATTCGCGCAGCAGCCGCCGGACCGTCGCGATGATCGCGTCCGCCTTCTCGTTTTGGATCAGGCACTTGTCCACGGGCACGACCTGATGCGTCCCCATGCGGTAGACGCCCGAGATCACGTTGCCGCTGCGGTCCCCGGCAAGGACCGCATGCGTCTTGTTGCGGTAGTGGAAGGGATTCTCCATCCCCACGATGTCCTCCACCGGGCAGAACGGCGAGAGGAGCTCGCGCACCCACGCCTGCTTTCTCCGAAGCTGCTCCGCATAGGGCAAATGCGCCATCTGGCATCCGCCGCAGCGCGAAGCAACCGGGCAGGCAAATCGAATCTCTCCGCCCATGCACATCCCTCCCTTTTTCCCTAGTTTACCATGCTCCACCTCCGCAGGCAAGGGCGCCGCGGCGCTTTCTGCACCCGGAGACACACGCGGCGGGCGGGAAGATGTCGAATTTTGTCGCCCTCTTTTTTCCCGGAAATCGGGGCTTTTTGTTGTACTTACAGGCTTTTATTGCTATACTATGTGTGTATAAGAGATTTTCCATGCAAGGAGTCGTTGTTATGTCCACCCCTCCCAGCCGAAAGGAAAAATCCTCCCTCTTCGTCCTCGCCATGGCGCTGCCCTTCCCCGTCCTTTTCCTGCTCGCCGGCGCAGGGAGCGCCGCTTCTCCTCGTGCCGCATCGCTGCCTCTGCTCGTGGCAGCGCTTTTTCTGGCCGCGCTCAGCTCCCTGTCCCTGGCGCTCGCGATCCGCCTGCGCCAGAGCCGCGAGCAGATCCAGACCGTCCAGCAGCTTCTCTCCGCGCAATCCGACTTTCTGGCGCGCATGAGCCACGACATGCGCACGCCCCTCAACGCGATCGTCGGGCTCACCGCGCTGGCGCAGGACGAGCCGGGCAACCCCGCCGCGACGGGCGCGTATCTTTCGCAGATCGCCTCGTCCGCAAAGTACCTGCAGAGCCTGGCCGGCGATGTGCTGGACATTTCCCGCATCGAGAGCGGCGAGCTGGAGCTGCACCCGGCTCCGTATCCGCTCTCGGAGTTTGAAGAGGCGGTGCGCGCCCTGGCCGTTCCCCTGTGCGCGGAGAAGAAGCAGCGCTTCACCTTCATGCACTCCAAGGAATGGCCGACGCTCTTCGTGGACCGCGTGCGCTTCAACCAGATCTTCTTCAACCTGCTCTCCAACGCGGTCAAGTACACGCCGGAGGGCGGGTCCGTGGACTTCGAGGTGCGCATCGCCGCGCTGGCCAACGGCCGCCTCTCCCTGGAGGGCTGCGTGCGGGACACGGGCATCGGCATCAGTCAGGAGTATCTCGCCCACCTGTTCGAGCCCTATTCCCGGGATGCCTCGGCCTACGAGCAGGGCACGCAGGGTTCGGGGCTCGGCCTTGCGATCGTCAAGGCCATCGTGGACCGGATGGGCGGCCGCATCTCGGTGCGCAGCGAGCTGGGGCAGGGGAGCGCGTTCTCCGTGCACCTGGAGCTCCTTGCCGCCATGCAGGCGCCCGCCGCGCCGGCTGCGGCCTCCATCCCGCCCGGCGCGCTGAAAGACTGCCGCGTGCTGCTGGCCGAGGACAACGCGACAAACGCCAGGATCACCACCCGCCTGCTGGAGCAGGAGGGCGTGCGCGTAGAGCGCGCGGAGAACGGCCGCGTCGCGGTCGAGCGCTTCCGCGAGTCGCCCCCGGGCCACTATGACGCGGTCCTGATGGACATCCGGATGCCGGAGATGGACGGCCTGTCCGCTGCGAGCCGCATCCGCGCGCTCGACCGGCCGGACGCCCGCGCCGTGCCCATCCTGGCCATGACGGCGGATGCCTTTGGCGCGGACGTGCAGCGGGCCCTGGCCGCCGGGATGAACGACCACCTGGCAAAGCCCATCGAGCCCGCGCAGCTCTATCGCGCGCTCGCCTGCCAGCTCCGCCGCACCGCCTGAAGAAGAGGGCTCTACGCTTCTTCGCCCCGGACCGCCAGCGGCGGGCCGGGGTTCCGGCCGGCTTATTGGGCCCGTGGCCCAAACGCTCGGCCTCCAGGGGCGTTGCCCCCTCCGTTTTTCGCCCCGGACCGCCAGCGGCGGGCCGGGGTTCCGGCCGGCTTATTGGGCCCGTAGCCCAAACGCTCGGCCTCCAGGGGCGTTGCCCCCTCCGTTTTTCGCCCCGGACCGTCAACGGCGGGCCGGGGGCCGCCCGGCGTATGGGGCCTGTGGCCCAAACGCTCGGCCTTCTGGGGCGTTGCCCCCTTCGGAGGCGCACGCGCCGCCGCTGGGATGGGTTAAAGCCCCAGCGAAACGAGGGGTTTCCGACAATCTAAAGCGGGCGCAGATCCTAAAGGACCTGCGCCCGCTTCTCGTCTAGATGGTCAGCGCTGCACGCGGCCGGAGGCGTTTCCGCCCATGAGGGAGCGAACCTCCGCGACGCTGACGCGGTTGACGTCGCCCTCGATGGTCTGCTTGAGCGCAGAGGCCGCCGCGGCGTACTCCACGGCCTCCTGGCGGCTGTAGCCGCTCAGGAGCGCGTAGATCAGGCCGGAGCCGAAGGAGTCGCCGCCGCCCAGGCGGTCCACCAGGCGGATGGCGTACTTCTTGGAGACGTACATCTCCCCGTCCGCCCCGTCGTAGAGCATGCCGGACCAGTTGTTGTCCGAGGCGGAGATGCTCTCGCGCAGGGTGATGGCCACGAGCTTGCAGCCGAAGCGCGCCACGAGCTGGCTCGCCACGGAGCGATAGCCCTCGACGTTGAGCTTGCCGGCCGAGATGTCCGTTTCCGCGGCATGGATGCCGAACACGTCCGCCGCGTCCTCCTCGTTGGCGATCAGGACGTCGACCATGGGCACGATCTCGCCCATGACGCGGCCGGCCTCCTCGCGGCTCCAGAGGTTCTTGCGGTAGTTGAGGTCGCAGGACACGGTGACGTCGTGGGCCTTTGCGGCCTTGACCGCGGCGAGCGTCTCCCGGGCCGCGCCCTCGGAGAGCGCCGGGGTGATGCCGGTGAAGTGGAACCAATCCGCGCCGGCGAACACCGCGTCCCAATCCAGGTCCCCCGGGGCGATCTCCGCGATGGCGGAGCCCTTGCGGTCATAGACGACCTTGGACGGGCGCATGGAGACGCCCTTTTCGTAGAAATAGATGCCCACGCGGCTGCCCTTGCGCGCGATCCCGCTCGTGTCCACGCCAAAGGAGCGCAGCTCGTTGACGGCGGCGTCGCCGATGGGGTTTGCGGGCAGGAGCGTGACAAAGGCGGAATCCAGGCCGTAGTTGGCCAGGGAGACGGCCGCGTTGGACTCCGCGCCGCCGTAGACCACGTCAAAGCTGCGGGCCTGGGCAAAGCGCTGGAACCCCGGCGGGGAGAGGCGGAGCATGATCTCGCCGAATGTGATGACTCGCTTCATTGTGTACCTCATCCTCTTCGTTCTCGGGTGGAGAGCGGTCTTACCACTGCGCGACGGAGCCGTCCTCGTAGAAGAGGCGCGGGGTATCCCAGTCGCCGCTGTAGGAATTCTCGCGCACAAAGTCCTCGTTCACCTCGATGCCCAGGCCCGGCGCGGTGGGCACGTCGATGTAGGAGTTCACGATCTCAAAGGGCTTCTTGAGGTAGCCGACGCCGCGGTCCCAGCCCTCGGCCATGCCGGGGTGCTCCTGGATGAGGAAGTTGGGCGTGCAGGCGTCCACCTGGAGGCAGGCGGCCAGGGAGATCGGGCCCAGGGGGTTGTGCGGCGCGACGGAGGCGTAGTACATCTCGGCCATGGAGGCGATCTTGCGCACCTCGAAGATGCCGCCGCAATGGCAGGTATCGGGCTGGAGGACGACCGCCGCGTGCTCCTCGAGCACGTTGCGGAAGGCCCACTTGGTGAAGAGGCGCTCGCCGGTGGCGATGGGCACGCTGGTCTTGGCCGCGATGCTGGCCATGACCTCGACGTTCTCGGGCAGGACCGGCTCCTCGACGAACATGGGGTAATAGGGGGCGATGGCGTCGATCAGGCGGCTGGCCATGCCCGCGTGGATGCGGCCATGGAAGTCGATGGCGATGTCCACGCCCTTGCCCACGGCCTCGCGGATGGCGCAGAACTTCTCCGCCAGCGCGTCGACGTAGGAGAGGTGGTCGATGTGCTTGACCGGCGCGTCGGGGCTGATCTTGACGGCGTCAAAGCCCTGCTCGACGCGCTTCTTGGCGTTGGCCGCGGCCTGCTCGGGGGTGTCGCCGCCGGTGTGGCTGTACATGCGGATCTTGTCGCGCACGCGGCCGCCGATCAGCTCGTACACGGGCGCGCCGAGCTTCTTGCCCTTGATGTCCCAGAGGGCCTGCTCAATGCCGCTGATGCAGGAGGTCAGGATCGGGCCGCCCCGGTAGAACGTCGTGCAGTACATGGTCTGCCACAGGTGCTCGATGCGCATGGGGTCCGCGCCGATGAGCACGGGGCGAAGCTCGTTGATGGCCATCTCGACCGTGCGGGCGCGGCCCTCGACGACCGGCTCGCCCCAGCCGCAGATCCCCTCGTCCGTGGAGATCTTCAGGAACATCCACCGGGGCTTTACGTGGAAGGTTTCGAGCTTTGTGATTTTCATGGTTGATCTTCCCCTTTCTGTGAATCGTCTTTATCGGGAGAAACAATCACTTGAGAAACGTGTTTTCCGCAAGGACCGGCAGGAGCGAGCCGCCGTCGATGTTGAGGGTCGTGCCGGTGATGTAGCCCGCGCTCTCGGACGCCAGGAACACCACCGCGTCGCCGATTTCCCAGGGCTCGGCAAAGCGGCCGCCGGGGATGCGGTCCGTCAGGGCCTTGAAGCGCGCGTTCGCCTCGGGCGTGTCCGGGCGCTTGCGCTCGGGCAGCTGCGTATAGCCGGGCGCGATGGTGACCACGCGGATGCCGTGCGGCGCCAGCTCCATGGCCATGTTCTTGCCGAGCTTGTCCAGGCCGGCCTTGGCCGCGGCATAGACCGTGGCGTTGGGCCAGCAGCCCAGGGCATGGTTGGAGGAGATGTTGATGATGACGCCGCGCACGCCCTTTTCCACCATGTTGCGGGCTGCGGCCTGCGCGCAGAAATACGTGCCGCGAAGGTCCGTGCCGACCACCGTGTCAAAGAGCTCGGGCGTGGCCTCCAGGAAGGGCTGGAAGCGCGTGATGCCCGCGTTGTTGACCATGAGGTCCACGTGGTCATAGACCGCGAAGAACGCCTGGAACATCTCCTGGATCTCGTCGTAGTTTCGGATGTCCGCGTGGAAGACCTCGGCCCTGGCGCCGAGCGCGCGCGCCTTCTCGGCGGCGTCCAGCGCGCCGTCGGCGGTGGTGGAGTAGTGGATGCCCAGGTCATACCCGGCCTTGGCCAGCTGCAGGGCGATGCCCTTGCCGATGCCGCGGCCCGCACCCGTCACCAGTGCGATTTTCCGGCTCATGTCGTTTACCCCCGTTTCGTTTTCTCTGTGTTTGGCGTATGGATTCAGCGCTTCGCCGCCTGGACGAACGCGGCCGCGCGCTCGGCGATGGCTGCGTAGTCGTCCGCGTCGACGAGCGGCTTGCTGACAAGGTTGGAAGCGATGCCGGCGCACGCCGCGCCCGCGCGGAAGAAGTCCGCGATGTTCTCCAGGCTCACGCCGCCCACCACCATGATGGTGGCCTGCTTGAGCGGGCCCATGACGTCCTTGACGTAGCCCGGGCCCAGCGCCCCGGCGGGAAAGACCTTGACGATGTCCGCGCCCGCCTCCAGCGCGGTCAGGATCTCCGTGGGCGTCATGACCCCGGGGACCGCGGCCCGGCCGTAGCGGTTGCACATCTTGATGACCTCGGTATTGAGCGTCGGCGCGAGCACGAAATCCGCGCCGGCGAGGATCGCGGTGCGGCAGGTCTCGGTGTCCAGCACCGTTCCCGCGCCCACGAGCATCTTGTCCGCGTACTCCTTCTTGAGCAGGCGGATCATGTCCGCCGCGCCCGGCGTGTCGAACGTGACCTCGATGGTCCTGACGCCGCCTTCACAGAGCGCGTCGGCCGTGCGCCGGAGCTTTTCCGGCGCGATGCCCCGCACGATGGCGGTGATGCGCGCTTCCAGGAGCGTGTTTACGATTTCCGTCCTCATTGTGTCACCCTTTCCTTTTTTCTGTGTGTATCGGAGGTTTCGCCGTCACGCGGCGTTTGTCCGCTTGTATTCATCCCGCTTGAGCGATTCGCTCCAGGCCGTGGCCATCAGCAGGGCGCTCGCGCCGGGCAGCAGCAGCACCAGCCCCACGCCCGTCACCGCGCAGATCATCAGCGCCAGCAGCAGCACGCACCAGTAGAGGAAGACGTACCCGAGGTTTTTCAGCGCGATCCCCGTCGCGCAGAGGGCCACCTGCGTCAGCGGCAGCGAGGGGTTCAGCACGAGGATCGGGTAGCGGTAGAGCGCCGTGGAGAGGTAGAACAGCGCCAGGTACAGGAACACCGTGCTCAGCAGCGTCAGCGCAAAGTCCCGCCCGGCCACCAGCCAGGCCACCGCGCTCACGCAGGCGACCAGGCAGCACAGGTCCACAATCCCCATGGCGATGGCCTTGCCCATGCAGGGGCGCACGCTCTGCACCGCCCCGCGCCAGGTGACGCCGATGCCGCGCTCCTTGTCGTGCATGTACTGCACGCCCGCGCAGAGCGCAAGGCCTGCCGTCACAACCGGCAGGGAGAGCAGGAGCATCAGGAGCGAGGCGCCCATGACCGTGTGCGGCTCGCGCCAGATCTGCCGGCCGAACCTTCGCAGCGCGTACATGTAGAAGATCATGCTCTCACCCCTTCAGGCCGGACATGCTGATGCCCTGGACGATGTATTTCTGCGCCAGCACGTAGCACAGCAGCACCGGAAGCGTGGCGCAGCCGAGCAGCACCATGATCTGGTTCCAGGTGGCGGAGCTGGAGCCCTGGATGGCAAAGATGCGCACCATGATGGTCCAGTTCTTGGAATCGGGCAAAAGGATCAGCGGGTAGATGAATTGATTATAGCACGCCATGAACGTATTGAGAATAACCACCGCGTAAACCGGCTTGGAAAGGGGCAAGATGATGGAAAGCAAAATTCTTGAGTTGCTCGCGCCATCTATGCGTGCGGATTCCAACAAATCCTGCGGCAGGCCGTCAAAAAAGCTCTTGAGGATGAAGATTGCCCAGGCCCAGGCGGAAAAAGAGAGAATCAGCGACCAAAGGTTGTCGATCAGCCGGATGCCAAAAAAATTTGTGAACATGATGTAGGTCGGCCAGGCCAGCGCCTGGGAATTGATCATCATGGTCCCCAGGAAAAAGGTCATGACCCACTTGCTGCCCTTGGGCCGCAGCTTGGAGAGCGCAAAGGCCGCCAGCGTGGAGATGGTCACCTGCAGCAGGATGACCCCCGCGCAGAGCAGGAAGGAGTTGAGCAGGTTCTGCTCCAGGTGATACTTGCTAAAGGTCTCCGGGATGTTTTCCCAGTGCCACTCGCTGGGGAAGAAGGTCGGCGGGATGGCGCGGACCTCCTTGTTCGCCTTGAACATGGACAGGAGAATCCAGACATAGGGGAAGATCTGCACCGGGATCCCGATGCCCAGGATGGCCCAGATCAGCCCGTAGGTCAGCTTTCCCTTCTTGGACTTGAGTTCAACTCTCTGCAGAGCGGGCATAAGATCACTCCTCCTTTGCCTTGAGCTGGGACGCGCGCAGGCGCAGGTGCCGCACCTTCTTTTTGTCCTTGCGGGAGAGGATGTTGTCGCCGCCGATGGACATCTGAATCGCCGTCAGGATGAACACGCACAGGAAGGTCAGGCAGCTCAGCGTGATGGCGTATCCGTAGTTCAGGAACGTATAGGCCTGGTCGTAGGCGTAGAGCACCATGGTCTCCGTCGCGCCCGAGGGGCCGCCGCCGGTCATGATCTGGACGTTGTCGAACATGTTGAACACGTCGATGACCGAGAGCACGAGCATCGTCAGCACGATGGGCTTGATCTGCGGAAGCGAGATGCAGAAGATGCGGCGCAGGAATCCCGCCCCGTCCAGCAGCGCGGACTCGTGCTGCTCCTCGGGCACGTCCTGCAGCGCCGCCAGGTAGATGACCATCGTCAATCCGCCGCCGATGATCAGCCCCGGGAACTGCATGCACCACTTGACCAGGACGGGGTCGTTGAGCCACCTCTGCGTCGGCAGGCCCAGCACCTTCATCAGGTAGTTGGCCAGGCCGTAGTCGGGCTGCCAGATGTACTTCCACAGGACGCTCATGGCGATGCCGGGCGCCACGGCCGGGATGAAGTACATCGTGCGCACGAAGGTCTTGCCGCGGCGCACCTCGTTGATGAGCGTGGCCAGCAGGATCGGCACCCAGAAGTTGATGAGCAGGGAAATCACCAGGAACTGGAAGGTATTGACGATGGCGTTGAGAAAATCCTTGTCCTGGAAGGCGCGGATGTAGTTGTCAAAGCCGATGAAGGTTCCCGGCAGGTCCACGATGTTGACCTCGAAGAGCGAGACGAAGAACCCCAACAGGATCGGATAGTACTTAAAGAGCGCAAAGCTCACGATCGCGGGAATCAAGAAGAACCACGGCAACACATCGCGCTTGAAGATGTCCTTGCTGAACCGGTGGCGGATCACGTCGATTTCCCCCTTTCCTTGCCCTTTGTTTTTCCAAATTCGGGACAGGGGGCGGGCAGTTGCCTGCCCGCCCCCCTTCCATTTTTTTGCAAACGGTCTCTTTCCCGTCCCCTTCCCTTATGCGGGCTTTTTGTAAGCCTCCGGGAAGTCGGTGTAGAGGCGCTCTGCGCACTCGTCCAGCAGGGCCTGCGCCTCCTCGCGGGTGATGTCCGGATCGCCGATGATCTGCTGGAAGGGCTGCACGATGTAGTCCTTGAGCGAGTTCCACTCGTTGCAGAAGGGCTCCGGCCGCGCGATGGCGTTCAGCGCCGCGAACTCTTCCTTCCAGTGCTCGGGCCAGTTGGTCGCATAGGAGTACTTGACCTCAACCAGGTCCTGACGGGTGGAGGGCTTGGGATCCAGCAGGCCCAGCTCGTTCTCCAGCTGCCAGAGCTCGCGCAGGAACTCCTCGTCATAGGAGATCAGGTTCAGGATCTCCCAGGAGGCGTCCATCTGCTCCTTGGTGGCCTGGGGATGCATGGTCCAGGTCTCGCCGCCGGCAAAGCCCACGGCCTGACCGGCTTCCTTGCCGGGGATCGGGATGACGCCGAAGTTCTCCTGCACCTCGTCGTAGGCCGCCAGCTTCTCCTTGTCCAGGGAGGTGGGCAGGCCCCAGCCGTAGCAGGCGTAGCCGACCGTCATGTTGGACATGTAGTCGTCATAGCTCTCCAGAAGGTCCGTCTGCGTCACGCCGTACTTGTGCACCAGGTCGTGCATGTACATGATGGCGTCCACGCCGGCTTCCTGGTTAAAGCCGATGGCGTAGGTTCCGTCGCCGTTGGGGATGACCATCTCGCCGCCCGCGGACCAGACCCACGGCGTCAGCGGCCACGCGCAGAAGTCCGAACCCAGCAGCGTGTAGCCGAAGCGCGGCACGTCCTTATCCGTCAGGGACTGCGCAACCTGCGCAAACTCATCCCAGGTCTCGGGCACGGTCTCGGTGCTGCCGCCGCCGGCCTCGATGGCGGTCTTGTTGTAGAGCATGCCCATGATGTAGGGCGCGTAGGGAACCGCGTACCAGCGGCCTTCCTCATCGTGGAGCGCCTCCTCGATGGAAGGGTTGACCTTGCCCTCGTTGCGCAGGTCCCAGTTGACCACGTAGTCCGTGATCTCGGCGATGGTGCCGTTGCGCATGCGGGTCTGGATGTCGACGAACGGCAGGGAGTTCCACAGCGTGGGACCGTCGCCGGACATCAGGAGCTTGTCGTACTGCTGGCGGTAGTCGGTGCCGGGCGCCATGCGCGTCCACTCGATCTCATAGTTGGGGAAGGTGGTCTCCACCTTTTCGCGGATGAACTCAAAGCGCTGCTTTACAATGTCCGAATCGTCGTCCTGCGGCAGCATGTAGAGCTTGAGCTGCACCGTCGCGCCCTCGGCCGCGGGTTCTTCCGCGTCGGGTTCCGCCGCGGGCTCCTCGGCCGGGGCGGCCGGGTCCGCAGACTCGCCGGAGTCGGCAGGGGTGGTGCTCGTACAGCCCGCGAGCGCGGCGATGAGCATCGCCAGGGCCAGGAACAACGCAGCCAACTTGGTCTTCTTCATACGCACATCTCCTTTTCTCTCCGCTTGTTTTCTGCCGCGGGCGCGCCTTGCGTTCCTCCCCACTCGCCTCGCGCCGGCAGCTCTTCTATATTCCATGATAATATGGATAAAAAAAGAGAGCAATGCGCAAAACTATGATTTTATTCAGGAAATTGATGCGAATAAATCACAGGTTTCCTTTCCGTTTTTCTCGTACTTTTTGAATTTTCCGGCAAAAAAATGCCGCCGGTGTGCTTCGGCGGTTTTGCATTTTTTCTCGGGCGCGAGGGAGTTTCTTCCCCTGTGCCGTTATGTACACATTTTGCAGTTGGGAATTTATGTAAATTTTTCAATCGCAAATCCCTTGAAATTATAAATTATTTGTGATAAAATTGTATATAACGGATGAAGAGCAAAATGTGTACGTTTCGGCACAAAACGCAGAGGTATGCCTCCAAAACCATATACAAAATTGATTTTCGCGGGGACTGTTTTGCACCCCTGTGGCATATACATGGTTAAGGGGACACACAACGGAGGTGAATCCATCGTGAAGCTGCTCATTCAACACCGCCTGGCCGATGCGGCCGGCGCATGGGGAGACTATCTGCGCCTTAGCGGCATCGCCTTTCTTCAGCTTCGGGAGGAGGCCTATGCGCACACCCTCGCGGCGCAGCCCGAGTACCGGCTGCTCTACCTGCGGGAGGGGACGCTGTACCTGGTGCGCAACCGCGTGGAGGCCATGTACGCCGGGGAGAGCCTCCTGCTCCTGCCGCCGGAGGAGGAATATCACCTGCACTTTGTGCCGGAGGGACAGAGCGCGGCCTACTGGATCTCCTTCGGGGGATACGGGTGCGCGCGCCTGCTCGACGGCGCGGGGCTTTCGGGCCAGCTCTGCCTGCAGATGCGGGAGGGCGCGGACCTTTCGCACCTGTTCGAGGGCATTTTGCGGCAATCCCTGCCCGCCCAGCCGGACGCCATGCACCGCTCGCTCAACAGCCTGGGGCTGTTCATGCAGCTGCTCGCGGCAGCGGTGCCGCATCTTGCCTCCGCCGCCTGGACCGACGCCTGTGCGCCGCCCGCCGAGCGGCCGGAGCGCGGGGCGGCGGCGCTCGCCTACGCGGTGCACGCGATCCAGAGCGACCTGACGCAGTCGCTGGACGTGGAGGAGATGGCGCGCAGTTTGCAGATGAGCGCCTCGCACTTCATCCGCACGTTCAAGGCGCAGGTGGGGTATTCGCCCCTGGCCTACCAGACGCGGCTGCGCATCGAGCGGGCCAAGGACCTGCTGCGCAACACCAGCCTGCGCGTGAGCGAAATCGCCGCGCAGATCGGCTACCAGAACCCCATGTACTTTTCCTCCACGTTCAAGAAGCACACGGGCATGACGCCCTTGGAATATCGGGACAAGTCCCTCGCCTCCTGAAAAAAACCGGCCCCGCGGACGCTGTCCGCGGGGCCTTTGCCGCCAAGGGGGTTAGATCTTTCCGATCCAGTCCGGGTGCGAGCCGTCCCGGAGGAAGACGGGGATGCGCTCCAGGGGCGCGTCGCAGGCGAGGGTCTGGCCGCCCGCGTAGGTCTTGCCGGTGTGCAGGTCGGTCCACTGCGCGCCCTTGGGCAGGTAGACCGCGCGCTGCACGGCGCCGGCGTCCAGGACCGGCGCCACGAGCACGTCCGGGCCGAACATGTACTGGTCGCGCAGGTCCCAGGTGGCCTCGTCCTCGGGGAAGGCAAAGAACATGGTGCGCATGACGGGCGCGCCGTCCTCGTGCGCCTCCTGCATGAGGGCGCGCACATAGGGGCGCATGGTCTCGCGGAAGTCGATGAGGTTCTTGAGGATCTCGTAGGCCTTGTCCCCAAAGGACCAGATCTCGTTGTCCGCGCCGCTGGGCAGGAGCTCCTCGCCGGTCTTGCGGAACACGCGCTCGTCGGGCACGCGGTTGCCGTGCAGGCGCATGACCGGGCAGAACGCGCCCCACTGGAACCAGCGGACGATCAGCTCGCGGAAGCCCTCGTCCTTCGGGTCGCCGCCGGCAAAGCCGCCGATGTCCGTGGTCCACCAGGGGATGCCCGCGATGCCCATGTTCAGGCCCGCGCAGACCTGCTTGCGCAGGGTGGCAAAGTCGGAGTGGATGTCGCCGGACCAGACGAGCGCGCCGTAGCGGGCGCTGCCGGCCCAGGCGCAGCGCAGGAGGTTGACGACCTTCTCCTGGCCCTCGCCCTTCATGCCCTCGTAGAAGGTGCGGGCGTAGGCCTGGGGATAGAGGTTGCCGGTCTGGGCCACGGTCCCGGAATAGTAGCGGTAGTTGTCAAAGTCATAGGTGCCGTATTCCGGCTCGGCCTCGTCCAGCCAGAAGACGCGCACGCCGTTGTCGTAGTAGTTCTTCTTGATCTTCTGCCAGAGCCAAGCGCGGGCGTCCGGGTTCGTGGCGTCGAAGAACAGGGTGTCCTCGTCCACAAAGCGCATCTGGCAGTTCATGCCCTTGTCGCAGCGGGCGAGGAAGCCCTCCTCGTCCATCTCCCGGAAGTTCTCGCTCTTGAGCGAGACCTGCGGCCAGACGGAGACCATCAGCTCCATGCCCATGGACTTGAGCTCCTCGACCATGGCCTTGGGATCGGGCCAGAACTCCTCGTCAAAGCGGAAGTCGCCCATGTGCGGCCAGTGGAAGAAGTCCACGACGATCACGTCCACGGGGATGCCGCGGCGGTGGTACTCGCGCGCGACGTTCAGGAGCTGCTCCTGGTTCCAATAGCGCAGCTTGCACTGCCAGAAGCCCAGGCCGTACTCGGGCATCTCGGGCGCGTGGCCGACGGCGTCGGCGTACTGGCGCTCGATGTCGCGGGGGGTGTCGCCGGCGCAGATCCAGTAGTCCATCTGCTTGGTGCTCTCGGCGGACCACTCCATGAGGTTGCGGCCAAAGCTCGCCCGGCCGATGGCGGGATTGTGCCAGAGGAAGCCGTAGCCCTTGTTGGAGAGCACAAAGGGCACGCTCGCCTGGGAATTGCGCTGGGCCAGCTCAAACGTGGAGTACTTGACGTCGAGCACGTCCTGCTGATACTGGCCCATGCCGTAGAGCTTTTCCCCGTCGTCGGCGGCAAAGCCCACGGTGAGCTTGAAGTCCCCGGCCACGATGGGCTTGAAGAACCGGGGCTGGATGTTGAGGGCGCCGGTGCCGGGGCGCTCGGCGAGCAGGACCTCGCCCCTGGCGTTGTAGTAGGTGATCTCCAGCCGGTCGGGCCAGTACATGCGGCGCACGACCGCGCGGATGCCGCCCACGGCGATGGAGGCCTCGCTCTCCTGGATCTCGATGGAGACGGGGCCGTTTTTCGGCTCGAGCAGCGCCCAGGCGGGCAGCTCCGGCTCGCACATGGGGCGGGAGACGACGCGCAGCGCGTTCTGTCCCCAGGGCAGAAGCCAGAGGTTTTCGCCCTGGAACCGGCACTTGAGCGTGCCGTTGTCATTGCGGAAAAGAGCCATAACAGTTCTCTCCTTGTCCGAGCGGCGGAGTTTTTTTTGCGGGGCCGGGCCCCGTGCCGCTCCCGTTCTGTTTTATCCATTCGACTTTTCCTGCGCGCATTCCTGCCGGGGGGCGCTCCTTCCGCGGCGCCTGCGCCATTCCCGCCAGAAGGCGAGGAATCCCCGGCGGCCGAACTCGTCTTCCGGCAGGACCTTGGGCGCGCATCGCCGGTAATAGCCCTCCACCTTATCCGCAAAGGCGAAGACCTGCGCACGGTAGTCGGCAAGAGGCACGACTTGCTCTTTGCCGTCCGGCAGGATCAGGCGCACGTTTTCCCCTTCGTGGCGCAGCGTCCAGTCCGCGCCGTTGTCGCAGCCGACGATCTCCACGTTCTCCCCGGCCTCGTCCGCGATGCAGAAGAAGCCGCAGCAGGGAAAGAACTGCTCGCCCTGACCCAGGAGGTGGTCCTCGGTCAGGGACTTGAGCAGATAGAGCGCGGCGGCGCTGACCGCGCAGTCGAACTCCACGGTCTCGCCGGCGATGCGGGCCGCGGCATGGCCGTGGAGGCAGAGGTCCTCGGGGTCGTCCGCCTCCCCGTTGATCCAGCAAAACGCGCCGGCGTCCAGGGAAAAGGGTTCCATACAGGAGCGCCTCCTTTCTGTAGAAAAAAGGGGAAGAAATCCGCCGCTTGCAGCGAATTTCTCCCCTTTGGGCATGTGTTTAGGAGAGGGGTTCAAAGTCCTCCGCGCCGTGCTTGCACAGCGGGCAGATGAAGTCGGGCGGCAGGACCTCGCCCTCGTAGACGTAGCCGCAGATCTTGCAGACCCAGCCGACCTTCTTCTCGGCCGCGGGCTGGGGCTTGGGCTTGACGTGGCTGAAGTAGTAGTCGTAGGTCATGGAGGGCGCGTCGGAGAGCACGGCCGCCTCGGTCACGTCCGCAAAGAAGACGGTGTGCGTCTCGTACTCCTGGGTCGCCACGACCTTGCCGGAGAGCACGGCGTTGCAGCTCGCGGGCAGGTAGATCAGGCCGTTCTCCGTGCGGGGCATGGCGTCCGCGTGGCCCTCGAACTTGTCCACGTTCCTGCCGCTCTGGAAGCCGTAGTGCTGGAAGATCTTGAACGGCGCCTCCTGCGAGAGCACGGAGAGGTTGAACACGCCGGTCTTCTTGATCATGTCGTGGGTGAGGTTGGCCTTGTTGACCGCGATGGAGATGCGCTTGGGCGTATCGGTGATCTGCATCACGGTGTTGATGATGCAGCCGTTGTCGCGGGCGCCGTCCTTGGCCGTGAGAACGAACAGGCCGTAGGAGAGCTTGAACATGGCCGCGGGGTCGATCTTGTGGTCGAGGACCTCGGCCTTCTTGCAGCCGCCCTCGGGCAGGACGGAGCAGGCGATCTCGTCCGCGAGCTTCTCCAGCGCCGCGCGCTGCTCGTCCTTGACGGAGGAGCGGATGGTGACGCTGCCGTCCAGGAAGGTGATGTTCTTGAGCTTGCCGAGCAGGTCACGCATCAGGCCGCCGGCGGTCGGCGCCCAGGAGCCGTTCTCGATCAGGGCGACGGTGCGGTTCTGCAGGTTGTGGGCGACGATGTCGTGCAGGGCGGTCTCCATGTTGATGAAGATGCCGGCGTTGTAGGTGGTGGAGGCAAAGACCAGGTGGCTGCAGCGGAAGGCCTCGGCCACGATGACGGAGGGATGCGTGACGGAGACGTCGTACATGGCGATGTTCTTGACGCCCTTGTCGCTCAGGCGGGCGGCGAGGATCTCCGCGGCGTTCTCCGTGTTGCCGTAGACGGAGGCGTAGGCGATGAGCACGGCCTTTTCCTCGGGCGCATAGGCGGCCCAGTGGGCGTACTTATCGATGAACCAGTTGAGGTTCTGGCGCCAGACGGGGCCGTGCAGGGGGCAGACCATCTCGATCTCGATGCCGCCGGCCTTCTTGAGCAGCGCCTGCACCTGCGTGCCGTACTTGCCCACGATGTTGGTGTAGTAGCGGCGGGCGTCGTCCAGCCACTCGTTCTCAAAGTCGTACTCGTCGGCGAAGATGCCGCCCGACAGCGCGCCGAAGGTGCCGAACGCGTCCGCGGAGAAGAGGATCTTGTCCGTCACGTCGTAGGTGACCATGACCTCCGGCCAGTGGACCATGGGGGCCATGACAAAGGTGAAGGTGTGCTTGCCGGTGGAGAGCGTGTCCCCCTCCTTGACGAGGACGGCGCGGGAATCGATGTCAAAGTCGAAGTACTGGCGGATCATGACCTCAATCTTGGCGTTGCAGACCACCTTGACCTCGGGATAGCGCAGGACGAGCTCGCCAAGGGTCGCGGCGTGGTCCGGCTCCATGTGGTCCACGATCACATAGTCCAGCTTGCGGCCGGCCAGGACGTGCTCGATGTTCTCAAAGAACACGCCGCTTACGGCCTTGTCCACCGTGTCCAGAAGCACGGTCTTTTCGTCCAGAACGACGTACGCATTGTAGGAAACGCCGCGCGGAATGGGAAAGACGTTCTCAAACAGCGCGAGCCGGCGGTCGTTGCCGCCTACCCAAAAAATATCGTCTTTGATATTTTTTACGCAATACATGACATACCCCTCCTCGGTCTCATTCGCCTCTATTATACCCGATCTTTTCCAAAAAGAAACGAAGGAATGGTTAAATGCGCGCTCCCCCCGCGGTGCGGAGGGAAGCGCGCCTCCCGGCCCTTACTCCGGGAAATCAAAGTACGCCTTGGCGTTGTTGTAGGAGATGTCCTGCACGACGCGGCCCCAGAGCGCGTAGTCCGCGGGATACTCGCCCTCCTCGATCCAGGCGCCGATGAGGTTGCACAGGATGCGGCGGAAGTACTCGTGCCGGGGATAGGAGAGGAAGGAGCGGCTGTCGGTGAGCATGCCCACAAACCCGGCCAGGTAGCCCTTGTTCGCCAGGGACGTGAGCTGCTTTTCCATGCCCTGCTTCTGGTCGTTGAACCACCAGGCGGAGCCGTGCTGCATCTTGGAGACGGTCGGCCCCTTCTGGAAGCAGCCCAGGACCGCGTCGATGGCGTCGTCGTCGCCGGGGTTGAGGCTGTAGACGAGGGTGCGGGGCAGTTCGTCCGTGCGCTCCAGGGCGTCCAGGAACTGCGCCAGCGCCGTGGCGGGGGTGACGTTCTCGATGGCGTCAAAGCCCGTGTCCGGGCCGATCTTTTCGTACATGGCGCGGTTGTTGTCGCGCGTCACGCCGTAGTGGAGCTGCATGGCCCAGCCGCGGCGGGCGTATTCGCGGCCCAGATCCAGCAGCAGCGCGGTCTTATAGGCCTCCTGCTGCGCGTCGGAGAGCGCCTCGCCCCGCAGGCGGGCGGCAAAGGCGGCCTCGACCGCTTCCTCCGGCGCGGGCCGGCAGACCATGCGCAGCAGGCCGTGGTCCGACAGGCGGCAGCCGTTCTCGTGGAAGAAGTCCATGCGCGCGTGCAGCGCGGCCTTCAGCTCCGCAAACGTCGCGATCCTGCATCCCGCGCTCTCGCCCAGGCGCGCGATGTAGTCGGCGAAATCGGGCTTTTCGATGGCGACAGCCTTGTCCGGCCGCCAGGCGGGCAGCACGCGCACGGAGAAGCCCGCGTCCGCGGCCAGGAGCCGGTGGTACCGGAGGTCGTCCGCCGGGTCGTCCGTCGTGCACACGAGCTTGACGTTGGACCTCTCGATCAGGGCGCGGGCGCGCATGTCCTCGCCCTGCAGCTTTTCCCCGCACAGGTCCCAGACCTGCTGGGCGGTGTCCGGGCCGAGGACGCCGTCAAAGCCGAAGTAGCGCTTGAGCTCCAGGTGGCTCCAGTGGTACAGGGGATTGCCGATGGCGCGCGAGAGGACCTCTGCGTACTTCTGAAACTTCTCGCGGTCGGAGGCATCGCCGGTGATGTACTTCTCCTCCACGCCGCCCGCGCGCAGCAGGCGCCACTTGTAATGGTCGCCGCCCAGCCAGACCTGCGCGATGTTGGAGAAGCTGCGGTTCTCGTAGATCTCCTTCGGGCTCAGGTGGCAGTGGTAGTCCAGGATGGGCATGTCCGCGGCGTAGTCGTGGTAGAGAATGCGCGCCGCGGGCGTCTTGAGCAGGAAGTTCTCGTCCAAAAAGGCCATGGTTCACTCCTCCTTTGGTAGATCGGTGGATTCCCGCTCCACGAGCGCGGCGGGCAGCGCCGCGTCCGCGGGGCAGGGCTTTCCCTCCAGCACCGCCATGAGCCCGTCGACGCACGCCGCGCACAGGTCGCCGAGGCGGTTGTCGATGCTGGTCAGCTCCGGGTCGCAGTAGCGGGCGATGGGGCTGTTGTTGCAGCCGATGATGGAAAGGTCCTGCGGGATGCGCAGGCCGCGCAGCTTGGCGAACTTCGCCGCGCCCACGGCCAGCCGGTCGTCGGCGGCGAGCACCGCGTCAAAGCGCGCGCCCGCATCCCATTTTCTCGCGAGCAGCTCGCGCACCTGCGCGACGTCGAAGCGGTAGGCGTCCAGCATGAGCGCCAGGCCCTCCGGCGCGCTTCGGCCCGCGTCCGCATAGCCCTCGCGGTAGCCGGCCAGCTTATTGCGGCCGGAAAAGGACATGGAATTATAGAGGTAGAGCACGTTTTGCCGGCCGCTGGCCAGCAGGCGGCGGACCGCGCCGCGCATGGCCGCGCGCTCGTCGCAGCGCACGGCGTAGAGGTTCTGCCCGGCGAGCGCGCCGCCCAGCAGCATCACCGGCACCTCCTGGGCGGCGCGGCGGATGTAGGCGTTGCCCGCCTCCTCGCTCTCCACAAAGTGCGAGCCCACAAGGACCAGCCCATCCACGCGCTTGGACAGCAGCAGGGAGAGGTATTTTTCCTTGGTCTCCTGCTCATAGCCCGTGCAGCACAGCAGGCTGTCGTAGCCGCTCTGGCGCAGGCGGCGCTCCAGGTCGTTGACGGCCTGGGCGAGGTAGGGGTCCGCGGCGTCCGCGCAGAGCAGGCCGATGGTGTGCATGGTGTTCAGCCCCAGGCCCCGCGCAAAGGCGTTGGGCGTATAGCCGTTTTCCTCGATGACGCGCAGCACCTTCTGCCGCGTGCGCGGGCTGACGCGGTCGCTGCCGTTGATCACGCGGGAGACCGTGGCGATCGACACGCCCGCCAGCTTCGAGATGTCGTAGATGTTCAGCCCTTCCGCCCCCTTTTTTCCGTCATGTAAGCGCTTACTCCGGCCTCATTATACCGCAGGCCGGCCTTCCTTGGCAAGTCCATTGCAAAACGCGGCAAAACCTCGCAAAATGTCTCCATTCTGTCTTGACACCCCCCTATTTCCGTTATACTAGGTGACAACGAGATTATAAAATTTCTTCCGTGCTAAAACCGGTCTCTTTGCGCCTTCCCCTTCGACGAAAGGAGTGTTTCCGCATGAAAAACGCCCTGCGCGCCGCCTTGCTCCTGCTGGCCCTGCTGCTCCTGCCCGGCTGTACGTCCGCGCCGGATGTCCCGGCGGCGGTGCTGGAGAGCCCGGCCCCGGCGACAGCGACCCCGGAGCCGACGCCCACCGCCACCCCGGAGCCCACGCCTGAACCGACGCCGCCGGCCACGCCGTATCCAGGAGAGGTGCGCAGGGGCTATGCCATATCGACGGTGATCCTGCAGCAGGGGGAAAACGCCGACTTCGCGCCGGCGGAGACGGCGGGGCGGGACGAGCGGCTGCTGCAATTTTCCGGCCTGCGCCTGCCGCAGGGGCGGCTCTACTCCACGGCCTGGGAGGGCGAGGGCTGCTATCCGTACTTGATCGACCTCTCGGCGGAGGATCAGGCGGCGGTCGTCGCGGCGCTGGAGCGCGCGCCGGCGACGCCCTGCGACCTCTCCGTGGCCTACCCGAGCCTGAACCTGTGCTGGGTGTCCGCCAGGGGGGACGTGCTCTTCCTCGATCTTGCGCTGGACACGCTGGACGGACGCGAGGGCGTGCGCTGCGAGATCGACTACCAGAGCGAGCTGCAGGAGACGAAATACTTCTCCGAGTCGGTCTACTTTCTGGAGAGCGAGGAGCTGCGCGCCCTGGTGGCGCGGCTGACGGAGCGGCCAGACCTGCCCGCCTTTTCGCGCGGGGAGGTGGAGCGCATCGAGTACGTAGACCATTGGTACCTGGGGAGCGAGCCCATCGTGCTGCGCGAGGAGCAGGCGGACCTGGTGCTGCGCATCTATGAGGCGGGGCTGGTGGAGCCCGGCCTGGAGAAGGTGAGCATCCTCGGGGAATGCCGCATCGTGCTCCAGGATGGGCGCGTGCTGCACGGGCTGTTGGAGAGCGGCTTCCTCGGCCTGGAGAACACGCTGATGCGGATCCCCGAGGACCTGCAGGACGAGCTCCAGGGCATATTGAACGAGTTTCGCGAGACGGGCGAGGCGCTGTACGGCGGCTGAGCGCCGCCCGGCCATCCGCAATTTGCGCGCCCCTGCGCCCGACCGGTGCAGGGGCGCGCGTTTCCTTCGTCGAAATAACAGTCTATCGAAAAAAAAGGAGGCGAGGGGATGACGGAGCTGTTTTCCGCATCGGCACGGGATTGGTTCCGCGCGCGCGTCGGGGAGCCGACGGCCGTGCAGCGGGAGGGCTGGCCGCACATCGCGGCGGGGGAGAACGTGCTCATCAGCGCGCCGACGGGCACGGGCAAGACGCTGACGGCCTTCCTGCTCTTTCTGGACCGGCTCAAGGCGGAGGCGGCGCAGGGGACGCTCGCGGACGAGGTGCACGTGCTCTACGTATCGCCGCTCAAGTCCCTGGCCGGGGACATCCGCGAGAACCTGCAGCGGCCCAACGAGGGCATCCCCGGGCCGGTGCTGCGCACGGGCCTGCGCACGGGCGACACGACGCCCGCGGACCGCGCCAAGATGCTGCGCAAGCCCCCGCACATCCTGCTGACCACGCCGGAGTCGCTCTACCTGCTGCTGACCGCGCCGCGCAGCCGGGCCATGCTGCGCACGGTCCAGGCCGTGATCATAGACGAGCTGCACGCCCTGATCGGCTCCAAGCGCGGGGCGCACCTGATGCTCTCGCTGGCGCGGCTGGACGACCTCTGCGGCCGGCGCGTGCAGCGCATCGGGCTCTCGGCCACGATCCGGCCGCTGGAGCGCGCGGCGCAGTTCCTGGCGCACCCCGCGCCGTGCGCCGTCGTCGCGCCCGCCCTGCGCAAGGCGGCGGACATCCTGGTCACCTCGCCCCTGCCGGACCTGCGCCTTGTGCAGGGCACGGTTTGGACGGACCTCTGCCGGCGCACCTACGAGCTCTGCCAGGGCGCGCGCACGGTGCTGGCCTTTGTGGAGGGCCGCCAGCAGGCCGAGCGCCTGGCCCACGGCGTAAACCAGCTCGCCGGGGCGGGCTTTGCGCGCACGCACCACGGCTGCGTCTCCCGGGAACAGCGCCTGGAGGCCGAGCAGCAGCTGCGCGAGGGGAAGCTGCGCCTGCTGTGCGCGACCTCCTCCATGGAGCTGGGGATCGACGTGGGCCAGGTGGACTTGGTCGTGCAGATCGGCTGCCCGCGCACGGTCTCGGGCGCGCTGCAGCGCATGGGCCGGGCGGGCCACCGGCCCGGCGCGGTGAGCGTGATGCGCGTCTTCTGCAAGACCGCGGCGGACGCCCTGGCCTGCGGCCTCACCGCGCGCGCCGCGCAGGAGGGGGAGATCGAGCCCGCCGAGCCGCCGGAGAACTGCCTGGACGTGCTCGCCCAGCACCTGGTCTCCATGGCCGTGCAGGACGAATACACCGTGGACGACGCCCTGCGCATCCTGCACGGCTGCTGGACGTACCGCGATGCCGCGCGGGAGGACGTCTGCGCGTGCCTCAAGATGCTGGCCGGGGACTACGAGCACGAGCAGGACCGGCCGGTCCGGCCGCGCGTGCTCTACGACCGCCTGCACGGCCGCGTCCGGGGCGACGCCTACACGTCCATGCTCGCCTACAGCGCCTCGGGCACCATCCCGGACCGGGGCTGGTACCAGGCGGTGCTGCCGGACGGCACGCGCCTGGGCGAATTGGACGAGGAATTCGTCTACGAGGCGCGCGTGGGGGACAAGTTCCTGCTGGGCGCCTTTGCCTGGAAGATCGTGGAGATCGGCCGCGACCGCGTGGTCGTCGCCCAGACCTCGGCCGAGGGCGCGCAGCCCCCGTTTTGGCGGGGCGACGGCACGGGGCGGGCCTATCCCGTGGCGCTGCGCTTTGGGGCCTATCTGGAGAGGGTCGAGCGCGCCGCGGGGACGGAGGGCCTCGGCCCGGCGCTGCGCAGCCTGGGCATGGATGCGGACGCCGCCGCAAACGCCGCCCGCCACGTCCGCGCCCAGATCGAGGCCACCGGCGCGCTGCCCACGCACCGCCGCATCGTCTGCGAGCACTTTTCGGATGAGATGGGCAAGCACCAGCTCATGGTGCACTCGATCTTCGGGCGGCGCGTCAACTTCGCGCTCTCCCTGCTCTGCCGCCGGGCGGCCGAGCGCCTAACGGGGCAGGACGTTCTGGCCTTTGAGGACGACGACGGATTCCTGCTCTACGCCGTGGGCGGCGAGGCGCTGCCGGAGGGCCTTTTGCAGGGCCTGGACGCGCGCGGCGCGGCGGAGCGCGTGTGCGCCCTGCTGCCGGGGACGCCCCTGTTCTCCATGAACTTCCGCTATGCCTGCGCCTGCGCGCTGATGATGGGCGTGCGCGGCGGCCGCCGCCAGCCGCTGTGGGTGCAGCGCATGCGCGGGGAGGAGCAGCTCTCCGCCCTCGCGCAGCAGGCGGAGCACCCCCTCATCCGCGAGGCGCTGCGCGCCTGCGAGCGGGACAACCTGGACCTGGACGCCCTGCGGGACGTGCTCGCGGGCATTGCCTCCGGCGCCATCGAGGTGCAGGAGATGCACGCGGCCGCGCCCTCGCCCATGGCGCTGCCCATGCGCCGCGCGGTGGAGGCCAAGCTGCTCTACGAATACGACAACGTGCCCTCCGCGGCCGTGCACGCGGCGGAGCGGGCCGTCCAGGCGCTCGGCGGGCAGGACGGCGTCGAGCCGGACGAGGCGGCGCTCGCGGCGCAGTACGCGCGCCGCCGCCTGCCGGAAAATCCGGACCAGCTCCACAGCCTGCTGCTGGCGGAGGGGGACCTCGCGCCCGGGGAGCTGGACGTTCCCGAGGAATGGCTGCGCCGCCTGCAGGACCAGGGCCGCGCCTGCTACGTCGCGCCGGGGCTGTGGATCGCGGCGGAGTCCGAGGCGCTCTACGCCGCCGTGCGCGCCGGGGACCCGGACGCGCTCTGCCGGGCGGCGCGGCGCTGCCTGCGCTATCGTGGCGAGCAGGACGCGCAGCGCCTCGCCCAGCGCTACGGCGTGCCGGAGGAGGCGGCCGAGCGCGCGCTGGAGTCCCTGCGCAGCCAGGGGATCGCCGTCCTGCACGGGGAGGGCTACGCGCACCGGGAGGTCTTCTCCCGCGCGCAGCAGGAGACGCTGCGCATGCGGCGCGCGGCGGTCGAGACCGTGCCGGGGGAGCGGTTCGCGGCGCTGCTGGCCGCCTCGCTCCGCACGGCCGGCTCGCAGGAGGCGCAGCTGCGCGCCGCGCTGGACGGCCTGCTCGGCCAGTTCCACCCGCTCGCCGCGTGGGAGGGGACGCTGCTGCCGGCGCGCGTGGCCAACTACCGCCCGGCGCTGCTGGACGGCCTGCTGGCGGCGGGGGAGTACAGCTGGACGCTGCGCGGCGAGGAAGCGGCCTTCTTCCGCGCGCAGGACGTGGACTGGGACGCGGAGCCCGAGGCCCCGGCGGGCTTTGCGCCGGCGGAGGACGAATCGCGCCTCCTGGACGCGCTGCGCCGCCGCGGGGCGAGCTTTTCCAGCGCGCTGTCCGCGCTGCTGGGCGGGAGGAGCGCCTTGGAGCCGCTGCTGCGCCTGGCGCAGGCCGGGCTCGTGCGCGCGGACAGCTTCGCGCCTCTGCGCGCCCTGCCCGAGGTGCTGCAGGCGGGCCGCGCGCCGGGCAAGCGCCTGGCGCGGCTGCGGTCGGGCGCGCTGAGCGCGGGGCGCTGGGAGCTCGCCCGCCCGGAGCGCGCCCTTTGCGCGGACGAGCGCCTGGAGCGCGCCTTTTCCGCCTGCCCGATCCTGAGCCGGGAGACCGTGACCGGCCTGCCCTGGGCCGAAGCCGTGGACCTTTTGCGCCACTGGGAGTACACGGGGCGCGCGCGCCGGGGCTACTTCGTGCAGGGGCTGTCGGGGATGCAGTTCGTGCGCGCGCAGGACTACGCCCGCGTGCGCCACGCCCTGGACCATCCGGGCGCGGCGGCGCTCTGGCTTCCGGCGCAGGACCCGGGCCAGGCGTACGGCCGCGCGCTCGCCCACGCGGCCGGGCGGGAGTTCACGCGCGCCGCCGGGACGGCGGTCTGCCTGCTGGAGGGGCGCGCGGTCGCCGTCCTGGAGCGGCAGGGGGAGGCGCTGCGCCTCCTCGAGCCGGCGTGCGCGGACGAGGCGCTGACCGCGCTGGCGCGCGATTTCGCCGCGCACCGCATCCTTCCGCATCTCGACCGGCTCTGCATCCGCGCCTATCCGGAGGGCGCGGCGTCCGCGCTCGCGCGGGCGGGGTTTGCCCGCCTCATGCTCGACTACGTGCTCTATCCATAGGGGCCGCCGCGCCGGGCATCGACTTTTGGCCCGCGCCGTGCTATACTTTCCTCGGCCGCAAGGCACATTGACAAGGGAGCGTTTTGCGATGAAAAAACGGCTTTCGGACTTCCTTCTCCTGACGGTGGGCACGCTGCTGGTGTCGGCGGGCGTGTACTTCTTCAAGTTTCCCAACAACTTCTCCACGGGCGGCGTGAGCGGCATCTCCGTGATCCTGGGCGCGCTGCTGCCCGGCATCTCCACCGGAACGCTCGTGCTCGTCATCAACGTGGCGCTGCTGCTGGTGGGGTTTGCGGTGTTCGGCCGCTCCTTTGGGCTGAAGACGGTCTACTGTTCGATGCTGATGTCCCTGAGCATTTACGCGCTGGAGCGCCTCGTCCCCATGGACGCGCCGCTGACCACGCAGCCCATGCTGGAGCTGGTCTTTTCCGTCCTGCTGCCGGCCGTGGGCAGCGCGATCCTGTTCAACCTGCAGGGCAGCACGGGCGGTACGGACATCGTCGCGATGATCTTCCGCAAGTACACGGACCTGGACATCGGCAAGGCGCTGTTCTGCACGGACTTCCTGATCGCGACGCTGGCCGGCGTGGTCTTCGGGATCGAGACCGGGCTCTTCTCCCTGCTGGGGCTGCTGGCCAAGGCGCTGGTCGTGGACTCGGTGATCGAAAACATCCACCTGTCCAAGTACTTCACCATCGTCACCACAAAGCCGGAGCGCATCACGCGCTTCATCAACGAGGAGCTGAACCGCTCGGCCACGGTGCTCACGGGCGAGGGCGCCTACACGCAGGAGGGGCGCAAGGTCCTGCTCACCGTGCTCGGGCGCGGCCAGGCGGTTCGCCTGCGCGCCTTCCTGCGCGAGGTCGACCCGCAGGCCTTTGTCGTCATCACCAACACGAGCGAAATCATCGGCAAGGGGTTCCGTCAGACGCTCTGACGCGCCCCATCCGCAAAACCGCCCGCCCTTCCCGCCGCGGCGGAGGGCGAGAGGGGAGCGCAAGAACATGCACCACGCACGCAGAATCCTGGGGCTCGCCCTGGCGGTCTCGCTCCTGACCCTGACCGCGTGCGCAGGGCCGGCCTTGGAAACGCCCCTGCAAACGGCGGAGGCCTCGCCGGTTCCGCAGGACTCCCCGCGCGCGCCGGAAACGCCTCCGCCCGCGGAGCGCCCCGCCGCCGCGCCCATTCTCCAGGAAATGGATGGGGCGGAGTTCTTCGGCGCGCTGAACGGGGCCGCCGTCCTGTACGATCCCGCGGCGAATCGCTATGAAATCTACAATCCGGATCTGGCGCAGACGCGGCGCTCCCCCTGTTCCACCTTCAAGATTCTCTCCTCCCTGATCGGCTTGGAGACCGGGGGGATCGACCCGCAGGACTCCACGCGCGCGTGGAGCGGGGAAACCTTCTGGAACGCGGATTGGAACCGGGACATCGACTTCCCGGACGCGTTCCGCACCTCCTGCGTCTGGTATTTTCGGGAAGTGATCGACGAAATCGGGAAGGAGACCATGCAGGCGGAGCTGGACCGCCTCTCCTACGGGAACTGCGACCTCTCGGACTGGGAGGGCCGGCAGAACACCAACAACAAGAACCCCGCCCTGACCGGGTTCTGGATCGAATCCGCGCTGCGGATCTCCCCCGTGGAGCAGGTGCAGGTCCTGGAGCGGATCTTTGGCGAGGACTCCGCGCATTCGGAGGAGGCGCGGGAGGCCCTGCGGCAGGTGATGCGGCTTCCGGACCCGGAGGCGGGGGAGCTCGCCGTCTACGGCAAGACCGGCCTGGGCAAGGCGCAGGGCGTCGTCGTAGACGCCTGGTTCACCGGCTTTGCCGACGCGGATGGCCGCCGGGTCTACTTCTGCGTCTACCTGGGCGAGACGCCGGAGCAGGACGCGTCCAGCGTCCGGGCGAAGGAGATCGCCCTCCAGATCCTCTCCGCTTCCTTTTGACGCAAAAGGGCCCCGCAAAGGCGGGGCCGTTTTTTCTGCTTGCAAAGGGCGCGGGCGCTTCCGACCTGGCGACGGACGGGCGCGCCGTCGATGGCATGACCGGCATTGCCGCAGGGGCTACTTCTGCGCATACCCGGGGGAGAGAGGTCGCCCTCCAGATCCTCTCCGCTTCCTTTTGGCGCGATACGGTCCCGCAAAGGCGTGGCCCTTTTTTCTGCTTGCAAAGGGCGCGGGCGCTTCCGACCTGGCGGCGGACGGGCGCGCCGTCGATGGCATGACCGGCATTGCCGCAGGGGCTGCTTCTGCGCATACCCGGGCGAGGGCCACTACAGTGGCCGCGTTTACCCGGTGCCGGAGCTGCTTCTGCGCATACCCGGGGGAGAGAGAGGGCGCCCTCCGGATCCTCTCCGCTTCCCTTTGATGCGATACGGTCCCGCAAAAGCGGGGCCCTTTTTTCTGCTTGCAAAGGGCGCGGGCGCTTCCGACCTGGCGGCGGGCGCGCGCCGTCGACACAAGACCGGCATTGCCGCAGGGGCTACTTCTGCGCATACCCGGGCGAAGAAGATCGCCCTCCAGATCCTCTCCGCTTCCCTTTGACGCGATACGGTCCTGCAAAAGCGGGGCCGTTTTGCCGCTTGCAAGGGGCACAGGCGCTTCCGACCTGGCGACGGACGGGCGCGCCGTCGATGGCAAGACCGGCACGGCCGCCGGGGCTACTTCTGTGCATACCCGGGCGAGGGAGATCGCCCTCCGGATTCTCTCCACTTCCCTTTGACGCGATACGGCCCCGCAAAAGCGGGGCCCTTTTTTTCTGCTTGCAAAGGGCGCAGCCGTTCTGTATACGAAATCTAACGATCGTTCGATTGGAGGAATTGCTGCCATGCCAGACACGCGCCAACGGATTCTCGACGCCTCGCTGGACCTCTTTTCGCAGAGCGGCTACGCCGCGGTCTCCATCCGGGACATCTGCGCGCGGGTCCGGGTGCGCGAGGGGACCATCTACTACCACTTTCCCAACAAGCGAGCCATTGCGGAGGAAATCCTGCGCGCGTTCGCGCGCGCCGCGCAGGAGAAGATGGCGCCGCTGGAGGCCGCGCTGCAGGGGATGGACCGCGTGCCCGGCGAGGGGTTCCACCGCGCCGCGTGCGACGCGTTTCTGGACTCCTACTTTCTGGACGATTTCTGCAACCGCGTGCTGCGGTTTTTGTCGATGGAGCGCTTCCACAGCGCGGAGGCGCGCGCGCTCTACGACCGCTGGATGTTCCAGGAACCGCTGGCGTTCCAGGAGCGCGTCTTCTCGCGGCTGCTGGCGCTCCAGGCCGTCTCCGGCGCGGACGGCGCGCGGCTGGCGCTGCGGTTCTACGCGCCCATCCTCCTGTATGCGCAGCGGTGGCTGTTCTCCGGCGCGCTCACGCAGGAGAACCGGGAGCGCTTCCGCGCGGAGGCCGGGCGGCACATCGCGCAATTCTTTGGGGAGATCGGGGGGACGCAGGCATGAACCTCTTCATCACGGGCGCCAACCAGGGCATCGGCTACTATCTCGCCGCGCAGGCCCTGGAGGAGGGAAACGCGGTCTCCGTGCTGGACGTGGAGACGGACCGGCTCGCGGCGCTGGCGGCGGCGCATCCGGGGCGGCTCCTCTGCCACCGCGCGGACGTGCGCGACGCCGAGGCGGTGCGGCGCGCCGTCGAGGCGACGGCCGCGCAGTTCGGCCGGATCGACGCGGCCATCCACAACGCCTGCCTTTGTCCCAAGGTTCAGGAGGCGCGGGACAGCGCCAGCCATCGCGCGGTCTTTGACGTCAACTACTTCGGCGCGCTGCATCTGACCCAGTGCGTGCTCCCGCATATGCGCCGCCAGGGCGGCGGGCGGGTCTTCTTCACGTGCTCGGGCGTGGGGATCACGGGGTTTGCGGGTCTTACGGCCTACGCCCCGTCCAAGGCGGCGCTGGAGGCGCTGGCCAAGTGCTGCGCCCTGGAATGCGCGGACGCGGGTGTCACCTTCCACATCCTCCACCCGCCGCTGACGCGGACGCGGTCTTCGGCGTTTCTGCCGGTGCCGCCCGCCTTCATGGCGGACCCGGAAATCGTGGGGCGCGGGCTGGCCAAGCGGCTGACTTCCCGCCGGTTCGTGCTCTGCCACAGCCTGCTGCAGCGGGTCCAGACGCAGGCCTGCTACCTGTTTCCGCTCCGCATGGGGCGCCTGCTGACGAGGATGACGGCCCGCTGCAATCCGCGCGCATGAGCGCAAAAAAATCGCCCCTCTTCTGTGGGTGCTCATAAGAAAGTAATTTGAAAGAATTACAATTATGGCATCTGTCAGACAGGATTGGGTAATGAAGAAATACGCCGTATTCAGCAGAGTTTGCTGGATACGGCGTATTTTCTTGCTTATTTACGCTTTCTCTTTCCTTTTCCGTGTACCATGGTGCCCTTGCCCCGCTGGCTTATGGGGCTTTTCATGTGTTTCGACAGCCGTAGCACCTCAATCAGATTGACAAACTGCTCTTTGGTAATGGCATCGTAGTCAATGCCGAGGGTAGCCAAGAGCGCCCGCGCCTTCTTTTCGTCGCTGCTGCCCTCAAAGTTCATGGCAGTCTGCAACTGCTGCTGGGCTTGTGCAGCGGCAGACGGCTCGTCTGCTGTTGTGCTGTCGGTTTTGTGGGCTTCCCGAATATCGCGGAGTATCTCAGTCAGGTCGTCCGCAACCACATGGCCAAAGTATTCTTCCTCCGGCACCTGCGCCAGTTCCAGTGTGCGGAGATAGAGGTCGTTCGTGCTATCCTCTCGCTTTGCCAGCACCATCTGACGCACGGCTTCCAGTACGGTGTTCATGTCGTTGATCCGCATATCTGCGATGCGGTCAACATAAATTTCCGCGTCCAGCATCAACCGCTGAAAATCTTTATGGCAGATCAGCTCCGACAGCAGCCGGTGATTGAACTGCCCAGCCTTCAATACTTCAATCGCACCGTCACCCAAATGCAGAGCTTCCAGCTCTGTGTTTGGGTGATTTTTTGTTTCCGTCAATCCCATCAGGTAATCGGCGGATACCCCATAGAACTTTGCCAGCGCCGCGATGCTGAACGGGCTGATGTCCTTGAAATCGTCCGCCTCATATTTGCCGAGGGCGGCACGAGAAATCCCCGTTGCTTCGGAAAGCTGTTCCAACGTCAGACCGCGCTCTGTCCGCAAATCTTTGAGCCGCTCTGGGATCGTCAGTTTGATGTTCATATCCGCGCCCCCTCTCGTTCTGTCTCTTATTATAGCACAGATTTCTATAAGCGTGGAAATTTCCGCTTTTCGCACCCGTTTTCCAACCTCTTGGATATACGGGAACAGGCCCGATTTTTCGTTAAA
>CAJFMX010000029.1 GCA_904393115.1 uncultured Clostridia bacterium
TTTATCACCCCTCACTATTATACCGCATTCTTTCCCTCAATTCGAGAATCTCCAATGAGAAAAAAGGCCACCTTCCGGTGACCTTTTTCGACAGGCTGAATCGGCCTTCCGCAAGGAAGGCCGATTTTTTGCGTTGGGGCGGAGTTTACAGGGAGAAGTAGTCCACCGCGCCGCGGAAGAGGTCCTGGAACTTGTTGCCGGGGACGTTGGCGTACAGGCCCTCGCCCATGCGCTCGGAGTGCGCCATCTTGCCCAGGACGCGGCCGTCGGGCGAGGTGATGCCCTCGATGGCCTCGACGGACATGTTGGGGTTGTAGCGGACGTTGAGCGTGGGGTTGCCCGCAAGGTCCACGTACTGCGTGGCGATCTGGCCGCCCAGCGCCAGGTCGCGCAGGGTCTTCTCGTTGGCGACGAAGCGGCCCTCGCCGTGGGAGATGGCCACGGTGTGGATGTCGCCGACGTTCATGTGCATGAGCCAGGGGGACTTGTTGGAGGCGACGCGCGTGCGCACGAGCATGGACTGGTGCCGCGCGATGGCGTTGAACGTCAGCGTCGGGCAGGAGGCGTCCGTCTCGATGATCTTGCCGTAGGGCACGAGGCCGAGCTTGATCAGCGCCTGGAAGCCGTTGCAGATGCCCAGCATCAGGCCGTCGCGGCTGTGGAGCAGGTCGTGGACCGCGTCCGTGCACTGCGGGTTGCGCAGGAACGAGGTGATGAACTTGGCCGAGCCCTCCGGCTCGTCGCCGCCGGAGAAGCCGCCCGGCAGCGCGATGATCTGTGCGGCGTTTGCGCGCTGCACAAAGGCCGCGATGCTCTCCTCGATGTCGCGGGCCGTGCGGTTGCGGATGACCAGCACGTCCGGCACGGCGCCGGCGCGCGCAAAGGCGCGGGCGGTGTCGTACTCGCAGTTCGTGCCGGGGAAGACGGGGATCAGCACGCGCGGGCGCGCGATCTTGTGCGTGGGCGCGGGCGCCGCGGGCTTGCCCGTTGCGCGGTAGGCGGTGACCACGGCCTCGTCCTTGGTCGGCGCAAGGTAGGGGAACACGCCCTGGAGCTTGGCCTCGTACGGCGCCTGGAGCGCCTCCAGGGGCAGAGACTGTCCGCGGAAGGCGAGCGCGTACTCCGCCGTGACGGCGCCGATCTCCTCCGCGCCCGCGGGGATCTCGTCTACCTCGAGCAGGAAGGCGGCCGGCAGCGGCGCAAAGAGCTCCGCATCCGGGATGTCGCGCGGGAAGGCGAAGCCCAGGCGGTTGCCCAGCCCCATCTTGAACACGCCCTCGGCGATGCCGCCAAAGCCGACGACCCACGCGGCGCGGACCTTGCCCTGCGCGATGAGCGCCTCCAGCGCGGAATAGGTCGCCAGCACGGAGGCGAAGTCCGGCAGGCCGTTTTCCTGCACCTTGGCGCGCAGCAGCGCGACCTTGCTGCCCGCGGACTTGAACTCCGTGGAGACGATGCGGTCCGCGTGCGCGGTGGAGACGGCGAAGGAGACGAGCGTGGGCGGGACGTCCAGGTCCTCGAAGGAGCCGCTCATGGAGTCCTTGCCGCCGATGGACGCGATCTTGAGCTGCATCTGCGCCTCCAGCGCGCCCAGCAGCGCCTGGAAGGGCTGGCCCCAGCGCTGGGGATCGCCCTTTGTGCGCTCAAAGTACTCCTGGAAGGTGAGCCAGCACTTCTCGTGGCTGCCGCCCGCGGCCACGACCTTGGACACGGACTCCACCACCGCCAGCATCGCGCCGCGGAAGGGGTCCGCCTTGGACAGGACCGGGTTGAAGCCCCAGCCCATCAGGGAGCAGGTCGTGGTCTCGCCCTCGAGCACGGGGATCTTGGCGGCCATGGCCTGGGAGGGGGTGAGCTGGTGCGCGCCGCCAAAGGGCATGAGCACCGTGCCCGCGCCGATGGTGGAGTCGAACCGCTCGGACAGGCCCTTCTGGGAGCAGACGTTGAGGTCCGCGGCCATGGAGGCGAACTTCTCCTGCCAGGTCGCGCCGGCGAAGTCGTGCGCGGCGGGCTTGCCCGCGGCGACGGCCACGCGCGTGTGCTTGGGCGCGCCGTTGGAGTTCAGGAACTCGCGGCTCAGGGAGACGATGGAGGCGCCGTTCCAGTTCATGGTCAGGCGCGGCTCGGCAACGACCTCGGCCACGATCACGGCCGAGAGGTTCTCCCCGGCGGCCGCGGCGATGAACTTCTCCGCGTCCTCGGGCGAAACGACCACGGCCATGCGCTCCTGGGACTCGGAGATGGCAAGCTCGGTGCCGTCCAGGCCGTCGTACTTGCGGGGCACGGCGTTGAGATCAATGCGCAGGCCGTCCGCGAGCTCGCCGATGGCCACCGATACGCCGCCCGCGCCGAAGTCGTTGCAGCGCAGGATCATGCGCGTGACCTCCGGGTTGCGGAACAGGCGCTGCAGCTTGCGCTCCTCGGGCGGATTGCCCTTCTGCACCTCCGCGCCGCAGGTGGCGAGGGACTCCACCGTGTGGGACTTGGAGGAGCCGGTCGCGCCGCCGCAGCCGTCGCGGCCGGTCGCGCCGCCGAGCAGGATCACCACGTCGCCGGGGCGCGGGCGCTCGCGGCGGATGTTGGCATAGGGCGCCGCGCCCAGCACCGCGCCGATCTCCAGGCGCTTGGCGACATAGCCCTCGTCATAGATCTCCTGCACGCAGCCGGTGGCCAGGCCAATCTGGTTGCCGTAGGAGGAGTAGCCGGCCGCGGCGGTGGTGGTGAGCTTGCGCTGGGGCAGCTTGCCCTCGCGCGTCTTGGAGAAGGGGACGGTCGGGTCGCCGGCGCCGGTGACGCGCATGGCCTGGTAGACGTACGAGCGGCCGGAGAGGGGGTCGCGGATCGCGCCGCCCAGGCAGGTCGCTGCGCCGCCGAAGGGCTCGATCTCGGTGGGGTGGTTGTGCGTCTCGTTCTTGAACATCAGGACCCAGTCCTGCGTCTGGCCGTCCACGTCCACGGGGATGCGCACGGAGCAGGCGTTGATCTCCTCGCTCTCGTCCAGGTCCGGCAGCAGGCCCGCGGCCTTGAGCGCCTTGGCGCCGATGGTCGCGATGTCCATGAGCGTCATGGGCTTGCCCTGGCGGCCGAGGACCTTGCGCAGCTCGAGGTAGCGGTTATAGGCGTCAAGAACCGCCGGATGGTCGATGTCCGCGCCGTCGATCTCCGTAAGGAAGGTGGTGTGGCGGCAGTGGTCGGACCAATAGGTGTCGATCATGCGGATCTCGGTGATGGTGGGGTCGCGCTTCTCCTCGTCGCGGAAGTAGGCCTGGCAGAAGGCGATGTCGTCCTCGTCCATGGCCAGGCCGTAGTCGCGCACAAAGGCCGCAAGGCCCGCCGCGTCCAGGGCCGTAAAGCCCGTGAGCGTCTGCACCGTGGTGGGGATGTCGTAGTCCACCTGCAGCGTCGTCGGGCGGTCGAGGGAGGCCTCGCGCGCCTCGACCGGGTTGATCAGCGCGCGGCGGATGGAGGCCATCTGCTCGTCCGTGATCTCGCCGTCAAAGAGATAGACCTTGGCCGTGCGCACGGTGGGCCGCTCGCCGCAGGTCTGGAACTGGATGCACTGGGCGGCGGAGTCCGCGCGCTGGTCGAACTGGCCGGGCAGGTACTCGACGGCCAGGGTCCTTTCGCCCTTTGTGCGGGGCGGCAGGTGCTCGTAGGTGTTGTCCAGCTGCGGCTCGGAGAGCACGTTGCGCACCGCCGAGGCGAACTCGGCGTCGGTCAGGCCCTCGACGTCGTAGCGGTTGAAGATGCGCACGCCGCGCAGGGTCGAAATGCCCTGCACGCTTCTCAGATCGCTGAGCACCGAGCCGGCCTCCACCGCGTGCTCGGGCCGCTTTTCCACGTAGATGCGGTTAATCGCCATAGGTTGCGCCTGCCTTTCTGCCGATGTCGCGGCGGTGGTGTTCGCCCTCGAAGCGGATGGTGGATACGGCGCGGTAGGCCGCGGCCACGGCGTCGTTCAGCGTCCGGCCCCGGGCCGTGACGCCGAGCACGCGCCCGCCGGCCGTGCAGAGCGCGCCGCCCTCGCGCTTGGTGCCCGCGTGGTAGACCGTCGCGGAGCCGTCCGGGATCTGGCCGTTGGCGTCAAGGCCGAAGATCTCCTTGCCCGTCTCGTACTTTACGGGGTAGCCGCCGCTGGCCATCACCACGCACGCGGCGAACCCGTCGCGGGTGGAGAAATCCGCCTGGGCCAGCGTGCCCTCGCGCGTGGCGATCATGGCGCGGAGCAGGTCGCCCTCCATCATCGGCAGCACGACCTGCGTCTCCGGGTCGCCGAAGCGGCAGTTGTACTCGATGACGTAGGGCTCGCCGTCCACGACCATCAGCCCAAAGTAGAGGCAGCCGCGGAAGGTGCGGCCCTCGGCGTTCATCGCGCGGATGGTCGGCAGGAAGATGCGGTCCATGGCCTTTGCCGCGACCTCGTCCGTGTAGGCGGGGTTGGGGGCGATGGTGCCCATGCCGCCGGTGTTGAGGCCCTCGTCGTTGTCCAGGGCGCGCTTGTGGTCCATGGAGGAGCACAGCGGCCGCACGACCTCACCGTCGGTGAGCGCCAGGACCGAGACCTCCGGGCCGGAGAGGAACTGCTCGACGACGATGCGCCGGCCCGAATCGCCAAAGCGCCCGCCCTCGAGCATGTCGCGGATGGCGGTGACGGCCTCCTGCTCGCTCTGGGCGATGATCACGCCCTTGCCCAGCGCCAGGCCGTCCGCCTTGATGACCGTGGGATAGGCGTTCTGCGCGCGGACGTAGGCGATGGCGGCCTCGGCGTCCGTAAAGATCTCGTAGGCGGCGGTGGGGATGCCGTATTTCTTCATCAGGTCCTTGGCAAAGGCCTTGCTGCCCTCGAGGATCGCGGCGTTCTTGCGGGGGCCGAAGGCGGGGATGCCCGCGGCCTCCAGGGCGTCGACCATGCCGAGCACCAGGGGATCATCCGGCGCGACGATGACGAAGTCGACCTTCTTTTCCTGGGCCAGGCGCACTGCGCCCTCAACGTCCGTGGCCTTGACAGAGGGGATGCACTCCGCGTCCGCCGCGATGCCGCCGTTGCCCGGCGCGCAGTAGACCTTGCCGCACAGGGGGCTCTCCTTGATCTTGCGGATGATGGCGTGCTCCCGCCCGCCGCCGCCGATGACGAGTATATCCATACAGAGCCTCCTTTTTTAGTGGTGGAACAGGCGGATGCCGGTGAAGCAGAGCACCATGCCGTACTTGTCGCAGGTGGCGATGACCTGGTCGTCGCGGATGGAGCCGCCGGGCTCGGCCACGTAGCTGACGCCGCTCTTGCGGGCGCGCTCGATGTTGTCGCCGAAGGGGAAGAAGGCGTCCGAGCCGAGGGTCACGCCCGTGACCTTGCCGAGCCACTCCTTCTTTTCGGCCTCGGTCAGCGGCTCCGGGCGCACGGTGAAGGTGTTCTGCCAGACGTCGTCGCCGAGCACGTCCTCCCACTCCGGCCCGATGTACAGGTCGATGGCGTTGTCGCGGTTGGCGCGGCCCAGGCCCTTCTGGAACTGCAGGCCGAGGACCTTGGGGTGCTGGCGCAGGAACCAGTTGTCCGCCTTGCCGCCGGCCAGGCGCGTGCAGTGGATGCGGCTCTGCTGGCCCGCGCCGATGCCGATGGCCTGGCCGTTGTAGACGTAGCAGACGGAGTTGGACTGCGTGTACTTGAGGGTGATCATGGCGATCATCAGGTCCACGAGCGCCTCCTCGGGCAGGGTCTTGTTCTGGCTGACGATGTTCTGGAACATCTCGCGGTCGATCTTGAGCTCGTTGCGGCCCTGCTCAAAGGTCACGCCGTAGACCTGCTTGCGCTCGATGGGGTCCGGGCGGTAGGCGGGGTCGATGCGGATGACGTTGTAGGCGCCTTTGCGCTTGGCCTTGAGGATCTCCAGCGCCTCGGGCGTGTAGTCCGGGGCGATGACGCCGTCGGAGACCTCCATGGAGATCAGGTGCGCGGTGGCCTCGTCGCAGGGGTCGGACAGGGCGATGAAGTCACCGAAGGAGGACATGCGGTCCGCGCCGCGCGCGCGGGCGTAGGCGCAGGCCAGGGGCGTCAGCTCGCGCGAGCCGACAAAGTACATCTTGCGCTCCACGTCCGAGAGCGGGCGGCCGACCGCCGCGCCCGCCGGGGAGACGTGCTTAAACGAGGTCGCCGCGGGAAGGCCCGTGGCCTCCTTCAGCTCCCGCACGAGCTGGAAGCCGTTGAGCGCGTCGAGGAAGTTGATGTAGCCGGGGCGGCCGCAGAGGACCTCCACGGGCAGATCGGAGCCGTCCGCCATGAAGATGCGCGAGGGCTTCTGGTTGGGGTTGCAGCCGTATTTGAGTTGGAGTTCGTTCATGTTCTTCCCCTCCGAAAGTCAGACGTTCTTGTTGACGATGCGGTCCTGGGCAGCGCCCGTGCGCAGGTCGATGTAGCGCACAAAGAGCGAGACCTTGTTGTCCGCGTTGAGGCTCTGCCAGGTCTTGTCGGTGAAGGCGTCGATGCCGCCCGCGATCTCGACCTGCTCCGGCTCGCCGGCAAAGGACGGGATGGGCGTTCCGTCGCAGCGGTAGGTGTGCAGGAAGAGGCCGCGGCCCGCGGGGCAGTCCTCGTATTCGAAGAACTGGCGCTGGCAGAAGGAGCCCTGCGCGTCGCCGGACTTGAGGATGGAGAGCTTGTAGAAGGCGCGGCCGCCGCAAACGCGCACCGTGCCGCTGATGCGCGGCGTAAAGTTCGGGCCGTCCGGCTCGAAGGTGCGGGTGCGCAGGGCGGAGGCGAAATCCCCGCCGGCTAGCAGCGCGTCGTAGATGGTGTCGGTCTGGTCCCCGTTGGTGACGATGGTCGTATCCCCCAGGACGCGCACGGGCGCGTAGATGATCAGGGAGGGATCGGTCAGCTTGCTCTCGTCAAAGGCGCGGGTCTTGAGCGCGTCGCCCTCCGCGACAAAGACGCGGTTGCGGCTGTTGACCGACCGGCCCATGATGAAATAGGCGATGACCGCGCTCTGGCCATCCTCGCTCTTGCCCAGGAGGATGCCGCGGCCGGGATAGGAATTCTGGCTCAGGGCCTCGGAAAACTGCGTCATTTTTCTCCCTCCACTTGTTCGGAAAGCATGCGGACCGCGCGCGGCAGGAGGAGCCACTCCGCCTGCTCCATCACGCGGCGCTGCAGGATTTCGGGGGTGTCGCCGGGGAGCACGTCCACGGCCTTTTGCAGGAGGATGGGGCCCTCGTCCACGCCCGCGGTCACAAGGTGCGCCGTGGCGCCCGTGACCTTGCACCCGCGCGCCAGCACCGCCTCGTGCACGTGCAGGCCGTAGAAGCCCTTGCCGCAGAAGGCGGGGATGAGCGCCGGGTGGATGTTGAGGATGCGGCCGGGATAGGCCGCGAGGACCTTTTCGCCCACGATGCCCAGGAACCCGGCCAGGGCGATGAGGTCGATCTCGTTCTCCTGCAGGATGCGCAGCAGCGCCTCGTCGTAGAGGACGGGGTCGGGCTGCATGACCTTGGAGAGCACCGCGGTCGCAACGCCGTGCTCAGCGGCGCGGGTCAGGGCGTAGGCGGCCTTGCGGTTGGAGACGACCAGGGCGATGCGCCCGGGGCCGAGCCCGCCGGCGTCCTGCGCGTCCAGGAGGGCCTGCAGGTTGGTCCCCCCGCCGGAGACGAGGACCGCGATCCTTACCATAGCTCCACGCCCTCCCCGCCGGAGATGACCTCGCCCACCTTCCAGGCGAGCTCGCCCTGCTTTTCCAGGATCGTCAGCGCCTTGCCCGCCTCCTCGCGCGGGACGATGACGCACAGGCCCAGGCCCATGTTGAAGGTGTTGTACATGTCGCGCTCCGGGATGTCGCCCGCCGCCTGGATCTTGCGGAAGATGGGCGGCACGGCGTAGGAGGACTTCTGGATGCTGGCCGAGACGCCCGCCGGCAGGGCGCGCGGGATGTTTTCGTAGAAGCCGCCGCCCGTGATGTGGCAGATGGAGCGGACATTCACCTGCGTCAGCAGCGGGAGGACGGACTGCACGTAGATGCGCGTGGGCGTCAGCAGCGCGTCCAGCAGGCTCTTGCCGAGCTTCTCGTCGTAGGCGGTCAGGGCCGGCAGGTTCTCGCGGCGGATGTCGAAGACCTTGCGCACGAGGGAGAAGCCGTTGGAGTGCACGCCCGAGGAGGCCAGGCCCAGGATCACATCGCCGGGGCGGACGCTCTCCTTGTCGAGGATCTTGTCCTTGTTGACCACGCCGACGCAGAAGCCGGCAAGGTCGTACTCGTCCTCGGGGTAGAAGCCGGGCATCTCGGCCGTCTCGCCGCCGACCAGCGCGCAGGCGGACTGCACGCAGCCCTCCGCAACGCCGGAGACGATCTGCGCGATGCGCTCGGGCACGTTCTTGCCGCAGGCGATGTAGTCCAGGAAGAACAGGGGCTTTGCGCCCACGCAGAGCACGTCGTTGGCGCACATGGCCACGCAGTCGATGCCCACAGTGTCGTGCTTGTCCGCAAGGAAGGCGAGCTTGAGCTTGGTGCCCACGCCGTCGGTGCCGCTGACGAGCACGGGGTTCGGGGTTTCCCCAAGGTCCAGGGCCATGAGCCCGCCAAAGCCGCCGATGGAGTCCAGCACAAGGGGCGTGCGCGTGCGGCGCACGTGCTCCTTCATCAGCTCCACGGCGCGGTAGCCGGCGGTCACGTCCACGCCCGCGGCCTTATAGCTCTCGGAATGGCTGTTCGTATTCATGGTCTCTCCTCCGTTCAAGCCCATTCAGCCATGCCGGACGGCGCAGGGCCCCGGCATGGCTGGATGGAAGCGATTATTCTTCGTACTTTTCGGCGAACTTGTCCGCGGGCTGGGGCTCGGGGGCCGGGGCGGGATACTCTCCCGTAAAGCACCCGACGCAGAAGTCCAGGCCGCAGCCGACGGCGATCTTGCGGATGTCCTCGACGCTCAGGTATCCCAGGGAATCCACGCCGATCTCCTTGGCGATGGCCTCGACGTCGCTGTTCAGCCGGCAGGCGATGAGCTTGTCCTCGCTGGGGACGTCGGTGCCAAAGTAGCAGGGATGGATGAACGGCGGGGAGGAGACGCGCATGTGCACCTGGGTGGCGCCGGCCTCGCGCAGGAGGCGGACGGTGCGCGCGCACGTCGTGCCGCGGACGATCGAGTCGTCCACGAGGATCACGCGCTTGCCCGAGACGACGGACTTGATGGCCGAGAGCTTGATGCGCACGGCGTCCTCGCGCATCTGCTGGGTCGGCTCGATGAACGTGCGGCCCACGTAGCGGTTCTTGATGAAGCCCATCTCGTAGGGGATGCCGGACTGGTGCGCATAGCCGAGCGCCGCGTCCAGGCCGGAATCCGGCGCGCCGACCACGACGTCCGCCGCGACCGGGTGCTCCAGCGCCAGGTACGCGCCCGCGCGCTGGCGCGCCTGGTGCACGCCGGCGCCGTCGATGATGGAGTCCGGGCGGGCAAAGTAGACGAACTCAAAGACGCACAGGCCGCTCTTCTGCCCGCAGAGCGCGGGGATGGAGTCGAGGCCCTTTTCGCTGGCCACGACGATCTCGCCGGGCGCGACGTCCCGCACGATCTCGGCGTTGAGGGTCGAGAGCGCGCAACTCTCCGAGGCGAAGATGATCTGGCCCTCGCGCTTGCCGATGCACAGCGGGTGGAAGCCCTGCGGGTCGCGGCAGGCCAGGAGCTTCTTGGCGCTCATCATGACGATGGAGTAGGCGCCGCGCAGCTTCTTCATGGTCTCGGCCAGCGCCTCCTCCGTGGAGGAGGTCTTCAGGCGCTCGCGCGTGAAGACGTAGGCGATGACCTCGCAGTCGTTCGTGGTGTGGAAGATCGCGCCGGAAAGCTCCAGCTCGCGCCGGAGCTCCTGGGCGTTGGTGAGCTGGCCGTTGAAGCACAGGGCGATGTTGCCGCGCACGTGCCGCACGACCATGGGCTGGGCGTTGGCGCGGTCGGCGTTGTCGCTGGTGCCGTAGCGCACGTGGCCCACGGCGATGTGGCCGTCGCCCAGGGAATCCAGCACATCGCGCGAGAAGACCTCCGGCACGAGGCCGTTGTCCTTGTAGCTCTTGATGACGCCGTGGTCGCCCACCGCGATGCCGCAGCTCATCTGGCCGCGGTGCTGCAGGGCGTAGAGCGCAAGGTATGCGCTGCTGGCCACGCGCTGGTCGTCGCGCTCGGAGTAAATGCCGAAGACGCCGCACTCCTCATGCAGTTTTTGCTCGATCATGTTGCCATCCTTCCTAGAGAAACGGTGCGCGGTCCTTTTACAGGCCCAGCAGGCGGTGCAGGATCTCCTTGTAGGCGCCCTCGACATTGCCCAGGTCGCGGCGGAAGCGGTCCTTGTCCAGCTTTTCGCCGGTCTCGCTGTCCCAGAAGCGGCAGGTGTCGGGCGAAATCTCGTCCGCCAGGATGATGGTGCCGTCCGGCAGGCGGCCGAACTCGAGCTTAAAGTCGATCAGCTCGATCTTGGCGTGGGAGAGGAACTCGGCCAGGATCTCGTTGACGCGCAGGGCGTAGTCCGAGATGGTCTTGACCTCCTCGGGCGTGGCCAGGTTCATGGCGTAGATGTGGTACTCGTTGACCATGGGGTCGCCGAGCGCGTCGTCCTTGTAGCAGAACTCGAGCACTGTGTGCGCGAGCTTTGTGCCCTCGGGAATGCCCAGGCGCTTGGACAGGGAGCCGGCGGCGATGTTGCGGACGATGACCTCCAGCGGCACGATGGAAACGCGCTTGACGATGGTCTCGCGGTCGGAGATCTCCTCGACGTAGTGGGTGGGGATGCCCTTTTCCCCGAGCATCTTCATCAGGTAGTTGGTGACCTTGTTGTTGATGATGCCCTTGGACTCGATGGTGCCCTTCTTCAGGCCGTTGAAGGCCGTGGCGTCGTCCTTGTAGTCGACGATCAGGTAGTTGGGATCGCTGGTTTCAAAGACCTTCTTGGCCTTGCCCTCGTAGAGCTGGCCGCGCTTTTCGATGTTCATAGTGCGTTGACCTCCTCCTGCAATTTGGCGTTCTTTTCCAGGATCTGGCGTTCCATCTCCTGCTTGTAATCGGAGAGCTTCTGGGCGAGCGCCGCGTCCTCGATGGCGAGCATCTGGACCGCAAGGTAGGCGGCGTTGTCCGCGCCGTCGATGGCGACGGTGGCCACCGGGATGCCCTTGGGCATCTGCACGGTGGAAAGGAGCGCGTCCAGGCCGTCCAGCGTGGAGGACTTGACCGGGATGCCGATGACCGGAAGCGTGGTGTGCGCCGCGAGCGCGCCCGCCAGGTGCGCGGCCTTGCCCGCCGCGGCGATGAGCACGCCATAGCCGCGCTCGCGCGCGCTGTCGGCAAAGGCGGCGGCTTCCGCCGGCGTGCGGTGCGCGGACAGGACGCGGACCTCGGTCTCGATGCCGAAGGACTTCAGCGTCTTGATGCAGCCCTTGACCACGGGGAAGTCCGAATCGCTGCCCATGATCACGGCGACCTTCTTGCTCATGTGATCCCTCCTAAAACCATATCGAAAGTGCAGGGTCCCAAAAAAGGGACCCGGGTGAACGTTTTCCCGCAGGGGCTGCGCGCGGCAGGCGCACAGGAACCCCTGCAAGGCCATTGTAGCGTATCCCCCTGCGGACTGCAAGTTAAATATCCGTACACAAAGCGCAAAGGATTGGAGAATGTTCGGGTTTTCTTCGGGACGGGCCGGGAGATTTAACCGAAACATTCTTTGACACCCCTGCTTTGCCGAATTATAATGAAAGAAAGAATGTACGGCTTCGGCTGCGAATCCAGGCGAAAAAAGGCAGGAGGTATGCCCCTTATGTCCAACCCGAACGCAACCTATCAGAGCCCGCTGGGCGGGCGCTACGCCTCCCCGGCGATGCTGCGCCTCTTTTCTAACGATACGAGATACGGCCTGTGGCGCAGGCTGTGGGTCGCGCTGGCCGAGACCGAGATGGAGCTGGGCCTGCCCGTGACGCAGGAGCAGGTCGACGAGCTGCGCGCGCACGTGGACGACATCGACTACGCCTGCGTTGCAGAAAAGGAAAAGGAGATCCGCCACGACGTCATGGCGCACGTCTACGCCTACGGCGTGGTCTGCCCCAAGGCAAAGGGCATCATCCACCTGGGCGCGACCTCCTGCTACGTCACGGACAACGCGGACGTGCTCATCCTCAAGCAGGGCCTGGAGATCCTGCGCCACAAGATGGTCAAGGTCCTGCGGAACCTGGCGCACTTCGCCAAGGAATACCGCGCCCTGCCGACCCTGGGCTATACGCACCTGCAGCCCGCTCAGCCCGTGACGGTGGGCAAGCGCGCGACGCTCTGGATGCAGGACCTGCTCATGGACTACGACGACCTGTGCTACATCCAGGGCCGCCTGCGCCTGCTCGGCTCCCGGGGCACGACCGGCACCCAGGCCTCCTTCCTCGACCTGTTCGACGGCGACCACGAGAAGGTCAAGGAGCTGGACCGCCGCATCGCGCACAAGATGGGGCTGGACGGCGTCTTCCCCGTCAGCGGCCAGACCTATCCCCGCAAGCTCGACTCCCGCGTGCTGAACGTGCTGGGCGGCCTTGCGCAGTCGGCCTACCGCTTCGGCAACGACCTGCGCCTGCTGCAGCACATGCGCGAGATGGAGGAGCCCTTTGAAAAGCACCAGGTCGGCTCCTCGGCCATGGCCTACAAGCGCAACCCCATGCGCTCGGAGCGCATCTGCTCGCTCTCGCGCTACATCATGTCCCTGATGGACAACCCGGCCATGACCGCCTCGACCCAGTGGCTCGAGCGCACGCTGGACGACTCGGCCAACCGCCGCCTCTCCCTGTCGGAGGCCTTCCTTGCGGCGGACGCCGTGCTCTCGCTCTACATCAACGTCACAAACGGCATGGTGGTCTATCCCAAGATCATCGAGAGCCGCCTGCGCGAATTCCTGCCCTTCCTGGCCACGGAGAACATCCTCATGGAGGCCGTCAAGCGCGGCGGCGACCGCCAGGCCCTGCACGAGCGCATCCGCCAGCACTCCATGGAGGCCTCCCGCCGCATGAAGGAAGAGGGCGAGCCCTGCGACCTGCTCGACCGCCTGGCCGCGGACCCGGCCTTCGGCATGACGCGCGAGCAGCTCGAGGGCGTGCTCGACCCCAAGCTCTACATCGGCCGCTGCCCGGAGCAGGTGGACGAGTTCCTGCGCGACTACATCCAGCCCGTGTTCGACCGCGAGGGCGACGTGTCCGTCGAGGCCGAGGTCAACGTGTAACCCCAAAACAACGCAAAGCGCCCCGCCGAAACGAAAAGTTTCGGCGGGGCCATTTTTGCCTATTCGGGCAGCATCTCGCTGCCGGCGAGGAAGGCGCGCACCTCGACCAGGCGCGCCTGCGCCTGGGCGCGGCCGTTGGCGTAGACGGCGTGCAGGCGCTCGGGCCGGCGCTCGAAGACGTCGATGTCCATGCGGTCCGGGTAGAAGGCCAGGGCCTTGCCCGCGGCGACGAGGTCCGCAAGCCGCGCGCGCTGGTCGTTGTAGACCCGGTGGCGGTCGGCGCACGTGCGGCTCATGTTCGGATAGGCGCGCAGGGCGCGGCGATAGATCCAGGGCGCCGGCGCAGGCTTTTTGACGTACTCCCGGCCGCGCGTGAGCACGACGATGACCTTGTCGCAGTGCCGCAGCGCCTCGTCAAAGGGAATGGGATCGGCCGTGCCGCCGTCCAGCAGCGTGTACCCGTCCACATGCACCATGGGCGAGAAGAGGGGGATGGAGCTGGAGGCGCGGTAGTAGGTGTTGAGCGTCGCGCGCGGCGGCGTGTCCACGTACAGCGCCTTGCCGGTCACCACGTCCGTGCAGCCGATGACCATGTGCGTGCCGGTCCGGTAGAAGGCGTCGTAGTCAAAGGGGTCGTGCACGTCCGGGATCTCGTCGAAGATGAAGTCCATGCCGAACATGGAGTGCTCGCGGCCCAGCAGGTTGAGGGGGCTGACGTAGCGCCGGTCCATGCCGTATGTCTCCGCGATGCGCTCTCCGCGGCCGGTCTGCCGCGACACATAGGAGGCCGCGTTGCACGCGCCGGCCGACACGCCGATGACATAGGGGAAGAAGAGGCGGTTTTCCAGGAACACGTCGAGGATTCCCAGGGTGTAGGAGCCGCGCATGCCCCCGCCCTCCAGAACCAGTCCAACTGTTTTCGCCATGGCGCAAAACCTCCTTTCCGAAAAAAGGGAAGAGGGCGCGTGCGCGCCCTCCAGGCTGGGATTTGTTCTCAGTGCAGCACCTTGCCCAGGAACTCGCGCAGGCGCTCGCTCTTGGGATGCTCAAAGATCTGCTCCGGCGGCCCGTCCTCGACGATGACGCCGTCCTCCATGAAGAGGATGCGGTTGGCGACCTTGCGGGCAAAGCCCATCTCGTGGGAGACGACGACCATGGTCATGCCGTCGGCGGCGAGCTGCTGCATGACGTCGAGCACCTCGCCGACCATCTCGGGGTCCAGGGCGGAGGTGGGCTCGTCAAAGAGCATGACGTCCGGGTGCATGGCGAGCGCGCGCACGATGGCGATGCGCTGGCGCTGCCCGCCGGAGAGCTGCGCGGGATAGGCCGCCGCCTTGTCCTCCAGGCCGACGCGGCGCAGGAGGGCGCGCGCCTCCTCCTCGGACTTGGCCTTGTCCGCCTTCTTGACGATGGTGGGGGCCAGGGTGATGTTGTCCAGCACGTTGAGGTTGTTGAAGAGGTTGAACTGCTGGAACACCATGCCCATGCGCTCGCGCAGGGTGTTGAGGTTGCGGCCCGCGTGCACGACGGATTCGCCCTCAAAGAGGATGTCGCCGTCGGTGGGGGTCTCCAGCCGGTTCAGGCACCGCAGGAAGGTGGACTTGCCCGCGCCCGAGGCGCCGATGACGACGATGACCTCGCCGCGGCGCACGGTGGTGTTGACGCCCCTGAGGACTTCCAGCTTGCCAAAGCGCATCTTAAGGTCCTTGACCTCCAGGATGACGTCGCTCTTGTTCAGGTTATCGGGCATCGCGCTTCATCCTCCTTTCCATCACGCCCAGCAGGCGGGAGGTGGTAAAGGTCATCACAAAGTAAATCAACGCGCAGACGATCAGCGATTCAAAATAGCGGAACGAAGAAGAATAGACCTGCGAGGTGTTGAACATCAGCTCCGTGATGCCGATGGTCATGACGATGGAGGACTCCTTGATGACGGTGACAAACTCGTTGCCAAGGGCCGGCAGGATGTTCTTGAAAGCCTGCGGCAGCACGACGCGGCGCATGGTCTGCCACCCGGTCATGCCCAGGGAGCGGGCCGCCTCGGTCTGGCCGCGGTCCACGGCCTGGATGCCGGCGCGCACGATCTCGCCGACGTAGGCGGCGGAGTTGAGGCCCATGGCCAGGATGCCCGAGGCAAAGCGCGGGAAGTCAAAGCCCAGGCCGGAAATGTTGGGAATCTTTATGCCCATCTGCGGGAGGGCGTAGAAGATGAAGAAGATCTGCACCATCAGCGGCGTGCCGCGGATGAATTCCGTGTAGGCGGCCGAGATCAGGGAGAGGGGCTTGAACTTGCCCAGGCGCATCAGCGCCAGCACGACGCCCACGATCAGGCCGATGACCACCGTAAAGACCGAGAGGATCAGCGTCGTGCCCGCGCCGCGGATGAACATCGGCCAATACTTGCTCAAAAAGCTGAAATTGAGTTCCATGCAATGCTACCTTTCTCTGTCGGGGAGATCCCCCCTTCGCATGGCAAAGACGCGGATCAGCGCTTTCCACCAATCCGCGTCGTCTGCTGTGCCAAACTCAGGGAAACGGGCGATTATTCGTCGCCGATCTGGTCGATGGCCAGGGTGCAGGCCTCCTGATAGATGCGCTCCATCTCGCCGTTGGCCTTCATCTCGGCGATGACCTCGTTGATGAAGTTGAGCAGGTCCTCCTGGCCCTTGGCAACGGGGATGGCCACGCCGCCCTCCTCGACGGGAACCTCATAGGAGCAGACCGCCAGGTCGTCCGGATAGGCCGCCACGTAGATGTCCGCAACGGGCTTCTCCAGGCAGATGGCGTCGATGTTGCCGGTGTTCAGCTCCTGGATCAGGGTCGTGGTCTTGGGCAGGAGCAGGCTCTGGGCGTTGGTCATCTCCTCGACGACCAGGGTGTTCTGGGCGGTGCCCATCTGCGCGCCGATGGTCTTGCCGTCAAAGCTCTCCTTGGAGGTGAAGTTGCCCTCCTCGCCCTTGCGCACGACAAAGACGTTCGTCGTGTCGTAGTAGTTGTCGGAGAAATCCACCGCCTGCTTGCGCTCCTCGGTGGGGGTGATGGAGGCGGCGATGTCCACGGTGCCGGCCTGCACGGCGGGGATCAGGGAGTCAAAGGCCATCTCGGAGGTGACCAGCTCCACGCCCAGCTTGTCGGCAATGGCCTGCGCCAGGGAAACGTCAAAGCCCACGCCCACGCTCGCGCCGTTCTCGATCACGATGAACTCAAAGGGCGGGTAGGTGGACTCCGTGCCCAGGATCAGCTGGCCGCGCTCGCGGATGGCGTCCAGGGTCGGGGTCTCCTCGGTAGCGGCAGACTCTGCGGGCGCCTCGGACGCAGAGGGCGCTTCGGACTCCGCGGGCGCCGCGGACTCGGCGGGCGTTTCGGTCGCCTCGGGCGAGGCGGCGGGTTCCTCAGCCGGCGCGGACGTGCAGCCCGTGACGGCGGTGACCAGCATCAGCACCGCGCAAAGAAGCGCAAGGAACTTAGCGGTCTTCTTCATCGCAAATACATCTCCTTTATCAGCGGAAATTACCCCTACAGTATAGCGGCTTCATTCACGTTCTGCAAGCGGAAACGCATAATTTTACACTGCGTTTTCGCATTTGGTGAATATATGCAGCCAAACTGCATAAAAGCAGGGAATGCGTCACAGAATGCGGCGCTGCGCAAGGGACCATGCCTTTTGCGCGGCGGCCTGTGCGGCCTGCGCGCTCTTGCGCAGGTCCTGCGCGCTCCGGGAGAGCATCCGGCCCCCGACCATGCGGCCGACGATGTCCGCGCTCTCGGCGCGGTACACCAGCTCGATCAGGGGGTAGTTGTGCGGCCCGAGGCGCGTCGGGTCCACGAGCAGCAGGTCCGCGGCAAAGCCGGGCTCGATGCGGCCCAGCGGCTCCCCGAGCCCCTGCGCGCCGGCGATGGTCGCCGCGTAGAACGCGTCCGAGGCCTGGAACTGCGAGGCGTTGCTGTCGAGCTTTCCGCCGAAGGCCGCGCAGCGCATCTCCTCGAGCATGCTCAGGCCGAAGTACCCGGTGTTTAGGCACGTGTTGACGTCCTGCCGCAGGTTTGTCACGATCGGGAAGGGCACGCCGTCCTGCATGGCGGTCACGGCGGACATGGCCACGGTCGCGCCCGCGGTGCGCAGGCGCTCGCGGTCAAAGAAGTCCGCATCATAGCCGCCCACGACGACCGTGCGGCCGGTCAGGAGCTTCTCGCGGTCGAGCTTGCCCAGGGGGGAGAGGCCGAAGGCCATGCGGCTGACCTGCTTTTCGGATTCGCAGTAGGCCGCGCGCACGAGCAGCGGCCCCGCGGATGCGCGCGCCGCGGCGTACATCTCCGGGGAGGTCGTCTCCACCGAGTAGAGCGCGTCGCCCGCGGCAAACCCGCCGCCCGTGCGCTCGGGCACGAGCAGCCGGCCGCTGTGCTCGGCGACGGGGTAGCCGTTCGCCGTGCGCTCCGGGAAGGCGAGCAGGCGCAGGCCGAGCGCCTCGCCCTCCGCGCGCAGGGCCGGGGCGAAGGCCGGATGCGTCAGATCCGCAACCGTCGTCGCGCCCGAGAGCAGGAGCTGCTCCAGGCCAAAGCGGACCACGGCGCGCTTTTCCGCGTCGGACAGGGCCTCCGCGGCGATCTCCAGCAGGGGCAGGGCGCGGCCGTGCAGCATGCTGCCCTGCCAGCGCGCGCGGGAATAGTCCGGAAGCAGGCCGTTGCCCAGCACCGCGCCGGCCACGGACGAGCCGACGTCCACCAGCCCCGGCAGAACCCAGAGGCCCTGCGCGTCGACGACCTCGGCCTCGGAATCGGCGATCTCCTCGCGGATGTCGAGGAAGGCGCCGTCCTCGATGAGCACGTCGGCGTACTTCATCTTGATGGAGTGGTATCCCTCGTGGATGAAGGTGATGACCAGGCCGTTTTTCACCAGCGTCTTCATGCGCGCGCCTCCTCTCCGTGGGCCAGTTCGTTGAAGATCGTCAGGTTTTCCCGCGCCTCGGAGAGGTTGGCCACGCCCAGGTTGTAGGCGTCCAGGAACTCGCGCCGCTCCAGCGCCCAGGCGAGCGCGCCGCGGATGTCGTACGTGAGCTCGCCCTTGCCCAGGACCTTGATGACGTAGACGCCCTTGCCCTTGCTGTGCGCCTTGCACAGGGCGTTTTCCATGTCCAAAAGGGAGCCCTCCTCGATGCGGGAGCCCTCGCGGTTGAACGGCGCGCAGACGACCTGGATCTCCGGGATGTCCGCCGCCGCGGAGATGACGGGCGCGCAGTGCGTCGAGAGGCCGACCGCGCGCACCAGGCCCTTTTTCTGCATCTCGAGCATGTAGGCAAAGGCGGGCATCTTCTCGGAGAGGGTGCCGGCGGCGACCTCGTGCAGGAGGAAGAAGTCGAGGTAGGGCGTCTCCAATTCGCGCAGCGTGCGCGTCAGATCGTACTCCGCCTCCTCGCGGGAGCGGCCGTACGTCTTGGAGGTGATGGCGATCTCCTCCCGGGGGAAGCGGCGCAGGGCGGCGGCGACCTGCGTCTGGCTGCCGTAGGCGTTGTCCGTGTCCCAGAAGGTGATGCCGTGCAGGCGCGCGGCGTCCTCCAGGATGCCCGCGCCAAACTCCGGCACGGAGCGGTTGATGTGCTCCGTGCCGAAGCAGACCTCGGAAACCGGGATGCCCGCAAGGCGCACGCGGTGCGCGCGGACCGGATTTTCTTGCAGAAGCATGGCCTTATCCCTTCTTGCCCAGGTACTTGATCACCACGTCCGAGATCCAGTCGGCGTAGAGGTCAAAGCACTTCTCGCCCGCCTCGATCGTGGCGTCCGCCGGGTCGCCGACGTAGCCGGGGCACTGGGCCGTGCCCGTGGGCGCGTAGACGGCCATCGCCCCGCCGTAGTAGCCCAGGCCGTCCATCTTGTAGGAGGTGTCGCTCTCCGGCGGGTACCAGGAGGGCAGGTCGTCGAGGTTGACGAGCTTGGGCACCGCCACCATCGTGCAGCTCGTCTCGTCCTCGCCGCCGTGGCCCTGGTGCTCGGGGTTCTTGAGGAACTTGGGCCACTCGTCGTTCATGGGCGGAATCCAGTTGACGACCATGGCGGTCAGCCCGTGCTCCTCGTAGAGGTCCTTGGCCGCGACGTTCATGGAGGCGAGGTTTTCGGCGTGGCTCACGCAGAAGATGAAGCGCTTGAAGCCGCTCTTGGACAGGGAGACGCAGATCTCCTCCGTCATGCGGATGAGCGTCATCTGGCTGATGTAGCCGTTGCCGAAGTTCTCCGTGCGCTCAAACTGGTTGGTCTGCACGCCCAGGGGGAAGGCAAAGCCGGGCACGGCCTCCATGCCCTTCTTCTCGAGGTACTGCGCGACGCGGCGCACGAGCACGTTGCCCTGGAAAGTGTCGCAGCCCAGCGGCAGGTGCTTGCCGTGGTTTTCCAGCGCGCCGAAGGAAAAGACGATCGTGTCGCAGGTCTTGAGCTTCTCCTTGAGCTCAAAGGCGGTCAGCTCCGTGATGTTCTTGGGACCGCGGACTTCATAGAGGAGTTCTTCATCACTGTACATGGCTCTTTCTCCTGTTCTGCTGTCTATTTTTTTGGAAAGATGCGGGCAAAGCGCTATTGGGCGGTGAACCCGCCGTCGATGACCAGGGTGGCGCCGACCACGCCGCTGGCCTCCTCGCTGGCCAGGAAGAGGATGCCGTTGGCCACCTCGTCCGTCGTGATCAGGCGGCCGATGGGCTTTTCCACCTTGACCTGGTCGAGCATCTTCTGGCGCTTTGCGGGGTCGGTCTCCCCCTCCCAGAAGATGGGGGTATCCGTCGCGCCGGGGCAGACGCAGTTGACGCGCACGCCAAAGGGAATGGCCTCCAGCGCCGCCGAGCGCGAAAGGCTCACCATCGCGCCCTTTGTCGCGGTGTAGACCGCGAGCTCGTGGTAGCCGACAAAGGCCAGCTCCGACGCGCAGTTGACGATGGCGCCGCTGCGCTGGGCCTTCATCAGGGGCAGCACCTCGTGCATCGTCAGGAACGTTCCGCCCAGGTTGACGTCCACCATGCGGTCGTAGTCCGCCTTGGTGGTGTCCACCAGCAGCTTTGTGATCTGCACGCCCGCGACGTTGACCAGGATATCGATGCGGCCGAAGGCCTCCACGGCCTGGGCCACGGCGGCCTTGACCGCGATTTCGCTGGAGACGTCGCACGGGCAGGCGATGGCCTGCCCGCCAAAGAGGCGGATCTCCTCGGCGGTCTTTTCCAGCCCCGCCTCGTTCACATCCATCAGGAAGAGCTTTGCGCCCTCCATCGCCAGGCGCACCGCCGCGCGGCCGCCGATGCCGGAAGCCGCGCCGGTGACCAGCGCGACCTTGTCCTTGCACTTCATGGGTCCATTCGACCTCCTTTTCTGTATGAGTATACAACAAATTTGCAGCCACGGCAAGGCACGGCGCGCGGCAGGCTGAAAAGAGGATTGCGCCCGCGTCCGAAAGGGATTATAATAAAAATAGTGGCAAAAAAGACCGAAGAGGAGGACAAATGAGTATGAAAATGCGTTCCTTTGGCAAACTGGGCATTTCGGGTTCGGCCTTTGGCCTGGGCTGCATGCGCTTCCCCATGGTGGAAAAGGACGGCAAAAAGGTCGTCGACGAGGAGAACGCCATCCGCATCATCCGCACCGCGATCGACGGCGGCGTGACGTACCTGGATACGGCGTACGTCTACCTGGGCCAGCAGAGCGAGCGGGTCGTGGGCAAGGCGCTGCAGGACGGCTACCGCGAAAAGGTCACCATCGCAACGAAGCTGCCGACCTGGCTGGTGGAAAAGGAAGAGGATCTGCAGCGCTTCTTTGACGAGGAGCTGGAGCGCCTGCAGACCGATCACATCGATTTTTACCTCGTGCACGCGCTCAACGCCCAGCGCTGGCCCAAGATCAAGGCCCTGGGCGTCTGTCAGTTCCTCGACCGCCTCAAGGCTGAGGGCAAGATCCGCTACGCCTGCTTCTCCTTCCACGACAACTATCAGGCGTTTGAGACGATCCTGGGCGACTACGACTGGGACATGGTCCAGATCCAGTACAACTTCATGGACATCGAGAACCAGGCCGGCACCAAGGGCTTGGAGCTTGCGGGCAGCAAGGGCATCCCGGTCGTCATCATGGAGGGCCTGCTCGGCGGGCGCCTGGCCGTCGCGCCGGACAACGTCCAGGCGCTCTACGACGCCTATCCCGTCAAGCGCTCGCCCGTGGAATGGGCCTTCCGCTGGCTCTGCAACCATCCGCAGGTGGCCACGGTCCTCTCCGGCTGCACGAGCGTGGAGCAGGTGCGCGACAACCTGCGCATCTTCGACGCGGTGGAGCCGGGCGCGATGAGCGAAAGCGAGCTCGACCTCATGGACCGCGTGCGCGAGGCGTACCGCAGCCGCACCAAGGTCGGCTGCACGGGCTGCGCCTACTGCATGCCCTGCCCGCAGGGCGTGGACATCCCCGGCGCGTTCTCGGCTTGGAACAACGCCTCCCTCTACGGCGGCCTGGAAAAGGGCAACGCCGACTACAAGAAGCTCGTGGAGGCCGGAAAATCCCCGAAGAACTGCGTCGAGTGCGGCGCGTGCATGGCGGCCTGCCCGCAGCACATCGAGATCATCGACATGCTCAAGAACGTCACGGCGGACCTGGACTAAGACAAAAAGGAGGGGGAGGCGCACATGGCGCGGTGTCTCGTGCTGCTCCTGCAGGTGACGGAGCAGGGAATCGCGGTGGAGCGCGGGGCGGACGGCCTGGACTTCCTGCCCGCGCGGGAGCTTCCGCCCATGACGCTTCCCCAGGCGCTGCTGCCCGAGGGCGCGCGCTTTGTGGGCGTGGGAACGCTCGGCGAGGACGACGCCTACCTCTTCCTCCTGCGCGGGGGCAGGGCGCGCCGTGCGCGCCCGCGCGCGGCGGTCCTGGACGGCGGGGCGCCGGGGACGCACCCGGCGCTGCCGCTCCTTGCGCGCCTGGCGCTGACGAGCGCGCAGCCGCAGGACTTTCGCCTCTGGCCGGCGGAGGACGGCTGGAGGATGGAGTCGCGCGACCTGGACGAGGAGATCGCCGGGGAGAACGGGCCGCTTTTTTGACAAAATCCACGCGCCGCAGTTGTCGAAGCTGTGGAAAATGTGGTATAATGACTCCACCCCTAGCCCGCCCCTCCGTGGGAAAGGGCGGGGAATACGGGTTTGAGGTGTGCGTATGGCAGGGGGCACGTTTGGAGATCGCTTGCGCGAGCTGCGCAAGGAGCGCGGGATGCAGCAGAGGGAACTGGGGGATCTGTACAACCTCTCCTCCAGCGCCATCGGGTCCTATGAGCGCAACCTGCGCGAGCCGACGCTCGAGCTGCTGCTCCAGCTCTCGGAGTACTTCGGCGTGTCGGTGGACTACCTGCTCTGCCGCACGGACGAGCGCCTGACCGCCAAGGAGTACAAGGAGAAGGACTCCTACGAGCTCTCGGAGTTCATGAGCGCGCACACCATCACCGTCGGCGGCGTCGTGGTCAGCGATGCGGACAAGCGCCGCATCTGCGACATGGCGACGGGCCTGTTCTGGACCCGCATCACCGCGACGGAAAAGAAGAACTGAAGAAACAAAAGCGAGGCGCTTCCCAAGCGGGAGCGCCTCGCTTTCGCGTGCCGACAAAGCCGGCACGCTTGAAAATCGCACGGGCTGCATGGTTTGGGGGAAACATTCGGCGCGCCGCGCGCTGCACACGACAACCCGCCGAATCCCGGAAAGCAGCGGCAGGAAGGTTCTTTTCTGCAACCGGAAACGAGGCGCTTCCCAAGCGGGAGCGCCTCGCTTTTGTTGCGATTGGGATCAGACCTTCTCCAGCGCCTGGGCCACGTCGGCGAGGATGTCGTCGATGCTCTCCAGGCCCACGGAGAAGCGGATGAGGCCCGGGGTGACGCCGCCCGCGCGCAGCTGCTCGTCCGAGAGCTGGCGGTGGGTGGTGTTGGCCGGCTGCAGGGCGAGGGTGCGGATGTCGGCCACGTGGGTGACGGTGGAGGCCAGCTGCAGCGCGTCGATGAAGCGCGCCGCGTTTTCGCGCGGGCCCTTGATGGAGAAGGAGATGACGCCGGAGCAGCCCTTGGGCAGGTACTTCTTCGCCTTTTCGTGCTGGTCGCTGGAGGGCAGGCCGGGGTAGTTGACGAACTCGACCTTGGGCGACTTCTCGAGGAACTCGGCGACCTTCTGCGCGTTTTCGCAGTGCTGCTTCATGCGCACCGGCAGGGTCTGCAGGCCCAGGTCCAGCAGGAACGCGTCCTGCGCGCTGGGCAGCACGCCGAAGTCGCGCATGAGCTGCATCCGGCACTTGATGATGTAGGCCGGCGCGCCGTAGTCCGCGTAGACCGTGCCGTGGTACGTGGGGTCGGGCTCGGTGAACTCCGGGAACTTGCCGCTGGTCCAGTCGAACTTGCCGCCGTCGACGATCACGCCGCCGACCACGACCGCGTGGCCGTCCATGTACTTGGTGGTCGAGTGGGTCACGATGTCCGCGCCAAAGTCAAAGGGCCGGCAGAGCATGGGCGTGGCGAACGTGTTGTCCACGATGAGCGGGATGCCATGGCTGTGCGCAAAGCCGGCAAACTTTTCGATGTCGCAGACGACGAGCGTCGGATTGGTGAGCGTCTCGGAGAAGACCAGGCGCGTGTTTTCGCGCACGGCGGCGTTGAGCTCTTCCATCGTCGCGTCCGGGGAGACGAAGGTGCAGTCGATGCCAAAGCGCTTGAGCGTCACGCCAAAGAGGTTGACCGTGCCGCCGTAGACGCCCGCCGTGCACAGGATGTGGTCGCCCGCCTTGCAGATGTTGAGCACCGAAAGGAGCGAGGCCGCCTGGCCGGAGGTGGTCATCAGCGCGCCGACGCCGCCCTCCATGGCGGCGATCTTTTCCTCGACAAAGCCCACGGTGGGGTTGGAGATGCGGGAATAGATGTGCCCCTCGGTCGGCTGATCGAACAGGTGCGCCATGTGGTCGGCAGAGGTGTATTCGTAGGTGGTGGATTGGTAGATGGGCATGGTATGCGTTTCGCCGTTGCCGGGCTTGTAGCCGGCGCGCAGGGCGAGGGTTTCCAGTTCCATGGGCCTTGACCTCCTCGTTCGTCTTTGTTCCCTACTACTATACACGCGGGGGAGCGCTTTTTCAATTTAATTTTCCGCGATGACCGCCTCGTAGAAGGACGCGGGCGCAAGCTCCGGGAAGGCGCCGGGAAAGTTCCGGTAGAGGAAGAGCCGCATGTCCTGGCAGAGGTGGCAGCGGTTGTAGTAGCTGCTCTTGGGGGGAAATCCCTTGGCCTTGCAGAAATCCAGCAGGCTCCTGGGGTCCTGCGCAAGGCGCGTGTAGACGGGATAGACCTCCGGGTCCAGCTCCGCGCCCAGCGCCGAGAGCGGCAGCGACAGCCCCGGGCAGCTGGGCGGAATGTAGCGCCCGTACAGGTCGATGTGGTAGTGGGAGCGCCCGCCCAGCTCTGCGCAGGAGCGGCCCATGTGCGGGATGCGCGAGGTGGAGACGGTGGGCATGTCCTTGGCGTGGGTGGTCAGGGCCCGCCCCAGCATGTGCAGCCCATAGCGCGGCCGCAGAAGCGGCCAATAGTTCTTGCCGAAATACGCCTCGTACTCCGCGCGGCTGTGGGGGGCGTCCGTCGGCAGGGCGGTCATGTCCGGAAAGAACTCGTCGATCCACAGCGACGGCGTGACCCCCGCCTCCCGGCAGGCGTTCGAGAGCAGGAGCACCTTGTCCAGGGCGATGAACTCATTGTGATAGGGGGAGATGGAGAGGCTCAGCGTCCGCACGCCGAGGTCCCGCACGCGCAGCACCGTCCGCAGGGCCTGTTCCTCGTTGGTCACAAAGGAGGAAGAGGTCTCGATGTAGTCGATGGGCATCTCCGCCTCCTGCGCGGCCCGCAGCACCGCGCAGAGCTTGTCCACGTCGAGGAACGGTTCGCCGCCGCTGATGTGCATGGAGGGCGTGCCCAGCGCCCGTACGCGCAGGAAGACCTCCTTTGCAAGGTCCGCAGAGATGTAGTCCCCCTCCCGGTCCGGAGAGCAGTTGTAGAGGCAGTGCCCGCACCGCGCCGAGCAGCGGTAGTTCACCATCAGGCCGCCAGAGGTCAGTTTGAAGATCCCAGCCATGCGCTTCCCTTTCGTTTCATCGGTCTTTTTTTGCAGCCAGTTGTTTTTGTATGTGTGGGGGGCGATGCACCCGCTCCTATCACAATACGACAAAGCGGGGGGCCTTGTCAATATCCGCGAGGGGGCGGTTGGGAAATGGGGGGAAACGCCGATTCTTTCTGCAGCCGAACGACAAAGAACGCGCGCGGGCTGCCGTAGAGTCTTAGGAGGGAAAACCGATGCAAAAAAAGGGAGGTGCGGCCGATGACGCAGCCGGCCAAAAACCGCCAGGCGCGCGTGTGGAGCATGAACACGGACCGCCGGGAAAGTTTCCTTTCGGGGCTGAAGATCGAGGAGAGGGTGCAGGCGTTCTGGGAGAGCCGTGCGGGGACAAGCCTGCGGCAGGGGATTCCGGTGCTGGCGCTGTGCCTGTTCGGCGGGCAGGGAAAGCTCACGGGCGGGGCCATGCCCTTTGCCCCGGCGCTGCTGGCCGGGGCCATGATGCGCGGGCGCGCCGTGCCCTATGCGGCGGCGGGCTGCGTGCTGGGCGCGCTGATCGCGGGCTCGCCCGCCATGCTCCTGGCCTGCGCGCTGCTGTTCGCGCTGTACGCTGCGCTGCGGCTGACGAACCTCAAGCCCAACGATTTGACGTGCGTGCTGGCGGCGGGCCTCTCCGCCTATCTGCTGCCGCTGTTGTTCGCGCAGAACCTCTACGACCACATCATGGCCGCGGCGGGCGGACTTACGGCGATGGTGCTCTCCCGCATGTACGCCACGGCCCTGCGCGTGCGCCTGCAGGACCGCGAGCTCCTGTCGCCCGAGGAGATCATCAGCCTCTCGCTCCTGCTGGCCGGCGTGCTCACGGGGTTCCGGCAGCTCGCGCCGTGGGGGATCTCGCCCGTGCTCGCGGTGCTGCTGTTCCTGTGCATCGGGGCGGGCTGGCTCTGCGGCGCGGGGATGGGGGCGGCCGTCGGCGCGGTGACGGGGCTGATGCTGGGCGTCACGCAGCCGGAGGCGCCGTATCTTCTGCCGGGCATGGTGCTCTCGGGGCTCCTGCCGGGGCTGTTCGCCCGGCTGGGCAAATGGGGGGCCGCGGCCGCCCTGCCGGTGGCGCTGGTGCTGGCCGGGGCCATGGACGCGCGCTTCCTCACCTGGCAGCGCGCGGTGGAAGGGGCCCTGGCCTGCGCGGGGTTCCTCTGCGTGCGGGAGAGCGCGTGGGAGCGCCTGCGCGCCTTCGTCAGCCGGGAGGAGCGCGTGCGGCGCTTTGCCGCCATGACGCAGGGCGGCCTGCGCGGGGAGATGCGCGAGAAGATCCGGCAGTACGCCGGGCTCTACGGCCGCATGGCGCGCTCGCTCGCGGCCAGCGGGGCGGGCGGCCCCTATGCGGCGGTGAGCGCCGCGCTGCGCGCCATGGCGGAGGACCTGGACACGCCCGTGCAGGACCTGCCCGAGCTCTCCCGCGAGATCGCGCAGGACCTGGACGCCGCGCACATCCGCGTCGAGGGCGTGCGCGCCCAGCGCGTGGGCGAAGCGTGCCGCGTCCATTTGCAGGTGCACTGCCGGCAGCGCGACGGTCTGTGCGACAAGCGCCTGCGCCAGGTGGTTTCCGCGGCGGTGGGCGCGCCGATGCGCGCCAGCCGGGCGGGGTTCTGTCCCAAGGAGGGCCCCTGCGCGCTGACGATGGAGGAGGCGGAGGCCTTTGCGGTCGACGCGGGCTATGCGTCGCTCGCGCCGGACGGCGGGCAGGACTGCGGCGACACGCTGACCACCGTGCAGCTCCCGGACGGGCAGTACATGGCGGCGCTGGCCGACGGCATGGGCCACGGCCTGCGCGCCCAGGCCGAGAGCCGCGCGGCCATCGACCTCATGGAGGACTTCCTGCTGGCGCGCTTTGAGCCGGAGGCCGCGCTCAGCGGCGTCAACGACCTGCTGCTGCACCGGGACAAGGAGGAGAGCTTCTCCACGATGGACCTGATGCTGATCGACCTTGCGCGCGGAACGCTGCGCGCCATGAAGATCGGCGCGGTGCCCTCGTACATCCGGCGGGGACGGCGGCTGCTCTCCATCGCCGGCGACGCGCTGCCCATGGGCATCGTCGAAAAGGTGCGCCCCAGCGTCACCCAGCTCAAGATGCAGGACGGCGACGCGCTGATCCTGCTCTCGGACGGGGTGATGGACGCCGTGGACGGAAACGAGAAGTGGCTGACGGAGGAGATCCTCGCCATGGACCTGCGCGACGCGGAAGGGGCCGCGCGGCGCCTCATCTCGCACGCGCGCGCCGTGGGCAAGCACGAGGACGACATGACCGTCTGCGTGCTGCGCCTGGTGCGCCGCCACGGCTAAAAGATCCAACATTTTTCCATGCCGATTCCCTCATTTTCCCATGGCGGGCGGGAGGCGGTTCTGCTATCCTCAAGAAAAGGCGAAAAAACAAAACACCGTTCACAGGAGGAAAGCACTATGCCGAAGATCACCTTTATGGGGGCGGGCAGCACCGTGTTCGCCAAGAACGTCCTGGGAGACTCCATGATGACCCCGGCCCTGGCCGAGAGCACCATCGCCCTGTACGACATCGACGCCCAGCGCCTGGAGGACTCCCGCCTCATGCTGGAGAACCTCAACCGCAACTGCGGCAACAAGGCCCGGATCGAGGCCTACCTCGGCGTGGAGAACCGGAAGGACGCCCTGCGCGGCGCCAACTACGTGGTCAACGCCATCCAGGTCGGGCTCTACGACCCCTGCACCATCACGGACTTTGAGGTGCCCAAGAAGTACGGCCTGCGCCAGACCATCGCCGACACCCTGGGCATCGGCGGCATCTTCCGCGCGCTGCGGACCATCCCGGTCATGCTGGACTTTGCCCATGACATGGAGGAGGTCTGCCCGGACGCCTGGTTCCTCAACTACACCAACCCCATGGCCATGCTCACCGCCGCCATGCTGCGCGGCAGCGGCATCAAGACCGTGGGCCTGTGCCACAGCGTGCAGGTCTGCGCGCAGCACCTGCTCGAGGGGCTGAACATGCCCTATGACGACCTGGTGCAGTGGAAGATCGCGGGCATCAACCACCAGGCCTGGCTCCTGGAGATCACCCGGGACGGCAAGGACCTCTACCCCGAGATCAAGGCCCGCGCCGCGGCCCGCACCGAGAAGCACAACGACATGGTCCGCTACGAGATCATGAAGCGCTTCGGCTACTACGTCACCGAGTCCTCGGAGCACAACGCCGAGTACATGCCCTACTTCATCAAGGACAAGTACCCCGAGCTCATCGACCGCTTCAACATCCCGCTGGACGAATACCCGCGCCGCTGCGTCAACCAGATCGAAAAGTGGGGCAAGATGCGGCAGGAGCTGGTCGAAAAGCACGACCTGACCCACGAGCGCTCCAAGGAATACGCCTCCCGCATCATGGAGGCCATGGAGACGAACGTGCCCTATAAGTTCGGCGGAAACGTGATGAACACCGGGCTGATCCCGAACCTGCCGGCCGAGGCCGCGGTCGAGGTGCCCTGCATGGTGGACAAGTCCGGCGTGGTCCCGACCTACGTGGGCAATCTGCCGCCCCAGTGCGCCGCGCTCAACCGCACGAACATCAACGTGCAGCTCCTGACCGTGGAAGCCGCCCTGACCCTGAAGAAGGACTACATCTATCAGGCGGCCCTGCTCGACCCGCACACGGCCTCGGAGCTGTCCATCGACGACATCGTCGCGCTCTGCGACGACCTGATCGAGGCGCACGGCTCCTGGCTGCCGGCCTACCACTGAGGAAAAATCGGCGGTTTCCCTCTGCGGGCGGATCTGCTATAATGGAGGGACAGTTCCCGCACAGGGAAGTTAGGGAGGGAAAAAACCATGAATCCGATTGTGACCATTCAGATGAAGAACGGCGACGTGATGAAGATCGAGCTCTATCCCGAGACCGCGCCCAACACCGTCGCCTCCTTCGTCAAGCTCTGCCAGGATGGGTTTTACGATGGGCTGGGATTCCACCGCGTCATCCCCGGCTTCATGATCCAGGGCGGCGACCCGCAGGGCAACGGCATGGGCGGCCCGGGCTTCACCATCAAGGGCGAATTCCGGCAGAACGGCGTGATCAACCCGCTCAAGCACGAGCGCGGCGTCATCTCCATGGCGCGCACGCAGATGCCCAACTCCGCGGGCTCCCAGTTCTTCATCATGCACGCCGACGCGCCCTACCTGGACGGCGCCTACGCCGCATTCGGCCGGGTGATCGAGGGCATCGAGGCCGTGGACCACATCGCGGCGCTGCAGACCGACTACGCCGACCGGCCGCTGGAGTACCCCGTGATGGAGCGCGTCACGGTGGAGACCTTCGGCACGGAGTACAAGCCGGAGCGCAGCGCGCGCTGAGGCGACACAACAAAAGGCGTCCCGTACAACGGGACGCCTGAGGCTGTCGAAAAAGTTCGACAGCCTCCTGAGGGACACCAAACGCACCACCCGCGCGATGCGCGGGGGATGCTTTTTGGTTTCCCCCAGTACCCTTTTCCGGCGAAAAAACAGCCGATTTTGCGCACTGCGCACACAAAATCGGCTGTTTTTTCTGTCAAGGTGTCGGGATTCCCGGTACATGCCCGGGAATCCCGACGTTATTTTCATTGCCCAATTTTCAGCAAGAGGTTTATCGACAAGCTGAGGCGTCCCGTACAACGGGACGCCTCAGCCTGTCGAAAAAGGTCACCAGAAGGTGGCCTTTTTTCTCATTGGAGATTCCCGAATTGAGGAAAAGAATGCGGTATAATAGTGAGGGGTGATAAAGATGCTGGTAAAAAAAGCAGAAGATCGTGGACAGCTTGAATTTGTAAATCTGGAG
>CAJFMX010000030.1 GCA_904393115.1 uncultured Clostridia bacterium
ATTTGTGGAAGATCTGTACTGCGAGGACAACGGCCGGCCAAGCGTAGACCCAGTGGTGCTGTTCAAGATTGTGCTGATCCAGCATATATACGGGCTTCCGGTCTTCCTTCTGGAAGGCCGGTTTTTTGCGCTCACCGGACCGCGAGCGTCGCCCAGAAGGTGGGCACCCCGTGTTCGTGCAGGAACCCGCGGCCGTTCGTGTCCTCGTAGAGGTCCACGATCCGGAAGCCCGCCTGGATCTGCCCGCGGATCTGCTCCTCCAGCGTGTGGGAGAACTGGATGCCGTCCCCCGCGCGCTCCAGGGCCGCTCTCTGCTCCGGGTCCTTGAGCGGGTTGAATGGCAGGCGATAGCGCACCTGGCCGCTCTCCTCGTCCTCAAAGAGGTAGTTGATCCCGTTGTCCAGCCCCGCCAGCAGCCGCCCGCCGGGCCGCAGCACGCGGAAGCACTCCCGCCAGAGCGGCAGCACCTCCTCGATGTAGCAATTGGAGACCGGGTGGAAGATCATGTCAAAACTGCCGTCCGCAAAGGGCAGGGGCTGGCTCATGTCCGCGCGGACGATCTCGATGTCGTATCCCTCGCGCGCCGCGACCTCCCGCTCGCTCTGCAGCTGCCGGGGCGAGTAGTCCAGCACCGTGCAGACCGCGCCGTGCGCCGCAAAGACGGGCATCTGCTGCGCCCCGCCTGAGGCCAGACCCAGCACCCGGCAGCCCGCAAGGTCCGGAAACCAGTCCCGCGGCACGGGCTTTGTGGGCGTGAGCAGGAGGGAGAGCCGGCCCGCCTTGGCGGCGAGGTATTCCTCGTGCGAAATCGGGATGCCCCACTCCCATCCCTCCTCGACCCAGCGGTCGATGGTCCTGGCGTTGATGTCAGCATAGTGCATGTGCGCTTCCTCCATGCGGTTTAGTCCAGGGTCCCCTTTTCGGCAAAGCGGCGCTCCGCCTCCTGCAGGATCGCCTCCGTGGCCGTCGCGCCGCAGCGCGCGCAACCCGCGGCGCGGAAGGCGAGCAGCGCGTCCAGCGTGCGCACGCCGCCCGCAGCCTTGACCTGCATGCGGTCCGGGACGCTCGCGCGCATTAGGCGCACGTCCTCCAGCGTCGCGCCGCTGGGCGCATAGCCGGTCGAGGTCTTGACAAACTCCGCGCCCGCCTCCGCGCACAGGCGGCAGGCCAGGACCTTCTGCTCGTCCGAGAGGTAGGCGTTCTCCAGGATCACCTTGACGATCGCGCCGCGGGCGTGCGCCGCCTCCACGACGGCCTGGATGTCCTGCCGGACGTAGTCCTCCTCCCCGGAGAGCAGGCGGCCGATGTTGAGCACCATGTCCAGCTCCGTCGCGCCGGCGTCCATGGCGCGCTCCGCCTCAAACACCTTGACGGCCGTCTCGTTCGACCCATGGGGGAAGCCGATGACCGTGCAGAGCCCGACCTCCGTGCCCGCGAGCGCCTCCCGCGCAAGCCCCAGGTCGCACGGGCGCACGCAGACGGTGGCCGTGCCGTACTTCTTTGCCACGGCCAGGCCCTTTTTCACGGTTTCCACGTCCAGTTCCGGACGAAGCAGGGAGTGGTCGATCATCTTAGCGATGTCCTTGGGCGTCAGCATAGAAACTGCCTCCTTTTTTCCTCGCATCGGGCGGCGCGCGCCGCCCTGTGGATAGAGAGATTCGCCGCCCCCGCGCGCTCTCCCTGCCGGGGATAGAAGGTTCTTGACAAAATGCGCCCCGCGCCGGACAATGGAGGCAGATCGCAAAGGAGGCGTTTTTCCCATGCGCGCAATCGACCTGACGCACACCATCGCCCCGGGCATGCCCGTCTACCCCGGAACGGAGCCGCCCGTCCTCTCCCCCGGCAGCACCTATGCGCGGGATGGGTTCCGCGAGACGCGGCTCACCCTCTTCTCCCACACGGGCACGCACATGGACGCGCCCGCGCACCTCTTCCCCGACCGGACGGCGCTGGACGCCCTGCCCGCCTCGCAGTTCTGCGGCAGCGCGCTCGTCGTGGACTGCACGGACGCGCCCGAGGGCGGCCGCATCGGCCTGGAGCGGATCGCGCGCCAGCGGGAGCAGGCGGACCGCGCGGACTTTCTGCTCCTGCGCACGGGCTGGGACGCGCGCTGGGGCACGCCCGCCTACTTCGGCGAATACCCGGTCATCACCGAGGAATTCGCCGACTACCTGCTCGCCACGCGCAAAAAGGGCGTGGGCCTGGACGTCATCGGCATCGACCCCATCGCGGATGCGAACCTCTCCCTGCACCGCCGCCTCCTCTCCCAGGCGGACTTTGTCATCATCGAGAACCTGTGCAACCTGGGCGCCTGCGGCGAGGGGCTCTTCTCCTTCTTCGCCCTGCCGCTCAAGTTTGCGGATTCGGACGGCGCGCCGGTGCGCGCGCTGGCGCTCCTGCCGGAGGAGTCTTGAAAAAAGCTTGACAGATCCGCGGCCGGGATGGTATACTCTCCCCAATCAAAAACCTTTGATGCGGAAGTAACGTCAGGACACGCGCACAAAGAGAGTCGGGGGCGGTGGAATCCCGGCAGCGGCGGCTTGGCAAATGGGCCGCAGAGGGCGAGGGGAAAGCGGGTCCGCCCGCGAGTATCCGAGACGCAGAGCCAGCGTTACGGGCTGGAGGCGTGTTGGCGCTTCTGTATTGAGATGCGGCGTGCTGTTTTTTCAGCGCTCCGTCCAAAGGTGGTACCGCAGAGTTTCTATTCTGCCCTTTGCATTGCGCAGGGGGCAGAATTTTTTTCTGCCCATTTCCGCCCCACTGCCGGCCGCAGGCGACAAAGCCAACGATTTGCCGCTCCCCCTTTGATCCGTTCAGAAAGGAGATTCCCCATGGAAAAACGCTTTGTCGCCCCCGAATCCGCCCGCCGCACCGTCCGCGCCGCCAAGGAGCGCACGGGCCTTGCCTCCGTTCGCAACCTGATCCTCCTGGGCGTGCTGCTGGCCGCAGGCGCCGTGCTCAAGCTCTTCCTCTCCTCCTACTTCACGGTCATGAAGCCGAATTTCGTCATCGCCATGTACTGCCTGGCGATCCTCCTGATCCGGCCCAAGCTCCGCGAGGGCGCGATCATCGGCGTGCTGGCCGGCGCGATCTGCCAATTCTTCCCCGGCACGCCGTACATCAACCTCGTCTCGGAGATCTTCGGCGCGCTGGCCATGGTGCTCCTGTGCCGGCTGCCCCTGCGCGCCGGGCGCTTCGACCTGCGCCCCATCGTCTGCACGGCGCTGTCGACCCTGGTCTCCGGCTTTGCCTACGTGGGCGTGATGTACGCGGCCTTCTACGCGGGCGCATCCATCGTCCCGACGCCCCTTGCGGCGTTCCTGGGCATCATCTTCGGCACGGCGGCCATCAACGCCGTCATCGTGCAGGTGCTCTATCTGCCCCTGCGCTCGGCCCTGGGAAAGGAGGCGCGCCCGTGATCGAGCTGGATGCCCTCACCTTCCGCTATGCCGGCGCAAAGGAACCCGCGCTGCGCTCCCTCTCGCTCCGGGTGCCGCGGGGCGGCTTTCTGGGGATTCTCGGCCCCTCCCGCTCGGGCAAGACCACGCTGCTCTCCGCGCTGAGCGGCGCGGTGCCCCACCACCGGCCCGGCGACTTCTACGGCGCCTGCCGCGTCGGCGGCCTGGACACGGTCGAGCACACGCCCACGGACCTGAGCCGCATCGTCGGCTCCGTGTTCCAGGACATCGACGCGCAGATGGTCTCCTCCCTGGTGGAGGACGAGCTGCTCTTTGCCTTAGAGAACTTCGGCGTGCCGCAGGGGGAGCTGGACGGCCGCATCCGCGAGGCGCTCTCGGCGGTGGGCATCGAGGACCTGCGCCACCGCAGCCTGGACACCCTTTCCGGCGGTCAGAAGCAGAAGGTCGCCATCGCCGCGGTGCTCGCCATGCGCCCGCAGGTCCTGGCGCTGGACGAGCCCACGGGCGAGCTCGACCCCGCGAGCTCCGCGGCGGTCTTCTCCCTCCTCTCCGCGCTCAACGCCCGCGGCGTGACCATCGTCGTGGCCGAGCAGAAGCTCTCGCTCCTTACCGCGCACTGCAAGACGCTCTGCGTGCTGGACTCGGGGTCCATCGCCCTGCAGGGCGATGTGCGCGAGGTGCTCTCCCAGCCGCGCCGGCTGGAGGCGCTGGGCCTGCGCGTGCCGCGCATCGCGGCGCTGCACGGGCGCCTGGCCGCGGCGGGCCTGTCGGCCGGGCCGGTGCCGCTGACCGTTTCCGAGGCGATTTCCATGGCAAAGGGGGTGCTCGCATGATCCGGATGCAGAACGCGGGCTTTGCCTACGACGGCCGCACCGTGCTGCGCGGCCTGAACCTGCACATCCGCCCCGGGGAGTTCGTGGCCGTGGCCGGGCCCAACGGCGCGGGCAAGACCTCCTTCGCCAAGCTCCTCAACGGCCTCAACCGCCCGACGGAGGGCGAGGTCTTCGTCGACGGCCTGGACACGCGCAGGGCGCGCGTGAGCGCGCTCTCCCGCAGCGTGGGCTTCCTCTTCCAGAACCCGGACCGCCAGCTCTGCCGCACCACCGTGCGCGAGGAGCTCCTCTTCGGGCTCCGCCTGCACGTCCGGGACGAGGCCGAGGCCGCCCGCCGGCTGGAGCGGGCGCTGGCGGACTTTGCCCTCGACCCGGAGGAAAATCCCCTGACCGCCGCGCGCGCCGAGCGCCAGCGCATCGCCCTGGCCAGCGTCGTCGCGCTGGGGCCGCGCCTGCTGGTGCTCGACGAGCCGACGACCGGCCTCTCCCATGCGGAGTGCCGCCGCACCATGGAGATCGTGCGCCGCCTCCACCGGGAGGGCACGACCGTGGTCCTGATTTCGCACGACATGGAGCTCATCCTGCGCTACGCCGAGCGGATGCTGGTGCTCGCGGGGGGAACGCTCCGCGCGGACGGCGCGCCGCACGACGTGCTGCGCCGGGCGGACGTCCTGGCGGAGGCCGCGCTCCTCCCGCCGGAGATCGTGCAGGTGGCCTCGGCCCTGGGCGAGCCCTTTGCCGGCCTGGACACGGACGCCGCGCTCGCCCAGGCGCTGATCGAGGCGCGCGCCTCCGCCGCCGGCTGACCGCAACACCGAATCGAATGGAAAGGAAGCGAAAACCGTGAAGGGAATGCTGCAATACGTCCATGGAACCACCGTCCTGCACCGCCTGCCGCCGCTGTGCAAGCTGGGCCTTGCGGTTCTGCTCAGCGCGCTCTGCTTTGCGACGGGCAATCTGCTGCTGCTCGCGCTGCTCATCGGGGGGAGCGTCGCGCTGGGGGCCCTCGCCGGAATCGGCAAGCAGACGCTGCGCACGCTGCTGGGCCTGTGCAAGTTCTCGTCGATCCTGTTCCTTCTGCAGGTGTTCTTCATCTCCGAGGGGCGCGTGCTGCTCGCGCTGCCGCTGGGCCTTGCCGTCACGGTGGAGGGGATCGTCTTCTCGGCGCGGCTGTGCCTGCGGCTGATCGGCGCGACGCTGCCGCTGACGGTGATGCTGGCCGTCACGCGCCTGCCGGACCTGACGCGCGCGCTGGAGCGCACGCTGCGCGTGCCCTACCGCTACGCCTTTGCCCTGAGCACGGCCATCCGCTTCATCCCCATCCTGGCGCGGGACTTTTCCGCCGTGGTCGAGGCGCAGACCGCCCGCGGCGTGGAGCTGGACGGGAACCTCCTCCGGCGCGTGCGGCTGCTCCTGCCGCTGTGCGTGCCGCTGCTGGTTTCCTCGGTCCGGCGGATCGAGTCCGCGGCGCTCAGCGCGGAGCTGCGCGGCTTCCATCTGCGCGCACAGCGGCGCGAATTCCGCTAGGATCCGGCAAATTGTTCTGTTTCCAAACAAACCTCTCTTCCCTCCGCCGTGTAAAACATGGGAAAACTCCGCGCGTTTTTTGTAAAACCGTCTTGTTTTTGCAAAGTGGTTGTTTTACCATAATATGTGGCATGCGCTGCGCCGGCGCTTTCACTTGGAGAAAGAGGGGTTTTCATGGCGTCGAGAAACTTGACAAGGGATATGAGCTACGGGCGGCCAATCGGGCACATCCTGGCCTTTTCGCTGCCGCTCATCTTCGGCAACCTGTTCCAGCAGATGTACAGCATGGTGGACACCATCATCGTCGGCCAATACCTGGGTGTGGACGCCCTTGCGGCGGTGGGGTCCGTCGGCTCCCTGCAGTTCCTGATCATCGGCTTCTGCACGGGCTCGTGCGCGGGGCTTTCCATCCCCGTGGCGCAGCGCTTCGGCGCGCAGGACGAGGACAACCTGCGCCGCTACGTGGCCAACAGCGCCTGGATCGCGCTGGCCATGTCGGTCGTCATCACGATCGTAACGGTGCTCCTGGCGCGCAACATCCTCGTCTGGATGCAGACGCCGGAGAACATCCTCGAGGACGCCTATGCCTACTTCGTCGTGATCCTGGCGGGCATCCCGACGACGATCCTCTACAACCTGGCCTCCTCCATCATGCGCGCGCTGGGCGACAGCCGCCGCCCGCTCTACTTCCTGATCCTCTCCTCGGCGCTGAACGTCGTGCTGGACCTCGTCTTCATCCTCAATTTCCACATGGGCTGCGCGGGCGCGGCCTGGGCGACGATCCTCTCCCAGCTCGTCTCCGGCGTGCTCTGCGTCGTCTACATGGCGAAGAAGCTGCCCATCCTGCGCATGGACCGCGAACAGTGGCGCCCCAGCGCCCCGCACATCAAGACGCTGTGCGGCATGGGCTTCCCCATGGGCCTGCAGAACTCCATCACGGCCATCGGCTCCGTGATCCTCTCCAGCTCCGTCAACACCCTGGGCTCCACGGCCGTGGCCTCCATGACCGCAGCCAGCAAGGTGCAGATGATCTTCAACTGCGCCTACGACGCCATGGGCACGACCATGGCCACCTACTGCGGGCAGAATCTGGGCGCGCGAAAGCTCTCGCGCATCGGCAAGGGCCTGCGCTGCGCCATGGGCATCATGATCGGCTATTCCGTCGTCTCCCTGATCGTGCTCTACTTCCTGGGCACGACGATCGCGCTGCTCTTTGTCAGCCCCGAGGAGACGGAGATCCTCAGCAACGCGCACATCTTCCTCGTCATCAACTCGGCGACCTCGTTCCTGCTGGCGTTCGTCATCAACTTCCGCTACGTCATCCAGGGCCTGGGCTTCAGCAACTACGCGCTGTTCGCCGGCCTGTTTGAGATGGTGGCGCGCACGCTGGTGGCCTTCCTGCTGGTGCCGCACCTGGGCTTCCCGGGTGCGTGCCTGGCCAACCCCGCGGCGTGGCTCGCGGCGGACTGCTTCCTGATTCCCTGCTACTTTGCCGTGATGCGCAAGATCCGCTCCCGCGTGCAGGAGGTGCCGGACATTCCGCTCCCCATCTGATCTGCCTGCAGGAAAAACCGCCGGACGGCGTCCGGCGGTTTTTCCTGCGATACGCTTGATTTTTTGCAAAAGAAAGGACGAGATCGTTGCAGCAATCCTTCATGAAGGACCGGCCCATCCTGCCGCTGGTGCTGTCCATGTCGCTCCCCATGGTGCTCTCCATGACCGTGGCCTCGCTCTACAACATCGTGGACAGCTACTACGTCGCCCGCATCAGCGAGGACGCCATGACGGCTCTCTCCCTGGTCTATCCGATCCAGAACCTCATCAACGCGGTCACCATTGGCTTTTCCATCGGCGCAAACGCCGTGATCTCCTATCACCTCGGCGCGCAGAACCAGGAAAAGGCGAACGCCGCCGCCGCGCAGAGCCTCCTTTGGAACGGCCTGCACGGCCTTGTGCTGACCCTCGTCTGCATCGCGGTGATGCCCGTGTTCCTCTCCCTCTTTACACAGAGCGCGGCAGTCATGGACCTTGGCGTGCGCTACTCCCGCGTGGCCTTCGCCTTCTCCGTGTTCGTAGGCGTTTCCATGTCGATGGAGAAGATCTTTCAGGCGGCGGGGCGCATGGTCATGACCATGGTCTGCATGCTGGCCGGCTGCGTGTGCAACATCGTGCTGGACCCGGTGCTGATCTTCGGCTACGGCCCGTTCCCGGAGATGGGCATCGAGGGGGCGGCGCTGGCCACGGGCATCGGCCAGGTGCTGAGCCTGGCGCTCTACTTCGTCTGCAACGCGATTCGCCCGCTGCCGCTGCGCCTGCTCCCCTCCAGGACGATGTGGGACGGCGCCATCGCGCGCAAGATGTACGCCATCGGCATCCCGGCCACGCTGAACCTGGCGCTGCCCTCGCTGCTGATCTCCTGCCTGAACGTGATCCTGGCGGCCTTTTCGCAGGTCTACGTCCTGGTGCTCGGCGTGTATTACAAGCTGCAGACCTTCCTCTACCTGCCCGCCAACGGGATCGTGCAGGGCATGCGCCCCATCATCGGCTACAACTTCGGCGCAAAGGAGTACGGCCGCGTGGCGAAGATCTATCGCGTGGCGCTCCTGCTCTCGGCCGCGATCATGGCCGTGGGCACGGCGCTCTGCTGGGCGATTCCGGACCAGCTCATCGGCCTCTTCTCCGAAAACGCCGAGACGATTGCCGCCGGCAGCACGGCCCTGCGCCTGATCAGCATCGGGTTTGTGATCTCCTCCCTCTCCGTCATCTCCAGCGGCGCGCTGGAGGGGCTGGGCATGGGCGGCCCGTCGCTGGCCATCTCCCTGCTGCGCTACGTGGCGCTGATCCTGCCCCTCGCCTTTGTGCTGAGCCGCTTCTTCGGCGCCTCCGGCGTCTGGCACGCCTTCTGGGTCACGGAGTTCCTCACCGCGGGCGTCTCCTACGCCCTCTACCGCCGGGGAACCGCCCGCCGCCCCGCCGCGCAATAAAAAAACCGCAAGGCCCCGCTTCGGATCGATCCGGAGCGGGGCCTTGCGGTCCCTTTGTCGCCGTCCGCGATGGCCAAGGCCTCTCCCGCGCGGCGCAGCGGATCACAGGATCTCGACCCGCTGCCGCCTGCCCGCATACAGCTGCTCTCCATCCAGGGTCACGGTCATCCGGTCCCCGTCCACCGTCAGGTCCACGGTGTGGCCCCGGTGGCGGAAACCATGCACCTCGTACCGCCCGTCCAGCGCCCGGGGCGCGGCGGAGAGCGTTCCCTCCAGGCTGGTCTCGAACCCGGCCAGCCCGAACAGGATCGCCTGCAGGCCCGTCACGCCGGCGATGATGTTCGCCCGCTTGTTTTCCGGCATGAAGGGCCGGTCGCAGTAGTGCTCCTGCGGGATGTACGGGGCCATGGTCCCCAGCCAGAAGTGGCGCCGGAGCACGTCCCAGGCGAGCCCGTCGCGGCCGATCTTCCACAGGGCTTCGGCCAGCTCCGGCCCCTCGCCGCTGTAGCTTCCCCCGCCGGACCAGTCCGGATCGTTCCATTCGTAGTGCAGCGCGTCCTCCGCCGAAACGCTGCTGACGCCGTAGTCCCCCAGGAACTTCCCGTCCACGAGGCGGTCGAGGAGCGCCTCGGTCATCGCATCGTCGCAGGCGCCCATCCGCAGCGCGTCGTACATCTGGATCGAGTAGACGGTTTCCGCGCAGCCGTCCGGATGCAGGCAGCGAAACCACTTCGCCTGCGGGTCCCAGAGGTTTTTGCGGATGGAGGCGCGGATCCGCTCCGCCTTGTCCCGCCACGCGGCCGCGCCCTCCCGGCCGAGGCGCTCGGCCAGGTCCGCAAACCGGTCAAAGCACCAGGCGCGCTCCGCGTTCGGGCTGGGGACGATGTACTCATAGCCGCACGTCCGCATCTCCAGCAGGTTGTGCTGCCTGCCGTAGTCCTTCAGGTCCTCCCATTCCGGCAGGCGCGCCTCCTCCGCCTGGAAGAGCGCCAGGATCTCGTCAAAGAGCTCCCATCCCGTCCCCGTCATGGTCAGAATCGTCCAATACAGGTGCATCAGCGACCACATGCTGTAGGAATACCCGCACCACCCCTGTCCCTTTCCGTCCAGGGACATGCAGATGCGGCTGTCGATGCCGGAGCGGAGCATCTGCTTGAGGAAGTCCAGCGTCTTCCCGCCCAGGAGCATCACCAGCGTCCGGGCGCTGTAGCCCGCGACGTCCCACGGGTAGCAGCAGATCGACCCGCCGTCCATGCCGCTCGTCGCCGGGAAGGGCTGGGTGACGTAGTCCGCATTCTCCCACAGGCAGACGAGCCCGCTGATCAGGGAGCGGTTGTAGTACGCCGCAAGGCCCGGAACCTCGCTCTTGACCTGCGGGATTCCCGCGTCCGCCAGGCGCAGCCGCCGCTGCCAGGCGTCCTCCGTCTCCTTCTGCCACTGCGCGAGCTCCCCTTCCTCCGCCGCCTCGCCCGCCCGGGTCAGGACGATGGCGGCGCGGCAGGTGCAGCGCGCCTGCGGCGGGACGATCTGCCGGCCGCACCCCTGCGCAAGGAGCGTCGCCCGCACCTCCCGGTTCTCCCAGGCGTTCTCCGCAAGGGGGACCGCCTCGTCCTCCCCGGCGCGCGGCGGCATGAAGTCCCAGGCTGCGAGCTCCACCAGCCGCGGATGGCCCGGGAGCGCCTGCGGCCGCACCGCGAGGGTGATCTCCCGCTCGCCCCGGTTCTGCACGCAGATCCGCACGAGGAACCCCGCCCGCCCCGTCAGCGGGACGAGCTCGCTCTCCACCGCCGGGGAGAGCAGCCCCTACTCCGTCCGGAAGTGGTAGGTGCCCTTGCGCGCGATCCGGTCCGGGAGCCAGGTTCCCCCGGCAAAGAGCAGCCCGCAGTCGCCCTTTCCCTTGTTGCCCGTGTCCTCGATGCTGTGGCCGTCCGCCTCCAGGGAGAAGGAGAGCGCCGTGTCCGGCGCGGCAAACGGCGGCGCGTAGAGGCCCTGCGCCCCGGTCACCGTCTCCTTCCGCAGCGCGCACGTGCTGAATCCGCTGTTCACCCAGATGTACTTCCACGGCGCGGTGCACTTTCGCAGATCCATGGAAAAATCCTCGAGCCGAAATCCCATCCTGACCTTCCTCCTGTTGCGCGGCAGGGCTGCAAATACTTTTTCACGGAAATGGACGCTTTCAGTATACCGCCGCCCGGCGCAAAACGCAACGCCGCCCCGCGCAAAAAAAGTGCGGGCGCGCGGATACACAACGCGGGCGGCGTGTTGTATAATGGAAGCGGTCAACGACCGGGAAAGGAGCAGCGAACTTTGGAATACGGGGCGAAAACGGATCTCATTGCGCAGACGGCGCGCCTTGCGGGCCGCCTGCTGTTGGAAAACGGGGCGGAAACCTACCGCGTGGAGGACACGGTGAGCTATATCTGCAAGTCCTTCGGCCTGACGGAGGTCTCCGTCCTCTCCCTGCCCACGGGCACCGTCTATTCCTTTGTGGACGCGGACGGCGTGCCGCACTGCGAGGTCATCCGCATCAAGGTGCGCACGACGAACCTCGGCCAGGTCGCCCGGGTCAACGAGATCTCGCGCGGCATCGTCACCGGGGCGATCCCCCTGGCGGAGGGGTATGAGCGGTTGGACGCGCTCAGCCGGGCCAAGCCGCAGCCGCTCTGGCTGGCGATCCTGGCCAGCGCCGTCTCGGCGGCGTTCTTCTCCCTGCTCTTTGGCGGCAATGCCTTTGATTTTCTCATCGCGCTGCTCTGCGGCGCGGTGACGCGGGCGCTCGCCGTGCTCTTCAGCGAGGACAGCGTCTCCTCCACGCTGTATACGCTCCTGTCCGGCGCGATCTCGGCGGCCATCGCGGTCTTCAGCGTGCGGCTCTATCCCCTGGGAAACCAGACCTCCATCATCATCGGCGCGATCATGCCGCTCCTGCCCGGCCTGGCCATCACCAACGCCATCCGCGACACGGTCAACGGCGACCTGGTCTCGGGCGTGGCGCGCACAGCGGACGCCCTGCTCAAGGCCGTGGCCATCGCGGCGGGCGTGGGCGCGGTCCTGGCGCTGTGCCGGTAGAAGGGAGGGCGCCGCATGACGATCGGAAGGATTCTCTTTGACCTGGTGGTCGCGGGCGTGGCCACGGCGGGGTTTGCGCTCCTCTTCCGCACGGAGGCAAAGTCCCTGCTGCCCAGCGCCATCCTTGGCGGGGTTGGATACGTCGTGTACGACGCCCTGCTGCTGGGCCTGGACTCCGCGCCGGTGGCGGCCTTTGTCGCCGGGGTCCTGGTGGGCATCAGCGCCGAGATCACGGCCCGCCTGCGCAAGGGCCCGGCCATCGTCTACGCCACGATGGGGGTGATCCCCCTGGTGCCCGGGTACGGCCTGTACCGCACCATGGAGTACATGGTGCAGACCGACTACATGCAGGCCCTGGCCGCGGGGATGGAGACGGCGCTCGTCGCCGGGGCCATCGCCCTGAGCCTGGGCTTCTCCACGGTCGTGGCGCGCAACGCGTTCCGCCTCCTCGGCCTTCGGCATCACAGGGGCTGAGCGCCCGGAAAGGAGCATCGCCATGAAACCCGTCCTCCTCAGCCACGACAGCGAGGTGCTGCTCTGCTCCGTGCCCGACGAGGTCGCAGAAGACCTGGAGGCGTACTGCCTGCGCTTTGCCTGCGACTGGCTCTGGCACAGCCCGGAGGCAAAAAAATACCACCGCACCCTCCGCGGCGTCGACGGCGTCGTCTACGATTCGCAGGACTTCCTCGACTACCTCAACGCCCATGTCTTCCCCGACCGGCCGAGCTCCCTGATCCGGGGCCTGGGCTGCTGGTGCGACGAGATCCCCGACGCCTACGCGGGCCTTCCCCGCTTCCAATTTTGACCGCTGCAAAAGACAGGCGCGGGAAAGGGAGTTCTTCCCTTTCCCGCGCCTGTCCTGGTTCGCTCAGATCGCGTCCGCCAGCTCGGCCGCGCGCCTGCAGCCGTCGGTCTTGTCCACGTCCCCGGGGTTCAGCACGCCAGGGACCAGCACCTCGCCGACCATCTTCCACTTGTTCAGCGCAGCGGTGCGCTCCATGGGGATGCGCACGCCGTCCAGCACGGCGAGGTCGTCCTCCTCACAGCAGGCGATGAGCGCACATTCCTTGCCGGAGATGTCCTTCCCGCCCACGACCATGGAGTAGATGCGGTCGATCACGCCCTTGATCTGCGCCGGGATGGAGTACCAATACACTGGCATGGTGAAGACCAGCGCGTCCGCCTCCAGAATGGCGGGCGCGATTTCGTTGAAGTCGTCGTCAAAGGAGCAGGCCTTGCCCGTCTTATAGCAGGTTTCGCAGGCATGACATCCGCCAACCTTACGGAATGCGGCGTCAAACCGCGTCACGGTGTGTCCCTTCTCCTGCGCGGCGCGGATGAAGGCGTCCGTCATGGCGAAGCTGTTTCCGTTCTTGCGGGGGCTGCCGGTGATTACGACAATTTTCTTGTCCATGATTTTTTCCTCCTTTTGCGGGGTTCTCCCCGTTTTTTATCATAGCACGCCGAAGCCCGCGCGGCAAGTACGCACATTTTCGTAATCTGCTTACCCTAGGGAAAGCGCCGGCCGATTTGCCCAGAAAAAAATCGGGGGAAGCGGCCGCAGCCGGTTCCCCCGATTCCTCACCGGGACCGGAGATAGTGCCGCGCCTGCGCGTGGAGGCTGTCCTCGGTCTCGATGCTGTGCGCCCGGCGCAGGAGCTGGTCCTGCACGTCCTTGGGCAGCGAGTGGAAGTAGTCGCTGGCGGCGGGGTGGTGCTCCATCAGCGCATGAAATCCCCGCGGCCCGTAGTAGTCGTTTTCCCGATCCATGGCCCTCACCTCCGCTTCTCGCCGCGCCCGGCGGAAAGGCTGGGCGTCTGCATGCCGTGCATCTTCCGCAGGCTCTCGTATTCCGCCTCGGTCTTTGGCGGCGTGGGGAACAAGCCCGTGCACTCCTGCGCCGAGGCCGTGTCGCTCATGCTGGGGTAGCCGTCGTCCCGGAGGTACTTCTCCAGCGAGTCGCGGCGGAGCTTCTTCAAGGTTTGGTTCGTCATCTGTTCACGCAAGCTGCATCCACCTCCACGCCCTTAGCATGGCCCGAATGCGGCCAAAACCTGCGCGGCAGTCTCTTCCTGCCGGATCAGGCGAACGCGGGATTAAGAATGTCGAAAGGCGCTTAACAAATCTCCCCGCCGTGGTATAATAAGAAGACATGGCGACCACACGCGAAAAAAAGGGGGTATTCCGCAATGCCGCTTTTTCAGATTCAATCCAAAATGAAGCCGCAGGGCGATCAACCCCAGGCCATCGACGCGCTGGTGGAGGGGCTGGAGGACGGCCTGCGCACGCAGGTCTTGCTGGGCGTGACGGGCTCGGGCAAGACCTTCACCATGGCCAACGTCATCGAACGCGTGCAGCGCCCGACGCTGGTGCTCGCGCACAACAAGACGCTGGCCGCGCAGCTCTGCTCGGAGTTCAAGGAGCTCTTCCCGGACAACGCGGTGGAATACTTCGTTTCGTATTACGATTACTACCAGCCCGAGGCCTACATCGCGACGACGGACACCTACATCGAAAAGGATTCCTCCATCAACGACGAGATCGACCGCCTGCGCCACAGCGCGACGGCGGCGCTCTCCGAGCGGCGGGACGTCATCATCGTCTCCTCCGTCTCCTGCATCTATTCCATGGGCGATCCCTCGGAGTACGAGAACATGACGCTCTCCCTGCGCGAGGGGATGCAGAAGGACCGGGACGAGGTCATCGCGCTGCTGGTGGAAAACCAATACGACCGCAACGACATCGACTTCTCCCGCGGCACCTTCCGCGTGCGCGGGGACGTGCTGGAGGTCTTCCCCGTCGGCCAGCAGTCCAAGGCGCTGCGCCTGGAGTTCTTCGGCGACGAGATCGACCGCATCAGCGAATTCGACCCGGTCACAGGCGTGGTCTCCGCGCACCTGAAGCATGTGCTGATCTTCCCGGCGACGCACTACGCCATCTCCCGCCAGCAGCTCGACCGGCAGATCGACGTCATCGAGCAGGACCTGGCCAAGCAGGTGCAGTTCTTCCGCGACCAGGACAAGCTCCTGGAGGCGCAGCGCCTGGAGCAGCGCACGAACTACGACATCGAGATGCTGCGCGAGATCGGCTTCTGCTCGGGCATTGAAAACTATTCCCGCTACTTTGACGGGCGGCAGCCGGGCCAGGCGCCGTTCACCCTGCTGGACTACTTTCCCAAGGACTTCCTGCTCATCGTGGACGAGTCGCACGTGACCATTCCGCAGATCCGCGCCATGTACGCCGGCGACCGCGCCCGCAAGAAGGAGCTGGTGGAATACGGCTTCCGCCTGCCCTCCGCCTACGACAACCGCCCCTTGCGCTTTGACGAGTTCGAGGAGCGCATCGGCCAGCGCATCTTCGTCTCCGCAACGCCCGGCCCGTACGAGATGGCCACGACCGGCAAGGTCGTCGAGCAGATCATCCGCCCCACGGGCCTTGTGGACCCGGAGATCGTGCTCGTCCCGGCGCAGGGGCAGGTGGACGACCTGGTCGGCCGCATCCGCGAGGTGACGGGCCGCTCCTGCCGCGTGCTGGTGACGACGCTGACCAAGCGCATGGCCGAGAGCCTGACGGACTACCTCAAGGAGCTGGGCATCAAGGTCAACTACCTGCACTCGGACGTGGACACGCTCGAGCGCATCGAGATCCTTCGCGACCTGCGCCTGGGCAAGTTCGACGTGCTGGTGGGCATCAACCTGCTGCGCGAGGGCCTGGACCTGCCGGAGGTGGAGATGGTCGCCATCATGGACGCAGATAAAGAAGGCTTCCTGCGCAGCGAGACCTCCCTCATCCAGACCATCGGCCGCGCCGCGCGCAACGTGGACGGCAAGGTCATCATGTACGCCGACACCGTGACCGACTCCATGCGCAAGGCCATCGACGAAACAAACCGCCGCCGCGCCATCCAGATGGCCTACAACGAGGAGCACCACATCACCCCGCAGACCGTGCGCAAGGCCGTGGCGGACCTGCTGGTCGTCTCCCGCGCGCCGGAGGATGCCGCGGAAAGCGTGCTCAGCGACGAGGAAAAGCAGCTGGCCATCCAGCACCTGGAGGAGCAGATGCTCGAGGCCGCCGGCCGCCTAGACTTCGAGCAGGCCGCCAAGTACCGCGACGAGATCCTCGTCCTGCGCGGCGAAAAGGCGAGCGCGGACCGGGCCCCGGGCGGGCGCAGCGCCGTGCCCGGCCGCCGCGCGCCGCGCAAGCGCCGCAGAAAATAAGGAGATTCCCCCCCTCTTGTCCTTAATCCAGGAGGTTTATTGTTCCCATGAACGACCGCATCTTCATCAAGGGCGCCCGCGAGCACAACCTGAAAAACGTGGACGTGGAGCTCCCGCGCAACAAGCTGGTGGTGCTGACCGGCCTGTCCGGGTCCGGCAAGTCCTCCCTCGCCTTTGACACGCTCTACGCCGAGGGCCAGCGCCGCTACGTCGAATCCCTCTCCTCCTACGCCCGCCAGTTCCTCGGCCAGATGGAAAAGCCGGACGTGGACTACATCGAGGGCCTCTCGCCCGCCATCTCCATCGACCAGAAGACCACGAGCAAGAACCCCCGCTCCACGGTCGGCACCGTCACGGAGATCCACGACTACCTGCGCCTGCTCTACGCGCGCATCGGCATCCCGCACTGCCCCAAGTGCGGCCGGGAGATCCGCCAGCAGACCGTGGACCAGATGGTCGACCAGGTCCTCGCCCTGCCGGAGCGCACGCGCATCCAGGTGCTCGCGCCCGTGATCCGCGGCCGGAAGGGCGAGCACGTCAAGGTCCTGGAGGACCTCAAGCGCGACGGCTACGTGCGCGTGCGCATCGACGGGGAAATGCGCGAATTGGACGAGGAAATCCACCTGGAGAAGAACAAAAAGCACACCATCGAGGCGGTGGTGGACCGCCTGGTCGTGCGCGAGGGGATGAACAAGCGCCTGACCGATTCGCTGGAGACGGCCATGAAGGTCTCCGGCGGGCTGATCGTGCTGGACGTCATCGACGGCGAGGAGATGCTCTTCTCCCAGAACTACGCCTGCCCGGACTGCGGCATCAGCCTGGAGGAGCTCACCCCGCGCATGTTCTCCTTCAACAACCCCTACGGTGCCTGCCCCACGTGCTCGGGCCTGGGCACGCTGATGCGCATGGACCCGGAGCTGATCCTGCCCAACCGCGACCTCTCCCTGAACGAGGGCGCCCTGCGCGTCACGGGCTGGAACTCGGGCGCGGACGGGTCCATCTTCAACATGTACCTTGCGGCCATGGCCGAGCGGTACGGCTTCTCGCTGGACGTCCCGGTCAAGGACCTGCCCCGCGAGGCGCTGGACGCGCTGCTCTACGGCACAAAGGGCGAAAAGCTCTCCCTGCACTACGAGCGCGACGGCCGCACGACCACGTACTCCGCGCCCTTTGAGGGCGTCATCCCGAGCTTGGAGCGCCGCTACCGGGAGACGAACTCCCCCGGCATGCGCGAGGAGTACGAGGCCTACATGTCCAACATCCCCTGCCCGGACTGCCGCGGCCAGCGCTTAAAACCCGTGTCGCTCGCGGTGACGGTCGGGGGGCTGAACATCGCCGCGCTGTCGGACCTCTCCGTGCGCAAGGCGCGCAGCTTCCTCTCCCAGCTCACCCTCACCGAGAAGGAGGAGCGCATCGCGCGCCAGATCCTCAAGGAGATCGACAACCGCCTGGGCTTCCTGTGCGACGTGGGCCTGGAATACCTGACCCTTTCGCGCTCGGCGGGCACGCTCTCCGGCGGCGAGGCCCAGCGCATCCGCCTGGCCACGCAGATCGGCTCCTCGCTCATGGGCGTGCTCTACATCCTGGACGAGCCCTCCATCGGCCTGCACCAGCGCGACAACGACCGCCTGCTGCGGACCCTCAAGCACCTGCGCGACATCGGCAACACCGTCATCGTCGTCGAGCACGATGAGGACACCATGCGCCAGGCGGACTACATCGTGGACATCGGCCCGGGCGCGGGCGTGCACGGCGGCGAGGTCGTGGCCTGCGGCACGGCCGAGGAGATCATGCGCAACCCGAACTCCCTGACCGGGCAGTTCCTCTCCGGCGCGCGGAAGATCGCCGTGCCCGCGCACCGGCGCAAGCCCACGGGCGAGCTGCTCGTGCGCGGCGCGCGCGAGCACAACCTCAAGAACATCGACGTGCGCATCCCGCTGGGCGTCTTCACCTGCGTCACGGGCGTTTCCGGCTCGGGCAAGTCCACGCTCGTCAACGAGATCGTGCGCAAGGCCCTCTCCCGCGACCTGAACCGCGCGCGCACGCGCCCCGGCGCGCACGACGGCATCGACGGCATCGAGGCGCTGGACAAGGTCATCGACATCGACCAGTCGCCCATCGGCCGCACGCCGCGCTCCAATCCCGCGACCTACACGGGCATGTTCGATTTGATCCGCAACGTGTTCGCCGGCGTGCCGGAGGCCAAGGCCCGCGGCTACAAGGCGAACCGCTTCTCCTTCAACGTCAAGGGCGGCCGGTGCGAGGCCTGCGCGGGCGACGGCATCATCAAGATCGAGATGCACTTCCTGCCCGACATCTACGTCCCCTGCGACGTGTGCAAGGGCCACCGCTACAACCGCGAGACGCTCGAGGTCCGCTACAAGGGCAAGAGCATCTACGACGTGCTGGACATGACCGTCGAGCAAGCCATGGAGTTCTTCGAGAACTATAAGCAGATCTACCGCAAGCTGCGCACGCTCTACGACGTGGGCCTGGGCTACATCAAGCTCGGCCAGCCCTCCACGCAGCTCTCCGGCGGCGAGGCCCAGCGCATCAAGCTCGCCACCGAGCTCTCGCGCGCGAGCACCGGCCGCACGCTCTACATCCTGGACGAGCCGACGACCGGCCTGCACATGGCCGACGTCGAGCGCCTGATCGAGATGCTGCAAAAGCTCACCGACGCGGGGAACTCGGTCCTGGTCATCGAGCACAACCTGGACGTCATCAAGACCGCGGACCACATCATCGACCTCGGCCCCGAGGGCGGCGACGGCGGCGGCACGATCGTGGCGCAGGGCACGCCCGAGGAGGTCGCCCGCGTCCCGGAAAGCTATACCGGCCAGTGGCTGCAAAAGGTCCTGCCGTAAAGCCAAGGCCCCGAACCGCAAAAATGCGCGGTTCGGGGCCTTCCCACTCGCTGCGCGCACAACGCGCCGAATACTGGAAAGCGGGCATTTGGCCCACCTCCTCCGCTTTGCCCCGAGCTGCCGACGGCGGCTCGGGGGCCGGCCGGCGTATTGGCCTGCGGCCCAAACGCTCGGCTTCCACTGCAAGCTGCAAGGCCCCAAACCGCAGAATGTGCGCTTCGGGGCCTTCCCACGCGCTGCGCGCACAACGCGCCGAATACTGGAAAGCGGGCATTTGGCCCACCTCCTCCGATTTGCCCCGAGCTACCGACGGCGGCTCGGGGGGCGGCCGGCGTATTGAGCCTGCGGCCCAAACGCTTGGCTTCCACTGCAAGCTGCAAGGCCCCGAACCGCAGAATGCGCGGTTCGGGGCCTTTTTTGTGGGGTTTGCCGCGGGCTTAGACGTCCGTGATCTTCTCCGCGGGCTTGAAGTGGCCGCGCGGATGGCCGCAGACCGGGCAGAACTCGGGCGGCTCCGTGCCCTCGTGCACGCGCCCGCAGACCGTGCAGATCCAGCGGATGGGCTGCGCCTTGCGGTAGAGCAGGTCCTTCTCCAGCTGCGCGATGAAGGCGCCGTAGCGCTCGTCGTGCATCCGCTCGATGTTGCCCACCATGCGGAAGAGCGCGGCCATGCGGTCAAAGCCCTCGTCCAGCGCCTCGCGCTCAAAGCGCGCGTACATGTCCGTCCACTCGTAGTGCTCGCCGGCCTGCGCGTCCTTGAGGTTTTCGGCCGTGCCGCCGAGCTTGCCCAGGGACCGGTACCAGAGCTTTGCGTGGTAGTGCTCGTTGCGGGCCGTCTCCTCAAAGATCTCCGCAACCTGGATCAGCCCCTCGCTGCGGGCCACCTTTGCGTAAAAATCGTACTTGTTCCGGGCCATGGACTCGCCGGAGAAGGCGGCCATCAGGTTGGCCTCGGTTCGCGAACCCTTGAATTCCATGCGCTGTACCTCCTTACTGGTTTGCCTGTATTTTGGTCCACCCGGCAAAATTTATGCAGGGAGTGGAAATTCTCCCGGGAGGTGTGGTATAATCGGACGTGGGAAATCGTTACCGCAGGCGCACAACTCCATACATAGACAACGGGCGCCTGCAAAAAGGAGGAAAACAGTGGGGGTACTCAGCGGCTTTTTTAAGAAAGAAGGGTGGCGCTATCTGCCCGGGCTCGTCTTCCTGATCGCCAACGCCGCGCTGGACGTCGTTCCGGCGCGCCTGCTGGGCGAGGCGGTGGATCTGATGCGCGAGCCCGTGATCGACCGCGCGGCGGTCTTCCGCACGCTGTGCTGGATGGTGGCGGCCGCCGCGGGCATCTTCCTGACGCGGTCGATCTGGCGCTCGTTCATCAACGGCAACGCGCGCCGGATGGAGATGTGGCTGCGCAACACGCTCTTTACGCACCTGCAATCCCTGGGCCCGGACTTCTTCAACCACCAGAAGACGGGCGACCTCATGGCCTACGCCATCAACGACGTCAACGCCATCCGCATGACGTTCGGCCCGGGCTTTGCGCTGGCCTGCACGAGCCTGTTCACGGGCGCGTTCTCCATCTTCCAGATGGGCGCGGGCGTGAACCTGCGCCTGGCGCTGGCGTGCTTGATCCCGATTCCCTTTTTGCTCGTGCTGATCTTCCGGCTCGGCTCCATCACGCGGGAGCGCTTCCGCCGCGTGCAGGAGGCGTTTGCGGCGGTGTCGGACCGCGTGCAGGAGAACATCTCCGGCATCCGCGTCATCAAGGCCTACGCGCAGGAGACGCCCGAGGTCGAGCGCTTCGAATCCCTCAACCGCGACATGCGCGACACGAACGTCTCCATGGTCAAGGTCTCCTCGGCCATGAGCCCGATGGTCAGCTTCATCTTCGGCATCAGCTTCACCATCTGCCTGATCTACGGCAGCCACCTGGTGCGCACGGGCGTCATCACCCTGGGCGAGCTCGTGGCCTTCAACGGGTATCTGACGCTCATCATCAGCCCCGTGCAGTCCGTCGCGCGCGTGACGAACATCCTGCAGCGCGGCCTGGCCTCGCTCAAGCGCTACGCCGCGGTCGTGGAGACGCCGCCCACCGTGGTCGACGCGGCCGTCAACAAGCACAAGGGCCCCCTGCAGGGCGAGATCCGCGTCTCCAATCTGACCTTCCACTACCCGGACGGCGGCGACGCGGCCCTTCGGGACGTCTCCTTCGAGCTCAAGCCCGGAAAGACGCTGGGCATCCTCGGCCACACGGGCAGCGGAAAGACCACGCTGTGCAACCTGCTGCTCAAGCTCTTCAACCCCGCGCGCGGCATGATCTCCTTTGACGGCGCGGACATCCACGACATCGCGCTGGACGTGCTGCGCGGCGGCATCGGCTACGTTCCGCAGGACAACTTCCTCTTCTCCGCGACGATCGCGGAAAACATCCGCTTTTACGCGCCGGAGGCCACGGTGGAGGACATCGAGCATGCGGCAAAGCTCGCGGACATCTACGACTCCATTCAGGAGTTTCCAGACGGCTTTCAGACCCAGGTCGGCGAGCGCGGCGTGACGCTCTCCGGCGGGCAGAAGCAGCGCATCTCCATCGCGCGGGCGCTGGTCAAGCGCCCCAGGATCCTGATCCTGGACGACGCGCTCTCGGCCGTGGACGCCAAGACCGAGCAGGACATCTGGCAGTCCCTGCGCGGCGTGTTTGCGGGCGGCACCTCGGGCATCATCGTGGCGCACCGCGTCAGCGCCCTGCAAAACTGCGACGAGATCCTGGTCCTGGAGCGCGGGCGCATCGTCGAGCGCGGCACGCACGAGCAGCTCATGGCCCTGGGCGGCCAGTACGCCAGCACCGCGCGCAAGCAGGAGAGCGGGGAGGTGGACGACGATGAATAAGAACCGCCGCGGGCTCTCCCGCCTGCTCCCGTTCCTCCGGCCGCAGCTCAAGACCCTCCTGCTCTGCCTGCTGATGGTCCTCCTCGTCAACGCCGCGGAGCTGGCCAAGCCCTACATCCTGGAGGTCGTCATCGACCGGTACCTGACCGCCGGGCGGCCGGACCAGGGGCTGGACGCGGTCTGGGTCCTCGCCCTGGGCTACATGGCGTGCGTCGCCCTGTCCTCGGTCCTCAACGTCTCCGAGGCGGTGATGGTCAACCGCATGGGCCAGAGCATCCTCATGGACATCCGCCGCCGCGTGTTCAACCACATCCAGCACATGTCCATGAAGACGCTGGATCACTTCTCCTCCGGCCGGCTCATCACCCGCGCGACCAACGACGTCGAGACGCTCAACGAGCTCTTCTCGGACGTGCTGGTCAACCTGTTCAAGGACGTGTTCATGCTGCTGGGCATCGTTGTGATGATGCTGTGGATGAACTGGCGGCTGGCGCTGGTGGCCTTTGCGGTGGTGCCGCTGATCGCGCTGATCACGATCCTCGTGCGCGGCCGGCTCCGGCGCAACTTTGTGCGGCTCAAGGCGCTGACCGGGCAGATCAACGGCTTCTTCTCCGAGAACATGTCGGGCATGCGCCTGGTGCAGATCTTCCGCAAGGAAAAGGAGAAGCACGCGGAGTTTGACGAGCTGAACTATGGCTACTACAAGGCGGCGCGCCTGCAGGTGCGCATGAACAGCCTCATGCGGCCGCTGGTGGAGGTCGTCAACCAGCTCGGCATCGCGATCCTCGTCTGGTACGGCTGCGGGCAGATCGGCCTGGGCACGCTGGAGATCGGCATGCTCTACGCCTTCACCAACTACATCAAGCAGTTCTTTGAGCCCATCAACGACCTGGCGGAAAAGTACACCACCGTCTCCTCCGCCGTGGTCTCCACGGACCGCATCTTCGAGCTGCTGGACGACGAGAGCCAGCTCGAGGACACCGTGACCGGCAAGCCCCTGGAAACGGTCGAGGGCCGCGTGGAGTTCCAGCACGTCTGGTTCGCCTACGAGGGCGAAAACTGGGTGCTCAAGGACGTGTCCTTCACGATCGAGCCGGGGCAGTCCGTCGCCTTTGTCGGCACGACCGGCGCGGGAAAGTCCACCATCATCTCGCTGATCTCGCGCTTTTACGACATCCAGAAGGGCCGCATCCTGCTGGACGGCCAGGACATTGCGCAGTTCTCGCTCGAGCAGCTGCGCCGGCGCGTGGCCGTCGTCCTGCAGGACGTGTTCCTGTTCTCGGGCAGCATTGCGGAAAACGTGCGCCTGGGCAACCAGGAGATCACGGACGAGCAGGTCGCGCAGGCGCTGCACCTGGCCTGCGCGGACCGCTTCATCGCGGAGCTGCCCGGCGGCATGGACTACCCGGTGACCGAGCGCGGGTCCACCTTCTCCGCGGGCCAGCGCCAGCTGCTCTCCTTTGCGCGGGCCATCGCGCACAACCCGGCCGTGTTCGTCCTGGACGAGGCCACGGCCTCCATCGACACGGACACCGAGCAGCTCATCCAGCAGTCCGTGCGCAACGTGTCCTCCGGCAGGACGACGATCATCATCGCGCACCGCCTGTCCACCATCCGCGACTGCGACTGCATCTACGTCCTGCGCAGCGGCCGCATCCGCGAGCAGGGCACGCACGAGGAGCTCATGGCCCTGGGCGGCATCTACCAAAAGCTCCACGACATGCAGATCAAGGATGCCTAAAATCCGCAAAAAATCGCCCCAAGAGGAAGCGTTTTGCCTCCCTTGGGGCGATTTTTTGTCGCTTAATGGAACCTTTTACAGACCTCTTCGCCATAGCGCAGGGCCTCGTCCAGCAGCGCCTCCAGGCTCTCCATCGGGGTGTCCGGCGTCATGTTGTTGCCCGCCGCCAGGATCAGCCGCCCCTCCGGCCGGGCATAGGTATCCAGCAGGAAGCGCACCTCCCGGCGAACGTCCTCCGGCGTGCCGTAGGGGATGATGCGCTGCACGTCGAATCCCGCCCAGATGCACAGGTCCTTGCCGTACTTCTGCGCGACCTCGCGCTCGTCCATGGTGTACTTCTGGATCGGGTGCAGCACGTCCACGCCGATCTCGATCAGGTCCGGGAGGAAGGCCAGGATGTTTCCGCAGCAGTGCAGCCAGAAGTGCATGCCCAGCTCGTGCGCGTAGGCCACCAGCTCCTGGTAATAGGGCTTGAAGAACTCCCGGAAGATCTTCGGGGAGAAGAAGGGCGCCGTCTGCGTGCCGATGTCGTCGCTCGTCCAGACCGCGTCCAGGTGCAGCTCCTCCCGGCCCCGGCGCAGCATCACCTTGTAGAAGTCCGTCAGCTTGCGGAACAGGCGGTGCACCTGCTCCGGATTCTCGTAAAAGTCGCAGAGCGCGTTCTCCATGCCGCGCAGCGACCAAAACCGCTCAAAGAGCCAATACCACCACAGGCCCACGCGGTAGCGATCGCCCACCGGGGGCGCGTCCTCCGGGATCAGCCCCGGGTACCAGGGGTCCGGGAAGTCCGCGAGGATCCCGTCCAGCTGGTCCCAGTCCTCGATGGCGCTGACGGCGTCCAGGGGCGTTCCGGGCGGAAACGGGTTGTCGCAGTTCATCCAGCGATAGGACGGATCGTCCGCCGGCGCCGTGAAGACGTCGGGAATCCGGAAGGAGATCTTCTCAAAGTCGCAGGGATACGTCTCCAGGATGCGGCGGCACTCCGCCTCGTTTTGTCCCATGGCGCTCGGGGAAACCCAGTGCTGCACGGCGATGGGGATGCGCCGGGCTGCGCCCCGGCCCTCGACGACGCGGATCATCTCTTCCCGCGAAAGCGGCTTGTCCAACACGAGCCTGCACTTCCTTTTCGATTTGGTTTGGGTTCCGGTTGACGGCTTTATTATACGAAAAAGGCCCTGCGTCCGCAAGGCCTTTTTCTTCTCTTGGGGGCGGTCATCCGGCCTCCTCCAGGCCGACGGACTGCTTCCACCGCCCGCGGACGTAGCGCGCAGAGAGCAGCGCGCCGCGGGCGACGTTGTCGGCAACCATGCAGCACCACACCGCCGTGAGCCCCAGGTGCAGCCAATTGACGCAGACATAGGTTGCGAGAATCCGCACGCCCCACATCGTGGCGATGGAGATCACCAGCGGCGTGCGCGTGTCGCCGATGCCGTCGAACACGCCCTCCAATATGATCGAGGCGCCAAAGACCGGCTCGGACACCGCCACAATGCGCAGCACGTTCTGTCCCAGGGCGATGACTTCTTCATCGGGCGTGAAGATCGACATCATGAACCCGGGGAAGAGGAAGAGCAGCGCCCCGGTCGCCGCCATGACGCCGGCCGCCATGCAGATGGAGGTGCGGGCCACGCTGGCCAGCCGCTTGCCGTCCCCGGCGCCCAGCGCGTTGCCGCAGAGCGTGGCCGCGGCGGCCTGCATGCCGTATCCCGGGATGTAGAAGGCCTGCTCCGCCGTCAGCGCCAGGGAGTGCGCGGCCAGCGCCGTCGTGCCCAGGCGCGTCACCTGCGAGGAGAAGACGACCTGCCCCAGGCACGCGCCCACGCGCGAGAGCGCGACCGGCGCGCCGATGCGCACGCAGTCGCCCATGATGCGCTTGTCCAGGCGCAGGGGGATGCCGCGCGGCGAGACCTTGCGGTTGTGCATCATGGCAAGGAACATCGCCACGCCTCCCGCCACATACGAGACCGCCGTGGCCGCCGCCGCGCCGCGCACGCCCCAGCCCGCGCCCGGCATGAGCAGCGAAAGCGGCCCCAGGTGCGCCGTGTGCGTTTCATAGATCAGGAAGTAATTGAGCACCACGTTGATGGCGTTGACCGCCAGGTTCACGGCCATGGGCGTCTTCATGTCGCCGACCGCGCGCAGCACCGAGCCGAAGATGACGATGCTGGCCCGAAAGAGCATGGGCGCGCAGATGATGGCAAAATAGGCCGCGCCGTCGGCGTGCAGCGCGGGATCCGCGCCCAGCCAGATCGGCAGAAACGGACTTACGGCCAGCGTCAGCGCGCCGACGCACACGCCGATCACAAGCGCCAGCAGGATCGACTGCGAGGCCGCGCGCTTGGCCGTGTCCGTATCCCCGGCGCCGCTGGCGCGGGCGATGGTGGCAAGAACGCCCACGCCCATGGCGAACAGCGGCGCGTTGACCAGCCAGGTCACCGACGTTGTCATGCCCACGCTCGCCGAAGCCTGCGCGCCGATCCGCCCCACCATGGCCGAATCCGCGAACTGCACCACCGTCTGCAGCGCCTGTTCCACAACCGTCGGCCAGGACAGCGCCACGATCTCCCCGACCATTCCCCTGCTCTTTCCGCTCATCCGCGTTCCTCCGTTTTTTTCGCTGTTTCGCAAACACGTCCAGTATAGCACAGCTTCTGCGGCGCTGACAAGCGGGCAAAAAAAAGGGCGCCCGCCGCCCGAGTCGCCGGGAGGCAGGCGCCCTGTGTTGTTTTGGGAAGCGAAACCCTTTACGCGAAGGGATTCTCGCCCTTGTAGAGCATGCCCTTGGGCTGGTTGAACGCGATGTCCGGCACGCCCAGCAGCTTCATGGCCTCAAAGAGGACCTTGCCCACGTGCGCAAAGCCGACCGCGCCGTGGTGCGGGTAGTGCTTGGCGACGAGCACATGGCGGTAGAAGCGCTTCATCTCCGGGATGGCGAACACGCCGATGCCGCCGAAGGAGCGGGTCGCGACGGGCAGCACCTCGCCCTGCGCCACGTAGGACTGCAGCTTGCAGTCCGCCGTGCCCTGCAGGCGGAAGAAGGTGATGTCGCTGGGCAGGATGTCGCCCTCCAGGGTGCCGCGGGTGATGTTGGGCTCGGCATCCGGCTCCAGGGAGCGCTTCATGATGCGCTGGTAGTTCATGTGCGGCTTCTTGAGGTAGCAGGAAGCGGTGTTGCCGCAGTGGAAGCCCATGAAGGTATCGGTGAGCTGGTAATCGGTGGTGTTCTTGATCTCCTGCTCGTACATGTCCTCGGGCACGGTGTTGTTGATGTCCAGGAGCGTGGGCGCAGCGCCCGTGACGCAGCAGAGGATGTACTCCGAAACCGCGCCGTAGATGTCCACCTCGCAGGAAACGGGGATACAGCGGCCCGTCAGGCGGCTGTTGACATAGCAGGGCACAAAGCCGAACTGCGTCTGGAAGGCCGGCCAGCACTTGTTGGCAAAGACATAATACTTGGCCGCGCCCTTGTTGGCCTCGGCCCAGTCGAGCAGGGTGATCTCGTACTGCGCGAGCTTGGGCAGGATGCCGGCGTAGGGGTTGTCCGCGCCGAGCTCCTTGGCCATGTCGGCCGCGACTTCTGCGATGCGCGGATCGTTCGCGTGGTCGTTAAAGGCCGCGAACAGGTCCAGCTCGGAGTTCTCCTGGATGTTGATGCCCAGGTCGAACAGGGGCTTGATGGGCGCGTTGCAGGCGATGAAGTCGTAGGGGCGCGGGCCGAAGGAGAAGACCTTGAGGTTGCTCAGGCCGATGCGGACCGCCGCGATCGGGATGAACTCGCAGATCATCGAGGCGATCTCGTCCGCCGTGCCCACGGGGTACTCGGGGATGTAGACGTTCTTGAGGGACTTCAGGCCGATGGAGTAGCTGGCGTTGAGCATGCCGCAGTACGCGTCGCCGCGGCCGTCGATCAGGTCGTCGCCGGTCTCCTCAGCCGCCGCGACGAACATCGTCGGGCCGCCGAACTTGTCGGCCAGCATGGTCTCCGGGCCCTCGGGGCCGAAGTTGCCCAGGAACACGACCAGCGCGTTGCAGCCGTTCGCCTTGACCTCCTCCAGCGCCTTCATGGCGTCGGTTTCGGATTCAATGATGGTGGGAATATCGACGATCTCGCCGCCCGCCTTGGTGTAGGCGTCCACGACCGCCGCCTTGCGCTTTGCCGAGAGCTGGATGGGGAAACAGTCGCGGCTGGTGGCAACCAGGCCGAGCTTGACAACCGGAAGGTTATCGTACATGGGAACACACCTCCATAGAAAGGTTCTGCGTATATTTTAACATGTTTCCCCCGAAATGCAAAGTGGCCGCGCGGAAAATGCCCAAATCTCTTCCCCGCGTTTTGTCGGAAGGCCAGGCTTGCGCTTTGCGCGCATCTGCGCTATGCTTATCTTCAGAATGCAGGCTTGTAGGAGGATCAGGATATGAGAAGCATCAAACCTGGGCGCGGCCCCTCCAAGATGGCGGGCTTCGGCTCGCTCTTTGCCGCAGGCTTTGGCGTGCTGTGGACGCTCCTTGCCGCAAGCTCCGGCGCGCCGGTGCTCTTCTGGCTCTTTGGCGTGCTCTTTGTCGTCTGGGGCGTGGTGCAGGCGGTCTATAACTTCCGCAACGCCGGCCAGAAGAACCGCTACTCCGCCTTTGACATCACCGACGAGCGCGAGGAGCCGGACCCGCTCAACGAGCGCTTCGGCAGCCCCGCGGACGGGTTCCCGCAGGAGGAGGACTACGACCCCGACGGCGGGACGAACTTCTGCCCCTACTGCGGGGAAAAGACGGGGCCGGAGTACGCCTTCTGTCCGAACTGCGGCCGGAAGTTGCCGGAATAGCCCCCCGGCTACAGCCAGGCGCATGCCGGCGCTCCGCGATGGCGGGGCGCCGGCATTGTCGCTTCCTGCTTCGACAAAATTCACAGACCCTCGATTGACAAGCGCGAATGCGATCCGTATACTCATTAGCAGTAAAACTATTTTTTTCGCGGACGATCGAGGTGAAGGCATGGACAGCGGGAAGGTTCTGCTCATCATCAACCCCGTGGCCGGGCACAGGGCCGCGCGCCGGGCGCTCTATCCGCTCGTGCAGCGGCTGTGCGAGGGCGGGCAGATGGCGACCGTCTACGCAACGAGCGCGCCCGGCCAGGCGCGCAGCGTGGCGGAGGCGCGCGGCGGCGACTTTGCGCGCGTGATCTGCTGCGGCGGGGACGGCACGCTCAACGAGGTGCTGGACGGCCTTCTGCGCGCGGGTGTGCGCGTGCCCGTCGGCTACGTGCCGACCGGCACGACGAACGACCTCGCGCACGCGCTGCGCCTGCCGACAAAGCTCTCCCGCGCCATGGAGCTCGCGGTGACGGGGCCTGTGCGCGACCACGACGTGGGCCTCCTTTGCGAGAAGCAGCTCTTCGACTACGTGGCCTCCTTCGGCGCCTTTGTGCAGACGGCCTACGCGACGCCCCAGCGCCTGAAGAACGCGCTGGGGCGCACGGCGTATTTCGTCTGCGGCCTGCCGGAGGTCTTTGCGCTCCGGCCCCGGCGCCTGACGCTCGTGGCGGACGGCCAGCGCCTGGAGGGCGACTTCTACTTCGGCAGCATCTCCAACAGCACGCGCATCGCGGGGCTGATCGATCTGGACCGCGCGGGCGTCGTGTTCGACGACGGCAAGCTCGAGGTGCTGCTCATCCGCCGGCCGCCCACGCCGCGCGCCCTGCGCGACCTTGCGCGCGGCCGGTTCGACGAGCGCTACTTCGTCTTTCTGCACGCGCGGGAGGTCGAGATGCGCTTCACCGTCCCGACGGAATGGACCGCGGACGGCGAGCGCGCCGGGCTCCTGACGCAGGTGTGCGCGCGCTGCCTGCCCCGGGCCGTGCAGCTCGTCGCGCCCGCCCGCTAGACTTTTATGATTGGATACGCTCGCCGCGCGGCACGCGCGGGGAAGGAGAAAACAACCATGCTTCAGGTTCTCGTCATCGACGGGCAGGGCGGCGGCATCGGCCGCCAGCTCGTGCAGGCGATCAAGGCCGCCTGCCCCAGCGCGGCCATCACGGCCGTGGGCACGAATTCCGCGGCGACGGCCGCCATGCTCCGGGCCGGCGCGGACAGCGCGGCCACGGGCGAAAACGCGGTGCTGGTGGGCTGCCGCCGGGCGGACGTCATCGCCGGGCCCTTGGGCATCGTCATCGCGGACGCGCTGCTGGGGGAGATCACCCCGGCCATGGCTGCGGCCGTCGGCTCCAGCCCGGCAAAGCGGGTGCTCGTGCCTGTCAACCACTGCGACAACCTCGTCGTGGGCGTCGCGGACGCGCCGCTGGCCCAGCTCGCCCAGGAGGCGGCGCGCCGCGTGGCCGAATTTTCGCGCTGATCGTCCGTTTTTGCGGCGGCGGGCGCGGCAGAGATTGCCGCGGCAGAGATTGCCGCGCCCGCCGCCGCTCTGCGTCCCGGACCGCTGCAAACCCATCCAAAGGAGGACGACCATGGGACGCACCTATGCCTACATCCGCGTTTCCTCAAAGGACCAAAACGAGGCCCGCCAGCTCCAGGCCCTGGAGGGTCTGGGCCTGCGCAGGGAGCACATCTTCCTGGACAAGCAGAGCGGCAAGGACTTCTGCCGGCCGCAGTACCAGCGCCTCCTGCACCGGCTGCGGCGCGGGGACCTGCTGCTCCTGCACAGCATCGACCGGCTGGGCCGCAACTACCAGGAGATTCTCGAGCAGTGGCGCCTCCTGACCCAGCAGCGCGGGGTGGATATCCGCGTGCTGGACATGCCGCTGCTGGACACCACCCTTTCCAAGGACCTGATGGGCACTTTTATCGCAGACCTGGTGCTGCAGCTCCTCTCCTTTGTCGCGCAGAACGAGCGCGAAGCCATCCGCACCCGCCAGGCCGAGGGCATCGCCGCGGCCAAGCGCCGCGGCGTGCGCTTCGGCCGCCCCCCGAAGGTGGACGCGGCGGACTTTGCCGCCGCATACCGCCTGTGGCGCGCGGGAACGCTGCGCGCCGCGGAGGCCGCGCAGGCGCTGTGCGTCTCGCGGTCCACGTTTTACCGGCACGCGCGCGCATGCGCCGCCGCAGAGGGCCAAATTTTTCCCGCGCGCGGCGGGGAGAACGCTTGACTTTGCCCCGCCGCGCGCGCATACTGAAGGAACAAAAACCCAACACAATTCCGGGAGGTTCACAGACCATGAAACGAGCGCTTTTGATGGGCGACTATGCGCACCATACCTGGCACGGCCTTGCCGGCGTGGACGAGCAGATCCGCGAAATCCTCTCCGACTACGAAATTGAGATCTGCACGGACTACGCGCACCTGACGGCGGAGCGCCTCCGCCCGTTCGACTTCGTGATCGACTACATCGACGGCTGGAATCGCTGCGGCAACTGCGACGCGGCGGGCGAGCTGATCGGCTACGTCGCCCAGGGCGGCGCGCTGCTCAGCCTGCACAACGGCATCATCAAGCGCTCCAGCCCCGAGATGGAGCAGATGGTCGGCGGCGCCTTTACCGGCCACCCGCAGCACGAGGTGCTGACCTATGCCGTCAAGACCGCGCACCCCGTCTCCCAGGGCTTGGAGAGCTTCTCCATGGACGAGGAGCCCTATCAGTTCACCCTGGACCCGCTGGCGAACCTGACCCTGCTGCTGGAATACACCTACCGCGGCCAGCAGTACCCCGCGGCCTGGCTGCGCGCCTTTGGCAAGGGCAAGGTCGTCTACCTCTCCCCTGGGCACAACGCCGCCTCCTTCCAAAACGAGGGATTCCGTGCGCTCCTTCTGCGCAGCGCGGCCTGGTGCGTCGGGGAGCTCTGAGGAGGGCGCGCATGAAGACGGTTCTCCTCACGGGCGCGGACCGCGGCCTCGGCTTTGCGCTCGCCCGCGAATACCTCGCCCGCGGCTACACCGTGTTTGCGGGCCGCTTCCTGCCGGAATACGCGCTGCTGGACGCGCTGCACGAGGCGTACCCCGACCGGCTCTTTCCCGTTCCCCTGGACGTGTCCGACCGGCAAAGCATTTTGGAGGCGCGCAGGGAGGTGGAGCGCCATGCGGACCACCTGGACGCCTTCGTCTCCGACGCGGCGTACATGGGCGGGCCGGAGAACTCCCGCATCCGGGGCCCGGAACCCATTGACCCGGAGCTGCTCTGCAAGTCCGTGCGCGTCAACGCGCTGGGCGCGCTGCAGTGCGTGGACGTCTTCCTCCCGCTGCTGGACCGCGGCCGGGAGAAGCGGCTGTGCTTCATCTCCTCGGAGGTCTCCTCCGTCGCCCTGATGCAGCGCGACGGCGACTTCCGCTACTGCATGAGCAAGACGGCGCTCAACATCGCGGTGCGCATGCTGCACAACACGCTCTATCCGCGCGGCTACTCCTTCCGGCTCTATCAGCCGGGATGGATGCGGCGCCAGAATCCGGACGGCTCCCTGCTCACGCGCGACGCGCGGCAGATCGATCCGGCCTTCTCCGCCGCGCGCGCCATGCCCCTGTTCACCGGGACGCGCCCGGACGAGGAGCGGCTGGAGCTCGTGGACTACCTGGGCAGCATTTGGCCCTTCTAAAGGAGGGGAAAGAGAGATGATCGTCTACCTGACGCGCGACACTACGGATTTCGCGCGGGAACTCCGCGCGCGCTTCCTCGCGGAGGGGCACAGCGTGTACACGGGCGACGCGCTTGCCGCGCTGCCCGCCATCGACCTCTTCCTCGCCACGCAGGACGAGCGCCTTGCGGGCGACGACTTCACCGTGCTCGACGGGGTCGACCCGGAAATCGTGATGCGCGCCGTGGAGGAGAACCTCTGCGCGCCGATCCTGGCGCTGGAGGCTGCGCTGCCCGCGCTGGACCGCGGGACGGGCAAGCGCGTCTGCTTTGTGACCAGCGGAGAAGCGGCCTCCGTCAACTGGAGCCGGCAGACGCGCGGCTATGGCTACGCCATGTCCAAGGCCGCCCTTTCCCAGGCGGCCAGAATCTGCTATAATCGGTTGTATCCGGAGGGGTACACCTTCCGCCTGTTCGACCCGCTCGTCGGGCGGGTTTCCCCGCGGCAGGCGGCGGACGCCGCCTACGAGATCCTCACGCGGTCCCGCGCCTACGACCCGGACAACCCCGGCCGCACGGACGAGGCCCGCTTCGTCCTGCGCGACGCGCTGGGCCGCGAGTGGCCCTGGTGAAACCGCCCCTCTCTTCCCCCGCCCACGACCGGAGGTACCGCCCATGCCCGATTCTTCCATCACAAAAAAGGCCCTTGCCGACGCCCTCAAGCAGCTCATGGCCGAAAAACCCCTGCAAAAGATCAGCGTGGGGGACATTTGCGAGCGCTGCAACATGAACCGCAAGAGCTTTTACTATCACTTCCGGGACAAGTACGATCTGGTCAACTGGGTGTTCTACACGGAATTCGCCGAGCAGTTCATCGGCGAGGGCCAGATCACGTCCGGCTTCTTCCTCGAGAAGATCTGCACCTATTTCTACCGCAACCGCGCCTTCTACGTCAGCGCGCTGGAGCAGGAGGGACAGAACAGCTTTTCCGAGTACTTTGCCGACGTCATGCGCTCGCTGCTCTCCCTGTACTACACGGACGTGGTGGACAGGGACGACGCCTACGAGTTCATCATCACCTTCTACACGGACGCGCTCCTCGCCGCGCTCAAGCGCTGGCTGCGCGAGGGAACCATGCCGCCCGAGCGGTTTGTCGACCTCGTGCGCCGCGCGACGAACCGGCGCGCGGCCAAGGTTTGATCCGTCAACAAAAAAGCGGTTCCCGCAGGGCTTGCGGGGACCGCTTTTTTTCGGGTCAGGCTTCCGGCGCCTGGAGCTTGGGAACCGGCTGGTTGAGGATCTCCATGAATTCCTCGCCGGTGATGGTTTCCTTTTCGTAGAGGAACTTGGCGAGCTGATGCAGGCGGGGCATGTTTTCGCGCAGGAGGTTCTGCGCCTTGTCGTACTGCCGGCGCACGAGCTCGATGACCCTGCGGTCGATCTCCGTCGCGGTCTCCGGCGAGCAGGCGAGGGACGCGTCCCCGCCGAGGTAGAGGTTGCTCTGCGTCTGCAGGGCGACCATGCCGAACTCCTCGCTCATGCCGTACTGCGCGAGCATTGCGCGGGCGAGCTTTGTGGCCTGCTCGATGTCGTTGGAGGCGCCGGTCGTGATGGAGTGGAAGACGAGGTCCTCCGCCACGCGGCCGCCGGTGAGCGTAGAGATGCGGTTCTCCAGCTCCTCCTTGCTCATGAGGTAGTGGTCGCCTTCGTCCACCTGCATGGTATAGCCCAGCGCGCCCGAGGTGCGCGGGATGATGGTGATCTTGTGCACGGGGGCGGAGTGGCTCTGCAGCGCCGCGACCAGGGCGTGGCCCGTCTCGTGGTAAGCGACGATGAGCTTCTCCTTGTCGGAGAGGATCTGGTTCTTCTTCTGGTAGCCGGCGATGACGACCTCGACGCTCTCCTCCATGTCGCTCTGGATGACCTCGCTGCGGCCCTGGCGCACGGCGCGCAGCGCCGCCTCGTTGACGATGTTCGCAAGCTCCGCGCCGGAGGCGCCGGCCGCGGCCCGCGCGATGGCGGAGAAGTCCAGGTTCGGCGCGTGGCGGACCTTGGCCGCGTGCACGCGCAGGATGTCCTCGCGGCCCTTGAGGTCCGGCAGCTCCACGGGCACGCGCCGGTCAAAGCGGCCCGGGCGCAGCAGCGCGGGGTCCAGGCTCTCGGGCCGGTTGGTCGCGGCCAGGATGATGACGCCCTTTGTGGTGTCAAAGCCGTCCATCTCGGTCAGGAGCTGGTTGAGGGTCTGCTCGCGCTCGTCGTTGCCGCCGATGCCGGAGGCGCCGTCGCGCTTTTTGCCGATGGTATCGATCTCGTCGATGAACACAATGCAGGGCGCCTGTTCCGCCGCCTGCTTGAACAGGTCGCGGACCTTGGCCGCGCCCATGCCGACGAACATCTCCACAAACTCCGAGCCGGAGATCGAGAAGAAGGGGACGTTGGCCTCGCCCGCGACGGCCTTGGCCAGCAGGGTCTTGCCCGTGCCCGGAGGGCCGACCAGCAGCGCGCCCTTGGGGAGCTTTGCGCCGATGGAGTTGTACTTCTGCGGGTTGTGGAGGAAGTCCACGATCTCGGTCAAGATCTCCTTGGCCTCGTCCTCGCCCGCGACGTCCGCAAACTTAATGCCCGTCGTGGAGGGGACGTAGACCTTGGCGTTGCTCTTGCCAAAGGTCATGGCCGGACCGCCGACGCCGCCGGTGCCCATCTTCTTGAGCATCAGGCGCGTCAGCAGCTGCCCGAGGAGGACCATCACGACGATGGGCAGCACCCACGTCAGCAGGAAGGACATCAGGGGCGACATCTCCTCGACGACGACCTGTCCGTACTCCAGGCCGTATTGGCTCTTGGCCTCCTCCAGGCGGTCGACGAGCTCCGGGTCCTCCATGCGCCCTACCTCATAGATCTGGGGCTGCTCCGCGTTGTCCACAAAGAGGATGACGTCCTGTTCGACCTGCACCTCCTGGACCTGCCCGTCGCGCAGCATCTGCAGGAACTCGGAGTAATTGACCTCCTTGATCGTTCCCCTCGTCAGGGAAGGGAACAGGAAGGCGTTGAGCAGCAGCAGCGCCACCAGCGCCAGCAAATAGTAAAATATGATTGGTTTTTTGGGGGGGTTGACTTCCTTCAACCGGCTTCACTCCTTTTTCTATTCAATTGCGTTCCGACGATTTCGCAGGTTTGCCCGCATCCTGCTCCGTATAGGTGACGCGGGGCATGGTGCACAGGAGCACATCGTCCAGGGAAATGCGCCGCACGTCGATCTGCTCGTTGCGCCCCTTGGCGGTGAAGACCGTTCCATCCGGTTCCACGCCGAGCATGCACGACTCCACGGAGATGATCCGGTCCACCTCTTCAATGGTGGGGTACAGGTCCACAAGCAGCGCAGGGATGGACTTCTTTTCCCGCGCGCGCTTTGCATAGGACCGCACGGCGGCGCAGGCCTCCGCGTCCGCCCCGTGCTCGGGCACGACCAGCTCGATCGGCGCGCCCAGCTCCACGGCCATGCGCTCCAGGCCGCCGCTGACGACCGGCTCCGGGCTGCGATACCGCGTCCAGAGGCCGAACAGGCAGCGCCGCTGGGCCAGCGCCTCCGCGCTCTCGCGCACGGAATCGCCGCCGCACGGCAGGAAGAGCATCACGTTGTCCAGGCTCTCGATGTTGACGCGGGGCAGGCGCGCATCCGGCAGCATCAGGAGCACCGCGCTGTCCCGGTGCTTGTGGAAGACGGCGCACAGCGCCTCGGTCTGCTCCAAGTCCCCGGCAAAGGCCCAATAGCAGTAGATCCCCAGCCTTTCGCCCTGGCACATCAAGTCGTCCAGGTCGTACTGAATCTCCTGCGTTTGGTTGAGGACCAGGCACCAGGGGATATTGTATCCCTTCTTCTGCTCATTTTCCCGGATCATGGCCGCGCCGTGCGTCCAGCTGTTGAAGCCGATGTCGATGCCCAGGCGCTCGATGTGCTCGGCGCGCACGCGGTTGACCAGGTTGGTCACCAGCGCATAGTAGGCGGTATTCGGGTTGACCAATTCGTCCTGCATCTCGCGGAAGATCCGCTTTTGGAACCTTCCCCGGGAAAAATGCGTCCCCAGGTCCACGAGCTTGCGCACGCCCCGCTGCGGATCGCTGCGGATCTCCTGGATTCCGCGCTCGATGGCGGAGCGGATGATCGCCCGCCGAATCTCCATTCCATCCAAAATCTCACCCCACCCTACCGTCGTCACGGCGCAGTGCGCCCTTTCATTCTTTTATCTTATCCATGCGCGCCTCATTTCCATAGGGACAAAATGGCCAAAGTGTCCAAAAAAGCGACACTTCCCAGAATTTGGGTAACTTTTGGGCAGATGCGCGCTTTTGTCCGATGACAGAACCTCCATGCCTGGGCTACAATGAATACAAGTCAAAAGAAGGAGCGTGTATGCATTGACACCGCATGACAAGACCTTGTCCGCGCTGCTTGCGGAGCTCAAGACCGACGAAAAAAGCGGCCTGTCCTCCCAGGAAGCGGCTGCGCGCCTTGCGCGCGACGGAGAAAACCGCCTGCGCGAAGGCAAGAAGAAGACCAATCTCCAGCGATTTGCCGAACAGTTCAAGGACGTGATGATCCTCATCCTGCTGGCGGCCGCGGTGATCTCCTTCATCGTGGCCTGCTCCACGGGCGAGCCCTCGGAGTTCTTTGAGCCCCTGCTGATCGTGGCCATCGTCATCGCCAACGCCGTGATGGGCGTGATGCAGGAGAGCAAGGCCGAAAAGGCGCTGGAGGCGCTCAAAAACCTCTCCGCGCCGCATGCGCGCGTGCTGCGCGACGGCAAGGAGGCCATCGTGGACGCCTCGAAGCTGGTCGTGGGCGACATCGTCCTGCTGGAAGCCGGCGACTTCGTGCCGGCGGATGCGCGGCTGCTGACCTCCTCCTCCCTGAAGTCGGAGGAGTCGGCGCTGACGGGCGAATCCGTCCCCTCGGAAAAGGACGCCGAGGCCGTGGTCGCCGCGGACGCGCCGCTCGGCGACCGCCACAACATGGTCTACTCCGGCTGCTCCATCACCTACGGCCGCGCGACGGCGGTTGTCACGGCCACGGCCATGAATACCGAGATGGGCAAGATCGCCGGCCTGCTCGACGCCAGCGAGGACGGACAGACGCCCCTGCAGCAGAAGCTCGCCAACATGGGCAAGTATCTGGGCATCGTCGCGCTGGCCGCCTGCGCGGTGATCTTCGTTCTGGGCCTGCTGGACGGCATCCCGGTCATGGAGATCTTCATGACGGCGGTGTCCCTTGCGGTTTCTGCCATCCCGGAGGGTCTGCCCGCGATCGTGACGATCGTTCTGGCCATCGGCGTGCAGCGCATGGTCAAAAAGAACGCCATCATTCGCCGCCTGCCCGCGGTGGAGACGCTGGGCTCCGCCTCGGTCATCTGCTCGGATAAGACCGGCACCCTCACCCAGAACCGCATGACCTTAACGCACGCCTACGTCGACGGCGGGGCGGGAACGGAGGCCATCTCCGGCAACAACTCCGCGTCGGTCCGCCGCCTGCTGCAATACGCGGCCCTGTGCTGCGACGGCTCGGTGGACTTCTCCCCCGAGGGCGAAAAGCACATGGGCGACCCCACGGAGACGGCCATCATCGTGGCCGCGCACAGGAACGGCATGGAAAAGGACGCGCTCAACGCGCAGTCCCCGCGCCTTGCCGACCTGCCCTTTGACTCGGACCGCAAGCTCATGACCACCGTCAACCGCATCGACGGCAGGATCGTGGCCATCGTAAAGGGCGCCTTTGACGTCATGGACGGCCTGTGCATCTCCGGCGACCTCGCCGCGGCCCGCCGCGTCAACGACGAGATGAGCCGCCAGGCGCTGCGCGTCCTCGCGGTCGGATACAAGGTCCTGGACGGGGAGCCCAAGGCCGTCACCTCCGAGGCGCTGGAGAACAACCTCACCTTCCTGGGCCTGGTCGGCATGATCGACCCGCCGCGGCCCGAGGCGCGCGAGGCGGTCAAGCAGTGCCGCCGCGCGGGCATCAAGCCCGTCATGATCACGGGCGACCACGTGGTGACCGCCAGCGCCATCGCAAAGGACCTGGGCATCCTCGGCGAGGGCGACGAGGCCGTGACCGGCGCGGAGCTGGCCAGGATGAGCGAGCAGGACCTCGACGCGCGCGTTGCGAACATCTCGGTTTACGCCCGCGTCTCCCCGGAGGATAAGATCCGCATCGTCCAGGCCTGGCAGCGCAAGGGCCAGATCGTCGCCATGACGGGCGACGGCGTCAACGACGCGCCCGCGCTCAAGGCGGCGGACATCGGCTGCGCCATGGGCATCACCGGCACCGACGTGGCCAAGGGCGCGGCGGACATGACGCTCACGGACGACAACTTCGCCACCATCGTCGACGCGGTCAAGGAAGGCCGCGGCATCTACGACAACATCAAGAAGGCCGTGGGCTTCCTGCTGGGCACGAACATCGGCGAGATCCTGACCGTGTTCTTCGCCATGATCTTCTGGCGGCAGACGCCGCTGCTCTCCATGCAGCTGCTGTGGATCAACCTGGTGACGGACTCCCTGCCCGCCATCGCCATCGGCATGGAGCCGGTCGAGAGCAACGTCATGGACCGCAAGCCCAAGCCCAAGGACGAGAGCATCTTCGCCAACGGCATGGGCGTGCGCATCGGGCTGCAGGGCATCCTCTTTGCGGGCCTTACGCTCTTCGGCTTCTGGCTGGGGCAGCGCGTCACGGGCGGCCTCGTCGGCGGCCAGACCCTCGCCTTCATGATCCTGGCGCTCTCGCAGGTCTTCCACGCCTTCAACATGCGCTCGAACATGAGCCTGTTCAAGGTCGGCGTCTTCTCCAACCGCAACATGAACAAGGCCGCGCTGGTCAGCCTCGTGCTGATGGCGATCGTGCTGTTCGTCCCGCCCGTCGCGTCGGTCTTTGGCCTCACGCAGCTGCCCGCCTGGCTCTATCTGGTGGGTCTGGGCTGCTCCCTGGTGTCCATCCCGATCCTGGAGTTCACCAAGGCCATGGGCTGGCACAAGGCGTAGATGTAAATTCCCCCCGAAAACCGCAAAGAAGCGGGCCGGCCACGCCGGCCCGAGAAGCTCCGCCATCGTGCCGTGGGGCACGCGGGAGAGGTCCGCTCCCTCCGGCGCGATGAGGCAGTCCGTCACGAGGAACACCTCCATGCCGGTCGCCGCCGCGGCCAGGTCCTCGGTGTAGTCGTTCCCCACCATGAGGCAGCGCGCGGGGTCCAGGCGCATCTGCGCGCAGATGTCGGCGTAATAGGCGGGGTTGGGCTTGCAGTGCGTGGCGTTCTCATACGTGGTGATGAGCGCGAAGTCCGCCGCGTCCAGGCCCGCCCACCGGATGCGCGAGAGCGTGCCCACGCGCGGGAAGAGCGGATTTGTGGCCAGGATGACCGGATAGCCTTTCTCTCGGAGGGTCTTGACGCACCGGTCCGCCAGGGGCGTGGGCTGCGTGCAGGCCGCTGCCTCGTTGAACTCCCGGCCGTAGAAGTCGTCGAATTCCGGGATGTCCTGGAGCCGCTCCTGCCCGAATTCCTCCGCGAAGGCCGCCCAGAAGCGGTCCCGGTTAGGGCAGGCGCCGTCGTTGCGGACCATGGCCGCCGTGCCCTTCCACAGCGTGTCGATCATGCGCTTGGGCTCGTAGCCCTTGGGCGCAAACCGGCGGCAGAGCGCGCCGAAGTATCCCTTGATGAACTCCTCCTGCACCATGGGGAGGAGCGTTCCGTCCAAGTCAAACAGCACAGCCTGAACCATGCGTTCTTCCTCCTTTTGATTCGTTCTATGTCTAAGTATACCAGGGCCTAAGCGCCTTTTCATTGACGGCATGTAAATTGACCGCTATACTATTGGTAAATTCACGGGGAGGAGCCAAGACCATGCCGCGACCGATTCACCTGCTCATCAAGCCCGCTTCCGGCAACTGCAACCTGCGCTGCACCTATTGCTTCTATGCGGACATCACGGAAAAGCGCGAAACGCCGTCCTTTGGCATGATGTCGGAGGAGACGCTGGAGGCGGTCGTGCGCAAGGCGCTCGAGCGCGCGCAGGGCGAGGTGACCTTCGCCTTCCAGGGCGGGGAGCCCACGCTGTCCGGCCTCCCCTTCTTCCGCCGCTTTGTGGAGCTGGTGCGCGCCCACAACACCCGGAACCTGACCGTGCACTGCGCCATCCAGACAAACGGCATCCTGCTGGACGACGAGTGGGCCGCGTTCCTCGCGGAAAACCGCTTCCTCGTGGGCCTCTCCCTGGACGGAACGGCCGCGGTGCACGACCTGCACCGCGTGGACGCGCGCGGCGAGGGCACGCACAAGCGCCTGATGGCCGCGGTGCGCACGCTGCAGGCGCACAAGGTGGAGTTCAACGTCCTGACGGTCGTCACGGCCAAGGCCGCCCGGGAGATCCGGTCCATCTACGCCTTCTTTCGCCGAAACCAGCTGCTCTACCAGCAATACATCCCCTGCCTGGACCCGCTGGGCGAGGCGCGCGGCGGCCATCCCTACTCCCTGACGCCGGCCCTGTACGAGCGCTTCCTCAAGGACCTGTTCGACCTCTGGTTTGCGGACGTGACGGCGGGGCGGTTTGTCTACATCCGCTACTTCGAGAACCTGGTGGGGATGCTGCTCGGCCAGCCGCCGGAGGCCTGCGGCATGCTGGGGATCTGTTCGCAGCAATACGTCGTGGAGGCGGACGGCGGCGTCTACCCGTGCGACTTCTACGTGCTGGACGAGTACCGGCTGGGGAGCCTTGTGACGGACAGCTTCGACGCGCTGGACGCCCGGCGGGACGGGCTGGAGTTTGTCGACCGCTCCCGATTCGTGTCGCCCGAGTGCCAGGGCTGCGCGTGGTACGCGCTCTGCCGCGGCGGCTGCCGCCGCGACCGCGAGCCCCTGCGCGGCGACGGCACGCTCTCCCTGAACTGCTTCTGCCCCGCCTACAAGGGCTTTTTCGCCTACGCCTATCCGCGCCTTGCGCGCCTGGCCTCGGCCATCGCGCAAAACCGGCGCTGAGCGCGCTTTCGGGGATTGCAGGGGCCGGCCAAGCCGTGGGATACTCGTTGTAAAGAAATGACAAGGAGGTCGTCCCCATGGCCAATCGCATTGTGCTCAACGAGATTTCCTACCACGGCAGCGGCGCCATCCAGGAGATCGCGGGCGAGGTCCTCGCGCGCGGATTCCAGAAGGCGTTCGTCTGCTCCGACCCGGACCTGATCGGCTTTGGCGTCACGGGTAAGGTGCTCAAGGTGCTGGAGGATCGCGGCCTCGCCTACGAGGTCTATTCCAACATCAAGCCCAATCCCACCATTGAGAACGTGCAGACCGGCGTAAAGGCCTTCCAGGACTCCAAGGCGGACTACATCATCGCCATCGGCGGCGGCTCGTCCATGGACACGGCCAAGGCCGTCGGCATCATCGCCAACAACCCGGAGTTTGCGGACGTGCGCTCCCTGGAGGGGACCGCGCCGACCAAGAACCGCGCGGTCTTCACCATCGCCGTGCCCACCACCGCCTGAACGGCTGCGGAGGTCACCATCAACTACGTCATCACCGACCCGGAGAAGAACCGCAAGTTCGTCTGCGTGGACCCGCACGACATCCCGCAGATCGCGGTCATCGATCCGGACATGATGTCCACCATGCCCAAGGGCCTGACCGCCGCCACCGGCATGGACGCCCTGACCCACGCCATCGAGGGGTTCATCACCAAGGCCGCCTGGGAAATGACGGACATGTTCCACCTCAAGGCGATCGAGATCATCTCCCGCTCCCTGCGCAAGGCCGTTTCCAACGATCCGGACGGCCGCGAGGGCATGGCCCTTGGCCAGTACGTCGCGGGCATGGGCTTCTCCAACGTGGGCCTTGGCGCGGCGCACACCATGGCGCATCCGCTCGGCGCGGTCTACGACACGCCGCACGGCGTGGCCAACGCGATCCTTCTGCCCACGGTCATGGAGTACAACGCGCCGGCCTCCGGCGATAAGTACCAGTACATCGCCGCGGCCATGGGCGTGCCCGGCACGGAGAAGATGACCCAGGAGGAGTACCGCAAGGCCGCCGTCGACGCGGTCCGCCAGCTCGCGCGCGACGTGGGCATCCCGGAGAACCTCAAGGGCATCGTCAAGGAGGAGGACATCCCCTTCCTGGCGGAATCCGCCTATGCGGACGCCTGCTGCCCCGGCAACCCGCGCGAGACCTCTGTGGAGGATCTTGCGGCGCTGTACCGCTCGCTTCTGTAAGTTCCCATCCGCAAAAAAGTGCGGCAGGAGAGGTTTTCTCTCCTGCCGCTCATTCGTTTTTCCGGACCGTTCCATGGCCTGGGCAGAACAAATAGCCGGCGTAGGTTTTGCGCAGCAGGTCGCGGCACCTGCGCGCCTCGGCCGGGTCGGAGTCCACGCCCGTCATCAGCAGGGGCGCGATCGCGTTGAACTCCTGCTGCTCCTGGGAAAAGCCCTTGATGTTGACGTAGATGTCCCCGCTGAAGACCAGCTTCAGCTCCCGGCAGACGATCACGGTCTCCCCGCGCACGTGGCCGCCGTTCCCCTCGTAAAATTCGAACTCCCACGGCCCGAAGTTCTGCGTGCCGATGGGCGAGAGCGTCGCGCCGTCCTGCTTTCTGCCGAGGACGTGGCACCGGTCCAGGTCCGGCGGCTCGTACTCGGAGATGACCTTGCTCAGCGCGCAGTAGGGCGCGTGCAGCGGGTTCTGCTCGCGGAAGTTCGGCTCCCCGCGCCGCTCCGCCGCAAAGTTCTCATAGCAGCTCCCGCTCATGTACACGGCGTCAAACAGGGAGAGCAGGCCCGCGTGGTCGACGTCCGCATGGGTGATCCACGCGCGCTTGCGCCGGCGCGCAAAGTCCGGGATGCGCGCCTCCAGCAGGGCGAGCATCTCCTCGCGGTAGCAGGCGAAGCCGCAGTCCACAAAGAGCAGCTCCTCCCCGTGCTCCAATACGTAGGTATTGCTGCCGCAGGGCGGGTCGATGACGAGCAGGCGCAGCCCCGCCGCCAGATCCTGGCTGTAGACGCTGGCGTGGAAGCGCTCCCCCTTCCGGTCCCGGACAAACCTGGCGAAGCGGCGGATGTAGTCAAAGGTCTGCAGGGGCGACTTCTTCTGCTCGTCCAGGATCTGCATCAGCCGGTTCGCACAGATGAGCACCTCGTTGGTCTTCTCCTGCGAAAGGTGCAGGATCGCGCGCATGGTGTTGGCAAAGGTGACGTAGAAGACCGTGCCGTCGAGCAGGCGGTCCGTCACCTCGTAGTCGAGGATGCGGATCTCGCAGATGCGGGAGATCTCCTCGATCAGGCCCTTGATCTCGCCCGTGTTCTCGATGAGCAGGCCCATCTTGAAGTGCTGATACGGCGTTCCGTTTTCCTGGGAGCTGATGTAGGAGATGTTCACGCGGTAGCGGCTCAAGGTCTCCAGCACGGGCAGGACCGCGCCGGGTTTGTCCTCGAGGGTCACGACGATCATCAGGATCTGCGCCTGCGCATCCCGCTCGGCGAGGTACCCGCAGGCCGCGAGCTCCCGGGCGATCCTCGCGTGCTGGGCCTCGGTCGCGGAGACCTCGAGGAAGAGCGTGTGCAGGTCCACCGCCTTGTTGTAGTTGACGCGCACGATGTTTCCGCCCGCGGCGGCGATGATCCGGCTGGCCAGCAGAAAGGCGCCGGCCTTGTCCGGCATCCGGGTGATGTAGGTATTGCGCATGAAACCTGTCCTTTCGCGTCGTTTTTTTGTTCCTGCACGCAGAAGGCGGCCCCAGGGGATTCTTCCCCTGGGGCCGCCCATTGCGCGTCTCTTAGAAGATGCGGAATCCGCAGATGAAGTGCGAGGTCCAGTAGCTCGAGGACTGGATGTTCGAGGTGGTGCGGACCTTGCCCGTGGAGGACGAGGCGTCGATCATCTTGCCGTTGCCCATGTAGATGCCCACATGGCCGTCGAAGCACACGACGTCGCCGCGCTTCAGATCGCTCATGGAGGTGATCTTCGGGTACTTGCTGGAGCTGGCCCAGCCGCTGCTGGTCAACTCACATCTTGGTTCATT
>CAJFMX010000031.1 GCA_904393115.1 uncultured Clostridia bacterium
TTTCATCTCAGCCGTCCGCAAAGGCGGCCTCCGCCGCCTCCTGCAGCGTGGAGACGCCGACGCAGTCCCGGGGCAGGTACCCGCCGTCCCGGGGCTGCAAAATCCGGCGGAACCCCGCCTCGCGCGGCGGCTGCGTCGAGCTCTGAGCCGGTCCCAAAAAAGCATCCCCCAACCCCGGCAGGGACTTTCCCCGTCGCGGGCTGGGGGATTTTTTCATCTCAGCCGTCCGCAAAGGCCGCCTCCGCCGCCTCCTGCAGCGTGGAGACGCCGACGCAGTCCCGGGGCAAGTACCCGCCGTCCCGGGGCTGCAGAATCCGGCGGAACCCGGCCTCGCGCGCGGCGACGCGCTTTTGCAGCAGCCCGCCGACCGGCAGCACCGCGCCGTCGAGCGCGATCTCGCCGGTGACGGCGACGTCCTGGCGGAGCGGGCGCTCCTGCAGGGCGGACAGGAGCACGAGCGCCGCGGCCAGGCCCATGGACGGGCCGTCGACGTTGCCGCCGCCCTCGATGTTGAAGGCGGCGTCCCGCTCGCCCAGGGAAAGGCCCAGGCGCTCGACGGCCAGCACCGCGTTGCGCACGGCGTCGCGGGCCATGTCCCCGGCGGCCAGGTTCAGCGTAAAGCGCCCGGTCCCGGGCCGCAGCACGGCCGTGAGGCGGCGCACCGCGCCCGTGCGGCCCTGCACGCCCAGCAGCGCCGTGCGGCCGACCGCGGGCGGCTCCTCCACGGCGGAGACGCGCCCGCGCACCGAGGCGAGGGTCACCGCGCCCTCCCGCTGGGAGGCGGCCAGCGCGCGGACGCACTCGCGGCCGTCCAGGGAGTGCTCGGCGATGTAGCGCAGGGCGGGCGCGGTGGCGCGCAGGTTCAGGCGCTCCGCGGCCCCGCGGGCGACGCGGTAGAGGTCCTGCTCGTCCAGGTCCGCAAAGAAGATCTCCACGCACCGGGAGCGCAGCGCGGGCGAGATCTCCTCCGGGCTGCGGGTCGTGGCGCCGATGAGCACGAAGTCCGCGGGCGCGCCCTGGGCAAAGAGCTGGCGGATGTACCGGGGCACGGCGGGGTTGTCCGCGTCGTAATAGGAGGAGTCGAAGCGGACGCGCTTGTCCTCCAGGACCTTCAGGAGCATGTTTTGCAGGCGGACGTCCATCTCCCCGATCTCGTCGATGAACAGCACGCCGCCGTGCGCCTGGGTGACCAGGCCGAGCTTGGGCTCGGGCAGGCCGCGGCCGGCGAGCTCCCGCCCCGCGCCCTGGTAGATGGGGTCGTGCACGGACCCGATCAGGGGATTGACGCCGCCCTGGGGATCGTAGCGCAGGGTCGCGCCGTCCACCTCGACAAAGGGCGCCGAGCGCAGGAAGGGCGCCTCCGGCTGCTCGCGCGCGCAGTCGAGCGCCAGGCGCGCGGCCGTGGTCTTGCCGCAGCCCGGCCCGCCGTAGAGCAGCACGTGCTGGGGATAGGGCGAGCACAGCGCGCTGCGCAGCCGGGAAAAGGCCTCCTCCTGCCCGACGAGCTGGTCCGCGCGCACGGGCCGGGCGCGCGCAAAGGCCGAGGCGGACAGCGCGATGCCCTCCTTGACGACAAGGTCCGTAAGCTTCCTGCGGGTTGCGGCGGTTTCGGCCCCGCCCATCTCGTCCAGGAGCGAGAGGCGCAGGCTGTCGTAGTACTCGCGCTCGGCGCGGGCCATGCGCTTTTCCACCAGTTTCTCCAGGTCCTGCTTGGCCTTCCTGCGGGCGGTAGCCTCGGCATAATTTTCCTCCAAGAACGAGAGCGGGGCGTCCGTGCGGTCGATGTGCAGCAGCTTTTTGATTTCTGCCAGCATCTGATCGATCTGCTCGGGCGTCCCGCTCATGTCGGTGATCTTCGGTTGTCTTCCTGTGCAAAGGGTGCACACGCCTTGGTAGAGCGCGTACAGCCTTGCGCGCTGCTCGGCATTCATTGGGAACCTCCTTACCCTCCTCTTTTTCCGGACCGCGCTTTGCAAAAGGGGGCGAACCCGCCCCCTTTCCGCAGCGCTTCGGTTTAGTCCTTGGCGACGATGTTGAGCTTGATCTTTGCGGAGATCTCCGGGTAGAGCTTGATGACCGCCTCGGTCTCGCCCACGTTCTTCACCGCGTCAACGGTGATTTTGCGCTTGTCGATGTCCATGCCGTACTTGGCCTTGAGCGCGTCGGCGACCTCCTGGTTGGTGACCTTGCCGTAGAGGCGGCCGTTCTCCCCGGCGCGCACGGCGATCTCCACGACCATGTCGCCCATCTTCTTGGCCAGCTCCTGCGCCTCCTGCCGCTCGACCTCCTTGCGGTGGCTCTGGGCGGACTTGGCGTTCTCGATGGCGTTGAGGTTGGATGCGCTGGCCTCCACGGCCAGCTTGCGCGGGAACAGGTAGTTGCGGGCGAAGCCGTCGCTCGCCTCGATGATCTGGTCCTTTTTCCCGGTTCCCTTGATGTCCTTGAGCAGGATCACTTTCATGAAGGATCTCCTCCTAATCTTGCGAATTTTCAGGTTTGCGCCCCGTCTATTTCTTGTCCTTGCGGACGATCTGCAGCCCCAGCCAGACGCGCGAGCCGTCCGGAAGCTGGATCTCCGCTTGGGCGGGGCCGAGCTTGCGGACAGGGGGCATCCGGATGGTGTCCGGGTCCAGGTGCAGCCCCCGCTGTTTTTCGAGTGCCTTCGCAATCGTCTTCTCGTCGATTCTTTCGCGGATGCGGCCGTCCTTGTCGGCGGGAACGGCGATTTCCAGCGCCTTCTTCTCCAGCCTGCCCCGGAGTTTCTTGATGTCGTCCGGATGGGCAACGAGGTTCAACGCAAGCCGCGTCCGTCCGCCGCCCTCCAGCTGGATTTCCGCTTGGGCAGGGCCGAGCTTGCGGACAGGGGGCATCCGGATGGCGCCCGGGTCCACGAAGAGCTCGTGCTCCTCGATGAGCGCCTCTGCGACCTTCTCCGCGTTGATCGCCAACTCTTTTGGGCGGCCGTCCTCCCCGATGTGGATGGGGACCGTGAGCCGCACGCGGCTTAGCGCTCGCTCCAAGACCGCAGCTTCCTCCCTGCGCCTTTTTGTGGACTCCCGCATGTCCGGCGCCGGTTTGCCGTCGGGCTTTGCCCGGTTCCTCCTTGCGAGTTCAGCCAATCCATGGCGAAAGAGCACGCGTTTGGCAAAGCGCTCGGAGACCTCGACCGTCTCCCCAAGCCTGCCAATTCCCGTGATATCCTTTCGCAGAAGCACTGGCACCTGCATAGCGTTCTTTCTCCTCAGGTTTTTTCTTTACTGCGCGCCTCCGTCGTCATCGTCCCCGTCGTCCCGGCCGCGCAGGCCGAGGTCGCGCAGGGTGGGCCGGCCGATCTTGCGGAAGTAGAAGATCTGCTCCAAGAACCCGACGAGGAAGAGCACCGTCTGCAGGAACACCAGGCCCGCGGCCATCACCAGATAGCGCAGCGCGCGCGGCCAGCCGTGCTTCTTAAAGAACCACTCGCACACCGAGAGGCCCTGCACCGCGTAGACGAACTGCACGACGCTCCAGACCGCGAGGTAGACGGCGTACGCGTTGGAGCTGATGAGCATCAGCACCCACATCGCGAGGATGCCCAGCATCAGCGCGAGGTTGAGCTTTGTCGGGATGCGCACGCGCCCAAGGTCCGGCAGAGCGGAGAAGGATTCGCCCTTTCCCGCGCGCCGCGCGGCCATCAGCGGCAGGAGCGCGCCGAGGAGCCCGATGTGCAGCGCCTGCTTGACGAGCATATCGATCAGGTTCAGCCGCAGCGAGAGGTCGAAGATCTCCAGCAGCTCGCCCGTCAGCTGCGCGCGGGTGGTTTCGTCCAGCGCGGCAAAGGGGCTGGCGTTCGTCTCCGAGAGCAGGCCCATGCTCGACCAGGTGGAAAGGAGCATGTCGTAGAGCTGGGGCGCGGCGTCCTGCATGGACTGCAGCGTCTGCTCCAGCCAGCTCGTGACCCAGGCGACGGCGTCGCCCAGCAGCAGGTTGCAGGCGATGTAGCTCAGCGCGCCGTAGACGAACACGCCGATGCCCGTGTTGACCATGGCCTGCCAGAGCGGCGTCTTTGCGCGCAGGCTGCGCAGGAGCAGCGGCGGCAGGACCAGCATGGGCGCCAGCAGCCACAGGGCGATGGGCCAGAGCCCGTCCCCCAGGGCCAGGGTGAACACCGCAAGCCCGCCGCAGAAGCCCACAGCGCCGCCCGCGGCAAAGACCGGCCCCACAAAGAGTCCGCCCGCCGTCAGCAGCGCGAACACCGCGCCGGTATAGGCGGGCGCGGTCGGGAGCAAAAAGCTCGACACCAGGCCCAACAAAAACATGCCCGGCGCAAAGAGGAGCGTCCATGCGATCTGTTTTTTCTTTCCCATCTGTTTCTCCTGACAAAGGATCACGCATTTTTACCCGTCTATTTTAGCCCCAAGGCGGGCCGTTTGTCAACCGAGGGGGCGCTGTCAATTCCTGCGCGGAACGGCAAAAAAGGAGGAAGCGCCGGTCGGGCGTTTCCTCCTTTCGGAAAAAATCCGCGCATCAGTCCGCGGAGTAGGGCAGCAGAGCGATGTGGCGCGCGCGCTTGATCGCAATGGAGAGCTGGCGCTGATGCTTGGCGCAGTTGCCGGACATGCGGCGGGGCAGGATCTTGCCGCGCTCGGTCACAAAGCGGCGCAGGCGGGCCAGGTCCTTATAGTCGATGTGCTCGATCTTATCCACACAGAACTGGCAGACCTTGCGGCGCGGCTTGCGTCCGCGAGGCCGGCGAACTCTTTCTTCAGACATGTTCTCTTACCTCCTTGTACTCAGAATGGGAGCTGGTCGTCGTCGTCGACCTGTGTAAAGCCCTGGCTGGCAAAGTCGTTTGCCGGGGCTGCCGAGGGTTTTTGGGCAGGGGCGCCATAGCCGGCGCTGCCGCCGTAGGACTGGCCGCCGCCGTAGGAGGAGCCTCCCCCGTAGGACTGGCCGTCGCCCTGGGGCTTGGAATCCACAAACTCGCACTCGTCGCAGACGACTTCGGTCACGTAGCGCTTGGAGCCGTCCTGCGCGTCGTAGGTGCGGGTCTGCAGGGAGCCGATCACGCCGATCTTCCTCCCCTTGCCGAAGAAGCGATGCACAAAATCAGCCTGCTGCCGCCAGGCAACGCAGTCGATGAAGTCCGACTCGCGCACGCCCTGCTGGTTGGCAAACCGGCGGGTAACCGCGATGCGGAAATTGCAAACCGGAATGCCCGAGCCGGTGGTGCGGTACTCGGGGTCGCGGACCAGGTTGCCGACGAGAATGACTTTATTCATCTTGCACCGTCCTCTTTTATTCCTCGATGCGGGTCACAAGGTAACGCATGACGTTCTCGTTGATCTGCAGGTTGCGCTCGAGCTCGCGGGGGAACTCCGGAGCGGCGGTGAACTGCACGAGCACGTAATAGCCCTCATTCTTGAAGTTGATGGGATAGGCCAGGCGGCGCTTGCCCCACTCCTCGACCTTGTCAACGGTGGCGCCGTTGTTGGTCATCAGGGTCTGAAACTGGGCGATGAGGTCCGTGCGGGCCTGATCCTCCATCGCGGAGTCGATCACGTAGAGAAGTTCGTACTTATTCAAGACTTTCACCTCCTTGTGGACTTTGGCATGGCGCGGCAGCGCCACGCAAGGATGAATGCGCTACTTTAGATAGAATACCACAGCCTCCCCGGTTCCGCAAGTAAAATTTCCGCTTCTTTTCCGCTTTTTCCGTGCGCGCGGGCGGCGATTCTGGTATACTTCTCTTTGTACAAACAAATACGCCGGCTCAACGGACCAAGGAGGCTGCACAAGACCATGTACACCTGGCACATCCTGACCATCGGTCACCTTTCGCGAAACAAGTTCTGGGGCGAGCGCAACGACACCGCCTACCGCGCGCCGCTGGCGACCAGCGCGCTGCTGCTGGGGGAGGGACAAGTGATCGTGACGGACCCCTCGCTCCCGGCTGCGGGCATGCGCGCGGCGCTGCTGGACGCGGCGGGCCTTGCCCCGGAGGACGTGACGCTGGTCTTTTCGACGCACAACCATCTGGACCACCACGTGGATCCGCTCTGCTTCCCGAACGCGCGCTGGTTCCTGCCGCAGGTGGACCTCACCTACCTGCACGAGCACTGGGACGAGCACAAGCGCTCCTTCCCCGGGGACGACTGGGAGACGGTGCAGCGCTGCGAGCCCGCGCCGGAGGAGCTGGCGCCGGGCCTGAAGCTGCTGCCGCTCCCGGGCCACACGGCGGGCACGAGCGGCCTGCTCTTCTGCGCGCCGGAGGGGCGCGTGCTGCTCACGGGCGACGCGGTGATGACCCGCGAGTTCTACAAGGCGGGCGAGCCCTACTTCTTCGGCTGGGACAACGACCAGGCCCGGCAGACGATCCTCTCCCTGCGCGGCCAGGCGGACGTCATCATCCCCGGCCACGGCGAGGCCTTCCTCACCCGCGCGTGGGAGTGAGCGCGCAAAAAAAGAAGCCCTTTCCGGGGCTTCTTTTTTTGTCACTTCTGCAGCTTTTCCAGCGAGGTGCGCAGGCGGCGCAGCGCCTCCTCGCGGCCGAGCAGCACGGCGATCTCGATCGCGCCGCAGGGGGTGACGAGCTTGCCGGCCATGGCGATGCGCGCGGGCCAGAGGATCACGCCGTTCTTCTTGCCCTTCTTGGCGGCAAGGCCGAGCAGGGCCTCGTGCACGGCGCTCTCGGTCCACTCGGGCAGCGCCTCCAGGGTGGCCAGGATGTCGGGCAGGTCCTCCCGGGCGGTGTCGGCGTTGGTCTTCATCTTCTTGGAGAAGTAGAGCTCCTCGGAGAACTCCGGCATCTCGGTGAGGAAGTCGACCATCTGCGGCAGCTCGCCGAAGACCTCGACGCGGGGCTGCAGGCTCCGCTGGAGGATGTCCAGGTCCATGTGCGCGATGCCGGCCTTTTCATACCAGGGCATGGCCGCGGCGGTGAACTGCTCCGGGGTCATGCGGCGGATGTACTCGGCGTTCATCCAGCGCAGCTTCTCGACGTCGAAGATCGCGGGGGACTTGGAGAGCCCCTCCAGCGAAAAGGCCTCCATCAGCTCGGGGAGCGTGAAGAACTCGCGGTTGTCGCCGGGGTTCCAGCCGATCAGGGCGATGTAGTTGAGCAGCGCCTCCTTGAGGTAACCCTTTTCGATGAAGTCGCTGTAGTAGGCGTCGCCGTCGCGTTTGGAGAGCTTGCGGTGCTGGTCCTTCATGACCGGGGTCAGGTGGATGTAGACCGGCTTCTCCCAGCCAAAGGCCTCGTAGAGCAGGTTGTACTTGGGCGTGGAGGAGAGGTACTCGTTGCCGCGCAGCACGTGGGTGATGCCCATGGTGTGGTCGTCGACGACGTTGGCGAAGTTATAGGTGGGCATGCCGTCGGCCTTGATGAGGACGTTGTCGTCCAGTTCGGCGCAGTCCACGGCGATGTGGCCGTAGAGCACGTCGTCAAAGGAGGCCTCGCCCGTCTCGGGCACGTTCTGCCGGATGACGTAGGGGACGCCCGCGTCGAGCTTGGCCTGGACCTCCTCGGGGGAAAGGTGCAGGCAGTGCTTGTCGTACTTCCAGGTCTTGCCCTCGGCCTCGGCCGCGGCGCGGCGCTCGGCCAGCTCCTCCTTGGTGCAGAAGCAGTAGTAGGCCTTGCCCTTTGCGACCAGCTCCTTGGCGTAGGGCAGGTACATGTCCTTGCGCTCGGACTGGATGTAGGGGCCGTAGTCGCCGCCGACGTCCGGTCCCTCGTCCCAGAGGAGGCCGCAGTCGCGCAGCGTGTCGTAGATGACCTGCGTTGCGCCGGGCACGAACCGCTCCTGGTCCGTGTCCTCGATGCGCAGGATGAACTTGCCGTTGTTCTTCTTGGTGAAGAGATAGGTATAGAGCGCCGTGCGCAGGCCGCCCAGGTGCAGATACCCGGTGGGGCTTGGCGCGAATCGCGTGCGAACGTTCATGTTGGTCGTCTCCTTGCGTTTACTCGGGCTTGTAGCTGCCCTTGAGCTCCACCGTGCGGTTGAAGACGAGGCGGTCCTGCGTGGAGTCCTTGTCCACGACAAAGTAGCCCTGGCGCAGGAACTGGAAGTGGTCGCCGGCCTTGGCGCCGGCCAGGCCCCCTTCGAGGACCGCGCGGTCCAGAACCCGGATGGAGTCCCAGTTGAAGGAATCGGTGAAGTCCTTTTCCTTGGGGGCTTCGCTCTCCTCGCCCTCCTCCAGGTCTGCGGCCTCCTCCGGCTCGTCGCCGTCCTCCTTGAGCATGTAGTCGTACAGGCGGACCTCGATGGGCTTGGCGGTGCTCTCCTCCACCCAGTGGAGCGTGCCCTTGACCTTGCGGTTTGCGCCCTCCCCGCCGGAGAGGGACGTAAGATCCACGGAGCACAGCAGCTCTGTGACGTTGCCGGCCTCGTCCTTGACCACCTCGTCGCAGCGGATGATGTAGGCGGCCTTCAGGCGCACCTCGCGCCCCGGCGCCAGACGGAAGAACTTCTTGGGCGCATCCTCCATGAAGTCCTCGCGCTCGATGAGGAGGTGCTTGCCAAAGGCGACCTCGCGCTCGCCCATCTCCGGGTGGTTGGGGTGGTTTTCGGTCTTGAGGCGGACGATCTTGCCCTCCTCCCAGTTGGTGAGGGTGACGCGCAGGGGGTTGAGCACGGCCATGGCGCGGGGCGCCTTGTCGTTGAGGTCCTCGCGGATGCAGTGCTCCAGCAGGCCGATGTCCACGACCGAGTCCGCCTTGGCGATGCCCGCCCGGCGCAGGAAGTCGTGGATGGAGGCGGGGGTGTAGCCCCTTCTGCGCATGCCGACGAGCGTGGGCATGCGGGGGTCGTCCCAGCCGGAGACGAAATGCTCCTCGACCAGCTGGCGCAGGTAGCGCTTGGAGAGCTTGGTGTGCGTCATGTTGAGGCGCGCAAACTCGATCTGCCGCGGATGGGCGGGCAGGCCGCAGTTGTCGCGGACCCAGTCGTAGAGCGGGCGGTGAATCTCATACTCCAGGGAGCAGAGCGAGTGCGTCACGCCCTCCAGGCAGTCCTGGATGGGGTGGGCAAAGTCGTACATCGGGTAGATGCACCACTTGTCGCCCGTCTGGTGGTGGCGCTTGTGCAGCACGCGGTAGATGGTGGGGTCGCGCATGCAGATGTTGGGCGAGGACATGTCGATCTTGGCCCGAAGGGTGAGCGATCCATCGGGGAACTCGCCGTTCTTCATGCGTTCAAAGAGGTCCAGGCTCTCCTCGACGGGGCGGTCGCGGTAGGGGCTGTTGCGGCCGGGCTCGGTGAGGGTGCCGCGGTATTCCTTCATCTGCTCGGGCGTGAGCTCATCGACGTAGGCCAGGCCCTTCTTGATGAACTCCACGGCGATCTCATATGTCTTGTCAAAATAGGAAGAGCCGTAGACCAGCTTGTCCCACTGGAAGCCCATCCAGCGGATGTCGTCCTGGATGGCGTCGACGTACTCGACGTCCTCCTTGGCGGGGTTGGTGTCGTCAAAGCGCAGATTGCACTTTCCGCCGAACTTCTCCGCGATGGAAAAGTCAATGTACAGGGCCTTGACGTGGCCGATGTGCAGATAGCCGTTCGGTTCGGGAGGGAATCTGGTTTGCACCTGCCCGATCACCTTTCCGTCGGCAATGTCCTGCGCGACAAATTCCTCGATGAAGTTCGAGGTGGTTTTCTCGTTCGCTTCCAATGTACTCCCTCCTTGAAAAAAAATTTCAGCGCGTAGCCGATACGGTATTATATCACCGAATCCCCCGTTTCTCAACGGGGGATTTGTAAAACCCGCGCATTTTTGCGCGCGGCAGAGGCGCCCGCTTCCTTGGGGTCCGCCGCGCGACGTTTCGTCGGATTCCAGAAAAACGCTTTGCCACCGTTTTCCAGACTTTTCCTCGAATTCCATTCGAATATTTCGCTTTTTCGTGTAAAATTTATGTAAAATTATCCAAAGTAAACAAAATACCGTTGACAAAAAAAAAAAAAACGATACCATTTCATCGTCCAGAAAAAGACAAAAGGAGGCTGTCCCAAATGTTCAAACGTCTGTCCATCTTTGCGTTGACCCTTGTGCTGACGCTGGGGCTCCTGGTCGTCCCCGCGCTGGCCGGCGAAAACGGCTGCACGCACGAGTGCACAGTGGAAAACGGCTGTGCTAAGATCGAATGGACCTGCACAAAAGAAGAACACACGCACACGGACGAATGCTTCATTTTCCAAAATGGTGTCGCCATCGCGATTCGTTGCCCGAAGGACGCGCACACGCACATTGATGGAAAATGCTACATCACCGTGTACGGAGATTGCAAGCACGTCCATGACGCGGATTGCGGCTATGTTGCTCCCGAGCCCGAGCAGCCCGCCGCCTCCTCCGGCAGCAACTTCCTCGAGCCGACCTACTACGCGGACTATGAGGAGGACGTGGTCTACCTCGATCCCGACGCGGCCGAGGCTGCGGACTACGCCGTCACCTGCCGCACGCTGAACGTGCGCAAGACCCCCTCCACCGAGTACGCCCCGATCGCCCAGATCCATCGCGGGGACATCGTCTCCGTCGTGGATTGGGAAGGCGACTGGGCCAAGATCGAGTGGGCGAGCGCGGAGGACGGCTACGCCTACGTTTTCGGCGCCTACATCGAAAAACTCTAACCCCCCCTATCGTCGGGGCTCCGGGGCCAGGACACCCCGGGCAAGCAGGAAGCGCACCTCCGCAGGAATCGGGGGTGCGCTTCTTTCTCTATTCCTGCGCGTCCGCGCGGCGCGCGCGGCACAGCAGCAGGTCGCCGGAGGGCGTCAGGGCCGCGCCCTCCCACTCGGGCCGGCAGAGCCAGGCCCTTTGCGTCGCGCAGAGGGGAACGCAGCGCGCCTCCTGCGCGAGGACCTCGTCGGCGCGGCGCAGGGCGGCCCGGCGGGCGCTCTCGCTGCGCGCCCCGGCGAGGTCGTCCAGCGCCCGGGCGAGCGCCTCGCTCTCCCGCGCGAGTCCGGACAGGCGCATGTCCATGTCCCAGAGGGCCTGCGCGTCGCCATAGGTGTTGAAGAAGCTGCCGATCGCCAGGGAAAACGCGCCGTCCATCCGGGCCTGGGCCGCGTCGGCCGCGTCCCGCTCCGCCGCGTGCACGCGCACGCCGAGCACCTCGCGCCACTGCGCGCAGAGCGCCTCGGCCAGGCCGCTCTCCACGTCTTCGGGCTGGGCCAGGAGCTCCAGCTCCGGGAAGCCCTCGCCGCCGGGATAGCCCGCCTCGGCAAGGGCCGCCTGCGCCTGCGCCGCCCGGCCGCCGGAGGGCATGGCCGCAGCGCCCGCCTCCGCGCCAGCGATGCCCGGCGGGTAGAGGGAATCCGCGGCCCGCGCGCCGGGCAGGTCCGCCGCGCCCAGCAGCGCGTCCGCGTCCAGGGCGAGCGCCAGGGCCTGGCGCACGAGCGGGTCGTCCAGGGGCGGTGCCGCGGCGTTGAGGTCCAGGTAGAGGACGCAGTCCTCCGGGCTGAGGCGCGCAAATCCCTCCTCCTGAAGCGCGGGCAGCGCCTCGGCCGGGTAGAACAGGCTCAGGTCCAGCTCCCCCGCGCGCAGGGCGCGGACCGCCTCCTCCCCGCTCGCATAGGCGCGCACCGCGATCTCCTCCGGCAAAACGCTCTCCCGGTCCCAATAGGTGGGCGAGCGGCGCAGGCGCAGGACGTCCGCCTCCGCAGCCTCGAGGCCATACGGGCCGTTATAGAGCGCATCCGCCTCGCTTCTGCGCGGCGCGAGCGCGGGCAGGGCGAGGAGCGCGTCCAGGTACGGGCAGCGCGCGGTGAGGCGCACCTCCAGCGTCTTGTCGTCCAGGGCGCGCACGCCCAGCGCCGCGCCCTCCTCCCCATAGAGGGAGGCCTCGCCGCCCTCGATCCACAGCGCCGCGTCCAGCGCATAGGGCGAGGCGCTCTCCGGCGCGAGCAGGCGCTCCCACGCGTAGACGAAGTCCTGCGCCGTGACGGGCACGCCGTCCGACCAGAGGGCGTCCCGGCGCAGGGTGAGCGTGCAGGTCCTCCCGTCCTCGGAAAGGCGGTAGCTCTCGGCCGCGCCGCAGGTCCAGCCGCCCGCCCCGTCCGGGCGCATCAGCCCCTCGTACAGCAGGCGGGAGAGCGCCAGCTCCCCCGTGTCCAGGGCGAGCTGCGGGTCGAGCGGCCCCAGGTCCTCGCCCAGGCAGACGGTCAGCGCCGCGCCGGCCGCCTCCGCCGGGGCGGAAGCCTCGGGGAGCGCCTTCGGCGCGCAGCCCGCCAGCGCGAACAGGATCAGGCTGAGAAGCGCGGCCGCCAGCCGGCGCGTTCCTCTCTTCATGCGGAGCCCCCCTTTTTTTCGCAAAAAAGAAGCGGAGGGCGCGGCAGGCCGCCGCTCCCCCCAGGTCTTTGCTCAGCGATGATCGGGCGGCACGACCTCCACCCAGTAGCCGTCCGGGTCCTCGACAAAGTAGATGCCCATGGACGGGTTCTCAAAGCAGATGCAGCCCATCTTCTCGTGCAGGGCGTGCGCCGCCTCGTAGTCGTCGGTCACAAGGCCCAGATGGCTCTCGTTCTCGCCCAGGTCGTAGGGCTTGTCCGCGTGGTCGCGCAGCCAGGTGAGCTCCAGGCGCCAGTAGTGGTTCTCGTCCTCGAGGAAGACGAGCTTGAAGCTCTTGTCCTCGGGCTCGTGGACGCGGGCGATGGTCAGGCCGAAGGCCTCCTGGTAGAACTTGACGCTCTTGTCCAGGTCGCGCACGTTGATGTTGTTGTGGTTCATGACAAACTTCATGTTCTGTTCCTCCCAAATCCGGTTTGTATTTTGGAAAGGCCCAAAGGGCCCGGTCAATCGATCTCCAGCGTCTGCCCGCGCTGCGTCAGGGTGCGGACCTGCGGGTGCTGCGCGGCAAAGCGCTCGGCCAGCGCCGCGTCGCCCTGCAGGTGCATGGGCACGAGCACCTTCGGCCGCAGGGCCTCGAGAAACCGCACCGCGCCGCGGTCCGTGTGCTTCCCCATGCGCGGGTCCAGGGGGAAGAAGGCCAGGTCGATCGTGCCGGCCGCGCAGTCCGCAAGGTCTGCGAGGATGCGCTCGAACCCTTCCGTCGCCTCGGCGATCTCCTGCGGGGTGCTCTCGTCCTCCCAGTGCCAGAGGTTGAAGTCCCCGGCGTGGAACACGCGCCGCCCGTCCACCTCCACCAGGTAGCTCAGCCCCAGGTCCGTGGAGCCAAAGGCGCGCACGGGCAGGCCGAGCACGGAGAAGCTCTCCCCCTCCTGCGCGCGGCGGCCGGGAATGGACGCGGGGAAGTCGCCGCTGAGCACCGTCTCCCCAAAGGGCAGGGCCAGCACCTCGCGGCAGTAGTGGTCGGAATGGCTGTGCGAGAGGAAGAGCGCGCTGCGCGCGTGGGCGCGCACGTCCGCCTCCGTCACGACCCCGCCCGCAAGGCCCGCCCTGCCGGGGGCGGGCCGGGGGTTGTACTCGTCAAAGACCAGCAGGGTCTCCCCCTGCTCCACGGCAAAGCCGCTGTGGTCCAGATAGGTGATCTTCATGCCTGCCTCCGAAATTTCTGCGGCCGGCCCTCGCCGATGGGCGGGACCCAGTTCGTCTGGATCCAGGCCGTCAGACCCTGCGGCGTCCGCTCGATGTCCAGCGTCAGGGTCGGGATGTCCGGGAAGAAGGTGACGCGGCCGAAGAAGCGGTTGCCGCTCCACTGGCCCCAGCCGCAGGAGGCATAGGCGCGGCCCTCCGGGTCGTGCCACCGGCTCAGGCGGCGCACGCCGTCCAGGCCGAGCTCCAGGTCGATCCGCGCCCCGCGCAGCACGAGGGACAGGCCCATGCCGCCGGGCGTGCGCCGGATCTCGATTTCGCTCCACGCCGCGCCCTCGTCCGCGGCGCGCCAGGCGCCCAGCGCCGCCTCCGGCACGGGGACGAAGGCGCGCGGCTGCGGCTGCGCGATCTCCTCCCGCAGGGCGTTCAGCCGGGCCAGGGCCGCCGGGTTCTCCGGCAGGGGGTCCTTGTGCACGCCGGGCAGCACGAAGAAGCGCGCGAGCACCTGCGCGTAGTCCGAGACCTCGCCGTGCAGCGCGGAGTTGAAGAGGATGACCATGTCCTCCGAGGGGACGATGGCCGCCTGCTGGCCGCCCGCGCCGTCGATGCGGTAGGCGTCGGCGTAGTCGCACATCCAGAACTGGTAGCTGTAGCCCGCGCCCCAGGAGTCGGTGCCGTCGCCGTTGTCGATCTTCTTTTTGGAGACGAGGTCCACCCATTCCTCCGGCAGGATCTGCTCGCCCTGCCACCGGCCGCGCAGCAGGTAGAGGTTGGCCAGGCGCAGCACGTCCATGGCCGTGGCGTGCAGGCCGAAGCCGCCCGAGCACGCGCCCCGCACGCGGTCCCAGTCCCCGTCCTCGATCGTGATGCCGATCTTGTCGAACACGCGCGCCTTGAGGTAGGCGTAGAGGGACTGCCCGGTCACGCGCTCGACGAGCAGGCCCAGCATGTTGCTGTTGCCCGTGTTGTAGAGGAAGTGCGTGCCCGGCTCGTAGGGCACCGGCAGCGCAAAGTAGGCCTCCGGCCCGCCCTGGCGGAAGGCGTCCATGGTGTCCTGGTCGTGGCCGCTGGCCATGGCGAGCAGGTCGCGCACGCGCATCTTCCGGCCGTTTTCGCAGACGCCGTCCGGGTTCACCTCCGGGAAGTAGGGCAGGACCCGGTCCTCCAGCGTCAGCCGCCCCTCCCCCACGGCAAGGCCCAGGGCTGTGGCCATGAAGCTCTTGGTCTGGGAGTAGATGGCGTGCTTGACCTCCGGGCCATAGGGAGCGAAATACGCCTCGCACACGAGCTTGCCGTGGCGAAGCAGCAAAAAGTCGTGGATTTCCACGCCGCGGCGCGCCCCGGTCTGCGCCGCCTCCAGCGCGCGGACGAGCCAGGCGGAGTCGATGCCCTGCGCCTCCGGCGCAGAGCGTTCAAACTGCATCGGGATCATTCCCATCCCCCTTTTTCTCTCTATTTTCAAAAGTAATTATACAGGAAGGGCGAAGGGTTTTGCAAGGAGAAAAAGCGCCGGCCCCTGCGCGCGGGGCAGGGCTTGACAGGGCCCTGGCCGCATGGTATCCTACCTGCCGGACAATTTCTGCACCCGGTCCGCAGCCGCGGGCGCGGCGGCAGGGACCTTGAGGTGCGCGATGGATACGATCCTGGTGATGGCCGCCGGCGTCGCGGTCGGCCGCTTTTTTCCCGCAAAATACCGGAAGCAAAACGAGTGGGTGCAGCTTGCGTGCACGCTTTTGCTGATCTTTTCCATGGGGCTCGGCCTTGGGCAGCAGCCGGACTTCTTTTCCGACCTTGCGGCCCTGGGCCTTTCCAGCCTCCTGTTCTTCCTGCTGCCCACGGCCGGCTCCGTCGCGGCGGTCTGGCTCCTGACGCGCCGGCGCGGCGGCCCCGCCCACGGGCGCCCGTCGCCTGCCGCACAGCCCGAGTCGAGCGCCCCACAGCCCGAGTCGAGCGCCCCACAGCCCGAGTCGGGCGCCCCGCGGCCCGAGTCGGGCGCCCCGCGGCCCAGGGTGGGCGACCCCATGATGTTCTTCGCCCTGGGCGCGGTGGGCCTGGGGCTCGTCTGCGGCGCGGTTTCGCCGCTGGCCGCCGCGCTTGCGCCGGTGCGCGACGGCGCGCAGTGGATTCTCTACCTGCTGATGTTCTGCGTGGGGATCAGCGTCGGGGGGCAGCGGGGGGTCCTCGTAAGCCTCCGCCGGCACAGCGCGCAGATCCTGCTCGTGCCCCTGGGCGTCATCGTGGGGTCGCTGGCCGGGGGCGGGCTGTGCGGGCTGCTGCTGCGGATGCCGCTGCGCGAGGCGCTGTCCATCGGCGGCGGGCTGGGCTGGTACAGCCTGGCCGGCGTCTCCGTCAGCAGCGCCGCGGGGGTCACGGTCGGCAGCATCGCCTTCCTGAGCAACCTCCTGCGCGAGATCGGGGCCTTTCTCCTCATCCCCCTGGTCGCGCGGCGTCTGAACGCCTGCGCCTGCATCGCGGTGGCCGGGGCGACCAGCGAGGACACCACCCTGCCCATGATCCTGCGCTACACGGACGGGGAGACGGCCGTGCTCTCCGTGCTCAACGGGGTGATCTGCTCCGCCTTTGTGCCCGTGCTCCTCTCGCTCTGCTACTGAGGCGCGCGTCCCCCGCCGTTTGCGCAAAACTTTCACATTCCCGGCGCAAAAATGCTCTTGACACCGCGCACGCGGCCGGCCTATAATGGCAAAGAACGCGATGAGGAAGTCATGCGCCAGCGATCCGTTTCCTCAAAAGAGAGCCCGCGCGCGGTGAAAGCGGGCAGGGAATGCTGCTGGACGCGCCGCTTCGGAGCACCCGCAAGCCAATGCGGGCGGGTTCCCCCCGATACAGGGGAAAAACGAGTTGGGCGCACGCGCCAACTTGGGTGGTACCGCGGAAGCCTCGCCTTCGTCCCAAGACGCTTTGGGGCGGGGGCTTTTTGTTCCACAAAACCCATGAAAAGGAGAGTTTTCGTATGAAGAACGTCACCTCCGCAGAGCTGCGCGCGATGTTCCTGCGCTTCTTCCAGGAGCGAGGACACGTGGTCATCGCCTCTGCCTCCGTCATCCCGGAAAACGACCCGACGGTGCTGTTCACCACCGCCGGCATGCACCCGCTGGTCCCGTATCTGCTGGGCGCCAAGCACCCGGAGGGCACGCGCCTTACCGACGTGCAGAAGTGCATCCGCACCGGCGACATCGACGAGGTCGGCGACGCCTCGCACCTGACCTTCTTTGAGATGCTGGGCAACTGGTCCCTCGGCGACTACTTCAAGAAGGAGGCCATCTCCTGGTCCTGGGAGTTCCTGACCAGCCCGGAGTGGCTGGGAATCGACCCGGACCGCCTGGCCTTCTCCGTCTTCGCGGGCGACGAGGACGCCCCGGCCGACACCGAGGCCCACGACCTGTGGCGCGCCTGCGGCGTTAAGGAGGACCACATCTTCTACCTGCCCAAGGAGAACAACTGGTGGGGTCCGGCCGGCATCACCGGCCCCTGCGGCCCAGACACCGAGATGTTCATCATCACCGACAAGGAGCCCTGCGGCCCGGACTGCTCCCCCGCCTGCTCCTGCGGCCGGTACCTGGAGATCTGGAACGACGTCTTCATGCAGTACAACAAGCAGGCGGACGGCAGCTTCACGCCCCTTGCGCAGAAGAACGTGGACACCGGCATGGGCCTGGAGCGCACGATCTGCGTGCTGACGGGCAAGAAGAGCGTCTACGAGACGGACGCCTTTGCAGGCATCCTCAAGAAGATCGGCGAGCTGTGCGGCAAGACGTACGACCCCGCGGACGAGGAGAACGTGCGCGCCTTCCGCATCGTGGCGGACCACACGCGCACCGCCACCATGATCATGGGCGACCGCAGGGGCGTCTCCCCCTCCAACGTGGACCAGGGCTACGTCCTGCGCCGCCTGATCCGCCGCGCGGTGCGCATGGGCATGAAGCTCGGCCTGCCGGAGGGGTCCCTGGCGGAGATCGCGCAGGTGGTCATCGACCAGTACCGCGACGTCTACCCGGAGCTTGCCGAGAACAGCGCCTTTGTCCTGGAGCAGTTCAAGCTCGAGGAGGAGCGCTTCCAGCGCACGCTGCGCCAGGGCCAGAAGGAGTTCGACAAGGCGGTGTCGCGCCTTGCGGGTTCCACGGTCATCGACGGCCTGACCGCCTTCCACCTCTACGACACCTACGGCTACCCCATCGAGATCACCATGGAGATGGCCGCCGAGCGGGGCCTGACCGTGGACAAGGACGGCTTTGACGAGAACTTCAAGAAGCACCAGCAGAACTCCCACGCCGGCGCGGAGCAGCGCTTCAAGGGCGGCCTGGCCGACCACAGCGCGCAGACCGCCCGCCTGCACACCGCGACGCACCTGCTGCACGCGGCGCTGCGCCAGGTCCTGGGCGACGAGGTCGCGCAGAAGGGCTCCAACATCACGGCCGAGCGCCTGCGCTTCGACTTCTCCTTCCACCGCAAGGTGACCAAGGAGGAGCTCAAGCAGGTCGAGGACATCGTCAACGCCAACATCCAGGCGGCCTACCCGATCACCGTGGAGGAGACCACGGTCGAGGAGGCCAAGCAGGCCGGCGCCATCGGCCTGTTCGAGTCCAAGTACGGCGAGCGCGTCAAGGTCTACACCATGGGCCCGGCCTCCAAGGAGATCTGCGGCGGCCCGCACGCCTCCAACACCGCCGAACTCGTCTCCTTCAAGATCCAGAAGGAGGAGTCCTCCTCCGCCGGCGTGCGCCGCATCAAGGCGGTCATCGGCGCCAAGCCCGAGGACTGATCCCCCCGCGTAAAATACGCAGCCGAGCCTGCCCCGCAAACATTGCGGGCCGCAGGCTCGTTCTTTTTTTATATACCGTTTTTTAGGAGGCGATCGCTCTTGAAGTCCTTTGACGACGTCGTGTTCAACCTGCACCCCATTGACCTGGCCGCCGGGCAGAAGGCCGTCGCGCCCCTGCTCCTTCCGGGGGAGGAGGTCGTGGCCGCCTTTGCCACCGTGCGCGACAAGGTGGTCTTCACCGACCGCCGCGTCATCGCGGTGGACATCCAGGGCATCGGCAAGAAGGTGAGCTACTGCAACCTGCCCTACTCCCGCATCTCCAGCTTCTGCGTGGAGACGGCGGGCATGTTCGACCTGGACAGCGAGCTCACGCTGCACACGCCCTCCGGGTCCAAGACCACGTTCGAGTTCTCCGCGGGCTTCGACATCCGCGGCCTCTGCCGCGCGATCGCGGCGCGCATCCTCTGATCCCTAGCGCGGGCGGGTGCGGGGCCGTGTGCGGGGCCGCGTGCGGTCCCAGCTCCCGTCCAGCAGCGCGAGGATCTGGTCGTCGCTCGCCCCGCCGTCCAGGGGGATGGTCAGCCAGTGCGCCTTGTTCATGTGGTAGGCGGGCAAAAAGCCCGGCTCCCCCCGCAGGGAGGCCACGAGCAGCGGGTCGGCCTTGACGTTGAGCACGTCCGCGCGCCCCTCCCCGGGCAGGCCCAGCCGCGCGCGCGGCACGGTCATGAGCAGGGCGAACCACTTGCCCCCGGCCGGATGGCGCAGCACCGCGCTCTCCCCGTCCCGGGCAAAGGGATAGTCGGCGGCGACGCCGTAGCGCGCCTCCACGAGCCGGAGCAGTTCTTCCCGGCGCATGTTCCTTTCCCCCTTTCCTGCAAAAAAAGCGCGGAGCGCAAGCGCCCCGCGCTTTTTCCTGCGCGTCAAACGTTGAAGCGGAAGAGCATGATGTCGCCGTCCTTGACGACGTAGTCCTTGCCCTCGGAGCGGACCAGGCCCTTCTCCTTGCAGGCGGCCATGGACCCGTTCTCCACCAGCGCGTCGAAGGAGACGACCTCCGCGCGGATGAAGCCGCGCTCAAAGTCGGAGTGGATCTTGCCGGCGGCCTGGGGCGCGGTCATGCCCTTGGTGATGGTCCAGGCGCGGACCTCCTTGGGCCCGGCGGTGAGGTAGGAGATCAGCCCCAGCAGCCGGTAGCTCGTCTGCACGAGGCGGTCCAGGCCACTGGCCGGCAGGCCCAGCTCCTGCAAATATTCCTTGCGCTCCTCGTCCTCCAGCTGCGCCAGCTCCTCCTCGATGCGGGCGGAGATGACGAGGACCTCCGCGCCCTCGCGCTGGGCGGCCTCGCGCACGGCCTTGACCATGGGCAGGTCGTCCTGGCCGGGGCCGATCTCGTCCTCGGCGATGTTGGCGGCGTAGAGCACGGGCTTTTTCGTCAGCAGGAAGAGGGACTTTGCGTACTCCTCCTGCTCCTCGGTCAGCGCCACGGACCGCGCGGGCAGCCCGGCGTCCAGCGCGGCGGCGATCTTTTCGAGCACCTCCATCTCCTGGCGGCTCTTGGCGTCGCCGGACTGGGCCATCTTGCGGGTGCGGTCCATGCGCTTCTGGATGCTCTCCAGGTCCGCGTAGATCAGCTCCAGGTTGATGGTCTCCATGTCGCGCACGGGGTCCACGCTGCCGTCGACGTGCGTGATGTTCTCGTCCTCAAAGCAGCGCACCACGTGCACGATGGCGTCCACCTCGCGGATGTGGGAGAGGAACTTGTTCCCCAGGCCCTCGCCCTTGGACGCGCCGCGCACGAGCCCGGCGATGTCCACAAACTCGATGATGGCGGGCGTGTACTTCTCCGGGTGGTACATCTCCGCCAGCACGTCCAGCCGGCTGTCCGGCACCGGCACCACGCCCGTATTCGGCTCAATCGTGCAGAACGGATAATTCGCCGCCTGCGCCCCCGCCTTGGTGATCGCATTAAAGAGCGTGCTCTTGCCGACGTTGGGCAGACCCACTACACCTAGCTTCATTGCTCTCTCAACCTCTCCTAAGCCCTGTCTTTTTTGGCGCGCAGCCTGCGGCCGGCGCGCCCATGTACCCTTCATTGTACCATGAACCGCCCATTTTCACAATAGCCGCCTTGCCCCCGCGCGCAATGCCGGGATTTCTTTCTGAATTTTCCCCCTTGACAGAACGGAAGATTCCGTGTAATATGAAGCTAGCTTCACATGAAGGAAACTTCACATCACGGGAGGGGAGGGAGCGCCCATGAAGACGAAACTGCGCGAGCTGCGCACGGCGCGCGGGCTGACGCAGCAGCAGCTCGCGGCCCAGGTGCACGTCTCGGCCCGAACGATTCTCTCCATCGAGAAGGGGCAGTACAACCCCTCGCTGATGCTGGCCTACCGGCTGGCGGAGGTGTTCGGCACGAGCGTGGAGGACCTGTGCTGCCTGAAGGAAAACAAGGAATGGGAGGATGCGCAAAATGAGGAACTGTAAACGGATGCCGTATGCGCAGATCATCCGCTGGCGGATTCGCGTTTCCTACGCGCTGCTGGTGCTGATGCTGGCCTACATGGTCCTCGTCGCGGAGATGGGCGGCGGCGACTCGCGAAAGATGACGGACCTGGCGAGCGCGGTCAGCAGGCTGCTCTTCTTCGGCGGGTTCGGGGTCGTCGTCTCGCGGATCGTGCACAACAAGCGCCTGCTGCGGGACCGCGCGCGCCTGCGGGAGCAGCAGATGCGCGAGCAGGACGAGCGCAACCAGTACCTGCACGACAAGAGCGGCGGCGCGGCGCTGGACATCCTGCTGGTGCTGCTGTTGTTTTCCACGGTGACGGCGGCGCTGTTCAGCATGGCGGCGTTTTCCGCGGTGTTTCCCCTGCTGCTGGCGGCGCTGGCGATCAAGGGCGGGCTCTACGCCCTCTACAGCCGCGCCTGCGCCTAAAAATTGGAGGGGAAAAGAAGCATGAACGCCAAGTTGCTGGGGTTTTTCAGCGGTTTTCCAACGCATCACTTTACGGACCGCATTGCAGAGGTCCTAAAGGAAGAACTGAACGTTCGCGACAGCCTTGTGTTCATCAGCTGCCAGCCGGAGAATTCCGCGCAAAACGATGAGGATGCAGAGGGAATGCAACGCTGCAATTTCGGTTCCTGTGCGAGACCGGCATGCTGGATGCGATTCGCCGAAGCAGCGCTGTACTATTGGGCGTGAGCGCAGGCGCCATGAACATGGGAAAGCATGTAGTGGATCCATATGAATCCCTTACGCCTTATGAAGGGTTGGGACTTGCGGATCTTACGATCAAGGCGCATTATCCGTTTGAAGAGGAAACCCTGTTGCAGTCTTTGAAGCAGGTTTCCATGGAGCTCCCCGTGTGCCTCATGGAGGAGGAAAGCGCCATTTTTGTAAAAAAAGACCGCATTCTGCAAATCGGGCGAATCTATCGGATGTGCAAGGGAGAGATTGCTCCGCTGGCACAGGAGCAATTGGAACAGATGCGGATTTGAAACGGTTCGCCACGGTGGCGGCGGCGCTGGCGATCAAGGCCGCGCTTGCGCATAAAAACAGGAGCGCCCTCTCCGCCGGAGCGGAGGGGGCGCTCTGCGCTTCCTCAGAGGAGCAGCGTGGCGTCGCCGAAGGAGAAGAACCGGTAGCGCATCTGCACGGCCGTCTCGTACATGTGCAGGGCGTTTTCCCGGCCCATGAAGGCGGAAACGAGCATGAGCAGCGTGGACTCGGGCAGGTGGAAGTTCGTGATGAGCGCGTCCACGGCCTTGTAGCGGTAGCCGGGCATGATGAAGATCTGCGTCCAGCCGCTGCCCGGATGGACGACGCCGTCCTCGGTGGCGACGGTCTCCAGCGTGCGCACGGAGGTCGTGCCCACGCACACGATGCGCCCGCCGCGCCGGCGCGCGGCGTTGAGGCGGTCGGCAGCCTCGGGCGTGACCATGTAGTACTCGCTGTGCATGTGGTGGTCCTCGACGCGCTCCTCCTTGACCGGGCGGAAGGTGCCCAGGCCCACGTGCAGCAGCACGGGCACCACGTCCACGCCCTTTTGCCGGATGCGCTCCAGCAGCTCCGGCGTAAAGTGCAGGCCGGCCGTGGGCGCGGCGGCGGAGCCCTCCTCCTTGGCGTAGACGGTCTGGTAGCGGTTCTTGTCCTCCAGGCGCTCGGTGATGTAGGGCGGCAGGGGCATCTGGCCGAGCTCGTCCAGGATCTCCTCAAAGACGCCGTCGAAGTGGAACTGCACCAGGCGCCCGCCGTCCTCCGTGGAGGAAAGGACGGTGGCGCGCAGCCTGCCCCCGCCAAAGGAGAAGGTGACGCCGGTCTTTGCGCGCTTGCCGGGCTTGACCAGCGTCTCCCAGGTGTCGTAATTCACGCGCCGCAGGAGCAGGAACTCCATCGCGCCGCCGGTGTCCTCCCGCTCCCCGATGAGGCGGGCGGGCAGCACGCGCGTCTCGTTGATGACCAGCGCGTCGCCGGGGTTCAGATAGTCGATGACGTCCCGGAAGATGCGGTGCTCCATCTCCCCGCTGGCGCGGTGGTAGACGAGCAGGCGCGACTCGTCCCGCACGGGCGCGGGGGTCTGCGCGATGAGCTCCTGGGGAAGGTCGTAATAGAAGTCCTTTGTGTTCATGGTTCGTCCTCTTCGCTTTCCAAGTCGTCCACGTCCATGCGGAGCTGCTGGTGGAGCGCGCCGCTGGCGCTGGCGGGGTAGCCCATGTGCTCGCAGCCCAGGGCCGTGACCACGCGGCCGCGGGGCGTGCGCATGATGAACCCCAGCTGCAGCAGGTAGGGCTCGTAGACGTCCTCGATGGTGATGGTGTCCTCGCCCGTGGCCGCGGCGAGCGTGTCCAGCCCCACGGGCCCGCCGCCGAACTTCTCGATCATCGAGCGCAGGATCATGCGGTCGATGTGGTCCAGGCCGAGGGCGTCCACGGCGAGCATGTCCAGCCCCTCGCGCGCGACCTCCAGGCTGATGCGGCCGCCGGCGCGCACGACCGCGTAGTCGCGCACGCGCTTGAGCATGCGGTTGGCGATGCGCGGCGTGCCGCGGGACCGGCGCGCGATCTCCAGCGCGCCGCCGTCGTCGATCTCCACGCGCAGGATGTGCGCCGAGCGCTTGACGATCTGGGCCAGCTGCTCCGGGCTGTAGAGCTCCAGGCGGAAGGTGATGCCGAAGCGGTCGCGCAAAGGGTTGGTGAGCATGCCGGCGCGGGTCGTGGCGCCGATGAGCGTAAAGTGCGGCAGGTCCATGCGGATGGACCGGGCCGAGGGCCCCTTGCCGATCATGATGTCCAGGGCAAAGTCCTCCATGGCGGGGTAGAGCACCTCCTCCACGGCGCGGCTGAGGCGGTGGATCTCGTCCACAAAGAGGATGTCCCCGGTGTTCAGCCCCGTCAGGATCGAGGCCAGGTCCCCCGGCCGCTCGATGGCCGGGCCGCTGGTCACGCGCAGCTGCGCGCCCATCTCCGCGGCGACGATGCCCGCAAGCGTCGTCTTGCCCAGGCCCGGCGGGCCGTAGAGCAGGATGTGGTCCAGGGGCTCGTGCCGCATGGAGGCCGCCTGCATGTAGATGGACAGCGTATCCTTGATGGCGTCCTGCCCGCAGTATTCCCGCAGGGTTTTCGGGCGCAGCGTGGTCTCCGCCTCGTCCTCAAACGGGTTGTAGTCGCTTGCGATCATTCTGTCTTCGGGCATGGTTCCTCTCCTTTTCTTCTCCCTTTACCCCTGCGCCATGGCGCGCAGGGCCTGGCGGATGAGCTCCTCGGCGCTCGCGCCCGGGTCCTTGACGCGGGAGAGCGCGGTCGCGGCCTCGGCCTGCGTATAGCCCAGGGCCATCAGCGCGGCGAGCGCGTCCTGCGCGGCGCTGCCCTCCACAACGGCTGCGGCGGCGCCGCCCGCGGCAAAGTCCCCGACCAGCTCCTCGTCCGAAACCTTGTCCCGCAGTTCCAGCAGCAGGCGCTGGGCGGTCTTTGCGCCGATGCCCGGCGCGGCCTTGAGCGCCTTTGCGTCGCCCGCTACGATGGCCAGCGCAAGGTCCCGCACCGGCAGCGCCGACAGCACCCCCAGCGCCATCTTCGGCCCCACGCCCGAGACCGAGGTCAGCTTTTCGAACATCTCCCGCTCCTCGCGCGTGGCAAAGCCGTAGATCTCCCAGACGTCGTCCTTCTTGGCCACGACCTTGGTATAGACGCGGCAGCGCGCCCCGCTGCCCGAGACGGAGGAGATGGTCTGGGGCGTCGCGCTGACGAGGAACCCCACGCCCCCGGCCTCCACCACCATGGCGTCGGCATACTTTTCCGTCACGCGCCCCTCGATATAGGCAAACATGGCCTTCCCTCCCTAGATTCTGTAGTTCTGGCGCATCCGCATGGAGTGCGCGTGCGTGATGGCGATGGCCAGGCCGTCCGCCGCGTCGTCCGGCCTTGGGATCTCCGGCAGGTTCAGCAGGAGCTTGACCATCTGCTGCACCTGGCGCTTGTCCGCCTTGCCGTAGCCGGTGACCGCCTGCTTGATCTGCATGGGTGTATATTCAAACAAATTATTTGTATGTTTACGCATCGCCACGATGGCCGCGCCCCGCGCCTCGCCCACGGCGATGGCCGTGGTGACGTTTTTGCAGAAGAAGAGCTCCTCCATGGCGATGTCGTCCGGATCGAAGCGGCGGCAGAGGTCCTCCACGCCCTCGAAGAGCGCGAGCAGCCGTTGGGGCATGGGCATGTCCGCCGGGGTGGTCAGCGCCCCATAATCCATCAGGCGCGGCTTCACGCTGTCGTAGTGGATCGCGCCCCAGCCCATCGTGGCCAGGCCCGGATCGATTCCCAGTATGGTCATTTCGTCTCCTTTTCGAATTACAGTTTTTTTACACAAAGGGGCTTGTATTTTTATGCAGGTGGATGTATACTCATTTCATCACATGCGCAAGACGCTCATGCAGGAGGAACGCATCATGGCAGAAAAGAAAAAGGTCATCCTCGCCTACTCGGGCGGACTGGATACCTCCATCATCATCCCCTGGCTGAAAGAGAATTACGACTTTGAGGTCATCGCGGTGGCCGGCGACGTGGGCCAGGGCGAAGAGCTCGAGCCCCTCAAGGAGAAGGCCATCAAGACCGGCGCCTCCAAGATCTACATCGAGGACCTGCGGGAAGAGTTCGTCAAGGACTTCATCTTCCCTACTATTAAAGCACAAGCGGTTTACGAAGGCAAGTACCTGCTGGGCACTTCCTTTGCGCGGCCGGTGATCGCCAAGCGCCTGGTCGAGATCGCCCGCAAGGAGGGCGCGACGGCCATCTGCCACGGGTGCACGGGCAAGGGCAACGACCAGGTCCGCTTTGAGCTGACGATCAAGGCCCTGGCGCCGGACCTGGAGATCATCGCGCCCTGGCGCATCTGGGACATCAAGAGCCGCGACGAGGAAATCGACTACGCGGCCGCGCGCGGCATCGACGTGCCCGTGACCAAGAAGAAGCCCTACTCCATGGACCGCAACCTCTGGCACCTGTCCCACGAGGGCCACGACCTGGAGGACCCGTGGAACGCGCCGCAGGACGACCTGTACATGATCTGCAACACGCCGGAGCAGGCGCCGGACGAGGCGGAATACGTGGAGATCGAGTGGACCCGCGGCGAGCCCGTTGCCGTCAACGGTGAAAAGCTCGGCCCCGTCGCCCTCATCGAGAAGCTCAACGCCCTGGGCGCCAAGCACGGCGTGGGCATTGCGGACATGGTCGAAAACCGCCTGGTCGGCATGAAGAGCCGCGGCGTGTACGAGACGCCCGCCGGCACCATCCTCTACGCCGCGCACATGAACCTGGAGGAGCTCTGCCTCGACCGCGAGACGCGCCACTTCAAGGACACCTGCGCCATCAAGTTCGCGGAGCTGGTCTACTACGGCCAGTGGTACACGCCCCTGCGCAAGGCGCTGAGCGCGTTTGTGGATTCCACGCAGGAGACCGTCACCGGCGTCACCCGCGTCAAGCTCTACAAGGGCAACTGCATCCCCGCGGGCGTCAAGTCCCCCTGCTCCCTGTACTCCATGGACTTTGCGACCTTTGACGCGGACACGGTCTACAACCAGAAGGACGCGGGCGGATTCATCAACTGCTTCGGCCTGCCGCTCAAGATCCGCGCCATGCTCCTGGGCAGCCAGGACCTACTGTAAACCCTTTTCGTTCTTCCTTTCCCTCCGCGCTTCCGGCACGCCCGGGGCGCAGGGGGATTCCATTTACCAGCTTCCGTCGGGGCGGGCATGGGCGCATGTCCGCCCCGATGATCGTCAAGGAGGGTATTTCGCATGAAACTCTGGGGCGGACGCTTTGAAAAGTCCACCGACGGCATGGTGGACGACTTCCACTCCTCCATCACGTTCGACAAGCGGCTCTACAAGCAGGACATCGAAGGCTCCATCGCCCACGCGACGATGCTGGGCGAGCAGGGGATCTTGACCCCGGCGGACGCGGACGCCATCGTCGCGGGCCTGAAGGACCTGCTCCAGGACATCGAGGCGGGCAAGGTGGACTTCCAGCTCGACGCCGAGGACATCCACATGAACGTCGAGACGCTCCTGACCGCGCGCATCGGCCAGGCGGGCAAGCGCCTGCACACCGGCCGCAGCCGCAACGACCAGGTGGCCCTGGACTGCCGCATGTACGTCAAGGACGTCGCCGACGAGGCGGTGGCGCACCTGGCGGAGCTGCTGCACGCGCTGCTGGACGCGGCCGAACTGCACAAGGCCGACATCATGCCCGGCTACACGCACATGCAGAAGGCGCAGCCCATCACCCTGGGCCACCACCTGTGCGCCTATGCCGAGATGTTCCGGCGGGACATCGGCCGCTTCCAGGCGGCCAAGGCGGCTGCGGACGCCATGCCCCTGGGCAGCGGCGCGCTCGCGGGCACGACCTATCCCCTGAACCGCGCGCGCGTGGCGGAGCTGCTGGGCTTTTCCCAGCTCACGCGCAACTCCCTGGACGGCGTCTCGGACCGCGACTTCGTGCTGGACTACCTCTACGCCTGCTCGGTTACGATGATGCACCTCTCGCGCTTCTGCGAGGAGCTCATCCTCTGGAACACGAACGAGTTCCAGTTCGTCGAGATGGACGACGCCTACGCCACCGGTTCCTCCATCATGCCGCAGAAGAAGAACCCGGACATGGCCGAGCTCACCCGCGGCAAGACCGGCCGCGTCTACGGCGACCTGCTGGCGCTGCTGACCGTGATGAAGGGCCTGCCCCTAGCCTACAACAAGGACATGCAGGAGGACAAGGAGGCGCTCTTTGACGCGCGCGACACGCTCATCAAGTGCCTGAGCGTCTTTACCGGCATGTTCAAGACCCTGCGCTTCCGCACGGACGTCATGCGCCGCGGCGCGAGCGGCGGCTTCACCAACGCGACCGACGCCGCGGACTACCTGGTCAAGAAGGGCTTGCCCTTCCGCGACGCGCACGAGGTGCTGGGCAAGCTCGTCCTCCACTGCATCGGCGAAAACAAGGCCCTGCTGGACCTGCCCCTGGAGGAGCTGCGCGCCTTCTCCTCGCTCTTTGACGAGGACGTCTACACCGCGCTCTCCATGGAGACCTGCGTGAACGCGCGGCGCCTCCCCGGCGGACCCGCGCCGGACATGGTCCAGCAGACCATCGACGAGGACCGCGCCTTCCTCCGCTCCCTCGAGTAGCCGGCGCCCGGCGGGTGCGCGAGCGCTTCGGCGTGCGGGGCTCCGCGCCCCGGATGGCCCTTGGCCATCCGCTTTTCCGGCGCGCCGGAAAAGCGGGCGAATGCTGCGCATTCGCCCGGGGCGCGGAGCCCGGCGGCGGGGGCGGGGGGCGGGCGTTCCCGTTCCGGTTCCCGCCCGGTCCCAGCTCCAAAATGCAGGCGCGGC
>CAJFMX010000032.1 GCA_904393115.1 uncultured Clostridia bacterium
CGGGTGGTTTGCACAAGGGCTAAAAGCCCAATGATTACCGGCCAGCGTCTCAAGGCGCTGGCTTTCACTTTTTGCAAAAGTTCAAGCCCATTGCCTTTGCCACTTTTGCAGCCCCTTAAGGGGCGTTCGTATTACGGCCCTGTTGACAAAAGACAAAAACGCCATAGGATACAGCTTAGAGCTGCGTCCTATGGCGTTTAGAGTTTTATGGAGACTTACGCTAGGATGTTTCTGGTGCGTCAGAATTTTTACCATCCGCATCCCTCTGTGTCTCTACGTGTTTATTTGACGCGCTTACCTGCCTCACGGCTCATCTTGGTCGTGTCGCTTTTCTTTTTTTATGTGGCAAGGAAGCTTCTTTTCCACCTGCCGGACAGCCTCGGCGATCCTATTGGAACGACGTTTGGGCTGGACGGTTAGATGGCGTTCCGAATGGATACGGTAGATCCGCCGGTCGCCACCGGTACAGCCGCGGTAAAGCCTGGGCCAGGCAATGATCCACCGGACGCCATCACTGCAGCCATTCCTTTCCTCTTCCCGCAGGCACTCGTAAATCTATTCCGGCCGCTGGAAAGCATAGCAAGTACCCTTGATCGCGGATCCCCAGTGCCTGGCACATAGCCGGCACCTTTTCTCCTAAGAACTTTGGTACTCGGAAGGCGTCATGCCCGTCTTCTTTTTGAACACTTTCAGGAAATAGAAATAGTCGTTAAAGCCGCAGGCCTCGCTGGTCTCTGCGATGGAGCGGCCCGAGCTGAGCATTCGTTTGGCCTGCTCCACGCGGAGGATGACCTGCATCTGCTTGATCGTCACTCCATATACGGATTGCGTTAGGTTGTTGAGCCCATCGTAGGAGCGGCCGAAAGCCTCCGCGTAGTCCCTTTTGTGCAGTTGCCGGCTCTTGTTTCCATCGATGAACTGCAGGATCTGGTAGGCGAAGCTCCTTTCCGGCTTAGACCACAGGAGCTTTTTCTGAGCCGTCAAACTGAGCTGATACAGTATGGCCTGGACCTGGGAGGTGAGGAAGTGCTCGCTGAAAAACGGCGCCGAGCGATGGCTGACCATGTACTCCATCAGGCTAAAGCAGGGCAGCTCCAGCGGCACCTGCCCGCACAGGGGCAGCAAGATCCTCTCGGTGTCCAGCTTTTCCGGCAGCGCCGCGTGGACCCCTTCAGCGCGAAAGTGGGCGAAATAGGCCTCGTGCTCGTCGTACTCGATGCCGCAGTGCCGCACATAGGGGGGCAGCAGGAAGAAATCCCCGGCGCGGACGGCGTAGTCCTCCCCGTAGACACGGAAGGTGCGCTGCCCGCGCAGCATCAGCACCAACACCCACTGGTTCATCGCCCGGTCGGGGTGTACGTTCCCGCCGCTCCACTTGTCCACCACTTCCACCCAAGGATCTCCCGTCAGTTGAAACCAATGGGCGCTGACTCTCTGCATCTCCATATCCGCTTCCCTGCCTTTCTCCTTTCCTTGCGTTTCCGGCAGCCGATGGCGCAAGTCTAGGCGCCGCCTTAGAAAAACTCTCCCTTATTCCATATATTCCCCCTTCCCTCCATGGACGTTTTGTCATATCCAGGTATACTGGTTGCAAACCACCCAATAGGAGGGAATTATGCGATGAAAAGCGGAAAACTGCGCGTGGCGCTGGTGGGAGTCTCCTTCGGCGCGGAATTTATGCCCATCTACCTAAAGCACCCGGATGTGGACTCCCTGGTACTGGTGGACTCCAACCGGGAGCAGCTGAACAAGATCGCCGACAAGTTCCTGCTGGAAGAGCGTCTGACGGACTTTGATGCGATGCTGTCGGACGAGACCATCGACGCGGTGCACCTGGTGACGCCCCCGGCCACCCACGCCCCCCTGTCCGTCAAGGCACTGAACGCCGGCAAGCACTGCGCCTGCACCATTCCCATGGGCCTGAGCCTAGACGAGCTGTATCAGGTCATCGAGGCCCGCAAGAAGAGCGGCAAGCACTACATGTTCATGGAGACCTCCGTGTACGGCCGGGAATTCCTCTATGTGAAGGACCTGTACGAAAAGGGGGAGCTGGGGCGGATCCAGTTCATGCGCTGCGCCCACTACCAGGACATGGAGGGCTGGCCCGACTACTGGCTGGGCTTCCCGCCGCTGATGCACCCCACGCACGCGGTGGCCCCCTGCCTGATGCTGTTGGGCAAGCGCCCGGCCGCCGTCTACGGCAAGGGCTCCGGCAGGGTGCGCAAAGAGGTGGAGGCGCCCTATGGCTGCCCCTTCGCCTTCGAATCGGCCCTGATCACGTTGCGCGACAGCGACGTGGCCATCGAGATGGCCCGCTTCCTCTACCATGTGGCCAGGGGCTACACCGAGAGCTTCAACATCTACGGCGAGCGCAAGAGCTTTGAGTGGCAGCAGCTGGAGTCGGAGCTGCCCGTGCTCTTCTCCATGAAGCTTGGCGCCAACTCTCGGCACATCCTAAACGACTACGGCCGGGGTGGGCTGGTGACGGAGGAGCGCGTCGCGGTGCCCGACTACGCGGACCGCCTGCCGCCGGAGATCGGGCGCTTCACCCGCCAGACGGTGTACGACGACAGCAACCCGCATCTGGCCTTCCTGCAGGGCGGCGGCCACGGCGGCTCCCACCCCCATCTGGTGCACGAGTTCGTCCGCAGCATACTGGAGGAACGCGATCCCGTCCCCAGCGACATCGACGGCGCCTACTGGACGGGCGTGGGCATCTGCGCGCATCAATCCGCCATGGAGGGCGGCGTGCTCAAGACCGTGCCCGTGTTCGAATGATCGTCCATCGATTTCAGGGCAGCCGCGTCTCCCGTCTTTCGCGGGGGCGCGGCTGCCCTTCTTTTCACGCTCAGAAAGCTGGGGTCACCCTTGCGCCTTGTTTTTTAGGCAAAGCGCAGGAACAACACGCTGTGGGGCGGCATCTCGATGCTGCCATCCTGGATCTGCGCAAGGACGTCCTCCTGTCCAAACACAGAGGGCGGCAGCACGCTCTTGCTCGTGTAGAGCACTGCCTGTGTGCAGCGGCCGCAGGCAGAGAGGTCCACGCGCTTTTTCCCCTGGTAGGAGGCGTTGACCACGGTGGCCACGCGCGCGCCCGTCTTGTCCTCCGAGATCACCGCTTCCGGCGAGGCAAGGCACAGGCGGTTCCCCATGTGGCAGGTCATAAGGGAGAAGATCTGCCCCTGCGCCGTGAGCGAGGCGCCGTCCGGTGTTACGCGGATCAGCCCCTCGTTGACCGCCTGGAAATGGCAGGCCAGGGCGATGCCGCTCTTTTCCGCCTCTTCCATCAGCATGTGCAGGGCAAGGGCGGCGTAGATCCCGTCCGTTACGCTGGAGGGGCGGTACCAGGCGTACCACACGTTCCACTCGTCCATAGAGATGCGGATGTTGGGCGCCAGGTACTCCCGGGACTGGTGGATCAGCTCGCGCATGCGCCCGACGGAGGCAAGGCACTTGCCGTACTCCTGCTCCACGATGTCCGGGTCTGTGTACTTGGGCGCGTAGCCGTAATAGTGCTGCGAGATCATCTGGGCGATGCCGGACAGGGGGCGGGCCGACAGCTCCGACCACTCCTTGCTGGGGTAGGGGCCGGAGGAGCACAGGCTGAGGTTGGGCGAGACCTCCAGCATCTTTTTGCCGTTCTCCTGGGCGATATGGCAGTAGCCGCCGGGGCTGTTGTCGCCCTCCATGTGGCCGTAGCCGAACTCGTTGCCAAGGGACCAGAGCTGCACGTCGTAGGGCGCTTCCCATCCCCGCTCGATCCGGAGCCTCCCGTACTTTGTCGAGGCGTCCCCGTTGCAGTACTCCACCCAGGCGGCGTTTTCCTCCGGCGTGTTCCAGCATGGGTTGATGGTGAGGAAGGGCTGGGCGCCGATCTCCCGGCACAGGGCGACGAAGTCGTCGGTGTTGATCTCGCTGAAGTCAAAGCCCAACGTGTGCGGCTGCGTCTCCAGCCCGAGGTAGGACTGGAACGGTGCGCGCATGTCCACCGGCAGCAGGCCGTCCATCCAGTTGAACTCCCCGGCGAAGTTTCCGCCTGGCCAGCGCAGTACCTTGATCCCAAGCTCCTTCAGCTTCTCAATCACGTCTTTGCGCATACCGCGGAAGTTGTCCTTGGGCAGCAGGGAGAGCGCGCCAAAGCACACGCTGCCGCCGCCTTCCCAGGTGATGCGCAGGTCCCCGTCCGCGTCGGCGTTCGCCGGGCACAGCTCCACTTCGTAGCGCGTCCAGTCCGCGCCCTTGACGGCAACGGTGCGGCAGTCGTAGGCAATTTTTCCGGCCCTGTCGGTGAGCGAGACGGACAGCGTCACCCCGGCGGCGGACTTTGCCACCACCGCAAAGAGATAGGCCCGTCCAGCTGCAAACGAGAGGCCGTGCTGGCCCACGCCCGCCGTCTCCTCCGGGTAAGGGGCGAAAACGCTCAGCGAATTGCACTCGATCGTGCGCTGCATATGGTAGCCCTCCCCGTGCCGGGTGTAGGGCTCGTCAAAGCTGAAGATCGCCCTTTCCCCGATGGGGAACCACTCCAGCGCGCAGCCCTCGCAGGCGGTGGGCTTCCCGGCGAACTTCCGGTTGCGCAGCATCTGGGCGGACAGGCCGCCGGCAAGGCAGGAGCGAGTGTGCTCCAGGTTGCAGCCGAACAGGTAGGGGGAGACCAGCAGGTCTTCCGCCTCCGTCCGGGGCAACGTCAGCTCCCCGGCCTGATCAAGGTCCTCCCCCTGAGACAGCGCCTCGTCCAAGTTGCTGCTGCGCCCCATGTTCAGGGACTCGCCGCTGAGTATCTCCACCACGCTTACGCGCAGTTCCGCCGCCAGGCGGTTGAGCAGCGCGATGTCGGGCAAGCTCTTGCCGCGCTCCCACTTGCTCACCGCCTTGTCTGTGACATCCAGGCGCTGGGCCAGCTGGGCCTGCGTCAAGCCCAGGGCATTCCGCCGCTGGGTGAGAAAGTGCCCTGTCTGTGCCAAATTCATTGAAACTCCCCCCTTCGTATTTGCCTTTAGCATAGCAAAAAAGGGGTGTCAGCACAATCCACCATTAGTCGAGTATCCAGCACTGCGCCCAAACTGTCCTTCGGTCATCCTGTCTTCGTTTCAGCGATTGCCTGGAAGGAGTGTAACGGCCTCTGATCCTTGTAGGTTGGTACAGGCAGAGATGAGATATAAATATAGTATCCTCGAACAGACAATTTTGCCGTCCAAATCAAGTCCATTGGCCTCTAAAATTTATATATGGGTAAATATGTAACCGTATCTGTGTCGTTGAGTCCTTCTCGTAAAAGCAGGAAGAAACGGAAGGAATCGTAGAAATATGTGAAAAATCTTAAGTTAAGCGGTCGCAATACGCAGATGCTACTCAAAAGCGGATGGCGAGAGCCAGCCGAGTGCGGAGTGGGGACGCACGTCGCTGTAAGCGGTGCATGGGAAATCGTAGTGCTGCAAAGGAACCCATTCACATTTTAAGACAGCTAAAAAAGTTTTCGGCCACTGCGTCAAGAATCTCCCTTTATGGAACATGCTCTGGCGATTGGTGTTGCGGCAGGCGTTCTCCAGGGCCTGTTCACACAGCTCTGCTCTCATGTTGTTATCCATACGGACACCCTGGATGCTGCCATCGAAGCAGTCCAGCACTGCCGCCAGGTCAGGTAGAGTTTCCCATCCTGACAGGACAGGGGATCTCTGCGATGTCTGTGTGGAACTTTTTGCTTGGGTTTTGAGCGGTAAAGTCATGGTTAATCAGGTTTTCCGCTCTCCTTTGTCAGCTTCAGCGCCCTTGGTCGATTCTCCTTTGTATACTGTTTTCCCATATTAAGTTCTTCTTTGATGTTGTCATCTGTCCTTTCATATTTGGATTCAGTTTTTATGATAGCACTCCATAGTGATGCGCCTATTTTTACGAATTGGCGAAAGGTCTGCCGTAAGTCGTAGTGATGTGATAACAGGTGCAAGCCCTCCTTGACACCCCGGCTCCCCTCCCACGCCCCGCCTTTCCCGCAACCCTCATGCGCCCTCGGGGGAGGGTGTCGGGAGGGGGCTCCCCTCCCGACTTCCCATCGTGCCCGGCGGCTTTGCCGGCGAGCGCGGGGCGATTTCCGCATTGCTACTGGAACCCCCAGCCCCGCCTTGTTCGCACCCACCGCCCCAGCCGTTCCGCCAACCCTTGCGCAGCGGAAATCGCTTCCTTTGAGGCCCCAGACGTGTGCGAGGCGAAGCCGAGTGCGCGCCCGCGGCCCACGGGGCCCGGCCCGAAAGAAGGGAGACGACTTTCGTCGTCTCCCTTCTTTCGGAAAGCGGGCCCCTCCCGGAAACGGACCCTTGTCCGTTTCCGGGACCAGCGCGTCAGCGCTTCGAGCGATACCTCGCCGTGCTGTCCAGAATCTTCTTGCGCATCCGGATGTGCTTGGGCGTGATCTCGACCAGCTCGTCGTCGTCGATGAAGTCGAGCGCGCGCTCCAGCGTCATCGGGCGCACCGGGCGCAGGCGCATCGCGTCCTCCGCGCCCGCCGCGTTGCGGATGGAGGTCAGGTGCTTCGCCTTGCAGACGTTCAGCTCGATGTCCCCCGGCCGCGTGTTCGCGCCCACGATCATGCCCGCGTATACCTTGTCGCCCGGCACCACGAACATCTCGCCGCGGTCCTGCGCGTAGAACAGACCGTAGGTGAGCGCCTCGCCCGTCTCAAAGGCCACGAGCGAGCCGAAGTTGCGCGTCGCAATGTCGCCCTTGTAGGGCTCGTAGTCCTCGAAAACGCTGGACATGATCCCCTCACCGCGCGTGTCCGTCAGGAACTCCGACCGGTAGCCGAACAGCCCGCGCGCCGGCACCAGGAACTCCAGGCGCACGCGGCCGCGGCCGGACATGTTCTCCATCACGCCCTTGCGCCGGCCGATCTTCTCGATCACCGCGCCCGCGTATTCCTCCGGCACGTCCGCCACCAGCCGCTCGATCGGCTCGCACTTGACGCCGTCGATCTCCTTGAAGAGCACCTCGGGCTTGGAGACCTGGAACTCGTAGCCCTGGCGGCGCATCGTCTCGATGAGCACGGTCAGGTGCAGCTCGCCGCGGCCGCACACGCGGAAGGAGTCCGTCGTGCTCCCGTCCTCCACGCGCAGGGAGACGTCCGTCTGCAGCTCGCGCATCAGGCGCGCGCGCAGGTGCCGGGAGGTCACGTACTTGCCCTCCCGCCCGGCAAAGGGCGAGTCGTTGACCGAGAAGGTCACCGCCACCGTCGGCTCCGAAACCTTGACAAAGGGCAGGGGCTCCACGCAGTCCGGCGGGCACATCGTGTCGCCGATGTTGATGTCCGGCATGCCGGATACGGCCACGATCTCCCCGACGGTCGCGCTCTCGCACTCGATGCGGTTCAGGCCCTGGAAGGTGTAGAGCGTGTTGATGCGCTCCGGCGCGCGCGTCTCCCCCTCCGCGCCGAAGGCCGAGCGGATCGCCATCATGCCGCGGCGGATCGTTCCGCGCTCCACGCGCCCAATGCCGATGCGGCCCACATAGTCGTTGTAGTCGATGGTGGACACCAGCAGCTGCAGAGGCTCGTCCGGGTCGCCCTCCGGGCAGGGCACGTAGTTCAGAATCGCCTCAAACAGGGGCTTGAGGTCCGTGCCCGGCTCGTCCATGCTCGTCGAGCAGATGCCCTTGCGCGCCGAGGCGAACAGGAACGGGCAGTCCAGCTGGTCCTCCGAGGCGTCCAGGTCGATCATCAGGTCCAGGCACTCGTCCACGACCTCCGCCGGCCGCGCGTCGGGCCGGTCGATCTTGTTGATGCACACGATCGCGCGGTGGCCCAGCTCCAGCGCCTTGCGCAGCACAAAGCGCGTCTGCGGCATCGGCCCCTCAAAGGCGTCCACCAGCAGGATCACGCCGTCCACCATCTTGAGCACGCGCTCCACCTCGCCGCCAAAGTCCGCGTGGCCGGGCGTGTCGATGATGTTGATGTGCACGTCCCCGTACTGTACGCCCGTGTTCTTGGCCAGGATCGTGATGCCGCGCTCGCGCTCGATGTCGCCGGAGTCCATCACGCGCTCGGCCACCTGCTGGTTCTCGCGGAACACGCCGGACTGCTTGAGCATCTGGTCGACCAGCGTGGTCTTGCCGTGGTCGACGTGCGCAATGATGGCGATGTTCCGAATGTCCTCTCTCTTGATCTTCATGCGTGCTCCTTCCTCCCGCTGCCGAAAGCGGCTTCAAATACCGGGTCCATCTCCGCCGCGTGCGTGACGTACCCCACCGGGATGCGCCCGCCCGTGGCCTGCATGACGCGCCGCGCGCCCGCCTCGCCAAAGGCGCCGCACAGCTCGATGCAGCCGATCCCCTCGTCCATGAGGCGCTGCGCCTGGCTGCAGGCCGCCTCCACGTCCGGCACGCCCACGATCTGCGCCGCGCCGCCGGCGATCTGCGCCCGGTCGCGCGCTTCATCGAACGCGCCCAGGATCAAAAAGGCAAACTTCATGGGTCTTGTCTCCTCTTATTCCCCGCGCGGGGCCGTGTCCGAGAGCTCCAGGCCCTCGTTGTTCTCCAGGGCCCAGCGGATGGACCACTCGCTCTCAAAGAGCAGCACGTCCTTCTCCTGCCGGTCCTTGGCGATGCGCGCCGTGGAGGGCAGGCGCAGGCGGGTCAGCTCCTGCGGGGTCTGCACGACCCAGCGCACCGCCGTAAAGTTCAGCGGCTGGACGTTGACCTCCACGCCGTACTCGTTCTTGAGCCGGTACTGCAGCACCTCGAACTGCAGAACGCCGACCACGCCCACGATGACCTCCTCGCCGATGCCGTCCGCCCGGCGGAAGGTCTGCACCGCGCCCTCGGTGGCCAGCTGCGTCACGCCCTTGAGGAACTGCTTGCGCTTGAGCGAGTCCAGCGTGGACACGCGCGCAAAGTGCTCCGGCGCAAAGACCGGGATGCCCGCGTACTGCACCTTCCTGCCGGTGTAGAGCGTGTCGCCCAGGGCGTAGATCCCGGGGTCGAACAGGCCGATGATGTCGCCGGGCCAGGCCTCCTCCACGCCCTCGCGCGCGTCGGCCATGAAGGCCTGCGGCTGGGCGAGCTTGATCTCCTTGCCGGTTGCGGCCTGGCGCACGCTCATCCCCTTCTGGAACTTTCCGGAGCAGATGCGCAGGAACGCGATGCGGTCCCGGTGCGCGGGGTTCATGTTGGCCTGGATCTTAAAGATGAAGCCGGAGAAATTCGGGTCCGTGGGCTCGACGACCTGGCCGGCCTCGTCCTGGCGCGCCTGCGGCGGCAGGGAGTACTCCAGGAACTTGGCCAGGAAGGACTCCACGCCGAAGTTGTTCATCGCCGATCCGAAGAACATGGGCGTCAGCAGCCCTGCGCGAACCTTACTTAGGTCAAATTCGTCGCCCGCCACGTCCAGCAGCTCCCGGTCCTCCAGGAGCTTTTCGCGGTAGGATTCGGCCAGGACCGACTCGATCTCCTCGGATTCAAAGGGCACAAAGCGCGCCTTGACCTGGTCCGCGCCGTGGCGGCTGTCGCCGGAGAAGACCTCGACCTCGCCGGTCTCCCGGTGGTAGACGCCCTGGAAGTCGCCCATGGTGCCGATGGGCCAGGTCACGGGCACGGCGTGGATGCCGAGCACCTTTTCGATCTCCTCCATGAGCTCAAAGGGATCGCGCGCAGCGCGGTCCATCTTGTTGACAAAGGTAAAGATCGGGATCGAGCGCATGCGGCAGACGTGGAAGAGCTTGATCGTCTGCGCCTCGACGCCCTTTGCCGCGTCGATGAGCATCACCGCGCAGTCCGCGGCCACGAGCGTGCGGTACGTGTCCTCGGAAAAGTCCTGGTGGCCGGGCGTGTCCAGGATGTTGATGTGAAAGCCTTCGTATTCAAACTGCATGACGGAGCTCGTCACCGAGATCCCGCGCTGCTTTTCGATCTCCATCCAGTCGCTTGTGGCGTGGCGCTCGGCCTTGCGCGCCTTGACGGACCCGGCCTGGTGGATCGCCCCGCCGTAGAGCAGGAGCTTTTCGGTGAGCGTCGTCTTGCCCGCGTCCGGGTGCGAGATGATGGCGAAGGTTCGCCGGCGCTGGACTTCTTCGCTTGGCTGCATGGAAAACCCCACTCCTATCTTCCTCGTTTTGCATACTGCGTCCGTCCGCATGTGCGGACCCTAACAATCTCCTATTTTACACAATTTCCCCGCATCCTTTCCCGCTTATTTGCGTTAAATGTTCGCGCGGCTTTTCGGGGCCGCCCGCTCTGTGCTATACTACAGGTATTGGAGCATCTTTCTTTAGGAGGTTTTGCAAAGATGAAGACCTATCGCATCGGCATCTGCGGATACGGCAACCTCGGCCGCGGCGTGGAGCTGGCGCTCCGCCAGCAGCCGGACATGTCCCTTGCCGCGGTGTTCACCCGCCGCGACCCCGCGAGCCTTTCGATCCTGACCCCGAATGTTCCGGTGCTGCCGCTCTCCGACGCGCCGGCGCACGCCAAGGACATCGACGTCCTGATCTTGTGCGGCGGCTCGGCGACCGACCTGCCCGAGCAGGGCCCGGCCCTGGCCCGGCACTTCAACACCGTCGACTCCTTCGACACCCATGCCCACATCCCGGACTACTTCGCCGCCCTGGACGCCGCCGCCAAGGAGGCGCGGCACCTCTCCCTGCTCTCCGTCGGCTGGGACCCGGGCCTGTTCTCGCTGCTGCGGCTCTACGCGGGCGCGGTGCTGCCGGACGGGCGCGACTACACGTTCTGGGGCCGGGGCGTTTCCCAGGGGCACAGCGACGCGATCCGCCGCGTGCCGGGCGTGGCCGACGCGCGGCAGTACACCGTGCCCGTGCCCGCGGCCGTGGAGGCCGTGCGCCGCGGCGAGAACCCGGACCTTGCCACGCGCGAAAAGCACACCCGCGAGTGCTACGTGGTCCTCAAGCCCGGCGCGGACCCCGCCGCGGTCGAAAAGGCGATTGTGGAGATGCCCAACTACTTCGCGGACTACGACACGACCGTGCACTTCGTCTCCCAGGAGGAGCTGGACCGCGACCACGCGGGCCTGCCGCACGGCGGCTTCGTCCTGCGCAGCGGCGCGACCGGCGAAAACGCCGAGCACAAGCAGCTCATCGAGTTCGCGCTCAAGCTCGACTCCAACCCGGAGTTCACCGCGAGCGTGCTCGTGGCCTACGCGCGCGCCGTGGCCAAGCTCGCCGCCGAGGGGCAGACGGGCGCGCGCAGCGTGTTCGACGTGCCGCCGGCCTACCTCTCGCCGCGGACGGGCGCGGAGCTGCGCCGCACGCTGCTGTAAGCGCACGGCGCTTGCCGCTCTGTGATGGGATTGTGAACGCTTTCTCATCCCAGGGCGGCTTTTTCTTGTTTCGTTTTGCAAAGAATTTTGGCGGCGGGGGATTTCTTTGCCGGTTTGCATTTTCCCGTTTGGGCCAAAAAAGCTTGCCCGCGGGCGCGCCGGGAAGTTTTCCCCGCCGCAATTTCGTTTGCCTGCAAAATCGTTTTTTCCGTTTCGGAAAGGAAAAACCGGCGCTCCCGGCGGATTTCCCGGCGGATGTTTCAAAGTTGTGAACAGAATTGCATTTCTTTTCCCGCTGTGCGATAATAAAGCCAGAAAATCCCCTGTTTCGCGGAACATCCGCGCAGACCGCAAAAGAGAGGTGCAGCGTCCATGAAACATCCACCCCTGGCGCGCAAGCTCCTGGCCCTGGGCCTGAGCCTGCTGCTGGTCCTTTCCTTCCTCCCGACGGCGTTTGCGGAGGGGGAAGTGATCGTGAAGACAGAGCAGGAACTGCTCGACGCCATCGCGAACGCCAGCGGACCCACCGTCATCCGCATCGAAGGCACGGTGACGATTGCCAAAACGCTCGTCATCGACGGCGGAAGGAAGATCACCCTGACCGGCGACGGAACGATCGCCGCAGCTTCCAATTTCACCATTTTGCATGAAAGCATGATCTACATAACCGACGCGGGGACGGCGTTGACCGTCGAATGCGAGGTAGCGGGTAACGCAAGTCGTTCTGCGTATTGCAGCGTCCTCTGCGCGACCAATTCTGCGGACCTCACCCTCAACGACGGCGCGGACATCCACGGCGGCTATGCAGGCAACGGCGGCGGCGTGCGCGTCACGCGCGGCGAGACCGAACCCGGCGCGTTCACGATGAATGGCGGCTGGATTCACGACAATGAAGCCGGCAATGGCGCGGGCCTCGCTCTGGACAATCAGGCGGGACAGCATCTCATCCGTGGCGGCAGCATCACAAACAACAGGGCCACCGGGACCGGCTATGGCGGCGGCATCTGGGTGGGCAGCGAAGTCGGGCTGACCATGACCGGCGGGACGGTCACCAACAACACCACTACAAAGGATACAATTTATGCGGGCATTGTGGTCAACTCGAATGATTCCACACAGCCGTGGACGGGCGTCTACATTACGAGTGGAAAGGTTACCGCCGACATCATCCGGATCGAGGGCGATAGCAATACCAACGGCCTTACGGCGAGGCTCCAGATTTCTTCCGGCGCAACGCTGAACGGAGATGTCTCCATCGGATTTAACACTTATGACCTGGTCGAGGACAAGCTGCAGAACGAGGGCACCATCAACGGCGACGTCTCCCTGGGGAGTCGAACGGGGCTCACCAACACGGGCACCATCAATGGCAAGGTAACTGTTGATGGAGAAGACGTTGTCATTGACAACAACAATGGCGCGGGACAAATCCTCGGCGGTGTCGAGGGAAATGCGACGATCCCGGAGGGTTCCACAAACACGATCACCGCCACCGCCGGCCCGAACGGCAGCATCTCCCCCTCTGGCACGGTTTCGGTCCAAACCGGCGGGAGCCAAACCTTTGCCATCACGGCGGCTGGTGGGTACAACATCCAGGACGTCCGGGTGGATGGAACGAGCGTCGGCGCGGTTTCCAGCTACACCTTCGATAACGTATTTGCCAACCACACCATCACGGCCTCCTTTGTGCGCAACAACTTCATCGAGCCCACCTACTACCCGGACTACGACGAGGACGTGGACTACCTGCCCCCCGCCGAGGACGAGGAAGCGGAGGAAGCGCCCGAGGAGACCCAGGACCTCTACATGGTCACCTGCCGCACGCTGAACGTGCGCCTGGGCGGCGGCACGGGCTACGCCAGGATCGGCACGCTCTCCCGCGGCACGCTCGTCTCCGGCGAGCTGGAGGACGGCTGGCTGAAGTTCGCCTATGACGGCGGGACCGCCTACTGCAGCGCGGACTACCTGGCCAGGGTCGACGGGGACCTGACCGGCCTGCACGTCACCTGCCGCACGCTGAACGTGCGCGCCGGCGCGGGCACGAACTTCGAGATCCTCGGCACGCTGTCCCGCGGCACGGAGGTCGAGATCCTCGACGTGCTCCCCGGCTGGTACGAGATCGAATACCTCGGCGGCGTCGGCTACGTCTCCGCCGCGTACATCGGCTGAGCCGCCGGCGGACGGGCGGCCAGGGCCGGGGAGCGGAGCCGCAAGGCTCTCCTCCCCGGCCCTGCATTTTTTCTTCCCAAAATCTTCGGGAGGCTCTGCGCCGGGAGGAATGGGATTCCCCGCCGGAGTCCAAAAATTGTTTTTTTCCGAAATTTGCGCGCGTCCCGGGAATCCGCTTCCCCTGCGCGGGGCGCTTTTTCCCCCGCCTGCGGAGAAAAACGGGGCTGCCGCGCGAGTTTCTGCGCCCGCCGGAGGGATGGGAACAGATTTGCATTTCTTCTCCCGATATGCGATAATAATATGAAAAATTTTGCACCGGCGCGGGCTGCCGCGCATATCCATTTTCCAGAGAGGTGAACGTCCATGAAATTGCGCCATCCGGCGCGCAGGCTCGCGGCCCTTGCGCTCAGCCTGCTGCTGCTCCTTGCCTTTCTCCCGACGGCCTTTGCCGGGGGAGAGACCGTCCCGGCAGGAGAGGGCCAGGCGCCCCGGGAGGGCGCTGTCGCGCAGTTTGGGAACACTGAATACATGAAGGTGCAGGAGGCCATTGATGCAGCCAAGACCTCCGGTGGAACGGTGCACTTGCTTCAGGATGTCGAGGAATGCATCACCATCAGCACTGGGAGCGTCACGCTCGACCTCAGCGGCCATACGCTGTCCGCCGGCAACGACCCAACGGCCCAGGCCGTGATCCATGTGAAGGGCGGCACATTGACCATCGAGGACACGGCCGGCAACGGCAAGGTATCCACCTCCGATGACAAGATGAAGGCCCTGCGAATTGAGAAGGACTCGGTCACGCTGGACAGCGGCACGCTCCTGGGGAAAGACGGCTCAGGAACTTTGGTCAGCATCGAGGGTTCTTCCGCCTCGCTGACGGTCAAGGACGGCGCCATCCGGAGCGAGGCGCAGCGTGGCGACAACAGCATGGGCATGGTGCAGATCTCCAAAGGGTGCACGCTGAATCTGGATGGCGGGGTGCTGTACAGCAGCTTTCTCCACGCGATCCGCAACAACGGCGGTGGAACGGTTACCATGACGGGCGGCTCGGTGACGGTGGACCGGCAAGGCGCCTATGCCTTGGACAACTACGGAACCGCCGAGATCAGCGGGGGAATCCTGACCGTCCAAGGCGGGACCGCGGTGCACGCGGTGGCCGAGGCTTCGGGGGCGAGTGTCACAACGAAGCTGTCCGGCAGCGTCGTCTGCAACGGAAATATCCACGTCAATGGGGCCAGTAATGATGGCAAAACGAACATAGCCAATCTCGAAATTTCGTCCGGAACCATCAACGGCAGTGTGAATGTGGAGTCGTATTCCGACGTAACCCTCTCCGGCGGCACCTTCGCGGGCGGCGTGGAGGAGATTGCGGAGACTTCTCAGGAAAACGAGATCCGCGTCACGGGCGGCATCTATTCCCAGAAACCCGACGACGCCTATCTGGCGGACGACGCTCTCGTGATCGAGGCCGACAGCCAGTACTACGTCGGCGAGGACGCGCTGACGCGAATCTCCTCCGCGCAGTCCGGGGAGACCCTCGAGGTCGTCCACGGCAAAGAGGTCACGGACGTCCCCGCTGGCGTCACGGTGACGAACGGCACGGGCGATGACATCACCGTAGACGGTGAAACGGTTGCGCCGGGCGGAAGCATCACCATCCCCGTTCCCGAGCAGCCCTCCGAGCCCTCCAACCCGTCCTTCACCGAGCCGCAGTACTACCCGGACTACGACGAGGACGAGGACTCCCTGCCCCCCGTTGACGGGGAGGAGCCCGAGGAGGAACAGGACCTCTACATGGTCACCTGCCGCACGCTGAACGTGCGCCTGGGCGGCAGCACGGGCTACGCCAGGATCGGCACGCTCTCCCGCGGCACGATCCTCGAGGGCGAGCTGGAGAACGGCTGGCTGAAGTTCGCCTACAACGGCCAGACTGCGTACTGCAGCGCGGACTACCTGGCCAGGGTCGGCGGGGACCTGACGGATATGCACGTCACCTGCCGCACGCTGAACGTGCGCGCCGGCGCGGGCACGAACTTCGAGATCCTCGGCACGCTCTCCCGCGGCACGGAGGTCGAGATCCTCGACGTGCTCCCCGGCTGGTACGAGATTGAATACCTCGGCGGCGAGGCGTACGTCTCCGCGGCGTACATCGGCTGAGCGCTCCGCAAACGCACAGGGCAATCGGAAGAATCCGATTGCCCTTTTTGTTTACTCGTATTCCACGGAGACGGCGATGTCGCGGCCGTAGTTGCCAAAGCCCCGGCCAAAGAGCGTCAGCCCGCCGCCGTGGCCGTCCGCGGCCACCTGCATCCGGTAGGCCAGGGCCTCCCCGCCGCGCAGGGGCAGGTCCGCCGCCGTGACCGACCCGATGCGCTCCCCGTCCATGAAGGCGCCCGCCGCGTCCACGCGCAGCGTCTTGCGCAGGCCGTATTGGTTGAGGCCGTCGTTCCACCAGGGCGGATTCCAGAGCCCCCGCCGGTCGCCGTAGTCGCCCGGGCTGACCCAGGACCCCACCTCCACGCCGCCGAGCGAGAAGGCGATCCGGCTCGGCCAGTCCCCGCAGGTGCCCGGCGCCTCCGAGGCGATCTCCTGCACGATGGAGAGCGACTTCAGCCGGCCGCCCCGCGGGATGCGGTTGGGGATGCGGTACTCGACATACCCCTCCAGCAGCCAGAGCACCCCCGCCGAAAAATGGCGCGGGTCGTCGAAGGCGCGCGGGTCGTCCACCTGCCCGATCCACCCCTCCGGCGCGGCCAGGCCGCAGGTCGGCAGTGCGCGGTGCGCCGCGTAGGCGCCCACCGGCAGCTCCACCGCGTAGCTGCGCTCCGCCTCCGGCGCGGCCTCCAGGTTCAGCGCGAGGCGCTTCTGCCGCAGGCGGACCATCCGCCGCACGCCGTGCGTGCCGTTCGCGTTCTCCACGTCCACAAGGCCCGCCTCCTGCAGGCGCCGGATGTGCCCGGTCATGGCCCCGGGCGTCAGGCCCAGCTTCTGCGCCAGCTCCCCCGCCGAGAGGCTCCCCTCCTGCGAGAGGAGCCGCAGCGCCTCCACGCGCGCCGCGCTGTCCAGCGCGCGGCCCAGCGCCAGCAAGTCCGTAAAGCCAAACTCCTGCATTTTTTCTCTCCCTTTCTTGACTTCCCTCCTCCGCTATGGTATCATGCCCTTAGGTTTTAAGTCAAGCTAAATCTTTTTAGATTATGCTAAAATAAAGGAGAGGATCACATGGTTCGCCAGAACATCTACCCCGCGCGCGCGGGCGCGCAGATCCAGCCGGAGGTCTACGGCAACTTCTCGGAGCACCTGGGCCGCTGCATCTACGAGGGGCTCTACGTGGGCGAGGACAGCGCCATCCCGAACGTCAACGGCATGCGCACGGACGTGGTCGAGGCGCTCCGGAACATCCAGCTCCCGGTTCTGCGCTGGCCGGGCGGCTGCTTTGCCGACGAATACCACTGGAAGGAAGGCATCGGCCCCAAGGCCGACCGCAAGCGCATCGTCAACACGAACTGGGGCTACGTCGTGGAGGACAACAGCTTCGGCACGCACGAATTCCTCGAGCTCTGCCGCCAGGTCGGCTGCAAGCCCTACATCAACGGCAACGTCGGCTCCGGCACCGTGCAGGAGATGGCCGAGTGGATCGAGTACATGACCGCCGGCGGCGACTCCACCATGGCCAAGCTGCGCGGGAAGAACGGCCACGCCGAGCCCTGGCAGATCGACTACTTCGGCGTGGGCAACGAGAACTGGGGCTGCGGCGGCAACATGCGGCCGGAGTACTACGCGGACCTCTACCGCCGCTACCAGAGCTACGTCAAGCAGTATGGCGAAAAGAAGATCTTCAAGATCGCCTGCGGCCCGGGAACGAACGTGAGCGACCCGAACTACAACTGGACCGAGGTCCTGATGAAGAACGCCGGCGCGTACATGGACGGCCTCTCCCTGCACTACTACACCACGCCCTCCGACGACTGGAACCACAAGGGCAGCGCCACGGACTTCACCCGCGAGGAGTACGAGGTGACGCTGCGCAAGGCGCTCTTCATGGAGACGCTGCTCGCCGGCCATGGCGCGGTCATGGACAAGTACGACCCGGAGAAGCGCGTCGCGCTCGTGGTGGACGAGTGGGGCACCTGGTACGACGTGGAGCCCGGCACGAACCCCGGCTTCCTCTACCAGCAGAACACCATGCGCGACGCCATGGTCGCCGCGCTGACGCTGAACCTGTTCAACAAGCACGCCGACCGCGTGCGCATGGCCAACATCGCCCAGACCGTCAACGTCCTGCAGGCCGTCGTCCTCACCGACGGCGCGAAGATGGTGCTCACGCCCACCTACCACGTCTTTGACCTATACAAGGTCCACCAGGGCGCGACGCTCCTCCACTCGAGCGTGAGCTGCGGCTGCGACGAGGCGAGCGGCCTGCCCCTGGTGCAGGAGAGCGCGTCCCGCGCCGCGGACGGCAGCCTCTCCACCACGCTGTGCAATCCCTCCGCCGCCGAGGCCGTGGAGATGGAGACGGTCGTGACCGGCTGCGAGATGGAGCTTGCCGAGGCGCTGGTGCTCGCGGGCGAGATCCACGCGCACAACGACTTTGAGACGGGCAGCCCGGTGCAGATCCAGGCCCTTGACGGCGTGGCCGTGGCGCACGAGGGCGGCAACACCGTGCTGCGCTTCACGCTGCCGCCCTGCAGCGCGGCGCGCCTGACCCTCCGTTGACCGGTCCGATGGGCGCAAAGCGCCCGCCCTGCCGCCGCTGCCTGCTCTCGGACGACGTCAATCGCGCGGCGTACGCGACAATCGCGGACTACATCGCCTCGCTCGACCCGGAGCGCAAGGTGGACGAGGCGGCCTACGCCCGCCGCCTCGCCGCCTGCCGCACCTGCGAGCACCTGCACAACGCGCTGTGCGCCAAGTGCGGCTGCTACGTCGAGGTCCGCTGCATCAAGCGTGCGCTGACCTGCCCGGACGTGCCGCCCCGGTGGGTGTAAACAAAAGCGCGCCCGCCTTCCCCCAAAATCCAGGGGGAGGGCGGGCGCGTTTTTTCGCGTTCTCACTCAGCGGCCTTTTCCGCGATGCGGATCAGGACGCGCGCGCAGCCGAGCAGCGACTGCACGGAGACGTACTCGTACTTGCCGTGGGCGTTATGGCCGCCGGCGCACAGGTTCGGGCAGGGCAGGCCCATGAAGGAGAGGCGGCAGCCGTCCGTGCCGCCGCGGATGGGCTCCACGCGCGGCTCGATGCCCAGGTCCTGCATGGCGGCCTTGGCCAGGTCCACGACCTGCAGGTTCTCCTCGATCTTCTCGCGCATGTTGCGGTAGCCGTCGCGCAGGGTCAGAATGATGGTGCCCGCGCCGTACTTGTCGTTGAGGTAGGCGGCGACCTTTTCCAGGCGCGCCTTCTTCTCCTCGAGTTTTACGCGGTCGTGGTCGCGCAGGATGTAGTGCAGGCTGGCGCTCTCGACCGTGCCCTGCATGTCCGTCAGGTGGTGGAAGCCCTCGTACCCTTCGGTCAGGGCGGGCACCTCGCCCACGGGGAGCATGGCGTCAAACTCCATGGCCACAAGGCTGGCGTTGATCATCTTGCCCTTGGAGGAGCCGGGGTGGATGGCCTTGCCGCGCACCTCGACCACGGCGGAGGCGGCGTTGAAGTTCTCGTAGTTCAGGCTTCCCACCTCGCCGCCGTCGACGGTGTAGCCGAAGTCCGCGCCAAAGCCCGGCACGTCGAAGTGCTCGGGGCCGCCGCCGACCTCCTCGTCCGGGGTGAAGGCGATGCGGATCGTGCCGTGGGGGATCTCGGGATGGGCAAGGAAGTGCGCAGCCATCTCCATGATCTCGGCGACGCCCGCCTTGTCGTCCGCGCCGAGCAGCGTCGTGCCGTCGGTGACGATCAGGTCCTTGCCGACCTCGGCCTGCAGGCACTCGAACTCCTCGGCGCGCATGACGATGCCCTTTTCCTCGTTGAGGACGATGTCCCCGCCCTCGTAGTGCACGATGCGGGGCTTGACGTCCTTGCCGCTGAGCTCCGTCGCGGTGTCCATGTGCGCGATGAAGCCGATGGCCGGCGCGGGCGCGTTGCCGGGGATGGTGGCGTAGACATAGCCCCACTCGTCCATGTGCGCGCCGGCGGCGCCCATCTCCTCCAGCTCCCTGGCCAGGAGCTTGCCCAGCTCCTTCTGCTTGAGCGTGCTGGGGAAGGTGTCCGAGTCCTCGCTGGACTGCGTGTCATAGGAAACATAGCGCAAAAAGCGCTCCACAATGCTCTCCATTTTCTCCTCAATCCTCCGTTGTATTTCGTGTGACCTGCAGGTTCGGCAGGAAGGTCCCGGTCAGCAGCGCCTGGGCGGATTCCGCGGTCTGCGCGCCGGCGCGCAGCTCCACCGTCAGGTACAGCCCGTCGATCTGCCGGTAGCAGCTGGTGACGATCCCGCCGTCCGGCATCGTGCCGGCGACCAGGAGGTACTCCCCCTCCTGCACGCCGTCCGCGAGGGCGATTCCCTCGTAGTTAAAGGTCAGCAGCTCCCGCGCCGTGGTCACAAAGGACGCAAGGTCCGGGTTCTCCGGCGCGTCCTCCAGCAGGACCGTGATCGCGTCGCCCTCGCACTCGAGCGTCAGCAGCGCGGAGACGCGCGCGCTCTCGACCTCGGTCCAGCCCTCCATCTCGGCGCTGGGCCAGGATACGTCGTAGTCCAGGCGGATGCGGTCGTCCTGTCCAAAGTCAAAGTAGTAGTCCGCCTCGTCGTTGGGCGCGCCGTCCGGCTCCGGGTCCGTGGGCGCGGGCGTGGGGGTGGGCGTTGCGGTCGGCGCGGGCGTGGGCGATCCCTCCGCCTGCTCCGGCTGCGCGCACCCCGCAAGGCCCGAGGCGACCGCCAGCGCGCAGAGCAGAACGCGCGCGGCTTTCGTCCATCTCATCCGGGTTCGCCTCCTTCCCCCGCGCTCAGCGGCAGAAGTTGTCGATGTAGCTGTCCAGCGCGCGCTGGATGATCTCCTTGGCCTCCTTGGGCCCGCGGATCTCGTCGATGATGGTGTCCTTCTTCTCCAGCGCCTTGTAGACGGTGAAGAAGTGCGCCATCTCGTCCATGACGTGCTGGGGCAGCTCGAAGATGTCGTGGTAGGTGTTGTAGAGCGGGTCCTTGAACGGCACGGAGATGATCTTGTCGTCGTTCTTGCCCTGGTCGAGCATGGAGATGACCCCAATGGGATAGCAGCGCACCAGGGACTGCGGCAGGATGTTCTCGCTGCACAGCACCAGCACGTCCAGCGGGTCGCCGTCGTCGCCGTAGGAGCGCGGGATGAAGCCGTAGTTGGCGGGATAGTGCGTCGAGGTGTACAGGATGCGGTCCAGGATCAGCAGGCCCGTCTCCTTGTCCAGCTCGTACTTGTTCTTGGAGCCCTTTTCGATCTCGATGAAGGCGATGTAATCGTCGGGACTGATGCGCGAGGGGTGAATGTCGTGCCAAATGTTGCCCATGCGCGCCCTCCTTTCCGCCGCCGCGCGGGCGGCCTCGTGTTTCCCCTTCATGATACCACATTTTCCTGCGTTTCGGAAGCCCTGGCCGCGCGGGGAAAGAAATTGCGGAAATTTTCTCCTTTGGGCAGGAATGTAAGCGCTTACCGTCGAAAGCATACAGCGGAAAATTTCTTCTGGGGGTGCAAAAACCGATGAGCAAACTCTCCTTCCGCTGGTATGGGCCGGACGATCCCGTGCCGCTTTCCTACATCCGCCAGATTCCGAACATGCACTCGGTCGTCAGCGCGGTCTACGACGTTCCGCCGGGCGAGGTTTGGAGCGACGAGAGCATCGAGGCCATCGCCCAGGCCGCGCGGGACAACGGCCTGGTGTTTGACGTGGTGGAGTCCATCCCCGTGCACGAGGACATCAAGCTCGGCCGGGGCGGCTGCGCCCGCTACATCGAAAACTACAAGGAAAACATCCGCCGCGTGGCGCGCCACGGGGTCAAGTGCGTGTGCTACAACTTCATGCCGGTCTTCGACTGGACGCGCACGCAGCTGGACAAGGCCGCGCCGGACGGCAGCACGAGCCTTGTGATGTACATGGACCAGCTCAAGGGCCTGGACCCCCTGCGGGACGGCCTGTCCCTCCCCGGCTGGGACGCCTCCTATGAAAAGGACCAGATGCGCGAGCTGTTCGCGGCGTATGCGGACCTTGGCGAGGAGGGGCTCTGGAAGAACCTGGAGGTCTTCCTTAAGGCGGTCATCCCCGTGGCGGAGAGCTGCGGCGTGCGCATGGCCATCCACCCGGACGACCCGCCCTACCCGATCTTCGGCCTGCCGCGCATCATCACCTGCGAAGCGAACCTGGACCGGATGCTCGCCATCGTCGACAGCCCGGCCAACAGCCTGACGCTGTGCACGGGGAGCCTGGGCTGCGCGGCCTTCAACGACGTGACGGCGCTGGTGCGCAAGTACGCCGCGCGGGACCGCATCGCCTTCATGCACATCCGCAACGTGCAGCGCTTTGCCGACGGCTCCTTCGAGGAGCGGGCGCACTTTTCGCCCTGCGGCAGCCTGGACCTGTACGAGATCGTCAAGGCCCTTGTGGACAACGGGTTTGACGGCTACGTGCGCCCGGACCACGGCCGCATGATCTTCGGCGAGACGGGCCGGCCGGGCTATGGCCTCTATGACCGCGCGCTGGGCGCGGCCTACCTCAACGGCCTGTTCGAGGCCTGCGAAAAGGCCAAGGCATCCAAGGACTAAGGAGGGACTTCCCATGAAAAACGTGCTGAACACGGATCTTACCGGCAAGGTTGCGGTGGTGACGGGTGCGGGCGGCGTGCTCTGCTCGCAGTTTGCGGCGGTGTTGGCGCGCGCGGGCGCAAAGGTCGCTCTGCTGGACATCAACGAGGAGGCGGCCCGCGCGGTCGCGCAGGCGATCTGCGAGGAGGGCGGCACGGCCCGCGCCTACCGCTGCGACGTGCTCTCGGCCGAGACCTGCCGCCAGGTGGCCGGCCAGGTGCAGAGCGACCTCGGCCCCTGCGACATCCTCATCAACGGCGCCGGCGGCAACAACCCCCGCGCCACCACGGACAAGGAATACTACTTCGAGGGCGACCTGGACGCGGAGGTCAAGAGCTTCTTCGACCTGGATGCGGACGGCGTCTCCTTCGTCTTCAACCTGAACTTCCTGGGCACGCTCCTGCCCACGCAGGCCTTTGCGCGGCAGATGCTGGGCCGCCCGGGCTGCAACATCCTGAACATCTCCTCCATGAACGCCTTCACCCCCTTGACCAAGATCCCCGCCTACTCCGGCGCAAAGGCCGCCATCTCGAACTTCACGCAGTGGCTGGCCGTGCACTTCTCCAAGGCGGGCATCCGCGTCAACGCCATCGCCCCCGGGTTCTTCGTCACCAAGCAGAACGAGAAGCTGCTCTTCGACGACGACGGCAACCCCACGCCCCGCACGGGCAAGATCCTCGCCGCAACGCCCATGGGCCGCTTCGGCAAGGCGGAGGAGCTCTCCGGCGCGGTGCTCTTCCTGCTCAACAACGAGGCCGCGTCCTTCATCACGGGCGTTGTGCTGCCCATCGACGGCGGCTTCTCCGCCTACAGCGGCGTGTGACGCAGCACGCTAAAAAAAACGCGGGCCCGCTTGGGTCCGCGTTTTTGCTTTTCATGCCGCCTTTTTCGGAGCGGCCAGACAGGCGGCCGCCGCGAACAGGAAGGCGGCGCCGAGCGTCAGGTTCTGCTGCGCGCCGATGTCGCCAAGCCAATCCCGCAGGATGCCGAGGCCTTCCGGCAGGTGATTGGCCGCGGCAAAGCAGAGCAGAAGCAGCAGGCCCAGCGCGGCGAACCAGGGCGCCAGCGCCCGCCGCGGGCGCAGGAAGGGCAGCAGCAGCGCGCCGCAGCACAGGTTCAGCACGAGCACCAGCGCCGTGCCGTAAAATTCGTTCTTGATGCGCTGCGCAAGCAAGCCCTGCGCGGCAAAACCCTGCAGCAGCGCCAGCAGCACCAGCGCAAAGAGCGCCGCGGCCCGGCGACTGTCGAAGCGCCAACTCCAGCGCCCAAGGAGCAGGGCGCGGGCCATCTGCACCAGGCACAGTGCGGCGAGCAGGAGTCCCAGCAGGGGCAGCGTCTGCCAGGCGTACTGGCCGGTGCTGCTGCCCGCGTGCCAGAACAGCAGCGCCAGGGAGAGCAGCGCCGGGGGGAGGCACTCCGCCGGCGCCTCGGGCGCGGGCAGCGCGTCCATGCACCACAGCGCCAAGGCCAGGCCCAGCGCCAGCAGCGGCCGCAGCGCGGCGGCCCCGGTCGTCAGGAAGGCGGCGGGCAGCAGCGCCGTGCACAGCACGAGCAGGAGCCCGCCCACGAGCGTCTTGGTCTTCTGTACCGTCATATGGATCCCTCCCAGTTTCGATATGCCAGAAGTGACGATGCGCGCTGAGCGCACCGTCACTTTCATTTGCGCGGATTTATGCCGTATAGGGATTCGTAAGCGAATCTCTCCTTCCATTTACCGGAGAATATTGCACAGAGGAAGCATCAACAATGTCGTAGTCATTATATCCGACATAGTTTTCTGCTTCGAGCTTGGTAACAGCTCCATCTCCAGATTCGGAGTAAAGTCCTTTGTTACCTTGCGATCTGCATATTCCGTGGTCCTGAGGAGCTGCGTCGTTGTAGGGAGTGTAACTTGCTGTACTACGGGTGCATCTGCCGTTTGCAGCACATACTTAGCTCCACCTTCTACCACCAACTCTTCTCCATCCTATTCATTTTTTCTTTCCGCACGGGAATCTCCTTCTTTCAATTGTCCTCGGTAACTACACTATAAACTATATTCACCTTTCTGTCAATAAAAGAGTGGACTGAATTTTTTCTCTCAGTCCACTCTTGTCGCGAATCAAATTGATCATTTCGATTCGCCTTTTGAAGCAAATGACTTAACAAACTCAATTCAGGGAGATGAGGCCCTCGGCGTCCTCCTGGGTGACGTAGCGCAGCTCCGTATTCACGCGGCGCAGGGAGCGCATAGGCACGCCCTCGACGGCCTGCAGGATGGTGCCATCCGCCGTGTGGTAGCTGTAGAGCAGGTTGTCCGCGCTGTCCAGGTAGTAGACGTTCTCGCCGAGCACGGCGAGGGCGAGGGGTTCGGCCTCGATGACGTCCAGCACCTCGCCGGTGGCAAGGTCCATGCGGTAGATGCCCGCGCGGCCGTCCATCAGGTCGAAGTAGATCGCGTCCGCGGTCGGGTCAATGTCGGCGTAGTTCGCCTGGCGCACGGGGGAAAGGAGCGTCTCGGTCTCCGGCATG
>CAJFMX010000033.1 GCA_904393115.1 uncultured Clostridia bacterium
TGCTACGGCTGAGGAAGTGTACGCAACCATGCGGATCATTGTTGACATGATGGACATTATGCCGGAGCGTGACGAACAGGAAATCATGCACGCACTGCTGGATAGCGTACAGATTTACCCTGAGCGGCAGCCAAACGGCCTCTGGATCAAGAGCGTTTGTTTCAAAGTCCCTCTTGAATTTGATGGTGTTTTGTCGCAAGACGTGATTATCGATAATGACAGTAATTCCCTACCTAACGAAAGTATTGATGAGACGGTTGTTTCCTTGCAGAGAGAAGTGCAGTAGAAATCTTTCGGTTTCGGCGGGTTCGCCGCTGCAGCCGTCAGAAAGGGGAATCGAGGCGCGAAACAGGGGCGGATGGAAGGGAAAGGCCCGCACAGGATTTTGATCCTGTGCGGGCCTTTTGTGCAGGGGCGGGGTGAGGGATGGAAGGGCGCGCGCGGTGCAGGCCGCAAGGCGGGGATCCGCAATCCTATTCGCTCCCTAGATAGACCTGGATCTCGTAATTCCAGTGCAAGATGCCCGAAACGACGATGATCTGCACGATGAACTTGGGCTCGGCGCCGGATTTCGATCGGGCGAGGCGCAGGACCTCCTGTAAGATCTGATCCCGATTTTTCTCGGTGCAGCCGGCGCAGAGGTAGTTTCCCTGGGGCAGGCGCCGCAATCCGTCGATCTCCGCATAGCGCGTGCAGACGGCAAAGAGCCTGGATACGCCGTTTTCGGTGTAGATGCCCGCCAGATCCTCGAAGCCGAACTGGTCCCTCCGGGCGGGCGTGACTTTTTCGTAGAAGTGGCTGAGATAGTTCCAGAGGTTGTCGAGCGTTGGCGCCTCCAGGGTGTCGGAGAGCAGGATCACGCGCTCCGGATACGCCTTGAGGAAGGGGCCGACCGGGCTTTCCAGCTTGCGCAGGGTCCGCTCGTATTCGGCCTTGGCCAACTGGATCTTGGACTTGCCGTACTGGAGCGCGGCGATTTTTTCGTCCGCCTTTTTCTCAGCCTGCTCCAGGAAGTCCACGACCTTTCTCAGATCTTTGTAGTCCAGGACTCGTTTGATTTCCTGTAGGGGCAGGTCCATCAGCTGCAGCGCCCGCACGGTGTTCAGCCGGACGAGGTCCTGCTCGGTATAGTAGCGGTACTTCGTCCACTCGTCCTTTTTGCTGGGCTTGACCAGCCCAATGCGGTCGTAATGCCGCAGCGTTTCGGTCGTCGTGCGGACGGCCTTCGCAGCCTCGCCGATCGAAAAATATTTTTGCGTTTCGCGAAATTCCCCCTTGACTTTTGTGTTACACAAAGGTCTATACTCCATTCTAGCATACGGGATTGCGGAAAGCAATGGACGATGCGATTCTGGTGAGGAGGAATGGCTGCATGATAGAACTCAAGCAAGTGACAAAGCAGTACGGGCAAGCAACCGTGCTGAAAAATATTACATTGTCGATCGAGGATCCGGGGATTTACTGCCTGCTGGGCCGGAACGGCGCGGGGAAGACGACGCTGCTCAAATCCATTGCCGGGTATCAAAACATCACGAGCGGCAGTATCCAGGTCGACGGCAAGGCGATCACGACCTCGACTTTGGACACGGGCGTCAGCTACATCGAGAACTTTGCCAAGCATTTTAACCTGCCCGTGCAGAAGCTGCTGCGGATCGCCTCGGAGGTCAACCCCAACTACGATTACGACTTTGCGGCGGAGATGATGGACCGCTTTGAGCTGGAGGGGAAGAAGAAGTTTCACCACCTCTCCCTCGGCATGAAGACCATGGTCTCCACGATCATCTGCCTGGCGAGCAGCAAAAACGTCATCCTCCTGGATGAACCCGTGCTCGGCTTTGACGCCCTCATGCGCGTGGAGTTTTACGACATGCTGACGGAGAGCTTCCGGAAGCACCCCCGGATCATCCTCGTCTCCACCCACATCATCGAGGAAATCGCAAAGACGATCCAGAAGCTGATCCTCATCGATCGGGGCAGCGTGCGCTTCTTTGACACCCTGCAGGCGGTGGAGACAAAGGCCTTCTGCATCAGCGGGCTGCAAAAGGACGTGGAAGCGGCGACGAAAGACCGGAACGTCATCGGGCAGGACGTCGTGGGCGGCCTTGTGACGCGCTATATCTTCGACAACCCGCCGGAGGAAACCGGCTCCCTGGAGATCCGTCCGTTGTCGCTGCAGGAATTCTTCATTCAGATGGTGGGACATAAGGGAGGTTCGAGACGATAAAGGCGACCTTTGCAATCCTCAAGCGCTTGCTTGCAAGCAACCGGCTCAGTTTTCTCCTCACGGCGATTGTGACGGTTTGCGCCACCTCCTCCGGCGACGTCGTTTTGAGCAACGGGAATTACACGTGGCTGCTCGCCGTCCTGACCCCCTTCTTCTTCGTGTTCTACGACTTTGCAAAGCTCATGCACCTGGGCGCGAGCAAGAAGGATTCCTACCTCGGCTGCCTCATCAGCTATGGAGTCCTGGCGCTCGGCATCTCCCTCGTCAACACCCTGATCCACCTTGTGATCGACCCCCTCTACCCCGCGCAGACGGTCATCAACCTGATGGACGTGTGCAGATGGACCGAGAACGGGATCTTCACCGCGGCGCTGCAGCAGATGTTCTTCCTGCTGCTGGTCATGGTGTTTCTGCACGTGCTGCTCTCCATGCAGACGCACTGGTATGGGTGGCTGACGGACGTTGTGCTGGTTGCGATCGTCTGCGTATTCACGCCGATCGCGCCGCTGCGGGCGATCCTAGCCGGATTCTTCCAGGTCCTCATGCGCAACGGCAATGCGGTTTTGCACATCGGGGTCTGCCTGGCGCTGAGCGCGGCGCTGTCCCTTGCCGGGCTTGCGGTCCTGAAGCGAAAGACTCTGTAGAAAAAGGCGGGTGAGAACCCATGATCCGCATCAAAGTGGTGGACGAGCAAAACATCGTCGAGGTCTGCAAACTGACGGCAAACCACAAGGGAGGGGATTTCGCCGCGGAGGGCTGCAAAGCCTGCAATGCGCTGTCCATCGCGGAAGCGAAGTTCCTCCCGGAAATGCACCTCAATGCCATTTATCACAACCAGGTGCTGATCGGATTCTTCCAGTATCAGCGCGCAGAAGACCACGCAGACCTTGCAACCATCCGCCGGTTCATGATCGGCGAACCGTTCCGGCACAAGGGGCTTGGGAAAGAAGCCCTTGCCTACGCCCTGAAGGGGCTGAAAATCCAAGGCGTCAAGAAGGTCCTCCTGCGGATCGAGGACGCCAACGAAATCGCGAAAAAGCTCTGCCTTTCCTTTGGCTTTGCGCGCACGGGAGAGACGGACCAAAAGGAATGCTGCTACGCACGGGAACTCTAAGGAACACTGCAAGATCAAGGAGGAAAAATTATGATGACGAAGAAGATGGTTTCGCTCGCGCTGTGCCTGGGACTGAGCCTTTCCCTTCTGTCCGGCTGCTCGGACAGCAGCGAACCCTTTGCGGAAAAGAGCTACACGCCCGACGCGCAGGTCCGGGAGATCCGCATCGAGGTCGAGGACCGGGAGATTGCCGTCTCGCCGTCCGAGGACGGCCAGGTCCACATGCAGTACGCGGAGAACAGCAAGGAATTCTACGACATCTCCGTCTCGGCGGACAACGTGCTGACGATGACGAGCGCAAGCGACAAGGAATGGACGGACTACGTCGGCGTGCAGTCCTCCGACGAAGGGCGGAAGATCTCGCTGCAGGTCCCGGACGCGATGCTGGAGAACCTCACGATCTCCACGACGAACGAGGACATCACGGTCTCCGGGCTGACGGTGAACGGCACCATGGACCTGACCTGCAACGGAGGACAGATCGCCTTCGAGAACGTGGGCGTGGGCAGCGCCCTGCGCCTGACCGGGAAGAACGGCGACATCTCCGGCTCGGTTCTCGGGAGCATGGACGACTTCGCCATCCAGACCGAGATCAAGAAGGGGGAGACCAACCTGCCGGAGAGCACGGACGGCGGCGAAAAAACGCTGTATGCGGCCAACAACAACGGCGATGTCCAGATCGAGTTTGAAAACGAATAAGCCCCGTTTGCTTCGTGCCAAAGGCGGGCCCCTTGCCGGGCCCGCCTTTTTGCGGTAGAATCTGTTTACCCGAGTACAAAAAAAGGAGACAGCGCCATGACGGAGATTCTCGTGTTGGGAACGTTTCATTTTCTGGAAAGTTCCATGGACATTTTTTCCGAAGCGGCGCAGGCGGAGCTGGATTCCCTGGCGCGGAAATTCCTGCCGTTTCAACCGGATGCGGTCGCGGTGGAGGCCGCGATCGGCGCGCAGGCCTACATCGACCGGTCGTACGAAGCCTTCCGCCTGGAAGATTTGCAGAACCCGAAAAAGATGCAGACCGAAACGCTGGGCGAGATCGAACTGTTCGGGCAGAGGCTCCCGATTCTGTACAAAAACGAGGCCGTGCAGATCGGGTACCGGCTGGCAAAGCAGCTGGGGCACCCCAAGGTCTACGCGGTGGACGAGGACATGGCCCTGAACATGGACGTGCTGAACGACCCGACGCCCGCGCTGGCGGAGGCGATGCGCGCGCTGCAGGATGACATGGCGCGCCGCGCGGAGGGGACGCTTGCCGGCCTCTACCGGTATTACAACGGCGCGGCGTGGTCGGCCCTCAACCACAGCGTGTACATCCAGGCCAATGCGGTCAGCGGGACCGGCCGCTACGCCGGCGCGGAGATGGTGGCGAGCTGGTACGAAAGGAATCTGAAGATCTTTTCGAACCTGCAACGGCTCGCCGCGCAGAAGGAGCGCGTGTTCCTCCTCTTTGGCGCGGGGCATCTGCGGATTCTCAAGGACCTCGTCCAGGCGGACCGGAACCTGAAATGGGTGGACGCCTGCGCGTATCTGGGATGAAGGCGGCAGGGGCGAAACCGGCGCGGCCCGGGGGGATAATTTTTCATGAGGAAGGAATTTTGGGAGGATCTCAAGGGCTGCCTGCGCGCGAAGCTCGTCGAGGCGAGGGCCGATTGGAAGTACAGCCAGGAGGAAATGGCCGAGGCCCTGGACCTGCCCGCGCTGCGGGAAAAAGCGCCGCCGGCCTCGCGCCGGGGATGGAAAACTTGCGGTTGACACGGCACACAGATTCGGGCACAATAAGAGGGAATTTAGAGGAAGTTCCAAACCTTCAGAGATATACAAGGAGGGGTTCAAAGATGCAGTCCGTTCTGTATCCTCTTTCGCAGCCGCTGGGCGTTCCGCTGGAGTGGAAAGCGGATGTCGACGGCATCGAAAACCAGGTCGTCACGCTGTATCCGTCGCAGACGCGCGAGGTATGGGAGGGCTTTGGCGCGGCGCTGACCGGCGCTTCGGGCACGGTCTACGCCCAGATGCGTCCGGAGCAGCGGCGGGAAATGATGGAAATGTACTTCTCGCCCGCAAAGATGGGCTATGACCGCGTCCGCATCCACATGGACAGCTGCGACTTCTGCGCGGAGATGTACGAGGCGGACGGCGACGAGGCGGACGCGGCGCTGGAGCGCTTCGACTTTTCCCGCACGGAGGAGCTGATCCTGCCCATGCTGCGCGACGCGCAGGCCGCCGCCGGGCGCCCGCTGAAGATCATGCTCTCCCCCTGGTCGCCCCCGGCGTACATGAAGACGAACGGCGAGCGCTGCCACGGCGGCAGCCTCCGCCCGGAATACGCCGGGCGCTGGGCGGAGTACATCTGCCGCTACATCCGCGAGTTTCAGGCGCGGGGCTTTGCGGTGGAGCGCATCAGCCTGCAGAACGAGCCCAAGGCCGTGCAGACCTGGGACTCCTGCGTGTACACCGACGAGCAGGAGAAGGCCTTCCTTCCGGTGATGCACGCGGCCCTGGCCCGCAACGGCCTGGACGAGATCGAAATCTTCCTCTGGGACCACAACAAGGAGCGCGCCTTTGAGCGCGCGAGCGCGATCCTGGACGAGACGACGCGGCCCATGGTCGCCGGCGTGGCCTGCCATTGGTACAGCGGCGACCACTTCGAGAACCTGGACATGATCCGCAGCGCGTATCCGGAGCTCAAGCTGATCCTCTCCGAGAGCTGCGTGGGGTTCCTGCGGCCGGACGACGCGCAGGCGCACGCGGCGGGCGCCGTGCAGCTTTCGCACGAGATCCTCGGCGACCTGGCCCACGGCGCGACGGCGTTTTACGACTGGAACCTGCTGCTGGACGAGCGCGGCGGCCCCAACCACGTGGGAAACTTCTGCCACGCGCCGTATCTGTTCGACACAAAGGCCAAGGAACTGCGCCCGCAGCTGCTGCTGCAATACTACTACCAGTTTGCGCACTTCATCCAGCCGGGCTCCGTGCGCGTGATGCTCAGCCGGTATACGGACCGCTGCGAGGCCGTGGCCTTCCGCCGGCCGGACGGCCGGCTCGCGGTCGTTCTGCTCAACCGCACGGAAAAGGAGATGCCCGTCCACCTGCGCCTGCAGGGCAGCGTCGCCTCGCTGACGCTGAAGCCGGGAGAGCTCGCCGCCTGCCTGATCTAGGCCAAGAGAGAAAGGAAGGATTTCCATGACGTTCCGCGAAACGACGCACGCGGTGCTGCACTACCAGCCCTATGACAAGATCCCGGTCGTTTCCTTCGGCTACTGGGCGGAGACGGTCCAGAAGTGGGCCGCGCAGGGGCACATCACGCAGGAAGAGGCCGACGACTACTGCCGCAACGGCGACAACGGCGCGGGCGACCGCGCGATCATGAAAAAGCTGGGCTTTGACTTCAACTGGAACTCCTGCGTGGGCGCCAGCGTGGACCTGTTCCCCCACTTTGCGCGTCAGACCCTGGAGGTGCGGCCCGACGGCGGCCGCGTCGAGCGGGATGAGAACGGATTGATCGTGCTGGTGAAGCCCGGCGTGGTCTCCATCCCCGCGGAGATCGGGACCCACCTTACGGACCGCAAGGTCTGGGAGGAGGAGTACCTGCCCAAGCTGCAGTTCTCCATGGAGCGCATCAACCAGGCGGCCCTTGCGGCCCTGCGGGACGACGCGGACCGCGAAATCCCCATCGGCATCCACTGCGGCTCGCTCATGGGCACCATGCGCAACCTGCTGGGCGTGGAGCAGCTCAGCTACCTGATGGCGGACGACTTTGACCTCTACGTGGAGATCATCGACACGATGGACGGCCTGTGCTACCAGTGCGTCAAGGCCATGCTGGAGTCCGGCGCGAAGTTCGACTACGGCCACTTCTGGGAGGACATCTGCTTCAAGAACGGGCCGCTGGTGATCCCCTCGGTCTTCGAAGAGTACGTGGGCCCGCACTACAAGAAGATCACCTCCCTGCTCAACCAATACGGCATCGACATCGTGTCCGTGGACTGCGACGGCTGGATCGACCACCTCATCCCGACCTGGCTGGAGAACGGCGTGAACACCATGTTCCCCATCGAGGTGGGCACCTGGAACGCCAGCATCGCGCCCTGGCGGGAGAAGTACGGCCGGCAGATCCGCGGCGTGGGCGGCATGAACAAGACCCTGTTCGCCCGGGACTACAAGGCCATCGACGCGGAGGTCGAGCGCCTGCGCGGCCTGATCGAGCTCGGCGGCTACATCCCCTGCCCGGACCACCGCATCGCCCCGGACGCCAAGTTCGAAAACGTGCAGTATTATTGCGACAAGATGCAGAACCTCCGCCTGTAGGCACGGAATCTCCCTGTTGACAAGGAGAAAGCGCGGTGCTATACTGAGGCCAATTTCATAGGGAAACCGTTGATGAGGAAGATACGCGGCAGGACGGCCTGTTCAGAGAGCCCGGGGCGGTGGGAGCCGGGCGGCGCAGCAGCTGCGAGTGGGCCTCAGAGGGCGAAGCGAAACGCGGGCGCGCCCCGCGGAGTCAGCGGAGACGGAAGGCCGCCGTTACGGGCGCAGGATGTGTTGGCATCCGGTGAGGCGGGCGCTTCTTTGCGCCAAACAAGGTGGTACCGCAGGCATTTCAGCCTGTCCTTGAAGGGATTTCTTCAAGGACAGGCTTTTTGTTTTCCCTGCATCGGAAAGGAGAAGAAAATGGACGACAGCTTCGAGATTTACGACCTAAAGGTGGAGGTGACGGCGACGGACCGGCCCATGGTGTGCAGCCACCGCGTGGGGGACTACTTCCTCGTGGAGGGCGAGAACCTGGTCTTCCCGAAGGGCGCGCGGTTTTCCCTGTACGCGCTGGGCGCGATCCTGCCCGTGCTGGCCGCCAAGCAGCGCGTCAAGGACCCCAACGACTGGATGAGCACCGACGCGGACATCGCGTGCCCGGACCCCAACTGCGGGGCGCGGTTCCACATCACCCGGACCAAGAAGCGCCGCCAGCGGCACGGGGAGTGCACGGTCGTTCCCCTGCACGGCGAGGAATAGAGCAGGCAAAGAGGAGGTTGTGCTCTCATGGAACAGAAGAATCAGTTCAAGAACGGATACACCTTTAACCGGATCATCAACGGCTGCTGGCAGCTCTCCTCGGAGCACTGCCTCCAAGGGCATTTGGACGTCCGGGACGCGCTGCGCGCCTTCCACATGCTGGTGGACCAGGGCTTTACGACCTTTGACTGCGCGGACATCTACACGGGCGTGGAGGAGATCATCGGCGAGTTCGTAAACGAGCTCAAGCGCGACGGCAACTACCGCGAGGACAAGATCCAGGTCCACACCAAGTTCGTGCCGGACAAGTCGGTCCTGCCCACCATCAACCGCGCGTACACGGAGCGGATCGTGGACCGGTCCCTGATGCGCATGCACCGCGAGGCCCTGGACCTGGTGCAGTTCCATTGGTGGGATTTCAGCATTCCGGGCATGATGGACACCGCCTTTGACCTGGTGCGCCTGCAGGAAAAGGGCAAGATCCGCAACATCGGCATGTGCAACATGGACACCGAGCGCCTGAAGATGATGGTCGAGGCGGGCATCCCCGTGGTGTCCAACCAGGCGCAGTATTCCGTGTTCGACCGCCGGCCGGAGCGCACGCTGCTGGACTACAGCGCGGCGCACGGCATCTACACCTTCTGCTACGGCACGCTGGCCGGCGGGTTCCTGGACGAGCGCTACATGGGCAAGGTCTATGAGGCGCCGGAGACGCGCTCCCAGGTCAAGTACATGCAGATCATCGAGGACTCGCTCGGCTGGGACGGCATGCAGAAGCTGCTCGTCCTGCTGCGGGACATCGCGGGCAAGTACGGCGTTTCCGTTGCGAACGTGGCGGTGCAGTACATTCTGCGCCAGAAGAGCGTGGGCGCCGTCATGGTGGGCACACGCAACTCCAAGCACGTGGAATCCAACGTGCGGACCCTGCAGTTCGACCTTTCCGACGAGGACATGGCCACCATCCGCGCCTTCCTCGACCAGTACCCCACGCCCGAGGGCGAGTGCTACGAGCTGGAGCGGACCTCGCCCCGGTACCAGAGCATCATCCTGACGGACCTGAACAAGTAAAGCGCAAGGAGCAAGGCAAATGCTGAACGACAATGGATTTGACCTGTGGGCGGACGGCTATGACGAGAGCGTAGGCCTCTCCGACGAGGCGGGAACCTACCCCTTTGCGGGGTACCGGGCGGTCCTCGGGGAGATCTACCGGCGCGTGCTCTCCGCGCCCGGGCGGAAGGTCCTGGACATCGGCTTTGGCACCGGCACGCTGACCGCCAAGCTTTACGCCCAGGGCTGCCAGATCTTCGGGCAGGACTTTTCCCCGCGGATGATCGAGCTTGCGCGGGAGAAGATGCCGGGCGCGGTCCTGTGCCAGGGCGACTTCTCCAAGGGCCTTGCCGGGGAGCTGAAGCGGCGCAAGTACGACGCGATCGTCGCGACCTATTCCCTGCACCACTTGACGGACGCGCAGAAGGTCGCCTTTTTGCGGGAGCTCCTGCCCCTGCTCGAGGAGGGCGGCCGCATTTACATCGGCGACGTGGCCTTCGCCACGCGCGCGGACCTTGCGGCCTGCCGGGCGCGGGCCGGGGACCAGTGGGACGAGGACGAGATCTACTTCGTCTGCGAGGAATTGCAGCCGCACTTCCCCACCCTGACCTTTTCCAGGATGTCCGACTGCGCCGGCGTGCTCGAACTGCGCGCGCAGTAAGGGAAAGCGGACCTCCGCCCGCATGGGCGGAGGTCCGCTTTGTCTATCCGGTGCGTTTTCGTCCCAGGGCGGCGATCAGGAGCGCGACGAGAAGGTAGAGCCCCCACGCGATGTGGAACCCGTCCACCCCGAGCTCGCGCAGCAGGAACACGGAACCCCCAAGCCCCGCGATCAGGAAGGCGCCGTAAACGCGCTGGCCTTCCCGGTCCGCCTGACTCTGCACATAGAGAAAGAATCCGACCGCGCCCAGGGAGACAACGCCGCCCGCCAGCAATCCGCCGCCAATGCTCGCCCGACCGGACCAGACGAGCAGGGCGGCCACCGCCAGCGTCACCGCGGCGGCAATCGCCGTCGCCACGCGGTCCTGGCGGCGGTTTTTCCGCTCCATCTCCACGGCGCCGGCGAGAAGATCCGCCGCCGCTTGATCGTCCAAAGAAGATGTCCGCTTCTCCTCTTCCATTTTCTCGGAACGCATGAGTTCCAGCACGGAGACGCCCAGGGCGTTCGCGAGCGGAAGGAGAAGCTGAATGTCGGGGAATCCCCTGCCGCGCTCCCAGCGGCTCACGGCCTTGCCGGTCACCTGCAATTTTGCCGCCAGCTCCGCTTGCGTCCAGTTCTTCTCCCTTCGGCATTGGGCGACAAAGGCGCCAAATTTCTCTGCGTCCATACCGTTCACCTCCTGGATTCTACGATAGCGCAAATGTGGGCGCCTGGCAACCGATGCGCGCTTTCCGCGGGAGAATCGCGCCTCTACGCATCGTAGACCGCGCGGTCTTGAGGGGCTTGGCGCCGTTTGGCCTCCTTATTCGCGCGGAAGGAAAAGGGCGGCCGTCTCCACCTCGCCCGTCCAGGGGAACATGTCCACGGGCCGGGCGGCCGCGAGGCGGTAGCCCAGGCCGCCCAGGCGGCGCACGTCGCGGGCGAGCGTCGCCGGATTGCAGGAGACGTAGACGATGCGCGCGGGGGCGCTCTGCGCGGCGGCGCGCAGCACGGCCTCCTCGCAGCCGCGCCGCGGGGGGTCGAGCACGACCACGTCCGGCCGCAGGCCCTGCGCGACCAGGCGCGGCAAGACCTCCTCGCAGGCGCCCTGGAGGAACTCCGCGTTGCCGACGCCGTTGCGGGCGGCGTTCTCCTGCGCGTCGCGCACGGCGTCCGGGACGATCTCGATGCCCACGACGCGCCCGGCCTGCCGCGCCAGCGAAAGGCCGATGGTGCCCGCGCCGCAGTAGGCGTCCACGACGAGCTCCCGGCCCGTGAGCGCGCAGAACGCCGCCGCCTGCGCGTAGAGCCGCTCGGCCTGCGGCGGGTTGACCTGGTAAAAGGAGAGGGGCGAGAGGCGGAAGCGCAGGCCGCAGAGCTCGTCCTCCAGGTCCCCGTCGCCGAAGAGGGGCAGGCACCGGCGGCCCAGGATCTCCTGCGTGGGGCGGGGGTTGACGTTCTGCACCGCGCCGCGCAGCGCGGGGACCGCGGCCTGCAGGGCGTCGCGCAGGGCTTCCTTTGCCGGCAGCGCGGGGGTGGCGGTCACGAGCGTGGCCAGCGCCTCGCCCCGGCGGTTGGTGCGCACAACGAGGTGCCGCACGAGCCCGCGCCGCGTCCGCTCGTCGTAAGGGGCGACGCGGTGGGCGCGCATCCAGGCCAGCACGGCCCGCGCCGCGGCGCAGGATGCCTCGCTCTGCAAAGGGCAGTCCTGCGCGGGGACGAGGTCGTGCGTGCCGCGGCCCACAAAGCCCAGGCGCGGGTCCTGCGCCGTGCCGCCCGCGCGGAAGGCCGCCTTGTTGCGGTAGCGCCAAGGGTCTTCCATGCCGAGAATCGGCAGGAGGTCGAACGCCTGCGCCCCGCCCACGCGCGAAAGAAGCCCGGCGACCTGGGACTCCAGCGCGGCAAGGTGCGTGGGATAGTCCATGAACTGCATGGTGCACCCGCCGCACCGGCCGTAGAGCGGGCAGCGCGGCGCCGTGCGCCCGGGCGCGGCGTCCAGCACGCGCACGGCGCGCGCCCGCGCAAAGCGGGGCCGCACCTCTGTGATCTCGGCGAGCACGCGCTCCCCGGGCAGGGTCTGGTCCACGAGAACCGTCAGCCCTTCGACCGCGGCGACGCCGCAGCCGGCATCCCCGCCGCGCAGGATCTGCAGCTCGATCTGCTGTCCCTTTTTTACTGGATAATCCATCGCCATGCGCTCCTTTACAAGTGCGTTGCGTCGCGGTATAGTAGAGGCGGAAGCCCGGCCGGTCAGGCGGCCGATTCGGGCGTGAAGTCGAGGTCGCCCAGGATGCGCACCGTGCCGTCCTCCCGGACGAGGACCGCGGCGGCCTGCGGATAGTGCGCCTCGAGGATGCGCGCGGCCTCCTCCTCCCCGGCGACAAAGAGCGCCGTGGACAGGCCGTCCGCGAGCAGGCCCGTGGGCGCGGCGACCGTGACGGAGAGCAGGCCGCTGCGCGCGGGCGCGCCGGTCTCGGGGTCGAGGATGTGGTGGTAGACCACGCCGTCCTTGACGAAGTAGCGCTGCGCGCCGCTGGAGGTGGAGACGGACCAGTCCCCGCGCAGGGAGAGCCGGCCGATGTAGCCGTCGGAGCGGGGGTCGTCGATGGCCACGACCCAGGGAGAGTCGTCGGGCTTGTCGCCCAGGGTGAAGATGTTCCCGCCCATGTCCAGCAGCGCGCAGGACACGCCGCGCTCGCGCAGGAGCGAGACGACCTCGTCCCCGATGGCGCCCTTGGCGACGGCGCCCAGGTCGATCTGCGCGCCGTTTGCGCTCGCGCCCGATTCCGTGAGCGCGATGCGGTCCATGCCCCGGCAGGTCAGCGCCTCGGCGAGCGCCTCCTCGCTGGGGACCTGCGGGTCCTCGGACTTGTAGTCCCAGAGCGCGGAGGCCGCAAGGAGCGTGACGTCCAGCGCGCCGCCCGTGTTTTCCGCGATGGCGAGCGCCTCGGCGAGCACGCGGCGCACAAGGGGCGACAGGGGAACGACCTCGCCCGCCGGCGCGCGGTTGAGGCGGGCGATCTCGCTGTCCTCGCGGTGGGCGGAGAGCAGGGCCTCGCAGTCGTCCACTAGGGCGAGCGCGTCCTGCGCGATCTGTTCGTCGCCTCCGGACAGGAGGTTGACGGTGATGAAGGTATCCAGCGCAAAGCTCTGCGCGGTCACGGGCTTGGCGGCGCACCCGGCGCACAGGAGCAGGGCGGCGAGGATCGCCGCGAAAAATGAGCGTCGCTTCATGTTGCAGTCCTTTCCGCGGGGCGCGCCCCGCCGACTTTCAGACTACAATACTTTGGACCGCTTTGTCAACGAGGAAACCGGATGAAACGAGGAGACTTTGTCATCATCGCGCTGGCGATCCTGCTGGCGCTGACGCCCCTGCTGCTGCGCCCGGCGCGCGGCGCCGCGCCCCGCGCCGTCGTGCGCAAGGACGGGGAGATCGCGGCGGAACTGCCCCTGGACGAGGACGCGGTGCTCCGCCTGGAGGAGGGCGGACAGAACGTGCTGCGTGTTTCCGGCGGCGCGATCCGCATGGAGGAGGCCGACTGCCCGGACGGCACCTGCGTGCGCCAGGGGGCCATCCAAAACCCGGGGGAGACCATCGTCTGCCTGCCGCACCGCGTGACCGTCACCATCGTGGGCAACGGCGAAGGGACGGGCGGCGTGGACGCCGTGGTCCAGTAAAGGAGGGGGAAGCGGAATGCGGGAAAGAAGTCCTGTGCGCCGTCTGGTGCTCTGTGCGCTGCTCGCCTCCGGGGCGCTCGTGCTCTCGTACGTGGAGAGCCTGTTCCCCCTGCCGCTCCCCCTGCCCGGGGCGCGGCTCGGGCTGGGGAACGCGATGGTCCTGCTGGCGCTGCTGCTCTTCGGCCTGCGGGAGGCGGCCGGCGTGCTCGCGACAAAGGTGCTGCTCTCGGCGCTGCTGTTCGGCACGCCCCTGTCCCTGGCCTATGCCGCGGTGGGCGGCGCGCTGTCGCTCAGCGCGATGGCGCTGCTGAACGGGCGCGGGAGCGTGACGCCCATCGGGCAGAGCGTGGCCGGGGCGGTGCTGCACAACGCTGGGCAGGTGCTCGTGGCGACCGCGATCACCGCGACGCCGGAGCTCCTGTACTATTTCACCCCCTTGGGCCTGCTGGGGGTGCTCACGGGCGGGCTGTCCGGCGTGGCGGCCAAGCTCTGCCTGGACCGGCTGCGCCCGCTGCAGGGGAGATAGAGCAGCCGCGCGTCCAAACACAAAAAACAAAAAAAGAAATCTCTTTGGGGGTGTGAGCCGTGAGAGCGGAGACGGGCGTGCGCGCCCTGCCGGCGCATCTGCGCCATCTGTTCTTTCTGTGCTTTCTGGTCTACAGCGCGGCCTATGTCGGCCGCTACAACTATTCGTCCGCCATACCGGCCATGGCGGAGGCGGGCTTTGACCGCCAGGTCCTGGGGGTCTATGGGACGGGCTTCCTGTTCTGCTACGGGGCGGGCCAGCTCCTCAGCGGGTTCCTGGGCGACAAGGTGCCGGCGCGCCGCCTGATCGCGGCGGGGCTGGTCGGCTCAGGGCTGGCGAACCTGCTGATGGGCTTTTTGCCGCCGGGGTGGCAGTGGATCTGGTGCGTAAACGGCCTGTTCCAGTCCATGCTCTGGTCGCCGATCACGCGCCTGCTGGCGGACTGGCTGCCGGAAAACGCGCGCAAGGGCGCCATGATTCAGCTCTCCTATTCCTTTGCCGTGGGCGCGCTGGCGGCCTACGGCCTGTCCGCGCTGCTCCTGCGCATCGCCTCCTGGCAGTGGGTGTTCGCCTCGGCTGCGATCTGCCTGCTGGCCTGCGGCGCGGTTTGGACGGTCTGGGTGGGGCGCATTGAGCGCCGGCACGCCGGGGAGCGCGCGGCGCGCCTGCCGGTTTCGGAAGGGCGGGCGGAGGCGGCCCCGCTCTCGCTCTGGCAGATCGTGGCGATGTCCGGGCTGCTGGTGGTGGGCCTTGCGCTGATGAGCGACGGCCTGCTCAAGGACGGCGTTTCGATGTGGATTCCGACCTACCTCACCGAGCAGTTCGGCCTGGCGGCCTCGGACGCGGCGCTGGCCACGACCGTCATGCCCCTGCTGAACATGCTGGGCGTGTTCCTGACCGACCGGCTCGTGCGCGTGTTCCGGGACGAGCTGCGCGCCTCCTGCGCGATGTTCGCTGTGGCCATGGCCGCGCTCGCGGCGCTGGCCCTGGTGCGGGAGAGCGTGGCGCCCGCGCTGCTCCTGCTGGGCATCGCGATGATGTGCGCGCTGGGGATCAACACGCTCCTTGTGAGCGTGCTGCCGATGTACTTTGTGCCCCTGGGCCGCACCTCGACGATCACGGGCCTGCTCAACACCTGCATGCACTTTGCCTCCTCGGTCTCCTCCTATGCGATTGCGGCCATGTCCGCGGCCTGGGGCTGGCCGCCGACGGTGCTCGGCTGGGCGGGCATGTCCCTGATCGGGGCGGTCTGCACGCTGGCGGTGCGGGGCAGGTTCTACGGCTTTGTGCGCCGCCTCGAGCCGGAGACGAAAAAATAGATCTACAGCGAAAGGAGCGGAGAAATCATGACTTCCTACCGCAACCCCGTCATCCCCGGATTCTATCCGGATCCCAGCGTCTGCCGCGTGGGCGAGGACTACTACCTGGTGACCTCCACGTTCGAGTTCTTCCCCGGCGTGCCCGTGTTCCACAGCCGGGACCTGGTGCACTGGGAGCAGATCGGCCACGCGCTCACGCGCGCGTCGCAGCTCCCGCTGCGGGAGGCGCCGCCCTCCGGCGGCATCTACGCGCCGACCATCCGCTACCACGACGGCGTGTTCTACATGGTCACGACGAACGTATCCTATGGGGGAAACTTCTACGTCACGGCCACGGACCCTGCGGGCCCCTGGAGCGACCCCATCTACGTCGACCAGGCGGGCATCGACCCCTCCCTGCTCTTTGACGACGACGGCAAGGTCTACTTCCTCTCCAACGGCAACGGGTGCATGAGCATCTGCGAGATCGACATCCGCACCGGCGAAAAGCTCGCGCCCACGCGCCCCTCCTGGCGGGGCACCGGCGGCCGGTACCCGGAGGCGCCGCATCTGTACAAGATCGACGGCCTCTACTACCTGATGATCGCCGAGGGCGGGACCGAGTACGGCCACATGGAGACCATCGCCCGCAGCATTTCGCCCTACGGCCCCTGGGAGCCCAGCCCGCGCAACCCCATCCTGACCAACCGCAACACCGAGCAGAACATGCCCATCCAGGGCACGGGCCACGCGGACCTGGTCCAGACGCAGAACGGCGACTGGTACGCCGTGTTCCTCGCCTTCCGCACCTCGCAGCAGTACTTCCACCACCTGGGGCGGGAGACCTGCCTTGCGCCCGTGGTCTGGGAGGACGGCTTCCCCTACATCGGCACCTGCCCGCTCTCGGGCGAGGTCAACCTGCCGCCCTGCCCCGTCAAGGCGCCGGAGGCGGTCACGGACTTCCGCACCCAGGGGCTGGAGTGGGTCATGCTGCGCGAGCCGAATCCGGACCTGTACGCCTTCACCGAGGGCGGCCTGGTCCTGCAGGGCGTCGCGGAAAACCTCAGCGGCCTGAACCCCACGCTGCTCATGCGGCGGCAGCAGCACTTTGCCATGCGCGCCGAGGCGCAGGTGGAGTTTTCGCCGCGGCTCCACGAGGAGGCGGGCCTGACCACCTTCTACAACCTGGAGACGCACTATGAGATCTTCGTCACCCGCACGCAGGCGGGCCGGCGCGTGCAGGTGCGCCGCGTCGTGGGCGACATGGAGATGCTCGCCGCGGACGTGCCCGCGCCCGCGGGCGAGCTGACGCTGGCGGTGGAGGCCACGGCGCTGGAGTACACCTTCCTGCTCAATGGGGAGGCGCTGTGCACCGCGCAGACGCGCTTTGTCTCCACCGAGGCCACGCCCAGCTCCTTCACCGGCGTCATGCTCGGCCTCTACGCCACGGGCAACGGGCGCAAGTGCGCGGGCAAGGCGCGCTTTGCCCGCTTCCGCTACGAGGGCCGGGACGAGTAGAAAATGCGCGCAAGGCCGCGCTTCTTTGGTGGACAGAAGCGCGCAACCCTGCTACAATGGAGGCAAGACCTGACAAAATCCATACGAGAACGGGGGAAGAGACATGGACTTTTTCGCCTATCTGGAAAACCCGGACCTGCTGCACGAGGGCACGGAACCCAACCGCGCCTACTACATCCCCTATGGGGAGCGGATGCCCGCCGCGCCCGCGGACCGCAAGGACTCCGACCGCGTGGTCTGGCTCTCGGGCGAGTGGGGCTTCCGCTACTACGAGAGCCTGGCGGCGCTGGAGGAGGCGGCCCTGCTGCGCGAGGAGGACCTCGTGCCCATGGAGGTGCCCTCCGTCTGGCAGACGCACGGGTACGACGCGCACCAGTACACCAATGTGCGCTATCCCATCCCCTACGACCCGCCCTTTGTGCCCCGGGAGAACCCCTGCGCCCTGTATGTGCGCAAGGTTTCGCTCGACCCGGCCGCGCAGGAGAGCTGGTACCTGAACTTTGAGGGCGTGGATTCCGCCTTCTTCCTGTGGATCAACGGCGCCTACGCGGGCTTTTCCACCGTGCCGCACTCCACCTCGGAGTTCGACGTCACGGACAAGCTCCGCAGCGGCGAAAACGAGATCCGCGTCCTGGTCGTCAAGTGGTCCAGCGGCACCTATGCCGAGGACCAGGACAAGCTCCGCATGTCCGGCATCTTCCGGGACGTCTACCTGCTGCGCCGGCCGCAGGGGCACATCCGCGACTTCACGGTGCAGACGCGCCTGATGCCGGGCGGCGGCGCGGCCATCGACGTGGAGGTCCTTGGCGGCAGGGACGTCCGCTACGAGCTGCAGTACGGCGGCGCGGCCGTGGCCGCGGGCGTCGCGGTGGAGGGCAAGATCCACATCCCACTGACGAACCCGCACCTTTGGAACGCGGAAACGCCGAACCTCTACGCGCTCACGCTCCGCTGCGCGGGGGAGAACATCACGACCAAGGTCGGCGTGCGCGAGGTGAAGATCGAAAACCGCGTCGTCAAGCTCAACGGGACGCCCATCAAGTTCCGCGGCGTCAACCGGCACGACAGCTCGCCCGTCAACGGCGCTGCCGTCACGAGCGAGGAGATGCGGCGGGACCTGACGCTCATGAAGCTGCACAACATCAACGCCATCCGCACCAGCCACTACCCCAACGCGCCCTACTTCTACGAGCTCTGCGACGAGATGGGCTTCTACGTCATCGACGAAGCGGACGTGGAGATGCACGGCGTGGTCACGGCCATGGGCGAGTACAGCGAGGCGAACTTCTGCCTGCTGGCGGACGACCCCATGTACAAGAAGACCATCCTCGACCGCGTGCAGCGCTGCGTGCTCCGCGACAAGAACCGCCCCTGCGTGCTGATCTGGTCCATGGGCAACGAGTCCGGCTACGGCGTGGGCTTTATCGAGGCGGGCCAGTGGGTCAAGGAGAACGACCCCACGCGCCTGCTGCACTACGAGAGCAGCATCCACACCGGCGGCAAGGACATGGACGTCTCCTGCATCGACCTGTACAGCCGCATGTACCCGCCGGTCGCCTTCTGCAAGGAATACTGCGAGGACGCGGCGAAGGAAAAGCCCCTGATCCTCTGCGAATACATCCACGCCATGGGCAACGGCCCGGGAGACGCGGAGGACTACCAGGAGCTCATCGACAAGTACGACAACTTCTGCGGCGGCTTTGTCTGGGAGTGGTGCGACCACGCCGTCTACATGGGCAAGACCATCGCCGGCAAGGAGATCTACTACTACGGCGGCGACTTCGGCGAAAAGACCCACGACGGCAACTTCTGCATGGACGGCCTGGTCTATCCCGACCGCCGGCCGCACACGGGCCTGAAGGAGTACAAGAACGTCATCCGCCCCCTGCGCGCCCTGGAGTACGACGCGCAGAAGAACGCCGTGCGCCTGCACAACCAGAAGGCGTTCCAGGATGCGCGCGACTTTGCGGACATCGACTGCGTCTACATGGTCGACGGCGAGGACGCGGCGGCCTTCCGCGCGCAGGAGATCTCCATCCCCGCCGGGGAGAGCCGCTGGCTGCCCCTGCCGGGCGAGATCCCGCAGGGCAAGCTCGTGCACGCGCGCCTCGTCTACCGCGCAAAGGGCGCGGGCCTGCTGCCCGCGGGGCACGAGCTGGGCTTTGACCAGATCGCGCTGCGGGACGAGGCGGCCCCGGCCCTTGCGCCGCAGGCCGGCCCGATCGAGATCGAGGAGGACGCCTGCGCGATCACCGTGCGCGGCGCGGACTTCTGCATCGCGCTGGACAAGAACACCGGCGCGCCCGCGCGCATGACCGCGCACAACCGGAACCTGCTGGCCGCGCCCGCGCAGTGGAACATCTGGCGCGCGCCCCTAGACAACGACATGTACAGCGTCCAGGAGCCCATCCGCATGGGCTACGACCGCATGAAGGTCAAGGTCTACGAGATGCACGCGCAGCGGGAGGGCGACGCCGTCGCCGTGCGCGCATACCTGTCGCTGTCGGCCGTGGCCGCGGCGCGCATCGCGGAGGTCAGCGTGACCTACCGGATCGACGGCAAGGGCCGCATGGAGGTCTTTGGCCACATGAAGAAGCCCTTCGCCTCCCTGCCGGACCAGCCGCGCTTTGGCCTGCGCTTCTTCCTCGAGGCGGGGATGGAGCAGGTCTCCTACCTCGGCTACGGCCCCACGGAGTCCTATGTCGACAAGCACCGCGCGACGTACCTGGGCCGCTTCTATGCCAAGGTCAGCGACCTGCACGAGGACTACCTCAAGCCGCAGGAGAACGGCAGCCACTTCGGCACGCGCGAGGTGACCGTTTCGGGCCTCGGCGCGCAGATCTGCGTGCGCGGCGCGGGCTTCTCCTTCAGCGCCTCCCACTTCACGCAGGAGGAGCTGACGTGCAAGAAGCACAACTTTGAGCTGGTTCCCGTCCGGGAGACCGTGCTCTGCCTGGACTTTGCCCAGGCGGGCGTGGGCTCCAACAGCTGCGGACCGGAGCTGCTTCCGCAGTATCACGTGCCGGCGGAGCTGGACTTTGCCTGCGTGATCGAGATCTAAAGAGAAAAGCGCATGGGGGAAGGGAGCGATCCCTTCCCCTTTGCGCAGAAAAAACGGGGGGAAGAGAGATGAAGATCATCGACGGACATATGCACACAAAGGGCGCGCCGGGGCGCTGGTTTGCGGACTGCGCGGACGCGCGCGGCTACGAGGCGTACGCGGTGCTGAGCCTTTCCTGTATGCAGGCCTACGGCGGCGACCGCAACAACGAGGAGTGCCTGGCGGCAAAGCGCGCGGACCCGGCGCGCGCGTACTTCTTTGCCGGGCTCGTGCACCCCTGCGCGGACCCGCTCCAGCACATCCGGCGCTGGCTCGACCGCGGTGCGGACGGCGTAAAGCTCATCGAGACAAAGCCCACCGTCTGGAAGGAGACGGGCGCGGACCTGTCGGACGCGGCGTTCGACCCGCTCTTTGCCTTCCTGGAGGAGAGCCAGACGCCGGTCCTCTGGCACGTCGGCGACCCGGCGACCTTCTGGAAGCGCGAGGAGGCGCCGGACTTCGCCTTCCAAAACGGCTGGTTCTACGGGGACGGCGGCTTCCCGGAGCTCGCGGCGCTCTACGGCGTGGCCGAGACCGTGCTGGAGCGCCACCCCAAGCTCCGCGCGACCTTTGCCCACCTCTACTTCTGCGGGGACGACCGGGCGCACCTGGAGCGCCTGCTCGACCGGTATGAAAACGTGCGCGTGGACATCACGCCCGGCGTGGAGATGTACGACCACTTCTTCGCGGACCGGGAGGGATGGCGCGACTTCTTCGTGCGGCGGCAGGACCGAATCCAGCTGGGGACGGACACGGACCGGGGTGACGCCTTCTCGGGCGAGACGCCGCTGGCGCTCGCGCTGGGCGCGCTCTTGGGCGGCGCGGTCGACCAGTGGGGCCATCGCGGCCAGGGCCTGGACCTGCCGCAGGCGGTCGTGCAGAAGATCGTGCGGGAGAACTTCCTCGCGTTTGCCGGGGCGCAGCCCAAACCCGTTGCGGCGGATTGATCCGACGTTTTGTGGGATTTTTGGATTGACAAGCGGAGAAGAATTTACGATAATGGGTCTATACGATACGGATGCGGGGAATCCGCAGAAAACAAAAAAGGAGAATGCCGATATGCTTCATGTGGCAATGCTCAGCAAGTGGCACGTGCACGCGCCGGAATACGCCGGATACTTTGCCAAGATGGAAGATGTGCAGATCACCTGCGTCTGGGACGAGATCCCGGAGCGCGGCCGCGCCTGGGCCGAGGAACTCGGCGCGGACTTCGAGGAGAACCTGGATGCGCTCCTCGCCCGCCCGGACGTGGACGCGGTGTGCATCGACACCCCCACCAACATGCACAAGGAGGTCATGATCAAGGCCGCCAAGGCGGGCAAGCACATCTACACCGAAAAGGTCATGTGCCTGAACGTGGCCGACTGCGACGAGGTCATCCGCGCCGTGGAGGAGAACCATGTGGTCTTCACCATCTCCCTGCCGCAGCGCACCTATCCGCGCAACCTCTTCATCAAGGAGGCCATCGACAGCGGAATCCTCGGGGACATCACGGTGCTGCGCTGCCGCAACTGCCATGACGGCGCGCTGGCCGGCTGGCTGCCCGACTACTGGTACGACCCGGAGACCACGGGCGGCGGCGCGATGATGGACCTGGGCGCGCACCCGATGTACCTGTCCGCCTGGATGCTGGGCAATCCCGTGCGCATCCAGTCCATGTTCAACAACAAGACCGGCCACGCGGTGGAGGACAACTCCATCTCCACCATCGAGTTCGAGAACGGCGCCATCGCCGTGTCGGAGACCTCGCTCGTCTCGCCCATGACCCCGGCGATCTTCGAGGTCTACGGCACAAAGGGCGTCATCCTCGCGGTGGACGACGACATCAAGATCAAGACCGTGGACACCCAGAAGTACCTGCGCGACGGCTGGGTCGTGCCGCGCCTGCCCGATCCCCTGCCGCATCCCACGCGCCAGTGGGTGGACTCCTGCCTCTATGGCAAGGAGATCCGCTACGGCGTGCAGGAGGGCCGCATGCTGACCGCGCTGATGGAAAACGCCTACATCGCGGACCGCGAGCGGCGCGAGGTCAAGTTCTAAAGAAAACGCGCGCGCAGGGCGGGAAGGGGGAGCTCCCTTCCCGCCCTTTTGCATTCCGAAAGAGAGGGGAAAGCGGCTTGATCGAACTCACTTTGGCGCAGGCGCGGCGGTTTCTGCTGGCAAAGAACGGCCTGATCGGCGGGCATCGCTTCCGCGGCAAGAAGGGCGCGCTGCAATACGTGCGCCAGGCGGGCTGCGTGCAGTTTGACCCGGTGGACGTCTGCGGCCGCAGCGCGGACCTGAGCCTCCTGTCGCGCGTGCAGGGCTACCGCAAGGACATGCTGGAGGACCTGCTCTACCGCGACAGGAGCCTGATCGACTACTTCGACAAGAACCTCGCGATCCTCCCGGCGGAGGACTGGCCGCACTTTGCGCGCCTCCGGCAGCGCTGTGCCGAGCAGGTGCGCAGCCGGGCGCAGATCGAGGCCGCCGCTCCGCGCGTGCTCGGGGAGATCGCCGCGCGCGGCCCCCTGTGCAGCCGGGACATCGCCCTGGACGAGAAGACGGACTGGTATTGGTCCGACACGCGCCTGGCCCGCGCCGTGCTGGAGGCGCTCTACTTCCGCGGCGACCTCGTCGTCCACCACAAGGAGGGGAACGTCAAGTTCTATGCCCGAGCACAGGACTGCCTGCCCGAGGCGCTGCTGCGCGCGCCGGACCCGTATCCGGGCGAGGCGGACCACCTGCGCTGGTGGGTGGAGCGCCGCGTCGGCGCGGTGGGGCTGCTCTGGAACCGGCCCTCGGACGCGTTCCTCGGCATGCAGCTCAAGGCCGCGCAGCGGAATCGCGCCTTTGGCGAGCTGGAGGCGGCCGGCCGGCTCGTGCCCGTGCGCGTGCAGGGCCTGGGCCTAGCGCTGTACGCCCTGGCGCAGGACCTGCCCCTGCTGGAAGCGGTCCGCGCGGGCCGGAAGTTCGCGCCGCGCACCGAGTTCCTCGCGCCCCTGGACGCCATGCTCTGGGACCGCAAGCTGATCGAGGCGCTGTTCGGCTTTGCCTACCGCTGGGAGATCTACACCCCGGCGGAAAAGCGCAGCTACGGACACTATGTGCTGCCCGTGCTGCGCGGAGAGCGCTTCGCCGGGCGCATCGAGGCCGTGCGGCGGGGCCGGGCGCTGGCGGTGCGCGCGTTCTGGCCGGAGGCGGGCGCGCGCGATACCCCTGCGCTGCGGCGCGGCATAGAGGAGGCGGCCCAGCGCCTGTGCGCCATGAACGGCCTGGAGCGCGTGGCCTGGGCGGAATGATGAACCCCGCCCGGTGAAAAAGCGCAGCTGCGGACAAACTGTGCTGCCCGTGCTGCGCGGGGAACGCTTCGCCGGGCGCATCGAGGCCGTGCGGCGGGGCAAGGCGCTGGAGGTGCGCGCGTTCTGGCCGGAGGCGGGCGCGCGCGATACCCCTGCGCTGCGGCGCGGCATCGAGGAGGTGGCCCGGCGCCTGTGCGCCATGAACGGCCTGGAGCGCGTGGCCTGGCCGGAGTGAACCCTCCAGCGGAGAAGCGCAGCTGCGGACAAACTGTGCTGCCCGTGCTGCGCGGGGAGCGCTTCGCCGGGCGCATCGAGGCCGTGCGGCGGGGCGGGGCGCTGGAGGTGCGCGCGTTCTGGCCGGAGGCGGGCGCGCGCGATACCCC
>CAJFMX010000034.1 GCA_904393115.1 uncultured Clostridia bacterium
GGCGGAACGGGTACGGCTAAGCGGGGAGATTCGCCTTGCGGCGAATCTCTGGATACGCGGCGACGCTCCGCGCCGCCAACGAAAAATGGCGGGGAGCGGGAGGAATGGCGGGTATAGGGGGAAGGGATGGCGGGAGGCGGAACGGGTACGGCGAAGCGGAGAGATTCGCCTGCCGGCGAATCTTTGGATACGCGGCGCCGGCGGAGCCGTCGCCAGCGAAAAATAGCGGGGAGCGGAAGGGATTGCGGGTATAGGGGGAAGGGATGGCGAGGGGCGGAACGGGTACGGCTAAGCGGGGAGATTCGCCTTGCGGCGAATCTCTGGATACGCGGCGACGCTTCGCGCCGCCAGCGAAAAATGGCGGGGAGCGGAAGGCTGGGCGGGCATAGAGAGAAGGATGGCGGGAGGCGGAACGGGTACGGTTCAAGCGGGGAAGGTTCTTGCAGGAGCGGCGGGGTTGTGGTATACTAAATTTTCCACTGCAAAAAGTCCACAGACGACGGGAAACGGAGGGAAGGCCATGGAATTCCGGCGCATCTTTGACACGATCCCCGACCAATTTGACCGATGGCGGCCGCGCTACTGTGCGCAGGCATTTGCGGACATTGCGCAGGAAGCGCATCTAGGGCCCGGGGCGGCGGCTCTGGAGATCGGGCCGGGCACGGGACAGGCGACCGAGCCCATCCTGCGCACGGGGTGCGATTATCTCGGCGTGGAGCTGGGGGAGCATCTGGCGGCGCGCATGCGGGAGAAATTTGCAGGCTATCCCAACTTTTCCCTGGTATGCGGGGACTTCCTCGAGCAGGACCTGGGGGCGGAGCGGTTCGACCTGGTGCTCTCGGCGGCGACGATTCAATGGATGGACGAGAAAGACGCGTTTCCGCGCTGCTATGCGCTGCTGAAGCCCGGCGGGGTACTGGCGATGCTGCGCCTGACGCCGGACTACCGCACGCCCAACCCTGCGCTCTACGACCGGATTCAGGAGGTATACGCGGCGCACTTCCGGCCACGGGAGGTGTACACGCGGCGCTTCGTCTACGAGAATGCGGCGCAGTACGGCTTTGTGGGGGTGGAGACGCGGGAGTACGTGCACAGCCGCGTGCTGGACGCGGAAGGGTGCGTTGCATATCTGGGCACGCACTGCGACCACATCACCCTGGAGGAGCCGGACCGCACGGCCTTTTTCGAGGGCATCCGGCGTGCGGTGTGCGAGGCGGGGGACCGCATCGAGTACCGGGACCGCGTCCGGCTGACATTGGCGCGCAGACCGCGCTGAGGCAGGGGCGGCGGAAGAAGGAAATTCCAAACAGACCGCTACGCGCCCGGGGAAGGGGAAAGGGCGGCGCGGCGGCCCATCGCCCCGCGCGGGGGAAAACAGACCGCGAGCGCGGTCGGTTTTTCCCGCGAATGTTTTGCCTTCCGACCGGTTTCTACCGGGGCGGATCGGGGTATACAATATCAGGAAATCCACAGGGGTTGTGGATGAATTCTTCTTGACATACAATATATGGTGTATTATAATAGCCCTTGCATGAAAGGACGGGAGACGCAATGATTGACACCATCGTGAAACGGGACGGGCGGGAAATGCCCTTTGAGAGCGACAAGATCGCGCAGGCGGTCCGCAAGGCCTTTGAGGCCACCGGCCAGAACAAGGACGAAAAGACCTGCGCGAAGATCGCGCAGCAGGTGGTGCACGAGGCCGAGGAGAAGCAGTACGTCAAGCCCACGGTCGAGCAGATCCAGGACCTGGTCGAGGGCGTGCTGATCGAGGAAGGCTACGTCCGCACGGCAAAGGCCTACATCCTCTACCGGGCAGAGCGCACCCGCGCGCGCGATATGCAGACGCGCCTGATGAAGATCTACGAGGACATCACCTACAAGCCGGCCAAGGACTCCGACATCAAGCGCGAGAACGCGAACATCAACGGCGACACGGCCATGGGCATGATGCTGCGCTACGGCTCCGAGGGCGCCAAGCAGTTCAACGACATGTACGTCCTCAAGCCCGAGCACGCGCAGGCCCACCGCGAGGGCGACATCCACATCCACGACATGGACTTCCTGACGCTGACGACGACCTGCTGCCAGATCGACCTGCTCAAGCTCTTCCAGGGCGGGTTCTGCACGGGCCACGGCACGCTGCGCGAGCCGAACGACATCTCCAGCTATTCGGCGCTGGCGTGCATCGCGGTGCAGAGCAACCAGAACGACCAGCACGGCGGGCAGTCCATCGTCAACTTCGACTACGGCCTGGCCCCGGGCGTCAAGAAGACCTTCCGCAAGCGCTACCGCGACAACGTCATCCGCGGCCTGGAGCTGATGGAGGGCGACGGCAAGGACTACGAGGCCATGGAGCGCGAGACCATGGACGCCCTGGCCAAGGAGGGCCTGCACCCGGAGCTCGGCGGCAGCGACGACTACCTCCGCCGGGAGAAGGAGCTGCTGACGGCCAAGGGCCTGGACGCGGACCTCGTCGACAAGGTGCAGAAGTTTGCCTGCACCCACGCCGAGAAGGAGACGGACCGCGCCACCTACCAGGCCATGGAGGCGCTGATCCACAACCTGAACACCATGCACTCCCGCGCGGGCGCGCAGATCCCCTTCTCGTCCATCAACTACGGCATGGACACCTCGCCCGAGGGCCGCATGGTCATGCGCAACGTGCTCCTGGCCACGGAGGCGGGCCTTGGCAACGGCGAGACGCCCATCTTCCCGATCCAGATCTTCCGCGTCAAGGAGGGCATCAACTACAACCCCGGCGAGCCGAACTACGACCTGTTTAAGCTCGCCTGCCGGGTCAGCGCCAAGCGCCTGTTCCCGAACTTCTCCTTCCAGGACGCGCCGTTCAACCTCAAGTACTACGATCCGGCGCGCCCGGAGACGCAGATCGCCTACATGGGCTGCCGCACGCGCGTCATCGGCAACGTCTACGACCCCACCCGCGAGATCTGCAACGGCCGCGGCAACCTGAGCTTTACCTCCATCAACCTGCCGCGCCTGGCCATCAAGGCCAAGGGCGACATCGAGGTCTTCTTCGAGGACCTGGACCGCAAGATGGACCTGGTCATCGACCAGCTCAACGAGCGCTTTGAGATCATGGCCAACAAGACCATGCGCAACTTCCCCTTCCTGATGGGCGAGGGCGTGTGGATCGACTCCGAGAAGCTGGGCGTGGACGAGCCGCTGCGCGAGGTCCTCAAGCACGGCACCATGAGCGTGGGCTTCATCGGCCTGGCGGAGTGCCTGGTCGCCCTCATCGGCGAGCACCATGGCCAGAGCGAGCGCGCCCAGAACCTGGGCCTGGACATCATCGGCCACATGCGCGCGCGCCTGGACCAGGAGAGCCAGAAGACCCACCTCAACTACACCCTGCTGGCCACGCCCGCCGAGGGCCTGTCCGGACGCTTTGTCAAGATGGACCGCGCCCGCTACGGCGTGATTCCCGGCGTGACCGACCGCGAATACTACACGAACAGCTTCCACATCCCGGTGTACTTCCCGATCTCCGCCTTTAAGAAGATCCGGCTCGAGGCGCCCTACCACGAGCTGACCAACGCCGGCCACATCACCTACGTGGAGCTGGACGGCGACCCGACCAAGAACCTGGACGCCTTTGAGAAGGTCATCCGCTGCATGCACGACGCGGGCATCGGCTACGGCTCGGTCAACCACCCGGTCGACCGCGACCCGCTCTGCGGCTACAACGGCATCATCGACGACGTCTGCCCCAAGTGCGGCCGCAAGGAAGAGGAGGGGCGCCCCTTTGAGCGCATCCGCCGCATCACCGGCTACCTCGTCGGCACGCTCGACCAGTTCAACAACGCCAAGCGCGCCGAGGAGCGCGACCGCGTCAAGCACAGCGTCGTGGAGGAGTAAGAAAGATGAAGTTCCGACTCGCAAACGTGGTCAACGACTCCATCGTCGACGGGCCGGGCTTCCGGCTGACGGTGTTCGTGCAGGGGTGCCCGCACCACTGCCCCGGCTGCCACAACCCCCAGACCCACGACCCCGCCGGCGGCCGCGACGCCGACACGGACTGGGTGTTGGAGAAGGCGGCGGAGAACCCGCTGCTGAGCGGCATCACGCTCTCGGGCGGGGAGCCCTTCGCCCAGTGCGAGCCCATGGCGGCCCTGGCCCGCGGCGCCAAGGAGATGGGCCTGCACGTCATGGCCTACTCCGGCTACACGTTTGAGCAGCTCCTCGACATGCCCGAGGCGCGGCCCCTGCTCGAGAGCGTGGACGTGCTGGTGGACGGCCCCTTCCTCAAGGACAAGCGCTCCCTGGCGCTGAACTTCCGCGGCTCCTCGAACCAGAGAATCCTGGACGTGCCCGCCTCCCTGCAGAAGGGCGAGCCGGTCGTGCTCGACTGGGACGTGAACCCGGCATAAACGGCCAGGAAAACGGCCCCGCAAAGGATTTGCCTTTGCGGGGCCGTTTTGGCTGTATTCCTTTGAAATCCGCAGCGGCAGCGCACGCGCCCGCGGAGTGAGCGCGTCAGTGCCCTTGTAGGCCGAGTGTTTTGAGTCCGGAGTGCGAAAATAAGCCGGCCGAAACCCCGGGCCGCCGGAAGGAGGCACGGGGCGAAGGGGCGAAGACTCGCTTTCCGGGATTCGGCGCGTTGTGTGCGCGGTTCGCGGAATGTCTCTGGAAACCATGCAGCCCGCGTGGTTTCGCAGCCTGTCGATTTTTTCGACGCGCGAAAACGGCTCCGCAGAGGATTTGTCCTCGCGGGGCCGTTTTGGGCTTGCGCGCAGCGGTGCCCTGCGCGTATAATAGAGGGAAAATAGAAATAGGGAGTGTGCGCAAAATGAAGGCTTTGTTTATCGGCGGAACGGGGCTCATCTCCACGGCGGTGTCCAAGCTGGCCATCGAGCGGGGCTGGGACCTGACGCTCTTTAATCGCGGCCAGCACATCCACGGCATCCCCGAAGGGGCGAACATCGTCACCGTGGACATCAACGACGACGAGGCCGTGCGCCGCGCCATGGAGGGAAAGCACTACGACGTCATCGCCCAATGGATCGCGTTCAAGCCCGAGCGCGTGCAGCGGGACATCGACCTGTTCCTGGGCAAGTGCGATCAGTACATCCTGATCTCCTCGGCCGCAGCCTATGAGCGGCCCATGCGCACCTGGCGCATCACGGAGTCGCTCTCGCTCAACAACCGCTACTGGCAGTACGGCCGGGACAAGCGCGCCTGCGAGGCGACGGCCCTTGCCGCCTACCGCGAAAAGGAATTCCCCGTCACCATCGTGCGGCCGTCGCTGACCTATGGCGACACGCAGATCCCCTTTGCCATGGGCAGCTGGAGCAAGCCCTGGTCGCTCGTGCAGCGCATGCTCGACGGCAAGGAGATCGTCGTCCACGGCGACGGAACCAGCCTGTGGACCATGACCCACAACACGGACTTCGCCAAGGGCTTTGTCGGCCTGATGGGCCGCCGCCAGGCCATCGGCGAGGCCTACCACATCACCTCCGACGAGGTGCTCACCTGGGACGAGATCGCCATCGCCATCGGCGCGGCCGTGGGCGTCGTGCCCAAGATGGTGCACTGCACCGCCCAGCAGATCGCGCGCTTCATGCCGGAGGAGGAGGGCGACCTGCTCGGCGACAAGTCCACCTGCGCGGTGTTTGACAACAGCAAGATCAAGGCGCTGGTGCCGGACTTCGTCTGCACGGTGCCCTTCCGGCAGGGCGTGCAGCGCTCGGTGGACTACTTCCTGGCGCACCCGGACCTGCAGGTCGTCGACGAGGACTGGAACCGGAAGATCGACGCCATCATCGCCGCGGACCGCGCCTTCCACCCGTAAGGGCGGAGAAAGGAGAATGCCATGCTGCGCCTGAAGTAGGCGAACTTTGCGGACGCCGCGCAGGAGTACGCCTTTGTGCAGACCATTCCCCGCTGCGAGAACGGCTTTACGAACGACTGGCTCGGCTGGTCCTACGCGGAATTCGTGGAAAAGGCCCTGCCCCAGATGCAGCGCTGGGCGCGCGGGGAGGACCTGCCCGCGGGCTTTGTGCCGGAGAGCTTCTACTTCCTCTGGGACGGGGAGCAGATCGTGGGCCACTGCCGCATCCGGCACCGGCTCACGCCCGCGCTCGCCGAGGGCGCCGGTCACTTCGGCTACTTCATCGGCCGCGCCTTTCGCGGCCGGGGCTACGCCACGGAGGCCCTGCGCCTGCTGCTGGACATCGCCCGGGACCTCGTGCCGGAGGAGGAGTTCTTCCTCCGCGTCAACAAGGACAACCCGGCCTCCCTGCGCGTCATGCTCCGCAACGGGGCCTACATCCACCACGAGGACGACGCGCGCTTCTACGTGCGAATCCCCAAGAACAAGTAAAAAAAACAGAGTGCGGACCTCATCGGGGTCCGCACTCTCCGTCTGCCGAAAAACCCTCCCGCCGCCTTCGCGGAGGCCCCTTCCTCTGAGCCCCGCAGCGGCGGCGTGCATGCCGCCGAAGGGAGCGCGCCGAATGTCTCTCGGAACGATGCAATTTACAGGGTTCCCAAGCGCGTCGACGTTGCCGGCACGCACAGAGGGCGGACCCCATCGGGGTCCGCCCTCTGTTTGCATTCGGAAAGCGGGATCACTTGCGGAACATGCCGCGGTCGTCCTTCCACTTGGCGAAGTGGACGATGTTGCCGTCCGGGTCGCGGAAGAAGAAGGTGCAGTAGCCGTCCTCGCGGTAATTCGGGCCGGAGGTGACGGTCACGCCCAGGTCCAGCATCTCCTTGACGGCCGCGTCAAAGTCCTCCGGGACCAGCGCGATGTGCTTCCAGCCGATGGCCGGCTCCGCGGCGTCGATGTCGTGGCCCTGCATGGGGACCATGATCTCGATGAGGACGTGGTCCGGCGACTCGACGAAGTAGTTGCCGCCGTTGCCCACGGAGTGCAGCGTAAAGCCCAGGTGCTCGATGTACCAATCCGCCATGGCCTTGGGGTCCTTGGCGCAGATGCCCACGTGGTCAAAGCCGAGAATCTTCATGATTTGTTTTCCCCCTTTGTCCGCCGCTTGGGCGGTTTTTTGCCTTTTTTGTTCTTTTTGCCGGTCTTGCCGTCCGCGTCCCGGGGGACGGGCTTGGCCTCTTCAGTATACCCGGATTCCTTTTCGTCGTCAACGGCGAAATCCACCCGCCGCGTGGACATGTCCACCGCCGTCACCACAACGCGGATGGGGTCGCCCAGGCGGTAGATCTTCTTCTTCCGCTCGCCCAGGAGCATGTAGGACTTCTCGACAAAGGTGTAGTAGTCGTCGTCCAGGGCGGAGATGTGGATGAGCCCCTCGACGGTGTTGGGCAGCTCCACGAACAGGCCGAACGACGTCACCGAGGAGATCACGCCCTCGCACGCCTCGCCGACGTGGTCCAGCATGTACTGCGCCTTCTTCAGGTCGTCCACGTCGCGCTCGGCCTCCATGGCCTGGCGCTCCTTTTCAGAGCAGTGCTGCGCGTACTCCTCCGCGCGCTTGCGCAGGCGCGCCGTGCTCTTGCCCGCGAAGTAGAGGTGCAGCGCGCGGTGCACGAACAGGTCGGGGTAGCGGCGGATCGGGGAGGTGAAGTGGCAGTAGTCCGGCGCGGCCAGGCCGAAATGCCCCAGCGGCTGCGGGCAGTAGCGCGCCTTTTGCAGCGAGCGCAGCATCAGCCGGGAGACGAGCCCTTCCTCGGGCTTGCCCTTGGCCTTGTCCAGCACGGCCTGCAGGGCCTTGGGGTGCACCTTGCCCTTTGCCGAGCCGCGGATGCGGTAGCCCAGGTTGACGAGGAAGGCGTCGAAGGTTTGGATCTTCTCGGGGTCCGGGTCCTCGTGCACGCGGTAGAGGATGGGGATCTCGTGCAGGCGGGCGAACTCCGCCACGCACTCGTTGGCCTTGAGCATGAATTCCTCGATCATGCGGTTGGCGATGCCGCGCTCCTCGCGCTCGATGGAGGTGGGCACGCCGCGCTCGTCCAGCGTGATGACCGCCTCGTCAATGTCCAGGTCCAGCGCGCCGCGCTCCATGCGGGCTTCAGTCAGCACCTGGGCGAGCTTCTCCATGCGGCGCAGGTCGCGCGCGACCTCCGGCGCAAAGCCGGCCTCCTCGCCCGTCTCCAGCAGGCGCGTCACGTCCTCGTAGACGAGGCGCGCGTGCGAGTGGATGACCGAGGGGTAGATGTCGTAGGAGAGGACGCGCCCCGCGGGGTCGATGTCCATCGTGCAGGTGAAGGTCAGGCGGTCCACGTCCGGGTTCAGCGAGCACAGGCCGTTGGAGAGTGCCTCGGGCAGCATGGGCAGCACGCGGTCCAGCAGGTACACCGAGGTCGCGCGCTTGAACGCCTCGCGGTCCAGAGGCGAGCCGTCGGTCACGTAGTGGCTCACATCCGCGATGTGCACGCCCAGCCGCCAGCCGGAGGGGATGTCCTCGATGGAGACCGCGTCGTCAAAGTCCTTGGCGGTCCGGCCGTCGATGGTGAAGGTGTTCAGCCGGCGCAGGTCGCGCCGGCCGGCCAGGTCCTCCTCCTGCACGGCGTCCGGCAGGAGCGCCGCCGCGCCGAGGACGTTCTGGGGGAACTCCTCGTCCAGGCGGTGCTGGCGGATGAGGGACTTGATGTCCGTGCCGATGTCGTCCTTGTTGCCGAGGTTTTCGATCACGCGGCCGCGCGGGTTGCGCCCGCGGCTCGGCCACTGCGTGATGCGGACGACGACCTTGTCGTCCGGCCGGGCGCCGGCGCGGTCCGACCGGGAGACGTAGACGTCCATGGAGATGCGCTTTTCGTCCGGCACGACGTAGGTCGCGTCTCCCTCCTGCTCAAACGTGCCCACGACGACGTCGTTGGCGTGGGTGAGGACGCGCGCGATCTCGCCCTCCCGCCGCTCGGCGTTGGTCATGCGCGCAAAGACCGTGTCCCCGTGCAGCGCGCCGCCCATGCGGTCGGGCGGGATGAAGAGGTCCTCCTCGCCGCTCTCGGGCACGACAAAGCCGAACCCGCGCGCGTTGCCCTGCAGCCGGCCGCGGATCATGCCCAGGGTTTCCGGGCGGGCATAGCGCTCCTTGCGGGTCTTGACCAGGCGCCCTTCCTCGACCATGGCCTCCAGGACCGGCAGGACCTCGTCCTGCGGAACCTGCAGGGCCTGGGCGATCGGCTCTGCGCGCTGCGGTCCCTGCTCCAGCAGGGACTCGATCTGCTCCTTCCATTGGGTCCATCCCTGTGTTTCCATCTTTCGCATTCTCCATTCCTAGTTTCGCCCTCAGTATACCACAGGCGGCGCGGGAAAGATACAATCCCCGTGTAAAACAAAAGAGAGCCAAGGGAGAAAGATTCTCCCCCCGCTCTCTTTGCGATCGGTCCAAAGAGGTTTAGGCAAAGCGCTGCAGGATGAGCAGCACAACCGCCAGAACCATGAAGCCCGCGCCAAGGATCTTGGTGTAAAGCTCCATCTTTCCCTCGTAACTGGAAGCCTTTTTCTTGCCGAAGAAGGTCTCCGCTCCGCCGGCGATGGCGCCGGAAAGCCCCGCGGTCTTGCCCTGCTGCATGAGCACCAGCACGATCAGAGCCAGACAGTCAAGCCCCAGGATGACGCTGAGGATGATTCTCACAACTTCCATCTTCGTAATACCCTCCCAAATGCTTCAGGCAGCGGCAAAGCCCAACCCCAGCACAAGATGCTAAAAGACTATAGCACATTTGCGGCGGGTTTGCAAGCCTTTTTTTCCGGGTTTTGCGTTTTTTCGCCCGGCGGCGCGCATTCTTTGCCGTTCCTTAACCGGCGGGCGCGAAGCAGAGAAAACGCCCCGCGCAAAGCGGCAAAGCTGCGCGGGGCGAAAAGAGCAAAAGGGAGGCTTTAGGCCCACCACATGGCGCCCTTGTCCTCGTACATCAGGACCTCCTTGAGGAAGGCGATGGCCTTCTGCAGGCCCTCGTTGGGGGTCATGAGGCTGTCCTCGTGCTCGATGGAGATGGCGTCGTCGAAGCCGACCATGCGCAGCGCGCTCATCATGTCCTTCCAAACCTGGTAGTCGTGGCCGTAGCCCACGGAGCGGAAGATCCAGGAGCGGTGGATTTCGTCGCCGTAGTGCTTGGTGTCCAGCACGCCGTGGGTCTTGGTGTTGATCTCGTCGATCTTGGTGTCCTTGGCGTGGAAGAAGTAGATGGCCTTGCCCAGGTAGCGGATGGCGTAGACCGGGTCGATGCCCTGCCAGAACAGGTGCGAGGGGTCGAAGTTCGCGCCGATGAGGTCGGAGCCGACCAGGTTGCGCAGCTTCATGAGCGTCTCCGGGTTGTAGACGCAGAAGCCCGGGTGCATCTCAAAGGCGATCTTCTTGATGCCGTGCTCCGCGGCAAAGGCGGTCATCTTCTTCCAATAGGGGACGAGCACTTCGTTCCACTGGTATTCGACGATGTGGGAGAAGTCGTCCGGCCAGGGGCAGGTGACCCAGTTGGGGGTCTTGTCCTCCGGGGAGCCGCCCGGGCAGCCGGAGAAGGTGATCACGCGGTCAATGCCGAGCTTCTCCGCCAGGAGAACGGTGTTGACAAAGTCGTCGTGGAACACCTTGGCGACCGCCGGGTCCGGGTGCACCGCGTTGCCGTGCGTGGACAGCGCCGCGATCTCCAGGCCGTGCTTCTCGATGGTGTTCTTGAACTCGGCGATCTTCTTGTCGTCCTTGAGGAGCTCCTCCGGGTTGCAGTGCGCCTTGCCGGGGAAGCCGCCGCTGCCGATCTCCACCGCCTGCACGCCGGAGTCCGCGAGGTACTTGCAGGCCTCGTCCAGGCTCTTGTCGGCAAGAAGAACCGCAAAAACAGAAAGTTTCATCGGATCATTCCCTCCATTTCCATCTGGCGGAGCACTCCGCCACATTTTCCTATATTATACAATCCTTTTCGCCAAAACGCAAGGAGGCCCTTTGCGCCCGGGGGGCGGTCCCCCCGGAGGGTTTTTTTCGACCTTTTCCCGCGCCGGCTTTGCCGCGGGTGAGATTTTATGGTATACTGATCTTCGCAAGTACCGCAATAAGGAGGTCAGCACATGGATGTTGCGGCTTTTTTAGAGGAAGTTTGCGCCATCCCCGGCCACTCGGGCATGGAGGGCGCAGCCGCCGCGCGCATCGCGCAGGAGTTCTCTAAGTACACAAAGGATGTGTTTGTCGACAAGCTCGGCAGCGTGCACGGCGTCATGGGCAGCCGCGGCCCGCGCGTGCTCGTCTGCGCGCACATGGACGAGGTGGGCCTGATCGCCGGGAGCGTGGCGGACAACGGCTTCATCCGCCTGTGGCAGCTGGGCGGCGTGGACCCCCGCACCCTGCCGGGATGCGAGGTCACGGTCTGGGGCAAAAAGCCCCTCTACGGCGTCATCGGCGCGCTGCCCCCGCACCTGAGCCAGGGCCCGCTCAAGGCCGCGGACACGACGGAGCTCGCCGTGGACGTGGGCCTGCCCAAGGAAGAGGTTGAAGCCCTCGTGCGCACGGGCGACCCCGTCTACTTCAAGGTCCCCATGACGCGCCTGCTCAACGACCGCGTCGCCTACAAGACGTTTGACGACCGCGCGTGCGTGACGTCGATGATCCTGGCCATGGAGGAGCTGCAAAACTACGACCTGCCCTGCACGGTCGAGTTCTGCGCCACCGTCCAGGAGGAGGTCGGCTCCTTCGGCGCCATGACCGCGGCTTACGCCAGCGCGCCGGACATGGCCGTGGCCTTTGACGTCTGCCACGCCACGACCCCGGGCACGGACCCCTGGGAGACCATGCCCATGGAGAAGGTGGGCCTTGGCATGGGCCCGACCATCCACCCGGCGATGCTGCGCCGGATGCAGGAAACGGCGCAGGCGCTGCGCGTCGACACCCAGATCGACCCCAGCTCCGGGCGGACCTACACGGACGCGGACAGCATCTTCTGCGCGCGCGCAGGCATCCCCACGGCGCTGCTGTCGCTGCCGCTTTCCTACATGCACACGATGGTCGAGACCATCAGCCTGAAGTCCTGCCGCGAGGCCGGGCGGCTGCTGGCCGGCTTCCTCAAGGGCGTGGACGAGAGATGGGAGGATTGGCTATGCTTCTAAAGGAACTTACCCGCCTGCGCGGCGTCTCCGGCGACGAGGGCGAGGTGCGCGGCTTCGTCATCGACCAGGCCGCGCCCTACTGCGACGAGATCACGGTCGACACCATGGGCAGCGTCGTGGCCTGGAAGCGCTGCAAGAAGGAGGGCGCGCCCACGGTCATGATCGCCGCGCACATGGACGAGGTCGGCTTCATGGTCCAGTACGTCCGCGACGACGGCCTCATCCGCTACATGACCGTCGGCGGCATCGACCCGGCCGTCTGCGTGGGCAAGCGCGTGCTCGTGGGCAAAACGCGCGTGCCCGGCGTCATCGGCTGCAAGGCTGTGCACCTGCAGGAGCGGGACGAGCGCACCCGCGCCCTCAAGCACAGCCAGCTCTACATCGACATCGGCGCGCGCGACCGCGACGACGCGCTCAAGGCCGTCTCCATCGGCGACTACGCGGTCTTTGACTCGGAGTATGTGGAGTTTGGCCGCGGGTTTGTCAAGTCCCGCGCGCTGGACGACCGCGTCGGCTGCGCGGTGATGCTGGAGCTGCTCAAGCACGACTACCCCTGCAACGTGGCCTTTGCCTTCAACGTCCAGGAGGAGGTCGGCCTGCGCGGGGCCATGGCCACGGCCTTCCGCGTGCAGCCGGACTGCGCCATCATCCTGGAGGGCACCACCGCCAACGACACCATCGGCGCGCGCGTGCACGAGGAGATCTGCTCCGCCGGCAAGGGCCCGGCCCTGAGCTTTATGGACCGCGCCTCCATCGCGCACCCGGGCCTCTTTGCCCGCATGCGCGCCCTGGCCCAGGAGCGGAACATCCCCTGGCAGCTCAAGCGCGGCACGACCGGCGGCAACGACGCCGGCAGCATCCAGCGCTCCCAGGGCGGGGTCGCGACGGTCGTCGTCTCCGTGCCCTGCCGCTACATTCACGGCCCGTCCTCGGTCTGCGCGCTCTCCGACGTGGAAAACCAGTACCGCTGGGTCAAGGCCTTTCTCGATGAAGGAGGTACATTCTGATGCTCAAGGATACACTGCTTAAGCTCCTTACGATTCCCGGCCCCTCGGGCTTTGAGGGCGCCTGCGCGGACTACATCGAGTCCGAAATGCGCCCCTGCGCCGACGAGATCCGCCGCGACGTGATGGGCAACCTCGTCTGCGTCAAGAAGGGCGCGCCCGGCGGCAAGCGCATCCTGCTCACCGCGCACATGGACGAGATCGGCTTCATCGTCACCGCCATCGACGAGGACGGCTTCCTGCGCGTAGCCACGGTCGGCGGCGTCAACCCCAAGATCACCCAGGCCAGCCACGTGGTGCTCGCCTCCGGCGCGCAGGGCGTGCTCTTTGCCGAGGCGGGCAGCGACCCGGTGTCCCTGTTCATCGACGTGGGCGCTTCCTCGCGCGAGGAGGCCGGGAAGAAGGCGCAGATCGGCGACTGGGCCGTCGTGCGCGGCGTCGTCAGCGACATGGGCGACCGCCTGGCCGCGCCCTACATGGACGACCGCTGCGGCTGCGCGGTCCTGATGGAGACGATGCGCCGCCTGGGCAAGACGGACAACGAGATCGTCGCGGTCTTCACCACCCAGGAGGAGGTCGGCCTGCGCGGCGCGACCACCGCGGGCTACGCCGCCGATCCGGACATGGCCATCGCCCTGGACGTCACCCACGCCAACGACTTCCCCCGCACCAAGGAGACGACCCACGTCGTCAGCCGCCTGGGCAAGGGCGCGGCCGTCAAGATCATGGACCGCGGGCTCATCGCCCATCCGGACGTGGTGGAGGCCCTCGAGGCCGCGGCCGCAAAGGCCGGCGTGCCCTGCCAGCGCGAGATCCTGCTGGGCGGCTCCACGGACGCCGCGGCCATCCACAAGTCCCGCGCGGGCGTGCCCTCCGGCGTCATCTCCCTGCCCTGCCGCTACGTTCACGCCCCCTGCGAGATGGTGGACCTGAACGACCTGGAGGGCGCGGTGCGCATCCTCCTGGCCCTGCTGTAAGGACGGAAGCGCGATGGCAGCCCAGAGAAGAAAGAAGCGCGGCGGAATCCTGCCGGTCCTGGTGACGATGGTTCTGCTCGTGCTGGTCGCGGTCTACATGGGCGGCGGGGACCTAGAGGCCGGCCTGGACGGCGTCCGGGACGCCGCCTCCTCCCTGGCGGACGATGCCATGGAAGCGATCGAAACGCTGACGAGCGACGCCCCCGAGGCGAGCGTCGCCCCCGCAGCGACCGCCGCCCCCGAGGCGACCGATGACCCCGGAACCTCCGCCGGGCCCCTGCCCGCGGGCGAGGGCATGACGCTGACGGTGCTGGAGGTCGGCAAGGCGGACTGCCTCGTCCTGCAGTGTGACGGGGAGAGCATGATCATCGACGGCGGCAACGAGGGCGACGAGGACTACATCCTCGAGCACCTGGAGGACATGGGCATCGAGGGATTCCGCTACCTGGTCAACACCCACCCGCACGAGGATCACCTGGGGTCCCTGGACGCGGTGGTCCTCGCCTATCCCGTGGAGCAGGCCTACCTCTCGCCCCGCGAGCACACGACCAAGAGCTACGAGAACCTGCTGGGCGCCCTGGAGGAGAAGAACGTCCCGACCTCGGTCCCCTCCCCGGGCGACACCTTCGCCCTGGGCGGCGCGCAGATCACCGTTCTGTCGCCCGACCCGGACGCGGACTACGACGAGATCAACGACTGGTCCCTCGTGCTGCTGGCGGAGTACGGCGACGTGCGCTACCTGCTGATGGGCGACGCGGAAACGCCCGTGGAGACGGACCTGCTGGAGAGCGGGGCCGACCTGTCTGCGGACGTGCTCAAGGTCGGCCACCACGGCAGCAGCACCTCCTCCAAGCGGGACTTCCTGCAGGCCGTGTCCCCGGACTACGCGGTCATCACCTGCGACTACACCGAGAGCGCCGGCGCGCCGCACGACGAGGTCGCCGCGCGCCTGGAGGAGCTGGAGATCCCCGTGCTGCGCACGGACCTTTCCGGCGTGCTCACCCTGCACACCGACGGACGGGACGTATCGGTCGAGACCGAACGCCAGGCCGCCTGACAAAAGCAAGAAGATTTGGTTAAGTCCCGTGGAACGGAAGAGAAACGCTCCACGGGATTTTGTTCTGCAATGCGGGATTTTGACGGTTTGTCTGTGAGGGAATTTGGAAAGTCAATAGGGAAATAGGGACCTTGTGTAAAATTTGTCGACGATATTGTTAAAAATGGGTTGAAAAAATCCTCGAAATCGAATACAATAAGTTATATAAAGATACGTATTATGGAGGGATATCCTTCGCAGAATCGTCGGGGGCAGCGGGCCGGAGGAAGGAAACGAGCAGAAGAGGGGGACGCATCATGCCGCGCAAAAAGTCAGTCAATAAGGAAGCTGTGGAGACGGTGGCGACAACGACCTTTGAGGTGCTTCCGCTGCTCCGGAAAAAGCTGCTGCGCATGGACGTGGTCCAGGCCGAGCACAACATGCCCATGTCGCACGTGCAGGTCCTGGCCATGCTGGGCGACGCGGGCGCCATGTCCGTCACCGACATCAGCCGCCACCTGGGGATGGCCAAGCCCAACATCACGCCGCTGATCGACCGCCTCATCCGCGAGGGATACGTCGAGCGCCGGCGGGACACGGGCGACCGCCGCGTGGTCAACGTGGTCCTTCTGCCCAAGGGCGAGGAGAAGCTCGCCTGCATCCGGGAGACGATCGTCCGCCAGGTCATGCGCTGGACCGGCACCATCCCGGAGAAGGACTTCTTCGAGCTGGAGCACGCGCTGGAGGTGATCTCCACGGTCCTTGGCTCCGCCCAGATTTGAGAACAAACGGGACGCGCCGCGGGAAAACGCTCCCCGCCGCGTCATGAAGTGCCGCGCCGCGCGCATACACCTGTGGGGAGGTGATGCGCGTGAGCGGTATTTTTTTGTGCGTGCTCCTGTTCTGCGGGGCGTTTGGCCTGATGACCGGGCGGGGGGAGGCGCTGGGCCTGGAGGTCCTCGCCGCCGGGGAGGACGCCGTGCGCCTCGGCCTCTCCCTGGCGGGGGCGTACATGGTCTGGAGCGGTTTGCTCAGCATCCTGGAGCGCGCGGGCGCGGTGCGCGCGCTCTCCCGGGCGCTCGGGCGGCCGGTCGCTTGGCTCCTCGGGCGCGAGGGGCAGGATCCCGAGGTGCGCGAGGCGGTCTGCGTCAACTTCACGGCGAACCTGCTGGGCCTGGGCAACGCCGCCACGCCCGCGGGCCTTCGCGCCATGGAGCGCATGGCCGCCGGAGCGCGGGACGGCCGGCCCACCGCGGGCATGTGCATGTTCCTGCTGGTCAACGCCTCCTCCCTGCAGCTCGTGCCCACGACCGTGCTCTCCCTGCGGGCCGCGGCCGGGGCGCCCAACCCCGGGGACATCCTGCTGCCCGCGCTGATCGGCAGCGCCGCCTCCACGCTCTGCGCCGTGGCCCTGGGCAAGCTCTGCGAAAGGCTGTGGCCCGCATGATCGCCGTGGCGCTGGCGGTGCTGGTGGCCTTCCTGGGCGCGGCGAGGCATGTGGACCTCTATTCCGCCTTTGTCGAGGGCGCAAAGGAGGGGCTGCGCACCGCGGCGCAGGTCATGCCCTACCTGTGCGCGGCGCTGCTGCTGCTGGCCTTCCTGCGGGGGAGCGGGGCGCTGGAGCTGGCGGAGCGCCTGCTCTCGCCCGCGCTGCGCGCGCTGGGGCTGCCGGTGGAGCTTCTGCCCTTTTTGGTGATGCGGCCGGTGTCCGGATCGGGGTCGCTCTCGGCATTGCAGGACCTCATCGCGCGCCTGGGCGTGGACGCGCAGGCCGCGCGCATGGCCGCGGCCCTGATGGGCTCGTCGGAGACCACGCTGTACGTCGTCGCGCTGTACCTAGGGAGCGTGCGCATGCGCACGAGCCGCTATTGTGTGACCGCGTCCCTAATTTCGACGGTTTTTGGGGCTTTTTTCGCACTGCTTTCACTAAATCTCCTGTAAATTTTGGAAACCGCCTTGCCAGAAGCGCATTTTGTGGTATAATCTGGATAGACTAGGGAAGGTGGTAGAGCATGGCGATTGAACTTTATGCTACGGCAGGATCGGTGGAAAAGGACCTGCGCAACCACGTGGTGATCGTGGTGGACGTGCTGCGCGCCACGAGCGTGATGGTCACGGCCGTCGAGCACGGCGTGCGGTTTATCATTCCCGTTTCCGAGGTGGAGGAGGCTGTGGACATGGCGCGCCAGCTCGGGAACCAGCGCGTGCTCCTGTGCGGCGAGCGGCAGGCCAAGCCCATCCCGGAGTTTCACCTGTCCAATTCCCCGCTGGAGTACACGCCGGAGATGGTCGCCGACCGCGTGATGGTCATGACCACGACAAACGGCACCCGCGCCATCCTGCGCGCAAAGGACGCGCGCGTGCTCCTGCTGGGCTCCTTCCTCAACGCCTCGGCCGTGGCGCACGTCGCCCGGGAAAACGGGGAGAACATCGCCATCGTCTGCGCGGGCACGAACGGCAAGTTTTCCCTGGACGACATCCTCTGCTCCGGGGCGATTATCTCCCGCCTGCTGGAGCTGGACGGCAACCAGTACCTGGACGACCTGGCCCGCACGGCGCTGACGCTCTATGAATCCTATAAGGATGACCTGCGCGCCGCGCTTGCCGGCTGCGCGCATGTGGAGCGCCTGCGCACCCTGGGGATGGAGGACGACATCCGTTTTTGCCTGCAGGAGGACGTCATGGACGCCGTGCCCTGCTATGTGGACGGCGTGATCCGTGATTCTTACGCTTGACAAGGCAAAATGCGGGCATTATAATCGTTGTAAAGGCTGCGAAGGGCAGAGTAGCGCGCTTGCAGCGCCCAAAGAGAGCCGGGGTCGGTGAGAGCCGGCGGCCACTGCGCGCGCGAACATGGGCCTGGAGCTGCGCGGGCGAGGGGAGAGAGGGGAGAAAAGCCCCCAAGTCCGCGACGGGGGAACGCCGTTATCGGTTCGGCCTGTGTTGGCAGGCGCAGAGCCTTGCGCGCGCGAGCGCGCGGGGGAAAAACAGGGTGGTACCGCGAGCCTTTCGCCCCTGACCGGGGCGGAGGGCCCGCGTTTTTTTGCGGCGCGCAGGGGCGCTGCGCACGAACTTGAGGAGGGAAAACGACCATGTGTGAAACCTGCAACAAGGCGGGCAAGGGCACCTTCTATGTGACCACGCCCATCTATTACCCCAGCGACAACCTGCACATCGGCCACGCCTACTGCACCACGGCGACCGATACCCTGGCGCGCTTTAAGCGCCTGCAGGGATACGATACGTTCTTCCTGACGGGCCTGGACGAGCACGGCCAGAAGATCGAGCGCAAGGCCGCGGAAAAGGGCGTCTCCCCGCAGGCGTACGTGGACGAGATCTGCGTCAACACCAAGAAGCTCTGGGAGATCATGGACATCTCCTACGACGACTTCATCCGCACCACCGAGGAGCGCCACACCAAGATCGTCCAGAAGATCTTCGAAAAGCTCTATCAGCAGGGCGACATCTACAAGAGCGAGTACGAGGGCTGGTACTGCACGCCCTGCGAGAGCTTCTGGACCGAGCACCAGCTCGTGGACGGCAAGTGCCCGGACTGCGGCCGGCCGGTGGAAAAGGCCCACGAGGAGAGCTACTTCCTGCGCCTTTCCAAGTACGCCCCGCGCCTGATCGAGCACATCAAGTCCCACCCGGAGTTCATCCAGCCCGAGAGCCGCGCAAACGAGATGCTCAACAACTTCCTGCTGCCGGGCCTGGAGGACCTGTGCGTGTCGCGCACGTCCTTCTCCTGGGGCATCCCCGTGACGTTTGACCCCAAGCACGTCATCTACGTCTGGGTGGACGCGCTCTCCAACTACATCACGGCCCTGGGATACCTCAGCGAGGACGACAGCAAGTTCCGCAAGTATTGGCCCGCGGACGTGCACATCGTCGGCAAGGAGATCGTCCGCTTCCACACCATCATCTGGCCCATCATCCTCATGGCGCTGGGCCTGCCGCTGCCCAAGCAGGTCTTCGGCCACGGCTGGCTCGTCATGGACGGGCAGAAGATGTCCAAGTCCATCGGCAACGTCGTGGACCCGGTCGTGCTCTGCGACCGCTACGGCTCCGACGCCATCCGCTACTTCCTGCTGCGCGAGATGCCCTTTGGCGCGGACGGCAACTTCACCAACGAGGCGCTGCTGGCGCGCATCAATTCGGACCTGGCCAATGACCTGGGCAACCTCGTCTCCCGCACGGTGGCCATGATCGAGAAGTACTACGGCGGCGTCCTGCCCGAGATGGGGCAGCGGCAGGAGGTGGACGACAACCTCATCGCCCTGGCCGAGGCCCTGCCCGGCAAGGTGGACGAGCTGCTGGGCAAGATGCAGTTCTCCACGGCGCTTGCCGAGATCTGGAAGCTCATCGGCGAGTGCAACCGCTACATCGACCTGACGCAGCCCTGGGTGCTGGGCCGCAGCGAGGAGGGCAAGGCGCGCCTGAACACCGTGCTCTACGCGCTGGCCGAGTGCTGCCGCATCGTGGGCGTGCTGATCGCGCCGTTCATGCCCAAGACGCCCGCGCGCATCTTCGCGCAGCTGGGCGTGGAGGAGGCCGCGCTCCAGTCCTGGGACTCCGTGGGCCGCTTTGGCGGCATCCGCCCGGGCACGGTCGTGCACAAGGGCGAGGCGCTCTTCCCGCGCATCGACGTCAAGAAGGAGATGGAGGCCCTGGCGGCCCTGAACCCCAAGAAGGACGCGCCCAAGGCGGAGAAGAAGCCCGAGGCAAAGCCGGAGGACAAGGCTGCTCAGGATGAGGCGGAGCAGGGCCTCATCGGCATCGAGGACTTTGCCAAGGTGCAGCTCAAGGTGGCCAAGGTCACCGCGGCCGAGGCGGTCAAGCGCTCGGACAAGCTGCTCAAGCTCACCGTGCAGTGCGGCGGACAGACGCGCACCGTGGTCAGCGGCATCGCAAAGCACTACGCGCCGGAGGACCTGGTCGGCAAGACCGTGGTGCTCGTTGCGAACCTCAAGCCCGCAAAGCTCAAGGGCATCGTCTCCGAGGGCATGCTCCTTGCGGCCGCGGACGACGAAAAGGGCCTGCTGCGCCTGCTGACCGTGGACGGCGACATCCCGGACGGAACGGAAATCGGCTGAGAAACGACGAGGGGGAGGGCCGGCAGGGACCGGACCTCCCCCTTTTGACGAGGAGAGACGAAATGTACTTTGATACGCACGCGCACTTGGACGATGCGCGCTTTGACGTGGACCGGGAGGCGCTCCTCGAGCGGATGCGGGCCGAGGGCATCGACCCCTGCATGACGGTTGGGGCGAACATGGAGATGAACGAAAAGGCTGTGGCGCTGGCGCAGCGCTACCCCGGGACCCTCTACGCGGCGGTGGGCATCCACCCCAACGACGCGCCGGAGCTGACGGAGGAGGCGCTCGGCCGCCTGCGCGCCTGGGCCAAGCTCCCCTGCGTCAAGGCTTGGGGCGAGATCGGCCTGGACTACCACTACGACGACGTGCCGCGCGAGGTGCAGAAGGAGGCCTTCCTCCGCCAGCTCGACGAGGCGATGGCCGCGGACCTGCCGGTCATCCTGCACATCCGCGAGGCGCACGGGGACGCGCTGGAACTGCTGCGCGGGCGGCGGGGCCGGCTGCCGCGCGGCGTGACGCACTGCTACTCCGGCAGCTGGGAGAGCGCACAGGAGTACATGGACCTGGGCTTTGATATCTCGTTTACGGGGTCGGTGACGTTCCAGAACGCCAAGCGCCTGGCGGAGGTCTCGGACAAGATTCCGCTGGACCGCCTGCTCATCGAGACGGACTGCCCGTACATGGCGCCCGTGCCCCTGCGCGGCACGCGCAACGACCCCTGCAACGTGAAGCTCGTGGCGAAGTTCCTGGCGGACCGCCGCGGCATGGACGTCGAGGAGCTGGCCCGCATCACCGCGGAAAACGGGAAGCGGCTCTTTTCCATCCCTTAAAGAAAAACGGCGCGGCGGCATCCGAGGATTGCGGAT
>CAJFMX010000035.1 GCA_904393115.1 uncultured Clostridia bacterium
TGGGCCTCGGAGCGCACGCCCTGCCCGCCGGGGTTCTGGGTGCGGTTCTTCCGCCACCGCGCGGGGCCGGACGGCAGGAGAGGGGACAGCTGACGCCGTCCCCCTCTCCTGCTGCAAAGATGCGCGCCCCTTCTCGGGCTGGGCCTCGGAGCGCACGCCCTGCCCGCCGGGGTTCCGCGCTGCGGTTCTCCCACCACCGCGCGGGGGCGGATGGCAGGAGAGGGGGACGGCTGACGCCGTCCCCCTCTCCTGCTGCAAGGGCGCAGGGCTATCCCCGCCCCTTCTCGGGCAGGGCCTCGGAGCGCACGCCCTGGCCGCCAGGGTTCCGCGCCCGGTTCTTCCACATGGCCGTGACCGCGACGATGGAGGCGCCCAGCGCGATGCCCGTGCGGCCCGTCACAAACACCGCCCCCGCAAGGCAGAGCATCGCCATGCAGAAGAAGCTGACGACCGTGCGCCGCTCGTCCGGCCGGATGACGACAATTGTCGAGAAGAAGAGATACGGGACGATCAGCGCCACTACCGCCGCGCTCTGCGGCAGGAGTCCCAACAGCACGCCAAAGGAGACGGCCACCGCCTTCCCGCCCGCAAAGGGATAGAACACGGCCAGCGCGTGCCCCAGCGCCGGCGCGGCCAGCACCGGCGCCAGCCACGGGTCCTCGATGCGCAGGAAGCGCAGCGCCGCAAACACGGGCAGGAACCCCTTGGCCATGTCCAGCGCCAGGCACAGCAGCCCGACGGGTACGCCGCAGAGCTTCATCGCGTTCGTCATGCCGGGGTTGTGGTCGGGCGAGTCGGCCACCACGTCCACCCCGCACAGGAGCTTGGGGACATGGTAGGAATACAGGACGCCGCCGGAAAGGAAGCCGGCGATGGAAAATAAGATCGGATAAAACATGCAGGTCCCCCTTTCGCTCGTTTTCCTGGGGGCATCGGCTCCCCGGGATCGGTCAGATGGCAAAGCCCTCCTGCGCCGCCCCGGCCCTTCCGCCGCGCTCGACGATGTCGGCGATGTCGCGCGCCGCATGGCGGTTGAGCGTCTGCGCCTGCGCCGCGCGCATCCTCGCGCAGGCGTCCGGATCGTTCAGCAGGCGGCTGGCCGCGTGGACGATCTCCTCCCGCCCGCAGGCCTGCACGGACAGCCCGCGCTCGGAGAAGAACGCGGCGTTGCGCGTCTCGCATCCGGGGATGGGGTCCGTGTGGATGAGCGGGACGCCGAAGACCGCCGCCTCCGTGGAGGTCAGGCCCCCGGGCTTGGTCAGGACCGCGTCCGCCGCGGCGAAGAACCGGGGCACCTCCTCCGTGAAGGGCAGGGCGCGCACGCGGCCGCTCTCCCCGTAGCGCGCGCAGAGCTGTTCGCGCAGGCGCGCGTTGTTCCCCGTCAGCACGACGACGCGCACGTCCGGCGCGATGCCGCAGAGCGCCTCGGGCAGGGGCAGCACGTCCCCAAAGCCCATGGACCCGGTCATCAGCAGCAGGATGCGCCCCTCCTCCGGCAGGCCCAGGGCGCGCCGCGCAGCCTGGCGCTCCTCCCGCTCTAGGAACCGGCTCGAAACCGGAATGCCCGTTGCCAACAGGGTTTCCCGCGCAATGCCGCGGGATGCAAACTCCTGCGCAAGGTCCGCGTGCGGGATGAAAAAGAGGTCCGGCTCGGTCTCCTCCATGAAGGGGATGCAGGTGTAATCCGTCGCGACGGCGTAGAAGCGGAAGCTCCCGGGCAGGTCGCGCCGGGCGCGCGTGAGCGCCTCGGCGGGGAACAGGTGCGGGCAGACGGCCGCGTCAAACCCCTCCTGCCGGATGTAGCCGGCAAGCGCCCCGGCGCACAGCGCGTTGGCGTAGTACACGGGCGACTTCCGCTTGCCGGAGCTGAGCAGCCCTCCCGCGCGGTAGAGCCCGCCAAAGAGCGCCGGCGCGTCCTTGGCGATGCGCACATACCCCTCCGAGACGATGCGGGAGGCCTTCGGCCCGCCAAAGCGCAGCGCGTCCTCCATGCGCGCGTCCAGGCCGCGGCGCTGCATCTCCTCCAGGATGGCGCGGGCTGCGGCGTTGTGTCCTCCCCCCGTGTTGCAGGAGAGGATGAGCACCTTCATTCTGACTTCACCTTCTTTCCATTTTTTGTTCACAATGCATTATAGCGAAAAAGCCCGGCGCCGTAAAGCGCCGGGCTCCCGAAACCCACGGTTTTCCGTCTCATTTGACAGGCGTGCCCGCGCAAAACGGCGTCAGCCGTTCTTCGCGTCCTCGCCGGCGCGGATGCGCGCGCGGGAAATCTTGCCCGAGACGGTCTTGGGCAGCTCCTCGACGTAGCGGACCACGCGCGGGTACTTGTAGGGCGCGGTCAGGCGCTTGACGTAGGTCTGCAGCTCCTTCGTCAGCTCCGGCGTGCCCGCAAAGCCCTCCGAGAGCACGATCGACGCGCAGACCACCTGGCCGCGGATCGGGTCGGGCGCGGCGGTGATGGCCACCTCGTGCACGGCCGGGTGCGTCAGCAGCACGCTCTCGATCTCGAACGGCCCGATGCGGTAGCCCGAGCACTTGATGACGTCGTCGTTGCGGCCGACGTACCAGTAGAAGCCGTTCTCGTCCGCCCAGGCCACGTCCCCGGTGTGGTAGACGTCGTCGTAATTGCGCTGGACCTTGCCGTCCACCCAGTAGCCGCGGGTGAGTCCCGGCGGCACGCTCTCGTGCAGGTTCCGCACGACGATCTCGCCCTCCTGGCCGACCGGGCACTCGGCGCCGTTCTCGTCCACGATGGCGATGTCGTACAGGGGCGAGGGCTTGCCCAGCGCCCCGGGGCAGGGGTCAAACCACGGGAAGTTGCCGATGAGCACCGTGCCCTCGCTCTGGCCGAAGCCCTCGTGGATCACAAGGCCCGTGATGCGCTGGAACTCGCGGCTCGTCTCCGCGGCCAGGGCCTCGCCCGCGGTGCCGCAGGAGCGCACGGACTGGAAGTCCTCGCGGGTGATGCCCTCCTTCATCATGAAGCGATACATCGTCGGCGGCACGCAGAAGGTGGTGGGCCGCTCGTTGCGCACCACGTCGATCAGGTGCCGGGCGCTGAACTTATCCATGTCGTACCCCAGCACCGCGGAGCCCGAGATCCACTGGCCGTAGATGCAGCCCCAGCCGAACTTCGCCCAGCCGCTGTCGGAGACGGTCAGGTGCAGGCCGCCGTCCTCCACGCGCTGCCAGAACTTGGCCGTCACGATGTGGCCCAGGGGATAGGTCTGGTCGTGGACGACGAGCTTGGGCATGCCGGTCGTGCCGGAGGTGAAGTAGCAGACCATCACGTCGGAGTTGTCGATGTGGGGCATTGTGAACTCCGGCTTTGCCTGCGCGATTCCCTGGTCGTAGTCGATCCAGCCGTCCTTGCCGCCGCGCGCCAGCAGCAGGAACTCCAGGTCCGGACACTGCGGCTTTGCGGCCTCGACCTGGGCCTGGCTCCACTCGTCGTCGGTGGCGATGATGGCGCGGATGCCCGCGGCGTTGACGCGGTAGACGATGTCCTTTGTCGCCAGCTGCACCGAGGCCGGGATGATGACCACGCCCATCCGGTGGCAGGCAACCGCCGTCACCCAGTACTGCCAGTTGCGCTTGAGCAGGGTCAGGATCCGGTCGCCCTTCTTCAGGCCCAGGGAGCTCAGGAAATTCGCCGCCTGCTTGGAGAGGTCGGAGATCTCCCGGAAGGTGAACGTGCGCCGCTCGCCGCGGTCGTTGAGCCAGACCAGGGCGCGCTTTTCGGGGTCCGCCTCGGCCCAGGCGTCTACGACGTCCCGCGCAAAGTTGAAGTGCTCCGGGACGTGCAGCTCATAGTTCTTCTTAAAGTCCGCATACGAATCGAAGTGCGTGCGGGTCAACAACTTGCTCAGCAGCATGGGCGTTTTTCTCCTTTCTCCCTTACAAAAAAGAAATCCTCCGCCCCAACATAGGACGAAGGATCTTCGCGTTACCACCTAATTTCGCGCCGCACGTCTGCGCGGGCGCGCACTCTGCCGGCACGGGCGCAAGGGCGCCGATGCCGCTCCCCCATAACGCAGGGACCGCGTCGCCGCCTACTTGCTCCGCCCCGCAGGGCAGGGGTTCAGCGGGAGGCTCCGAGACTACTTCGCCGATTTCCGCACGGGGCGCTTCCACCGTCCGCCCCTCTCTTTGCTTTGGAGGAATCGGGTACTCCTTCTCTTCACAGCCGAAGATATGAAACTTGGGATCATGATAGCAAACGCGCCCGCCCCTGTCAAGAGGGGCGGGGAAAAATTAACAAACCGGCCGTCAGCGGATCTTCTGCGGGTAGTGCGCGCGCTCGCCGCCGATGAGCGCCGGCCGGGTCTTGGCCGCGCACAGGTGCGCGCTGCCGATGGTCTTCTGCGCAAGGCGCACGGGCACCGCCACGCGCGCAAGGTGCATGCCGATCAGCGTATCCCCGATGTCCAGCCCGGCCTTTGCCGCGATCGTCTCTGCCAGGGCCGGCTCCTCCAGCGCCTGGTAATAGGCCGTGGCCATGGAGCCCCCGGCGTGCTCCCAGGGCTCGGCGCAGACCTCGGTGAGGCGGTTCTCCTTTATGGCGCTGCGCGGCAGCACCAGCGCGCGGTTCAGGTGCTCGCAGCACTGCACCGCCAGCACGCCGCCGCGCGCCTGCACCGGCTCCAGCAGGCCCTTGAGCGCCGCGCGCGCCACCTCCAGCGTGCCGCTCGTGCCGATGCGCGCGCCCTGGATCTCGCTCGTCGAGCAGCCCACGACCACCAGGTCCCCCGGGCCGATCTGCGCGCTCTCGCACAGCTCCGTCATGGCGCGCAGCGCCTCTTCGTACAATTCCTGCATCTCCTGCATACGCGTTTCCTCCCTCGTCTTCCTTCGCCCTAAGTATAGCACAGTTTTGCCCGCCGCGCATGCGAATTTCATTTGACGATTCCCTCTGCAAGTGCTATCATGATTTCGTCATAAACTTTGGGAACAGCACCCTTAGGAGGTAAGTGGAGATGACGGAAGTCCCTGCCAAGAAAAAGACGATCTTCAGCGGCATTCAGCCCTCGGGCATCCTGACGCTGGGCAACTATATCGGCGCGCTTCGCAACTGGGTCTCCCTGCAGGACAGCGGGGAGTACGACTGCATCTACTGCGTGGTGGACCTGCACGCCCTGACCGTGCGCCAGGACCCTGCGGCCCTGCGCCGCCGCTGCGCGGAAACGCTGGCCCTGTTCATCGCCTGCGGTTTGGACCCGGAGAAGAACGTCATGTACTGCCAGAGCCACGTGCCCGCGCACAGCGAGCTCTCCTGGCTCCTGGGGTGCTTCACCTACATGGGCGAGCTGCAGCGCATGACCCAGTTCAAGGACAAGTCGCAGAAGCACGCCGACAACATCAACGCGGGCCTTCTGACCTATCCCGTGCTCATGGCCGCGGACATCCTGCTCTACCAGAGCGACCTTGTGCCCATCGGCGCGGACCAGAAGCAGCACCTGGAGCTGGCCCGCGACATCGCCATCCGCATGAACAACCTCTACGGCGGCCTGTTCACCGTGCCGGACGGCTACTTCGGCAAGGCGGGCACGCGCGTGATGTCCCTCGTCGATCCCACCCGCAAGATGTCCAAGTCCGACGAGCCGAACAGCTACATCGCCATCCTCGACAAGCCCGAGGAGATCCGCCGCAAGTTCCGCCGCGCCGTCACCGACTCCGACGGCGAAATCCGCGTGGACCGCGAGAACAAGCCGGGCGTGACCAACCTGCTGGACATCCTCTCCGCCGTGACGGGCGAGGGCGCGCAGCAGATCGCGGACCGCCTGGCCGGCAAGGGCTACGGCGCGCTCAAGGACGAGGTCGCCGAGGCCGTCATCGCCGAGCTTGCGCCCGTGCAGGCCCGCTACAGCGAGATTCTCGCCGACAAGGCGTACCTGGAGGGCGTGATGCAGTCCGGCGCCGAGCGCGCCAGCCGCATCGCGGCAAAGACCATGCGCAAAGTTCACAAAAAGTTAGGACTTGCGCCCTACAAACTTTAAGTTCGCGGTGTAAAATAGAAAAAAGGTTGCTTGAGAAACGACGGGGCTCTCTCTGTACACCCCATCGTTTTTCATTATTTCCTCGCTGCCCATGCAAAAGGGGGACCTTTCCATGTTCGGCTACATCCGCCCCTGCCGGCCGGAGCTCAAAATCAAGGACGAGGCGCGCTTTCGCGCCTATTACTGCGGAATCTGCAAGGCGCTCGGCCGCAGGTCCGGCCCCTTGTGCCGCGCGCTGCTCCGGTACGACCTGGCCTTCCTCGCGCTGGTGCGCGACGGCGTAATGGACGACACGCAGATGCAGGTCCTCCGCTGCCCGGTCAAGGGCACAAAGCTCAACATGATGCAGGGCGCGAGCATCGACTTCTGCGCGGACGCGCACCTGCTCCTCTCCGCGGAAAAGGCGCGGGACGACCGCGCGGACGGCAAGGCCTCCGCCGCGCTGCTCGGGCTGCTGCTGCGCCGGCCGCAGCGGCGCGTCTCCGCGCTCTATCCCGCCCTGGCCCAGGACCTGGAGGCGCTCTTTGCCGGCCAGGCCGCGCTGGAACAGGCGGGCTGCGCCGACCCGGACGATGCGGCCGAGCCCTTTTCGGCGTTCCTGGGGAAGCTCTTCGCCTTTGGCATGCCCGAGGAGGCCCAGCCCTCCCTGCGCTTTATGGGCTACAACATCGGCAAGTGGATCTACTGGCTCGACGCCCTGGACGACTACGATCGCGACGAAAAGAAAAACGCCTACAACGTCTGGCGCCTGGCGGGATACAGCCGCAAGCAGGCCTGCGAGTGGGCGCTCCCCCTGATGATGCAGTGCATCTGCCAGGCGCAGCTCTGCTACGACGTCATCGACAGCGAAAAGACCCGGCCCCTTGTGGAAAACGTCCTGTGCGAGGGAATGCCCCGCACCATGGACGCCGTGGCCGAAGGAAGGAGGTTGGACGATGGATCCCTATAAGGTTCTGGGCGTTTCCCCGTCCGCCACAGACGACGAGATCAAGACCGCCTACCGCAACCTGGTCAAGAAGTATCACCCCGACCGCTACGCCAACGCGCCCAAGGAGGTGCAGGACCAGGTCAGTGAAAAGGTCAAGCAGATCAACGCCGCCTACGACGAGATCAAGCGCATCCGCTCCGGCGGGGGCGCCTCCTCTTCCTACGGGTACGGCGGTTCCTCCTATGGAGGTTCCTCCTATGGCGGCTATGGCGGGTCGTCCTACGGCGGGTACGGCTACGGCCGCTCCTCCGGCTCGCAGGGCGGGGGCTACGCCTCCTCCGAGCAGTTCCAGGACATTCGGGAGATGATCTCGCGCGGGCTGATCCTGCAGGCGGTCAGCGCCCTGGACCGCATCCAGAACCGCACGGCCGAGTGGTATTACCTCTACGGCCTCTGCTACATGCGCCAGGGCATGTATTCCCGCGCGCAGCAGGCCTTCCAGACCGCGGCGAACATGGAGCCCGGCAACATGGAGTACCGCCAGGCCGCCGAGCAGATGCGCGGCGTCTACGAGCAGGCGCACGAGCGCACGGTCGGCGGCAACTCCAACCTGCTCTGCAACGTCCTGCAGTGCCTGGCCTGCATGAGCCTCTGCGGCGGCGGGCGGCTGATCTTCTGCTGCTGAGGCGGCAAGGAGGGTTTCTATGATCGCGCTCTACCATTCCGATCCGGACCTGCTCGAGTTCTCGGCCGAGGTGCGCACCTGCGCGCCGGTCGCGGGCGCGGACGATTTGTACGACGTCGTGCTCTCCAACACGGCGTTTTACCCCACGGGCGGCGGCCAGCCCTGCGACGCCGGCACGCTGGACGGTTTCCCTGTGGAGGACGTCTCCCACGAGGGGGACCTTGCGCCCATCGTGCACCGGGTGCGCGCGCCGCGCCCGCTCTCCGGCGTCGTGCGCGGCTGCGTGGACAAAGCGCGCCGGCTGGACTTCTCCCAGCAGCACACGGGCCAGCACATGCTCTCCCACGTGCTCTGCGAGCGCTTTGACGCCTATTCCCTGGGCCTGCACATCGGCCGGGACGACGCGTATGTGGACCTTGCCGGCGCGGACGCCGCGCCCATGACGCGGGAGCTCGCCGACGAACTGGAGGCCGAGGTCAACGCCTGGATCGCGCAGGACGAGCCAGTCCGCTGCTTCTTCCCCACACCGGAAGAGCTGGAGGCCCTCCCCCTGCGCAAGAAGCCGGACCCCCACCCGGAGCTGCGCATCGTCTGCATCGGCTCGCGCGAGGCGGTCGCCTGCTGCGGCACGCACGCGCGCTCGACGGGCCAGGTCCAGGCGCTGCACATCCTCTCCTGGCAGCAGAGCCACGGCAACCTGCGCCTCTTCTTTGTGGCGGGGCTGCGCGCGCTGCGCTGGGCCTGGCCGCGGGCCGAGCAGGCGGAGGGCGCGGCGCGCCTCTTCTCCTGCGGGGCGCAGGACCTCGTCGCGGCCGTGGACCGGCTGCGCGCACAGAACGCGGACCTGGCGCGGCGCCTTGCGGAGCTCACGCGCGAGCGGATCGCCGCGCAGCTGACGTCCCTTGCGCCCGTCCCCTCGCCGGCGGGGCCGCTGTACGCCGCGTGCCTGGAGGGCGCGGACGCCGACGGGCTCCGGGAGGGTCTGGCGCTGCTGACCCGGCGCGAGGGCGCGGTCTGCTTCCTCTGCGCGCCGTCCGGCGAGGGCTATGCCGTCGCGCTGGGCGCAGGGCCGGGCGCCCGCGTCCACGCGGGCCAGGCGCTGCGCGCGGTCCTGGCCGAGCTCGGCGGCAAGGGCGGCGGCCGCGCGGACAGCGCGTTCGGCCGCTGCGCGCGCATGGACCTTGCGGCCGTGCTGCGCGTGCTCGGCGCGCAGGGCCAGTGAACGCCATTCCATCCATACAACGGAGGTTGAAACCCATGGAGATTTCGTACAAGACGCGGGGCACCTGCTCCCGCAGCATCCACATCACGCTCAGCGACGACGGCGTCATCGAGAGCTGCTCCTTCGAGGGCGGCTGCCCGGGCAATACCCAGGGCGTTGCCGCGCTCGTGCGCGGCATGAAGGCCGAGGAGGTCATCGCCCGCTGCCAGGGCATCCAGTGCCGCAACGGCACCTCCTGCCCGGACCAGCTCGCCAGAGCCCTGCGCACCGCGCGGGAAGCGTAAATCCGCAAAACAAAACGAGCCCCCTGCCGCGCGCAAACCGCGGCAGGGGGCTCGTCTTGTTTTATTGCCTTTGGACGCCCTTGCGCGCGATCCAGGGAATCGCGCTGCGGGCCTGCGCCGGGATCAGCGCCAGGCGCGTGAGCAGCGGGTGCACCGCGCGGAAGACCAGCACCATCACCGCCGTCTCCAGCGGCAGCAGCACCACGTTCTTCAGGATGCTGGCCGTGACGGTGTACAGATACCCCTTGCCGTAGAGCAGCGCGCTCCACAGCGCGCCGAGCAGCACGTTGACCACCAGGTTCACCGTGAACTTCGCCGCGAAGATGCGCAACACCGAGAGCTGCCGGCGGTAGAAGAACAGCGCGTAGAAGAGCGAGGCCAGCATGGCGTTGAGCGTATACCCGGGAAAGTAGCCGCCGCTGGGCATGAGGAAGAAGCCGATCGTGTCCGAAAGGAACCCCTCGGCAAGGGCCATGAGCGGGCCGTAGATCGACGCGCCCAGGGCCGTGATAAAAAAGGTGAACTGGATGCGCAGCGCGTCGGTCAGCGGGATGTAGAGCCAGCTGAGCGCCGAGCGCAGGGCGATGAACATCGCGCAGACGGCGAGCATCCGCGGCGAGGAGAACTGCCGCGCGGCCTCGGCCCAATAGTCGCGGTCGCACAGGGAAGAATACATGCGCCCATTCACGAGCAAAACCTCCTTTTTTCGGCATTTCGCTACAAAAAGGAGGTTTGCGCTCCCGGTTGCAGCAGTGGGAAGCAGAGGCTGCACCGCAAGCGCAAGGCTTTTCGTCCCCTTGGCATTCCCCAGCCGCAGAGCACTTTACGCGCAGACCCTGACCCTGCCATGGTCACCCCCATGATAGCACGCCGGGCGCATTTTGTCGAGCGTTATTCCTGGGCCAGGCGCGCGGCGATGGCGCGCCCGGTCTCCGTGTCCGCGATGCCGCCCTGCGCGGTCTCCCGCAGCTCCGGCGGGAGCTGGCGGCCGACGCGGCGCATGGCCTCGACCACCTCGTCCGCCGGGATGGGGAAGACCTGCCCGGCCAGCGCCAGGTCCGCGCAGAGCAGGGCGCTGACCGCCTGGGAGGCGTTGCGCTGGGCGCAGGGCACCTGCACCAGGCCCGCGACCGGGTCGCAGATCAGGCCCATGCAGCAGCTCAGCGCGTGGGAGAAGGCCGAGAGCATCTGCTCGAGCGTGCCGCCCGCGGCCTGCACCGCCGCGGCCGCGGCCATCGCCGCCGCGACGCCGCACTCGGCCTGGCAGCCGCCCTCCGCGCCGGCGACCGTGGCGTTGCGCATCACCACCGCGCCAAAGCCGGAGGCCACCAGCAGCGCCCCCTCCAGCGCCTCCCAACGAAGGCCCCTCTCCTCCTGCAGGGAGACGAGCACCGCGGGCAGCACGCCGCAGGCGCCGGCGGTCGGCGCGGCGCAGATGCGGCCCATGGAGGCGTTGACCTCGCTGCAGGAGAGGGCCCGCGCCATCACCCGGTTGAGGAAGGGCCCGCACAGGCTCTGCCCGGGCGCATAGGTCCACTGCCGGTGGGCCATGCCGTCGATCAGGCCCCCGGCCGTGCGCTGCGGCGCCTCCAGCGCCTGCCGGGCCGAGGCCTCCATGACCGCCCAGCGCTCGCGCAGCTGCGCGCGGACCTCGTCCGGCGCGCGCTCCGTGAGCCGGCACTCGCTCTCCAGGAAGAGCTGCGCCGGGCCGATCCCCCGCTGCGCGCATGCGCGCGCCACGTCCGCAAAGTTTCGATACATCTGCCTTCTCCTCTCCGTTTCGCGTCGCGCCTCAGCGCACCGCGCGCGCCGAGAGCACCCCGGGCACGCCCGCCACGCGCTCCACCAAGCCTGCGGGCAGCTCTCCGTCCACCTCGATGACGCAGCAGGCGATCTCCCCCCGCGCGGTGCGCGAAAGGCGCATCACCGCGATGTTGATCCCCCGCTCGGCCAGGATCTGCGTCACGTGGCTGACCATGCCCTGCCGGTCCTGCTGCAGGATCACCAGCGTCGGCGCGTCCGCGGTGATCTCCGCCGGGTAGTCGTCGATGCGGCAGATGCGGATGCGCCCGCCGCCCAGCGACGCGCCCTCGATCGTCCGCTCCCGCCCGTCCGCGCTCCGGAAGGTCATCACCACCGTGTTCTCGTGCGCGCCCTCGACGTGCGTGGGGTAGAAGTCGAACGCGACGCCCCGCTCCCGCGCAAGGTCAAAGGCGCGGCGCAGCCGCTCGTCCTGCGGGGAGAGGCCGAGCGCCCCGGCCACCAGCGCCCGGTCCGTGCCGTGGCCGCGATAGGTGCGCGCAAACGACCCGTGCAGCCCGAACGAGACGTGCACAAACTCCCCCGCGATCTGCCGGGCCACGTCCGCAAGGCGGGCCGCCCCCGCCGTGTGCGACGAAGACGGCCCGATCATCACCGGTCCCAGGACGTCAAAGAGCGAGAGTTCCATCGTTTTCCTCCCCTTCGCTGCGCGCAGGCTCCGCCTCCCCCTCCTCGACGGGGGCGGGCGCCTCGCTCACTGTTTCGGGCTGCGGGGCCGGGGCCTCCTGCCGCCGCGGGCGGAGCAGCCACTGCACGAGCGCCACGGCCCCGGCGCTGGGCAGCGCGCCGAGCATCCCCAGGTTCCGCAGCGCGGGCACCGCCGTCCAGGCGACGACCACGCCCGCGCCCGCCGCCAGGCTCACCCACGCGCCGAGCACGGTCGTGGGCCGGCCGAACGCGCGCAGCGCAAGCCCCGCGCCCAGCACCGCGCCCAGCAGGAAGGCCGCCTGCGCCATGTTCGTCAGCGCCGCGCTCTGGTCCAGCGCCAGCAGGAATGCGAGCGCCGCGCCGGCGACCGCGATCCCGTCCGCCGTCCGGCAGAGGGGGCGCTCCTGCTTTCCCTTGAGCACCGGCTCGGCCACGTCCCAGGCCAGCAGGTTCCCCGCCGCGCGCAGCAGCCCCTGCGCCGAGAGCAGCAGCCCCATGGTCAGCGCCGCCACCAGCACGGCGGAGACGGGCGCGGGCAGCACGGCGTTGGTGGCCTCCTGCAGCAGCACGGTCTCCGCCGCGGCCAGCGTGGTCAGCCCTTCCTCCACCATGCGGCCGAGCAGCCCCGCCGCGGCGCTGAGCACCGTCAGCAGCGCGAGCAGCGCCGCGCCGATCCGCCCGCCATAGCGCGCGGCGTACTCCTCCTGCACGGCGGTCGCCCGCGAGAGCAGCGAGACCGCGCCCAGCACCCCGAGGCCCCAGCCCAGGTCCGAGAGCATGTCCACCAGCACGGGATTCCCCGTGGCCAGGCGCGAAAACGCGCTGGCCAGGACCGCCGCCAGCGTGTTGTCGTTGTCGCCGCTGTGCAGGACCGCGCTGGCCGGCAGCGCCGCCAGCAGGCCCACCAGCAGCAGCACCTGCAGGCGGTCCATGCGCCGGCGGGACTGCGGCCCGCACAGCAGCGCCAGGATCGCGCACAGCAGCGCCGCCGCACCCAGGGCCAGCGTCTGGTGCAGGGAGAAGACCCCCGCGATCACCCGGCCCAGCAGGGCAATCGCGCCCGTGGCCAGCCCCAGCGCGCTCATGGCGCCGATCACCGCGAACGCGGCGCGCGGCGCGCTCGCCCGGCTATAGAGCTCCGCCGCGGACAGCGCCCGCGGCGCCGCCGCCCGCAGCCGCGGCAGGACGCCGCACAGCAGCGCGCACGCCCCGGCCGCCAGGCTCAGCGGCATCAGCAGGCGCGACAGGCCGTAGAGATACAGCGTGCCCGGCACGATCGCCAGCAGCACGACGCCCCCCGCCGCAACGACGAGGCCGGCCGCCGTATCCGCCGCGCCGCCTCCCTCGCGCAGACGGTCCGCCACGGACCGCTCGCGCCCCATATGTGCAAAGCCCGCGCCCAGCAGCGCGAGAAAAAATAAGAGGATCGCCAACAGGCTCCATCCTTCCCGGTTCAGCAAGGCACGATCCTTCCTTTCGCAAAATGTTCCGCTCTTTAGTATACCATAGGGCGGGACAAAAGAAAACGCGCTGCGCGCTTCCCTTCTCGTAAAAAAACGATGTCCAAAATGCGCCCTTTCTTGCAAAGCGCGGCCGCATGCTCTATACTGAATGTAAACTGCACGGGGAGGACTTTTTTCATGCCGGATCTTGCAAGCGTGGGCGTCTTGGCGCCCGAAATCCTTCTGCCCCGCGTCGCGGACGAGGCCAAGTGGGCCGTGATCGCCTGCGACCAGTACACCTCCCAGCCCGAGGTCTGGGAGGAGACGGACCGTCTCGTGGGCGCAGCGCCCTCCACGCTGCGCATCGTCCTGCCGGAGGTCTACCTTTCCGAGGCCGCCCAGCGCGTGCCCCGCATCCACGAGACCATGCGCGCCTACGCGCAAACCGTGCTCACCTCGTCCGTGCGCGGCATGATCCTCACCCAGCGGCGCACGGAGTCCGGCCCGCGCCGGGGCCTGCTGCTCGCCGTGGACCTGGAGGAATACGACTTTTCGCCCGGATCGACCTCCCGCGTGCGCGCCACGGAGGGCACGATCCTTGCGCGCATCCCGGCGCGCACGCAGGTGCGCCGCGGCGCGCTGCTCGAGTGCCCGCACGTCATGCTCCTGGTCGACGACCCGGCAAAGACCCTCATCGAGCCGCTGTACGCCCGCCTGCACGCGCAAAGGCCCCTCTACGACGTGGAGCTCCTGCAGGGCATGGGCCACCTGACCGGCTGGGCCGTGGAGGACGCGAGCGATCTTGCCGCCGCAGCCGCCGCGCTGTGCGCCCTGGACGCCGCCCGCGGGGACGCGCCGCTGTTCGCCGTGGGCGACGGCAACCACTCCCTGGCCGCGGCGCGCGCCTGCTGGCTGGAGATCAAGGCCGCCCTCCCCCCGGAGGAGGCCGCGGTCCATCCCGCGCGCTGGGCCCTGTGCGAGGTGGTGAACCTGCACGATCCCGCGCTGCGCTTTGCGCCCATCCACCGGGTGCTGACGGGCCTTGCGCCCACCTGCCTTGCGGCGCTGGAGCAGCGCCTCGCCTCCGCCGCCTCCGGCGCGGGGAACGATGTCCAGCTCGTGACGGCCGCGGGCCAGCGCACCTACCCCGGCCTGCCGGTGCAGGTCCTGCAGCCGCTGCTGGACGAGTTCCTCGCCGCGCACCCGGCTGCCGCCCTCGACTACGTCCACGGCGACGAGGCCGCGCGCGCCCTGGGCCGCCGGCCGGACGCCTGCGCGCTGCTCCTGCCCGCGCCGGACAAGTTCGCCCTCTTCCCGGCCATCGCCAAGGGCCCGCTGCCGCGCAAGGCCTTCTCCATGGGCGAGGCCCACGAAAAGCGCTGCTACTTCGAGTGCCGGCGCATCGGCTGACGCCTGCCGCTCCCCCCGCCGGGGGAGCGGCAAAATTTCTTTGGGGAAAAATCAAAAAAAGGCTTGCATTTTGGAAGCGGACGCGCTATAATCATATACGTTCCTTGCGGCGCAGGGAACAGAACGGGAATGCTGATGTAGCTCAGCAGGTAGAGCGCGTCCTTGGTAAGGACGAGGTCACCGGTTCAAATCCGGTCATCAGCTCCAGTGGAATCCGATCGCTTGGTCCTCCAGGCGATCGGATTTTTTGCTTTCCTGGACGACGAAGTGGCCCGCCGGATCACCGGCGGGCCACTTCGCTTTCCTCTGCGCTTCCGTCAAATCCCAGGACGTAGACCCGATCCCCCTGCTCGCTCCCGGAGACGACGACCTGCACGCCGTCCGCGCGCGCCACGGCGCCGTCGTCCTGGATGGAAAACGCGCGCTCGAGGCTCTGCCGCCCCTCCCCGCGCAGGGTGAAGCGGCAGTGCGTCGCGCCGAAGGGCCAGTCCGGCTCGCCGACCCTGTCGATCGTGAGCTCGTACGCCCCGTCCGGCGAAACGTCCGTCAGGACCTCCGTCGGCGCGACCTCGACCCGGTACCAGATCCCGCCGGCGAGCGCGGCCAGGCACAGCGCGACCGCGCCCACCGCAGCCAAGCATCCGCGCAGCCGCCGCACGCCGCGCCCTCCCCCCGCGCCCATCTCAGAACAGCGAGAGCTGCTCGGGCTGCGGCTCGCGCCGCACGCCGCGGGCGCTCTCCCGCCGAACCTCCGCCGGCAGTTCCGCAAGGAAGGGCGAGGGCGCGCCGCCGCAGGTGAGGATCAGCTCCTCCCGCGCGCGCGTCATGCCCACAAAGAGCAGCCGCCGCTCCTCGCGCACGTCCGCGCGGCGGCCGGGGCGGTCCAGCGGCAGCTCGCCCTCCGTCGCGCCCGCCAGGATCACCACCGGGAATTCCAGGCCCTTGGACGCGTGCAGCGTCATCAGCCGAACCGCGCCCGAGGCCGCCTTTGCGCCCGCCAGGCGGCGCACGTCCGCCTCCTCGCCCAGCAGGAGCGCGTCCAGCAGGTCCGGAAGGCTCCCGAAGAGCGCCGCCGTCTGCCGCAGCCGCAGGAAGTTCTCGTCCGCCTCGCGCCCGAGGGCCTTGGCCAGGGCGTCCAGCGCGCGCCGGGGCCGCCCCCGCAGCAGCGGCTCCACCGCCCGCACCGCCTGCGCCAGCGGCAGCAGCTCCGGGAACAGCGCCGCCGCACGCTCCGCGCGCCCGGCCATGGACGCCTCCTTGGATTCCTCAGCCTGGGGGGCCGACCCGGCCTGGGAGGCTGCCTCAGCCCGGGGGGCTGGCTCAGCCAGGGAGGCCGCAGCCGCCCAGGACGCGCCCTCGGAGCAGCCCCAGAGCGCCTGCACCCCCGCGCGCAGCGCCTCCGCCTCCTGCGGGCGTGTAAGGCCGCGCAGCAGCTCCACCGCGCCCTGCACCGCCGCATCCTCCAGGAACGCGCCGCGGCCGAACACCTCGCAGGGAATGCCGTCGTGGATCAGGCACGTTTCGATCTGTTCCATCTGCCGGTGCGTCCGGCACAGCACCGCGATCTCCGAAAACGCGCGGACCGACTCCCGCGCGCCCTCGCGCTGTGCCTCGAGCATCCCCACGCCGCCGACCAGCCGCCCGATCTCCTTGGCGATCCACACGCCCTCGGAGAAGGCGTCCGGCGCCGCCACCGCCCGCACCGGCGTGCCGGACGCCTGCGCGCGCCGCGCGTCGAGCTCCCGCGCCGGGCCGCCGTTGTGCGCGATGACCGCCTTTGCCGCCTCCAGCACCGCCGGCGCGGAGCGGTAGTTCTCCCGCAGGCGCAGCGTGCGCACCGCGCGCTCGCGCCCCAGCGCCGCAAAGCCCTCCGCATCCGCGCCGCGGAACCCGTAGATGCTCTGGTCCGGGTCGCCGATGACGAAGAGCGAGCGCCCGCCCTGGCTCCAGCGCAGCACGAGCTCCCGCTGGATCGGGTTAACGTCCTGGAACTCGTCCACCAGCAGGTTGCGGAAGGCCGCCTCCCGCAGGTCCCGCCCCTCCAGGAGCACATCGTCCAGGTCCCGCGCGCCGCGCGCCTGCAGCGCTGCGTCGTATTCCTCCCGCAGGCCCTCGGGCAGGTCCTGGCCGGGCAGGCCGTTCTTCTGCGCGGAGATGCGCCGCTGGCATTCCGCTGCGGAGATGCCCGCCTCCCCGCGCGCCGCAAGGAGCTCCGCCAGGACCTTCACCGCCTCCGCCCGGCCGACGAGCTGCTTGGCCGGCAGGTGCTGCAAGCACACCGCGTGGAAGGTCCCCACCGTCAGCCCCCGCAGCGCCTGCTTTCCGCCGAGCTCCGCCTCCAGGCGCTCCCGCAGCTCCTGCGCGGCCTGGCGCGTGAAGGTCACGGCCGTGATCTCCTTGGGCGGCACCCCTTCCTTCGCGATCAAGTGCGCGATGCGCGCGACCAGCGTGCGCGTCTTGCCCGTGCCCGGCCCCGCGACGACCGCCACGGCCGGCTCCTGCGCGAGGACGGCCTCCGCCTGCCGCTCGTTGAGCCCCGCGACCGGTGCGGCCGGTGCGACCGGCGCGGGTTCCGCGGCCGGCGCGGCCGGCGTGACCGGGGCGACCGGTGCGACCGGGGCGACCTGTGCGGCCTTCTGCGCCGCGGCCGGGGCTGTCCGCCGGCGCTGCGGCGCGCCCTCCCCCAGGCCGAAGAGCGCGGTCTGCCCGGCGAGGAGCTCCAATTCGTGCGGCGCAAAGAGCGTGATGCGGCCGTATTCCCCGTCGTAGCCCGGCTGCCGGCGCACGCGGCCCTGCTGCAGGCGGCGCAGCGCCTCGGCCGCGGCGGGGCCGGCGGCGCGCTCCATTTCCTCCGGCGCGCATTCCCGCAGGATGCGGAACTCCGGCCCCAAGCGCTTGAGCAGGCCGAAATAGGCCGCCTGCACGCGCTTGCTCGCCGCGGAAGCGCCCAGCACGTCCGCCAGCAGCTCCGGCAGGGGCAGAAGGCTCTCAAAGGGCCGGCTGTCCGCCGGCGCCGCGCCCTCCGGCCGGTCGGCCAGCGCCTCCACGCGGTGCGCCACGCCGATGGTCACGCGCTTGCCACAGACCGGGCAGAGGTTGTCCAGCTCGATCGCGCGGCCCGGCTCCAGGCAGCAGCCGCAGGCGCGGTGGCCGTCGAAGTGGTACTTCCCCTCCTCCGGAAAGAACTCGACCGTGCCCTCGAGCCCCTCACCCGTCTCGATGGCGCGCTTGAGCGCGGAATAGCTCCGCTCGCAGGACAAAAGGTTCGCCTCGCGCCCCAGCTTGTTGGGCGAGTGCGCATCGGAGTTCGAGACGAGCTGAAACCGGTCCAGCATGGAGCAGCGCCGGTTCATCGGCGGGTCGGAGGAAAGGCCCGTCTCCAGCGCGTGCACATAAGGCGTCAAGTCCCCGAAGCATTCCTCCACCGCATCGAACCCGGAAAACGCCCCGAAGAGCGAAAAGTGCGGCGTCCAGACGTGCGCCGGGATGTACACGGCCTCCGGGCACGTCTCCAGCACGATCTCCAGCAGGTCGTGGCTGTCCAGGCCGAGGATGGGCCGGCCGTCGCTGTGCAGGTTCCCGATGGCCTCGAGCTTCTGGGACAGGGCCTCCGCCTCGTCCAGGCCCGGCAGCAGCAGCACGTGATGCACCTTCCTCGTGCGCCCGCCGCGCTTGTAGATCGTGCTGATCTCGCCGGAGACGACGAAACGCGGCGCCTGCGCCTCCACTTCCGCGGGCAGGCGCAGGTCCTCGCGCAGGCGGTACAATCCCTCCTCCGCGGGGACGAGGGCCTCGCGCAGCTCTGCGCGCCAGGCGGGGTGCGTAAAGTCGCCCGTGCCCACGATCCCCAGGCCCTTATACCGCGCCCAGAGGTCCAGATGCGGCGCGTCGCCGTCGCGGCTGGTCGCGCGCGAGAACCTCGAGTGAATGTGCAGATCCGCAAGAATCATCCCGTTTCTTCCTCCGTCGCCTTTTTTCCCGATTATACCAATCTTTTCGCGCCTTTGCAAACGCGGACAAAAAAGGGCCCGAAGCGGGAGCGTCTCCGCTCTCTTCGGACCCGCCGATTCTCCTAGGCCCGGTCCCAGGTGAACGCATCCGCGCCCGCGCCCATCGCAAAGTGGTATTTCACGATGCCCAGGTCCAGCTTGGTGTAAAAGCCGCTCCCTGCCGTGGCGGAAACGCGGTTTCCCTGCAGGGCGAAGCGGAACTTCTGCTGGTTCATGGCCGTGGGCGCGAGCAGCGCGGCCTCCACGCCGGACACAAACCACTCCGGGAAAGGCGGCTCTCCCTCCGTCACCTCGCGGAGGGACTTGACGCGGTGGCCGCTGCCCTGCGTCTTTCCGTATCCCACCGCGATCACGGCGCAGAGCTTCTCCCCCTCGCCGACGGAGAAGGCGCTCGGGACCTTGCTGTAGGTCATGACCACCCAGCAGGTGTTCAGGCCGATCTGCTGCGCCCGCAGCACGATCCGCTCCCCGAAGTATCCGCAGGTCTCCGAGAGGTCCGGGCCCTTCTTCCCGACCAGGGCGATGTAATTCGTCACGCCGCTGAACTTTCCGTAGCGCGCCAGGAGCCCGGCAAAGGCCTTGGGCTCGCCGCAGACGAGCTGGATATGCAGGCCGCTCTCCGCGTTGCAGGCCTCGATCTCCTCCCGCAGCAGGGCCGCGTCCTCCTTGCGCAGCGCCTCCTCCCGATACTGCCGGACGCTGTGGCGCGCCTGCATGGCTTCCTTAAGGGTCATTTCGTCTTTCCTCCTGTCTGGGTCATTCTTCTTCCCCGCTCCGGTCGGGAAGCGCCTCCATGATGCGCTTGGCGTGCGCGAGCATCTGGATGAGGCCGCGCATCGCGGGTCTGGACAGGTGCGTCCGCTCCGCGATCTCGCCCACGCGCACGCCGCCGCAGCGGCCCATGCGCAGCATCTCCAGGATGAGGTGCTGCCGGTTCGCGTCGCCCAGGGCCTGCAGGATCTTCCGGCAATCCGCAAACTCCTCCGCTAGGCGTTGGATTTCCTCTCCGTGTTCCTGCATGCCGCGCTCCCTCCGTTCGTTGAAAGGTTTGAACCAGTATACCATAGCTTAGCGCCCGCTGCGCATTCGGAAAGAAAATCGATACGGTTCCCGTCTCCGCCCGGCAAAAAAGCACCTGTCCGCATGGACAGGTGCTTTTTTTTGGCTCCCCAGGTAAGACTCGAACTTACAACACCCCGGTTAACAGCCGAGTGCTCTGCCATTGAGCTACTGAGGAATATGGAATCCGGCAACGTTCTATCCTCCCGGGCCGTGTCCAGCCAGGTACTTTCGACGCTGAGGAGCTTAACTACTGTGTTCGGGATGGGAACAGGTGGGACCTCCTCGCCATTGTCACCGGAAAAGGCTTACACGTTTGCAAGTGCTTTTCACTTGACTCTGGTATTATACCCCCATTTTTTCCGTTCGTCAATACCTTTATTCAACTTTTTGCGCCTCCCCATCCAGGCGCAGGACATAGCTCCAGCCCGCCTGTGTGCGGTCCGCGCGCCGGAAGCCGCAGGCCTCGAACATCCGCTGGGAGGGCAGGTTAAAGTCATAGATCTCCTGGATTCGCAGCTCGGAATACCCGAGCTCCCTTCCGCGCTCGATGAGGTTGCGCACCACCTTTTTCCCGATGCCGCGGCCGTGCAGGTCCTTTCGCCCGATGGTGATGGGCATGTCGCCCTGCCAGAAGGTCACGTCCCCGATGGGCGCAAACCGGTCCCCTTCTCTGTGCTCGATGAGATACATCTCGCCATGCTCGGTCAAATATTGGTACATCCCGGCAATGCCCTCCTTGGAATAGGGCTTGACCTCCCCGTCCATCGGCAGGAGGATCTCCGGGTCCTGGTACCACGAGAGCGCAAAGTCCACGCCCTCCGCGCCCTCGTATTTCCTGAGGCGCAGGTCCGCGTCGATCCAGCGCAGGTCCGGCTGCACAATTCCTGCAATCGGCATTGTCGCATCTCCTTTGTATGCAAGAGCAGCCCATCGCAATGCGATGGGCTGCTAAAATGGAATCCGGCGATGATCTATCCTCCCGGGCCGTGTCCAGCCAGGTACT
>CAJFMX010000036.1 GCA_904393115.1 uncultured Clostridia bacterium
GGTTTTCCCCGGCGAATCGGGGTCAAAATGGAGGGCGTTCTCCGGAAAATTCCTGAAAAATCCGTCTTTTTTCCGCCGCATCGCAGAGTTCGTTACTTTATGATTCCCGCCCCTGTGGATTGTTATTCAAACATAATCTTTAATCGGTTCACTATCCTCATGGGTTACATGAAAATTTTATCATTTCTTCTCCTCATGATCTTGTCCGAATCCGTTTTCTGCCCAAACAAAAACCGCCTGCAAGTCATGTAGGCGGCCAAGAAAATCCCGATCTATGATTTCTCTTCCCTATATAATGTTCGTTAGGGAAGTTTCATCGTCCGTACCGCGAGAGCGCAATGGACTGCTACAGTCGGCCGTCCTCTCTTGGGGGCGAAAAGAATAGTCCGTTGGGTAACCATGTGCAAGAAGATGATCGAGGACTACGAGAAGCAGATGAGCGGTAAGTAAGGACCGCTGCCCGCGGCAGGAGCCGCAATTCTTCTGGATGCAGGGGCATCCGCAAAGAAGACCCGATTGCCGCAGGGCAACCGAGTCTTTTTTGTTGCGCGCAGGCGGGCGGCCCCGCCGCACAGCACAGGCGGCAGGAAAGGAACTTTCTATGAATTGACAATTTTTCTCGGGTGTTGTATGATCAAAGCGGCCTTTTGCGCTAAGGGGTTCGGGAAAGATGCACGATGGGGCTTGTCCTCCCTTTTCCCTGCGTTTTTCTTGGAATGAAAAAGGAAAGATGGTGTTCGAATTGGTCTATGCAATTCTCCTCTTCGCACTCACCTATGTGCTCATGTTGGTCTTCAGCAAGTATCGGCCGCAGATTGCGATCGGCTCCGCCGTCATTTTCATCGTCACGGGGATGCTGCCCCTGAATCAGATCGTCGAGGCCATCGACTTCAACGTTCTGATGATGATCGCCGGGACCATGGGGCTGGTCAAGCTCTTCATCGACAGCAAGATGCCCGCGCTGCTGGCGGACCTGATCATGGAAAAGGTCCCCAACGTGCAGATGGCCGCCGTGGCGCTGGCGCTGTTCGCAGGCGTGATTTCCGCGTTTGTGGACAATGTTGCGACGGTGCTGATGGTCGCGCCCATCGCGCTGGAGATCTGCAAGAAGCTCAAGACGAACCCCGTGCCCTTCATCATCGCCATCGCCGTCTCCTCCAACCTGCAGGGCGCGGCGACGCTGGTGGGCGATACGACGGCCATCATGCTCGGTTCCTACGCCAACATGAGCTTCCTGGACTTCATTATCTATCAGGGCAAGCCGGGCATCTTCTTTGCCGTGGAGCTGGGCGCGGTGGTGTCGGCCCTCATCCTGGCCTGGCTCTTCCGCAAGGAGAAGCAGCCCGTGCCCAAGGGCTCGCCCCGCACGCAGGTCACGGACTACGTGCCCACGGTGCTCCTGGTGGGGATGATCGCCCTGCTGATCGGCGCGTCCTTCCTGCCCTCCAAGCCGGACATCACAAACGGCCTGATCTGCCTGAGCCTGATGGCGGTCGGCATCGTGTACACCTTCTGCAAGACGCGGGACAAGGCGGCGATTCTGGAGCCGCTCAAGGCGATCGACATCGAGACGATCGGCCTGCTCTTCGGCCTGTTCCTGATCATTGGCGGCATCACGAACATGGGCGTCATCGACGCGGTGGCGGATCTGCTCGCGCGCGTGAGCGGCGGCAACCTCTTCCTGATCTACACAGTGATCGTCTGGGCGTCGGTGCTCTTCTCCGCGTTCATTGACAACATCCCCTATGTCGCGACGATGCTGCCCGTGGTGACGGGGCTTGCGGCGTCGCTCGGCGTGGAGCCCACGGTGCTCTACTTCGGCCTGCTTTCCGGCGCGACGCTCGGCGGCAACTGCACGCCCATCGGCGCCTCGGCCAACATCGCCGGCATCGGCATCCTGCGCAAGAACGGCTACGAGGTCAAGACGCGCGATTTCGTCCGGATTGGCATTCCGTTCACGCTGGCGGCGGTCATTCCCGCCTACATCTACCTCTGGCTGCTGTTCGGCGCCTGATCGGGTCGCCTTCCCCCCATCCCTGCGAAACAACAGCGCTATGCGGCAAAGAGAGCAATCCTGCCCAGGCAGGTTCGCTCTCTTTTTTTGCAGAAAAGGGCTTTGCTCCGGCGGGCCGGGCGCAGGGCAGCGTCCGGCCCGGGTTTATCCAGCCGGAAACCGGCGCAAAGAAAGAAGGAGTGTGCATTGGCTGTCTACAAGGAAGAAAAGACCAACACCTGGCGCGTGATCTACCGCTACACGGATTGGAACGGGGAGCGCCGCCAGACGCAGAAGCGCGGATTTAAGACCAAGCGGGAGGCCCTGGCCTGGGAGCGGGAACAGCTCAGCAAGATGAACGCGGACCTGGACATGACGTTTGAGAGCTTCGTCTCCCTCTACGCCGCGGACGTGCGCGCGCGCCTGAAGGAGAACACCTGGTCCACAAAGGAGCACATCTTCCGGACCAAGCTCCTGCCCTACTTTGGGAAGCTGAAGATGCGCGACATCAGCGCCCAGCACGTCATCGCCTGGCAGAACGAAATGCTCAAGGCGCGGGACGCGCGGGGCAAGCCCTACTCCCCCGTCTACCTCAAGACCGTTCACAACCAGCTCAGCGCCGTGTTCAACCACGCGGTGCGCTACTACAACCTGCGCGAAAACCCCTGCCACAAGGCCGGCAGCATGGGCAAGAGCAAGGGGCGGGAGATGCTGTTCTGGACCAAGGAGGAATACCTCAAGTTCTCCTTTGTCATCATGGACAAGCCCCTGTCCTTTTACGCCTTTGAGATGCTCTACTGGTGCGGCATCCGCGAGGGGGAGCTGCTGGCGCTGACCCCGGCGGACTTCGACTTTGTCAAGGGCACGGTCACCATCTGCAAGTCGTACCAGCGGCTCCACGGGCAGGACCTGATCACCACGCCCAAGACCGAGAAGAGCAACCGCATCGTCCTGCTGCCGCAGTTTTTGGCGGAGGAGATGCAGGACTACTTGCAGACGCTGCGCGGGATCGGCCCCGAGGACCGCCTCTTTCCCGTGTCCAAGGGGTATCTGCACCGGGAGATGGACCGCGGCGCGCGGGGCGCGGGCGTCAAGCGCATCCGCGTGCACGACTTAAGGCACAGCGCGGTCTCCCTGCTGATCGACATGGGCTTTTCCGCGACGGCCATCGCCGACCGCGTGGGCCACGAGAGCATCGACATCACCTACCATTATGCGCACCTGTTCCCCTCCAAGCAGGCGGAGATGGCGGACAAGCTCAACGCGGAAAGGGGCGACTGGTGATGGCGGGAAAACGACGGGACGAGCGCAACCGCTGGCGGAACAAGACCGTCGCCTTCCGCGTCTCGCCCGAGGAGGACGCGCTGCTGGAGTCGTTTGTGCGGCTCTCGGGCCTGACGAAGCAGGACTACATCGCCCGCAGGCTGCTCGCGCGGGAGGTGGTCGTTCAGGGCAATCCCCGGGTCTACAAGGCGCTCCGGGAGCAGCTGGGGCGCGTGCTCGAGGAGCTGCGGCGCATTGAGTCCGGCGCGGGCGTGGACGCGGACCTGCTGGCCGTCATCCGGATGATCGCGCAGATCCTCGACGGCATGCGGGACAGCGCCGCGCCCTGACAAAACGCGCGCAAAAAAAGGAGGCCGTCTCCGCGCCCTTCGCGGAAACGGCCCCCATTCCGGACCGCCGTCCGTCAGCGGAGCGAGGCCTTGTATCCCTCGCCCCAGCGCTGCATGGCGTCCAGGATCGGCCGCAGGCTCTCCCCGAGGTCCGTCAGCCGGTATTCGACCCGGGGCGGGACCTCCGGGTACACGGTGCGGGCCACGAGTCCATCCTCCTCCATGGAGCGCAGGCTGTCCGAGAGCACCTTCTGGCTGATGCCCGCAAGGTCCTTCTTCCGCTCGTTGAACCGCCAGGGCCGCGCGAGCAGATTGCACAAAATCAACAATTTCCACTTGCTCCCGATGAGCTGGACGGTCGTCGCAACGGGGCAGGCGGGCATCTCTTCCCTTGTCCGCATGGATCGGCGCCTCCTTCGCCCGGTCTTTCTTTTTTTGCATTGTACCATCGCCCGGCGCATTTTGCAATGCGCCCGACTCGGTTACCATTTGGTAACCGAGTGAGAAAAAAGTGCGTACTTGTGGAAAAAAAGAAAATGCGTACAATGGAAATCACAGAGGGCGCACAGCCCGCTGAATCCAAACCACGGAGGAATGCGACATGGCACTCAAAAACCTGATCGAATGGAACAAGGAGCGCGCGGTTTCCGCGTGCGGTTCCGCCTGTGGCGCGGCCGGCAAGTAAGCCGCTCTCCCATTCCCGACGGGTCCCGGCGCTCGGTCTGCCGGGACCGATTCTGTCCTTTCCTTCGGGCACGCCCGATTCCGGATATACAGCGAGGTCCTGCAAAACGAAGTCCTATTTCGCCTTTCAGTGGCACATCACCGACGAATGCGATCAGCGGTGCAAGCACTGCTACATCTTTTCCGAAAACGCCTGCAAGAAGCTCGACGCCATGACCTGGGAGCAGATGCAGAAGACCCTGGAAAACTGCCTGGATTTCTGCCGGGCGTACGACCGCCTCCCCTACTTCTACATCACGGGCGGAGACCCGATCCTGCACCCGGACTTCTGGCGCCTGCTGGAGCGGCTGCACGAGCTGCGGATCCCGTTCACGATCCTGGGGAATCCCTTTCACCTGGACGACGAGGTCTGCCGCCGGCTGAAGGCGCTCGGCTGCGAGAAGTATCAGCTCTCTCTGGACGGCATGGAAAAGACGCATGACTGGTTCCGCAAGCCGGGGAGCTTCGCCATCACGCTGGAAAAGATCGGCTGCATCAACCGCGCCGGAATCCGCAGCGTGATCATGACCACGGTCTCCGGCACGAACATCGACGAGGTGCCCGACATCGCAGACGCGGTCGTGCAGGCGGGCGCGAACGTCTTCGCCTTCGCCCGCTATTGCCCGACCAGCGAGGAAAAGGACGTGGGGATTGAACCGCTGCGCTACCGCAAGCTGCTGGAGGACTGCGACCGCAAGTTCCGGGCCTATGAGGCAGCGGGCTGCAAGACGTACTTCAACAAGAAGGACCACCTTTGGACGCTGTATGCATACGAGACGGGCGCCTTCCGCCTGCCGGAGGATGCGCAGCCGGGCATGATCTACGGCGGCTGCAACTGCGGGAACTGCCACCTGACGATCCTGCCCACGGGCGAGGTCTACGCCTGCCGCCGCGTGCAGAACAGCCGGGTGGGCAATGTGTTCGCCGACCGCCTGGCGGACCTGTGGATCGGGCCGATGGAGGCCTACCGCGACTACAACCGGTTCTCCAAGTGCGCAAAGTGCGAATTGTTGGCCTACTGCCGGGGATGTCCGGCGGTGGCCAGCGGGCGGGACGGGGACTTTTACGCGCCGGACCCGCAGTGCTGGAAGGAGGTAGAGTGAGGATGGCAGACGTCCTGGAGACGATCCGGCACCGCCGCGCGATCCGGCGGTTTTCGCCGCAGCAGGTCGGCGAGGCGGCGCTGCGGCAGGTCCTGGAGGCGGGGCTCTGGGCGCCCAGCGCGGGCGGGCGCCAGAGCGTCCTCTTCGCCGTGAGCCAGGACCGGGCGGTCAACGAGCGGCTGGGGCGCATCAAGCGCGCGAACTCCCATCCGCACATGGCGACAGAGACGAGCTTCGTCTCCCGCGAGCAGCCCAGCATCGCGGACGATGCGCGCATTGCGGACGCGTTCTATGGCGCGCCCACGGTCGTGACGCTCTTTGCGCCGAAGAACTTCCTCTTCGCGGCGGAGGACTGCGCGGCGGCCGCGGAGAACATGATGCTCGCCGCCGACGCGCTGGGGATCGGCTCGTGCTACATCGGCCAGAGGTGGACGGCGTTCGCAGACCCCTTTGGCCAGGAGACGCTGCAAAGCTGGGGGATTCCGGCGACGCACTACGCGGTGATGCAGCTGCTGCTCGGCTATCCGCGCCAGGGGGACGCGCACCCCGCGCCCAAGCCCCGCAAGGCCGGGCGCGTGCTGCGGTTTTGACAGAAGGAGGAAGACGAGATGGATTTGCAGGCGTGTTTGAAAAAGCTGCAATACGTGGGCGTGCTGGCGTTTGCGACGGTGGACGGGGCGGGCGCGCCCCAGGTGCGCAACATCAGCGCTATCCACTACGAGCCGGACGGGCTCTACTTCTTCACGGCGCGGGGCAAGGACTTCTGCCGCGAGCTGCTGGCCGACGGCCGGGTCCAGGTCCTGGGCTACACGAAGTACAAGGAGATGATCCGCCTCTCCGGCCGGGCGATTCCCGTCGCCCGGGAGGAGCAGCGGATGCGGATCGACCAAATCTTTGCGGAGCAGCCGTACCTGGCGAACGTCTATCCCGGGGACACGCGGGAGATCGGCATCGTCTTTGCCATCCGCGAGGGGCAGGTCGAATACTTCCACCTCGGGGTGCATCCCATCTTCCGGCAGACGTATGCGCTCGGGGCCAAGGCGGTCGCGCCGAAGGGCTTCCGGATCACGGAGGCCTGCATCGGCTGCGGAACGTGCGCGGCGCACTGCCCGCAGGGCTGCATCGCGGAGGGCGCGCCGTTCCGCATCGAGCAGGAGCACTGCCTGCACTGCGGCAGCTGCCAGGAGCACTGCCCGGTCGGCGCGGTGGAGAGGAGGGCCTAGCATGACGCAGGACGAACGCCGGCGCTTCCTCCTGGAGGTTCTCCTGCGCGAGCGGGGCGAGACGATGGCCCTGCCCGCAGATGAGGCCGCGCAGCGGCGCCTGCTGCGCGCGCTGTGCAACGTCCGGGAGCCGGTCCCCGTGCCCGTGGACTTCCTCGCGGTGCAGGACGCCTACCTGCAGGAGGAGACGCGGCGCAAGGGCGTCACGGACGCATCCCGGATCCCCGAGGCCGAGCCGGGCATCCGCCTTTGGCGCGGGGACATCACGACCCTGCGCTGCGATGCGATCGTGAACGCGGCAAACTCCGCGCTGCTGGGGTGCTTTGTCCCCTGCCACGGGTGTATCGACAACGCGATCCACACCTACGCGGGCGTGCAGCTGCGCCTCGCCTGCGCGGAGCTCATGGCGGCGCAGGGGCATCCGGAGCCGGCGGGCCGGGCCAAGATCACGCCCGCCTTCAACCTGCCGAGCCGGTACGTCCTGCACACGGTCGGGCCCATCGTGCGTAACCGGCCCACGGCGCGGGACGAAGCGCTGCTCGCCGCCTGCTACCGGAGCTGCCTGGCGCTCGCGGCGGCGCACGGCGCGCGCAGCGTGGCCTTCTGCTGCATCTCCACCGGGGAGTTCCACTTCCCCAGCGCGCGAGCGGCGCAGATCGCCGTGCAGACCGTGCGCGAAGCGCGCAAGACCCTGCAACACGAAATGGATGTGATCTTCAATGTATATCAGGAACGCGATCTTCGAATCTACGAAGGACTGCTCGCCGGCCGCTAGCCGGCTCGCGCAGGAGATCGAGGCGGCCGACGCCGTCCTCGTGGGTGCGGGCGCGGGGCTCTCCACCGCCGCGGGCTTCACCTACGGCGGGGAGCGGTTTCGCGCGAACTTCGCCGATTTCGAGGCGAAATACGGCTTCCACGACATGTACACCGGCGGGTTCTACCCCTTCCCCACGCAGGAGGAAAAGTGGGCCTACTGGAGCCGCTTCATCGGGTGCAACCGGTATTCGGACCCGCCAAAGCCGGTCTACGCGCAGCTGTTGGCGCTGCTTGCGGGCAAGGACTATTTCGTCCTGACGACGAACGTGGACCACTGCTTTCAGAAGGCGGGCTTTGACAAGCGCCGGCTGTTCTACACGCAGGGGGACTACGGCCTTTGGCAGTGCGCCAAGCCCTGTCACGACAAGACCTACGACAACGAGGAGGCGGTCCGCCGGATGCTGGAGGCGCAGGAGAACCTGCGCGTGCCGGCCGAGCTCGTCCCCCGCTGCCCGGTCTGCGGCGCGCCCATGGAGATGAACCTGCGCGCGGACGACCGCTTTGTGCAGGACGAGGGCTGGTACCGTGCGGCCGGGCGATACCAGGACTTCGTCCGCCGACACAAAAATGCGTCCACGCTCTATCTGGAGCTGGGCGTGGGCCTGAACACGCCCGGCATCATCAAGTTCAACTTCTGGCAGCAGGTTGCGGAGAATCCCAGGGCAAAATACCTCTGCATCAGCAAGACGGACGCCTATGCTCCGCGGGAGATCGCGGACCGGAGCCTCTGCTGGAAGGAGGACATCGCGCAGATCCTGGCGTGACGGAAAGACAAACTGCGGACCGCAGGTCCTCTGAAGAGAGTCTGCGGTCCGCAGTTTTTTGCGTTAGGCGTCTTCCCCGCCGCGGCGGCGCAGGGGGAGCACGCCGTCCCGCAGCGCGCGCAGGAGCGGCCGGGCGCAGAGCAGCGCGACGGCCGCGCAGCACAGCAGGGACGCCGCGAGGCGCTCGCCCTGCATGAGCCAGCACCCCACGCCCAGGATCGCCGCGCAAAGGAGGGAGCGCGGGACCGCCCAGCGGATGCGCAGCAGCCGCTGCGCGTGCAGCGCCCGCGCAAGGAAGATGAGCAGGTAGCTCAGCAGCGTCGCCACCGCCGCGCTTTTCGGCGACGTAGACGGACGAGAAAAACGAGCCGAGGCAGGCGACGGTCGTGGCCAGGATCAGCACCGGCGCATAGCGCCAGGCGGAAAAGTAGCCCGGCGCGGCCAGAAACCGCACGATCAGCCGGCAGGACGCCATCAGCACCGCGGCCGCGGTCCAGACGCACGCCTCATAGACGGAGAACACGTTGGAGAAGAGGCGCTCCTTTTCCGCCCGGGACCGGCCCGCGGCGATGGAGAGGTTCCAGGCGGAGGTGAAGATGCCGGAGGCGATCAGCAGGATGGAGGCGACCTTGTTGGCCAGCGCATACAGGCCGGATACGTCGCTCCCCAGCACATCAGTGAGGAAGTAGCGGTCGGAGATGTTGATGATCCAGGTGCAGACCGTCGCGGGGATCAGCGGCAGGCAGTAGCGGAGCATCCCGCGCAGCAGGCTGCGGGGCAGCGCCCTTAGCCGGATGGACCGCCAGAGCCGCAGGGCGAAGAAGAGCGCCGCCGCCGACACCGCGTCCGCGATGACGTTGGAGAGGATGTAACCGGCCACGCCCATGTGCAGCACGGACAGCAGCAGGAGGTTCAGCCCCACGACCAGGGCCGTGCAGAGGACGCCCGTCGCCGCGTAGAGCCGCACGCGCCCGAGCGCCTGGGCCATGGCGCCGCACAGGGCGTGGAGGTTGGCCATAAGGACATAGAGCTGCAAAAGCGCCGCGTACTCCCCCACAAAGTCGATGCGCCGCAGAAGCGGGCTGCACAGTGCCAGCACGCCGTTGCCCGCCGCGACGACCATCAGGCCCGCGGTGAAGGCGCCGTCCGCCTGCATCTTCTCCTCCGCGCCGAAGCGCAGCACAGCGTTGCCGATGCCCAACGAGGCCAGGGGCAACAGGAAGTTCCCCGTCTGGATCAGCAGGTCCGTCACGCCGTATTCCGTCTGGGAGAGGATGCTGGTGTAGAACGGGGTCAGCAGAAAGACGAGGACCCTGGACCCAAGGCTGCCCAGGCCGAAGAGGAAGACGTTCGCCAGCAGGCGCCGGTACGCGCTCGCGGGTCCTTTGCGCCGGGGTTCCCGCGGGCTCACAGCAGCATCGCTCCGGTTCCCAGCACGAGGAGCGCAAGGCTGACGGCCGCCCGGCGGCTCAGCTTCTCGTGCAGGATCAGGCGGGAGAAGGCGATCGTCACCAGGATGCTGAGCTTATCCACCGGCACGACGACGCTCGCCGGGCCGTCCTGCAGGGCGCGGTAATAGCACAGCCAGGAAAGGCCCGTGGACAGGCCGGAGAGGAGGAGAAAGAGCCAGTCCCTGCGCCCGATGCGGCGGATGCCCTTCTGCTGGCCGGTGACAAAGACCATCAGCCAGGCCATGCCCAGGACGACGACCGTGCGGATCGCAGTGCCCAGGTTCGACTCCACGCCCTCCACGCCGATCTTGCCAAAGATCGAGGTCAGGCTCGCAAACAGCGCGGACAGGCAGGCAAAGAGCAGCCATCTGCCGTCCGGCTTTCCCTCGGTGTCCGTCTCCTTCCGGGAGATCATCAGCAGCGTGCCGGTCCCGATCCCCAGCACGCCCACGATCTGCGGCGCGGAGACGGGCTCCCCCAGCAGGAGGAAGGCCAGGAGGATGGTCAGCACCGTGCTGGACTTGTCGATGGGCGCGACCTTGTTGACGTCCCCCAGCTGCAGCGCCCGGAAGTAGCAGAGCCAGGAGGCCCCGGTCGACAGGCCGGACAGGACGAGATAGAACAGCGTGCGCCCGGAAAGGCGGGCGATTTCCGCCTGCGAGCCGACGAGGAAGACCATCCACCAGGAAAAGACCAGCACGACGACCGTGCGGATCGCGGTGGCGAGCGTGGAGTTCACGTTCTTCATGCCGACCTTGGCCAGCACGGCGGTGATCCCCGCAAAGAACGCGGAGCCGAGGGCAAACCCCAACCAGAGCATAGCGCGTTTCCCCTTTCTCTATGGCCGGAACCGATAGCCCGCGCCCCAGACCGTCTGGATGTGGCGCGGCTCGGAGGGCGTTTTTTCGGTCTTCTCCCGGAGGCGGTTGATGTGCACGGCGACAGTCGCGTTGCCGCCCAGGGCGTCGCAGCCCCAGATCCGCTCGTAGAGCGCCTCCTTGCTGAAGACGATGTCCGGATTGGACATCAGGAACAGGAGCAGTTCGTATTCTTTATTCTTCAGTGTCACCTCCCGCTCCTCCACAAAGACGCGGCGGGAATCCTCCTGAATCCGGATGTCCCCCATCTGGATCTGTGCGCGCCCCGCGCGGCCGCCCTTGAGCCGGCCGTACTGCGCGAGGCTGGCCTTGATCCGCGCAACCAGCGCGCTGGGGGAAAACGGCTTGGTGATGTAGTCGTCCGCGCCCATGCCCAGGCCGCGGATCTTGTCGATGTCCTCCTGGCGGGCGGTGACCATCAGGATGGGGATGTCCAGCGCCTTGCGCAGCGCGTGACAGACGGAAAAGCCGTCCAGGCCCGGCAGCATCAGGTCCAGCAGGATCAGGTCGTACTTGCCGGTGCGCCCCAGGGCCAGGCCCTCGTCGCCGGTCGCGGCGATGTCCACGGCAAAGTCGCTGCGCACGAGGTAGTCCCGCTCGATGGCGGCAATGATTTCGTCGTCCTCGATGAGGAGAATTCGCTTCATGGCGCTAGTCCCTCCCTGCAAGTGGAATGTGGGTCGTCATGCGCAGCCCGGCGCCGGGCAGGTTTTCCGCGCGGATGGAGCCGCCCATCCGCTCCAGGCTCTTTGCGGCGATGGCAAGGCCCAGGCCGCTGCCCTGGTCGGGATTGTTCCGGGATGGATCGTTGCGATAGAACGCGTCGAACAGCTTGGGCAGCGCCGCCTCGGGCACGCCGGGGCCGTCGTCGTCCACAAACAGGCGGATCTGCCGCCCGGCCCGCTCCCCCGCGATGGTCGCCCGGCCCTGCTCCCCCTTCCGGTATTTTGCGCTGTTGTCCAGCAAATTCGTCAGGATGCTTCGAAAATAGGTGGGGTCCGCCTCGATGTACGCGTCCGGCGGGATGCCCCGGCACTGGGCGCGCAGCCCGCGGCCCGCGTACGCCTCCGCAGAGGCCTCTTTTCGGGCGCATCTGCGACGCCGTCGAGCAGCCCCTCGACGTAGGCGCGGATGGAGGTCAGCGGCGAGCGCACGTCGTGGGAGATGCTGGCCAGCAGCTCCTTCCGGCCCTCCTCCTCGCGCTGGAACTGCTCCACGGAGGCCCGCAGCCGGTCGGCCATCTCGTTGAACGCCTCGCAGACCGGCTGGAATTCGTCCCGCTGCGCGTGCGCGATCCGATGGTCGAGGTTGCCGTCCCGGATCTGGCGGACGCCCTCGGCCAGGGTCGTCAGGGGCTCGGAGATGTGCCGGAACGGGACAGGGCGATGATGCCCGCGGCGAGGCTGATGCTGGTCAGCAGCACCAGCCCCTTGGGAAGCATGCCCAACAGCCCCGCGGATGTTGCAACGACGGCGTCCTGCACGGGATCGCCGCGCAGAAACAGCGCCTCCAGGAACAGCAGGACGCCCAGGAACGGAATCCAATAGCCGGTAAAGCGCGTCACCTTGCGCATGGAGGTCAAGAGCTCCGAGCGCACGCCGCGTAGGGCCTTGGCCTCCTGGGCGATGCGGGCGGCGTAGTTCTCCTTCCCCACGTGCTCCACGCGGGCGCGGCACCGGCCGCTGACGACAAAGCTGCCGGAGAGCAGGTGCTCGCCCGCGGACCGGCGCACGGGGGCGGACTCCCCGGTCAGCAGGGATTCGTTTACCTCCGCCGCCTCGGTGAGGAGTACGGCGGCGGCGCAGACCTGGCGGCCCGTCTCCAGCTCGATCACGTCCTCCTCGACCAGGTCCTGGGCGGGGATCTCCGCGGGCGCGCCGTCGCGGATGACCCGTGCCGTCGGCAGGGACAGGAGCGAGAGGCGCTTGCGTGGATCTCCTGGGCGATGCCGATCAGAGTGTTCAGGGCCACGACCAACAGGAACAGGAGGTTCGACCAGGTGCCAACCAGGGCCAGCGCCGCGGCGATGCGCAGGTTGAAGAGGTTAAACAGGGTGCAGACATTGTCCTTCAGGATCTGGGCCGTGGACTTCGTGGTCCGGTCGTCCAGGACGTTCTGCCGCCCCTGCGCGCGCTTTTGCGCCACCTGGCCGGCGCGCAGGCCGGTTTCGGCGTCCGGCGAAATGGTGTCGTTCATGGAACGGCGTCCCCCTTTCTCGGTTTCTGCCGTCCATGGTACGCCGCGCCCTTAAACTGCGGAATAACGAATCTTAAACGATTTTGAAACTCGCGCTTCAGGTGCGGATGAGGTTGCTCACGTAGGGGCGCTTGCCCGAGAGCACCTCGTCATAGAAGTTCTGCTTCCAGTCGATGTAGGCGACGCTCTCCTCCAGCTCCTGAATGGAGCGGCGCAGGTCCTCCTGCTTTTTCGTGAGCATCTCCTTGCGGGCCGGGATGGTCGACGGGCCCTGCAGGCACAGGTCGAGATAGGCCTTCATCTCCTGGATGCTCATGCCGCACTTCTTCAGGCACACCAGGTCGCGAATCCACTTCACGTCCCGCTCGTCAAAGACGCGGCGGTTGTTCTTGTCCCGCTTGACATTGGGGACGAGCCCCTCGTTGCAGTAGAACTTCAGCGCCTGATAGGTCATGTCCGTCTCCCGGCAGGCCTCCATCATCGTGTACATCCGACATCCCTCCATGTTCACAAAAAGTTTTCCGGAAAATCTTCCGCAAACCCCTTGACCGGTTGTAACAACCGGAATCTATACTCACATCATCAACCGGAAGATACAACCGGAAGATGCAATCGGAGTGTAGCACGGTCAACGGTGCAGCGCAAGGGCTGCACGCAAGAGCGAGGAGGCATGCGAGCATGGAAGACAATCAAATGGAGGCGCGGCGGGCGCAGTTCGCGGGAGAGGCGGGCCGGCTGCTTGCGACCGATCCGGAATGGGTGCAGATCGCAGCGGACTTTTCCGGGGCGGAGGTCCCGGCCGAGAGCCGGCTGACGGGGCGGGAGCGCCTGCTGTGCGTCCTCTCGGCGCTGCTGGGCTGCCAGGGCCTGGGCGAATACCGCCGGATGCTCGGCGAGGCGCTGCGCGGCGGGCTGGACCCGGCGGCGGTCAAGGAGACGGTGTATCAGGCCACGGCGTACCTGGGGATCGGGCGCGTGCGCGACTTCCTGGAGGCGACAAACGAGGTCCTGGCGCAGCACGGTGTTCCGCTGCCCCTGCCCCCGCAGGGGACGACGGACGCCGCCACGCGGTTCTCCGCGGGCCTGGAAAAGCAGGTGCAGCTCTTCGGCCCGGGGATGGCCGCGCGCCAGACGGACTGCCCGCCCCTGCGGCGGAACGTCAACCGGTGGCTGGCGGCCAACTGCTTTGGCGACTACTACACCCGCGGCGGGCTGAGCGACGCGGAGCGGGAGATGATCACGTTCTGCTTCCTGCTGGCGCAGGGCGGGTGCGAGAACCAGCTCCGCGGGCACACGGCGGGAAACTTTGGCGTGGGCAACGGCCCGGAGAAGCTCTACAGCGTCGTGGAGCAGTGCCTGCCCTACATCGGCTACCCCCGGAGCCTGAACGCCATGCAGATCATCGACGAGACGGCCCGGAAATTCGAAGCGAAGTGAGAAGAAGGAGGACAGGAGTATGGAAGCCTTTACCTTTACCTATCCCACGAAGGTCTACTTCGGTCACGGCGTCGCCGCGCAGGCGCTGTGGCAGGAGCTGGCCAAGGTCGGCCGCACGGTGATGCTGGCCTACGGCGGCGGCTCGGTCAAGCGCAGCGGCGTCTACGACAAGCTGAAGGGCCTGCTCCTGGAGGCGGGCAAGGAGGTCGTGGACTTCCCGGGCATCCAGCCGAACCCGACCTACGCCAAGGCCCAGGCCGAGGCGGCGCTCGCGCGGGAGCGCGGGGTGGACTTCGTCCTGGCGGTGGGCGGCGGCAGCGTGATCGACTGCTGCAAGGTGATCTGCGCGCAGGCCGTGCTCGAGGAGGACCTCTGGAAGATGGAGTACGAGCGCGGGGCCTTCCCCGCCGCGGGGCTGCCCATGGGCGCGGTGGTCACGGCCTCCGGCACGGGCGCGGAGATGAACTCCGGCGCGGTCATCACCTGCGAGGACAAGCTCTGAAAGGGGCCCATCGTCGGGACGGCGGCCTCCTTTGCGATTCTGGACCCCGCCTACACCGCGACGGTGCCGCGCATGCAGGTCCTCTCCGGCGCGTTTGACACGCTGAGCCACGCGATGGAGACGTATCTGGGCGCTTCGGACGCGGACAACGTGTCCGACGACGTGGCGCTTGCGATCCAGCGCAACACCGTGACGAACATGCGCCGCCTGCTTAAGAACATCGACGACATGCAGGCGCGCGGCAACCTGATGTGGGACTCCGCCATGGCGGAAAACGGCATCCTGAAGGCCGGCCGCCGCACGGACTTCCAAGCCCACCAGATCGAGCACCAGCTGGGCGCGTACACGGACTGCAACCACGGCCAGGGCCTCGCGGTGATCCACCCCGCGTACTACCGCTACATCCTCCCCTATGCGCCGGAGAAGTTCACGCGCTTTGCGCAGGAGGTGTTCGGCCGCCGGACCGCGCAGGAGGGCCTGCAGGCGCTGACGGAGTTCATCCAGGCGTGCGGCCTGCCCACACGGCTCAGCCAGCTCGCCTCCAAGGTGGAGATCACGCCCAAGCTGCTCCGCCGCGTCGCGGACACCTGCAACGTGATCCGCACCGGCCCGTGCGAGTTGAGCCGGGACGAGATCTATGAGATCCTCTGCGAGTGCCTGTAACGGCGCAGGGAAGGCGGTGAAGCGAGGGAGGAAATCCCCCTGGACGATGGTCCTGCTCAGCCTGGTCCTCCTGCTCTGCGCGCAGGCGGCGCCCCTCGTCTCTGACGAGGCAATCTACGCGTTTGAAACGCAGGAGGTCTGGACCGAGCGGGAGGGCCAGCGCATCTACGGCGTGCTCTACGTCCCCCAGGGTGCGGGGGACCGGATGCCCGCGCTCCTCTGCTCCCACGGCTTTGGCGGCTCCTGGCGGTCCTGCGCGCAGTACGCCGAGGCGATGGCGGCGCGGGGCTACGTGGTCTACTGCTTCGACTTCTGCGGTGGGAGCCCGGGCAGCCGCAGCGACGGCACGACGCTGGAGATGTCGGTCTTCACCGAGCAGGCGGACCTGGAGGCGGTCCTTGCGATGGCGCAGGGGCTGGACTTTGTCGATCCGGACCGGATCTTCCTGCTGGGGACCAGCCAGGGCGGCGCCGTCTCCGCCATCACCGCGGCGGAGCACGCCGACGAGATCCGCGGCCTGATCCTGCTCTACCCCGCGTTTGTCCTGGTGGACGACGCAAACGAGAGGGATTCGAGCCCGGAGGAGATCCCGGAGAGCACCTTCTTCCTGTGGATGGAGGTCGGCCGCGCCTACTTTACGCCCCTGATCGGCTACGACATCTACGAAGACATCGCGGACTACTGCAACGCCCGGGTGTAAACCGCAAGGAAAAAGGAGGATGGAAGAATGATTTGGAAGAGAACGCCCCTGGGGATCGCTTTGGCGCTCGCGCTCGTCCTGGCGCTGTCGGCCTGCGCGGCCGGAAACGCCCCGGCGCAGAGCGCAACGCCCTCGCCGCAGCCGGAAGAGACCGCGACCCCGACGCCCACGCCGGACGCGCCGGCGCAGGGAAACGTGCTCGTCGCCTACTTCTCCCACACGGGGAACACGGAGGCGGTCGCCGAGCAGATCGCCGAGCGCACCGGCGGAACGCTCGCGCAGATCCAGCGGGCGGAGGAGTATGCCGACCTGCAGCAGGAGGCGGAAGAAGAGATCCTGCAGGGCGTGCGGCCGGAAATCACTGTCAGCGCGGACAACGTCGAGGAATACGACACGATCTTTGTCGGCTACCCCATCTGGTGGGACGAGGCGCCGGCCATGATCGCCACGTTCCTGGAGAGCTACGACTTTTCCGGCAAGACGATCGTGCCCTTCTGCACGAGCGCGAGCGATTCCATCGACAACAGCCTGCACATCTTTTCGGAGCTCTGCCCGGAGGCGACCCTCGCCGAGGGGCTGACCGCCAATGACGAGGCCGGCATCGAGCCCTGGCTGCAAGGTCTGGGCCTCCTCCCCTGAGACGCAAGAAAACGGAGGAATTGCACATGCGCAAACGAGTGAGCGCGCTCCTTTGCGGCCTGCTGCTCCTGGCATTGACCGGGTGCACGGGCACGCCGCCGGAAACGCCCCTCCCCTCGCCCATCCCCGGGGCGTACGAGAGCGTGGAGGGGCGGCAGATCCGGCTGACGGCCGACGAGGTCGAGGGGCGGATCACGCTCAACGACTCCCGCGCCGCCGCGGACCTTGCCGCCATGCTCCCGCTGGAGTTCACCGTCATGGACCGCAACGGCTTTGCCAAGGCCGTGCGCCTGCCCCGCGCGCTCGTCACGGACGAGGAGACGACGCGCGAATACGAGGTCGGCGACTTCGGCTACTGGCCGCCCGGCCCGGACCTGGCCATCTTCTACGACGACTTCTACGAGCAGACGGTCGTGCCCATCATCCCCGTAGGCCATGCGGAAAGCGGCGCTGAGGATCTCTGGGATGCCTACGGCACCGTGCGCATGGAATTGGTCCCGTTGGAAGAAGAGGCGACGGATGCGCCGCAGCCGTCGCCCTCCCCCACACACGCGACATAAGGAGCATGCAACGATGAAGCGAATTTCGTCCCTGGTTCTCGCCGCCCTCTTGGTCCTCGCCCTGTCCGCCTGCAGCGCCGCGCCGGCGCCGGCAACGCCCACCGCGACTGCGCCGGCCCCCGCGGAAGCCTCGCCCGCCGCACCGCAGGAGGCGTCGGACGCCTCCGGCGGCATCCTGATCGCCTACTTCTCCGTCCCGGAGACGGACGGCGTGGACTATGGCGTGCGGACCGACGACATCGACCTATACTCTCCGTCCCGGAGACGGACGGCGTGGACGCCGTGGCCGGGGCCAGCCGCGTCGTGGTGGACGGCGCGGTCCTGGGCAGCAACCAGTACGTCGCCCAGCTGATCCAGGCGGAGGTGGGCGGCGACCTGTTCCGCATCGAGACGGAGCAGACCTACCCGGGCGAACACGACGCGCTGCTGGAGTTCGCCTACAACGAGCTCGCCGAGGGCGCGCGGCCCGCCCTGGCCGCGCAGGTGGAGGATCTGAGCCGCTACGACGTGATCTTCCTCGGGTATCCCAACTGGAACGCCGACCTGCCCATGCCGCTGTACACCTTCCTGGAGTCGGTCGACCTCTCCGGCAAGACGATCCTCCCTTTCACGGTCCACGGCGGCAGCGGCTTCTCCCGGACGATTTCCACCATCCAGGAACTGCAGCCCGGCGCAACCGTGATCGAGGACGGGCTCTCCATCTCCCGCAACAGCGTGGCCGAGGCGCAGAGCGCCGTCGCGGAGTGGGTGCAGGGGTTGGACCTGTAAACCTTGCCCTTCTCCTCCCCATCTGCTATACTTTGCGCAAACGCCCTGCGCCCGCGCAGGGCAAACGATTGGAAGAGGGGATGGGACGGATGACGGATGCAGAAAAGGCCGCGTTCTTTTCTCTGCTGCGGGAAAAGGGCGCTGATGGGCGTGGCAGACCTGCGCGGCATCGTCGCAGGCGAATTGCAGTTGGGCGTCTCCGTGGCGATTCCCGTGCCAGCAGAGATCGTCCGCGACCTGCAAACCGCGCCAACGCTTGCGTACCTGGAGGCCTATGCGGCCTTAAACGCCCAGCTCAACGACATCGTCACCAGCGGCGCGGGCTTCTTGCGGGAAAGGGGGTATCGCGCAATCGCCAACACGACGAAAGCCGTCCATCAGGACGCGGACTGGCGAACGCCGCTCCCGCACAAGACGGTCGCGACGCGGGCGGGGTTGGGCTGGATCGGCAAAAGCTGTCTGCTGGTGACAGAGGCGTTCGGCAGCGCCGTTCGCCTTTCCGTCTCTTAACCGACGCGCCGCTGCCACCGGACGCCCCCGCGACGGAGGGCCGCTGCGGAAGTTGTTCGGTCTGCGTGCAGCGCTGTCCGGCCGGCGCGCTGACCGGCGCGCAGTGGAATCCTGGCATGGCGCGCGAAGCGCTCTTTCACAAGGAAGCCTGCAAAAGGGCGCAGATTGAGCGGATGAAGCGGGCGACCGGCATCGAAACGGACCTGTGCGGGCTCTGTTTTGCGGTCTGTCCCTACACGCAGCGCTATCTGCGGCGCGAATGCGCGGTCTCCCCCACTCCCTAGCGCAAAAACAGGACCCCGCGCTTGCGGGGTCCTCAGCCTGTCGAAAAAGGTCACCGGAAGGTGGCCTTTTTTCTCATTGGAGATTCTCGAATTGAGGGAAAGAATGCGGTATAATAGTGAGGGGTGATA
>CAJFMX010000037.1 GCA_904393115.1 uncultured Clostridia bacterium
CGCACGGCCGCGCCCTCGTCTACGCCGCGGGCCATGATCTCCACCAGGATCGGCGAGGAGCCCCTTGGGCGGGCGGGAGAAACTCCCGCCCGCCTATTTTCCTTGCCCGAGGAGCGCCTCGACCGCGCGGGCGACGCCGTCGTCGGCGTTGTTCTGCGCGCGGCGCGGGAACCGCGCGCGCAGGCCCTCGGGCGCGTTCTCCATGACGCAGGGCAGGCCCACGACCTCGAGCATCTCCAGGTCGTTCCAGCCGTCGCCAAAGGCGAGGGCGCGCGCGGGCGCAAGGCCCAGGTGGTTACAGACGCGGCGCACGGCCGCGCCTTTGTCCACGCCGCGGGCCATGATCTCCACCAGGATCGGCGAGGAGCGCGCGACATTGCACGCGGCAAGGGCCGCGCGCGCATCCGCCTGCAGGGCGTCGGCCTGCGCGCTCGTCCCGCAGATGGCGAGCACCTTGTGCACGCGCGCATCCGGCCGCAGGTCCTGCGCGCCGCCGCGCCGGGCGCGGGCGCAGACGATCTCCTCCTCCCGCCGCACGCGCGGGTCCTCCGGGTTGGGCGCAAGCCAGTCCGCCCCGGCGTAGAGGCAGGCGGCCGCGCCGTGCGCCGCGCACAGGGCCTGCGCCTGGGCGGCCGCCTCCACAGTCATGCCGGTGGAGGCGAGGCATTCCCCCGCCGCGCCGTAGACCAGCGCGCCGCCGCAGGCCACCATCGGCCCCGGCCCCAGGTCCAGCGCGCGGCAGATGGGCATTACCCCCGAGGGTCCCCGGGCCGAAACCGGCACAAACGGCACGCCCGCGCGCCGCAGCGCCGCCACCGCCGCGATCGTGCGCGCGGTGAGCCGGTGGTCCGCGTCCAGCAGGGTCCCGTCCAGATCCGAAAATACGATGTCACAGGGAAGCATACGCGCTCCCTCCCTTCCCGAAAATACAAGCATGGGCGCGGAAGGAGGCCCTCCGCGCCCGCAGTGCCGGAAAAAACGCCGGCTCTAGCGCAGCATCTGTCCGATGGCCGCAATTCCCTCTGCGCTGTAGGGATTGGCAAGGCCCGCCGCATAGCCCGCGGCGATGGGGTTGTTCGAGTTATAGGCCGTCAGCGTGGCCGAGAGCACGGCCTGCGCGGCGGACGCGTCCTCCTGCGCAAGGGCGTAGAGCTGCAGGCCGTACAGGCCGCCCAGCATCTCGCCCGCGCAGTCCAGGCTGCCCATGAGCACGTCCTCGGAGGTGCGCAGGTAGTCCGATCCCTCCACGCCGTACTGCGCGCACAGGCCGCTGTAGAGTGCCTCGCGGTCCGCCTGGCTCATGACCGGGTCCTCGTACAGGGCGCAGAGGTAGTTCAGCTCCATCGCCGCGCGGCAGACGTCCTTCGCCATCTGCAGGGCAAGGCCCGCGCCCGCCGCCTCCCCGACGTCGCCGTAGACGGCGTCCAGCTCCGCAAGGGCCGCGCCGGCAAAGGCGCTCTCCTGCACCTGGTCGTAGAGCGTCAGCGCGCTGATGGACCACTCCTCCTCGGGCAGGGCCATGTCGCGCGCGCACAGGCCCAGGCCCTTGAGCACGTGCAGCGCGTCGTCCGCCTGCCCGGCGAGCACGGCCTTGCCGGCGCTGACGTCGTACTGGTAGAGGCTGTAGGCGAAGTGGCGGCTGGCCCCCTCCTCGGCCGCCTCCACGGCGTAGACGCCGTTGGAGACGACGTAGCGCAGGTCCTCCTCATACGCGGGGAAGCGCGCGCTGAGCGCGAGCAGCGCCTCCTGCCACGCCTCGGGGGAGAGCGCCTCCGGCGCCGGGGCCGAGGCCGCCTGCACCGCGGGCACGAGGTTCTCCAGGACCAGGCTGCTCAGCGTCTGCAGGCTCTCCAGGCTGTAGGGCATGCGGTCGCGCCGCTCGACGACGAAGTCCAGGTAGCTGTCGTAGCCCATGTACTCGGCGAGGGTCTCGCGGCTGGTGAACAGGTCGTCCAGCGCGGCCTCCAGGTCCAGGCCCTCCTCGACGGCGCTGCCCTCGCCCGAAATGACCTCGGCGTAGGCGTCGCGCGCGTCATAGGTGTCCTGCACCATGGACTGGCCGGTCTCGTCCGAGACGGGGTAGGTGTTGCGGATGCTCGCGGGCGTGCACATGCGCGTCTCGTACTGCGCGCGCAGCTGCGCGCCCCAGGTCGCCTCCTCGATGGCCATGTAGGCCGCGGGCTCCCACTCGCCGAGGAACTTGCTCATGTGGCCGATGAGCGCGTCGTAATACGTGGAGATGCTGCGCCCGTCCGCGGCAAGGTAGGCGGTGTAGTTGTAGGGCCCGACGATGTAGATGTACGCGTCGTGGAGGAACTCGTCGTACTTCTCCTTCTGCTCCTCCATGCTGCCGGCGGAGCGGATCTCGGCCGCAAGGGACATCATCTGGTTCTCAATGGAGGTGTCGCTGGGGAACTGGGGCTCGATCTCGTCCATGTTCATGCTCTCGGGGCGGACGCCCTGGGGCACCTTCTTGAGTCCCTCGGTCGAGGCGCAGCCCGCAAGCAGGCTCAGCGCCAGAATCGCCGCGATCAGCGCGCATCCCGTTTTCCATCTTCTCATGCTGAATCCGAACTCTCCCATCGCTTGCTCAGTATTCGATGCCCCGTCGCGCGGCCCGGCCGTCGAAGTGCGGGTGCTTTACGGCGCGCATGGAGGTGACGTACCCGGCGATGTCGTAGAACTTGCGCGGCATCTGCCGGCCGGTGAGGAGCACCTCCACCCCGGCGGGCCGGCTGGTCAGCGCCATGTAGAGCGCGTCCAGGTCCAGGGCGCCCAGCTGCAGAAGGTCCAGGATTCCGTCCAGCGCGACCACGTCGTAGCTCTCGGAGCGGATGGCGCGCACAGCCTTTGTGTAGAGCGCGCGCTGCGCCATGAAGAAGGCGCCGCGCTCGCTGGGGCTCATCTCCTCCACCGGGCGCGCAAAAGCGCCCTCCGCCCGCTCGACCGGCACGCCCAGGGCCGCGAGCGCCTCGGTCTCGCCCGCGGGGTCGGCCTGGAGGAACTGATACATCGCGCACTTGAGCCCCGCGCCGTGCGCGCGCACGATCTGGCCAATGGCGGCGGTGGTCTTTCCCTTGCCGTCGCCTACGTAAAACTGCAAAAGACCCGTTTCCATCTTCGCTTTCCTCCTTGCGCCCGGGGCGCCCATTCTGCCGTAGAATACAAGGCGGGCCGCGCCGGTGCGCAGCCCGCCTTGCGTTCTATTATACCGAGGAGGCGCGGATTTCGTCAAGGATGGCGAGCACTTTTTCCATCTCCTCCTGCGTGCCGATGGAGATGCGCAGGTACTCCTCGATCCCGGGCGCGTCCCAGCGGCGCACAAGGACGTTGCGCCGGCGCAGGGCAGCAAAGAGCTCCCGCCCCGGGCAGAAGTTTGGCCGCGCAAAGACGAAGTTCGCGCTCGAGGGCAGGACCGCAAACCCGCGCTCGAGCAGCCCCTGGCGGAAGAAGTCGCGGGTCCTGACGACCTGGTCCCGGCGCAGGCGGAAGTAGTCCTCGTCCTGCAGGGCCGCGGCCGCCGCGGCGATGGCCAGGCTGTCGACGGGATAGGAGTTGAAGCTGTCCTTTACGCGCAGCAGGCCCTCGATCAGGCCCCGCTGGCCCAGGGCGTAGCCCACGCGCAGGCCCGCCAGCGCGTGGGCCTTGCTCAGGGTCCGGGTCACGAGCAGGTTGTCGTACCGGGGCACGAGCGTCGCGGCCGAGGGCTCCTGCCCAAAGGCGACGTACGCCTCGTCCACAACGAGCACGCGGCCCTTCTCCCGCTGGGCGCGGGCCATGTCCTCGATGACGGCCAGGGGCAGTTCCAGCGAGGTCGGCGCGTTGGGGTTGGGCAGGATCGCGCCGCCCCGGCCCGCGGTCATCGCCTGAACGTCCACGGCAAAGCCCGGCAGCATCGGCACCTCCTCATAGGGAATGCCGAAGAGCTTGGCGTACACCCGGTAGAACGAATAGGTCACCGCGGGGAAGCGCACCGGCTCCTCCGGGTCGAAAAACGCGGGGAAGCAGAAGGAGAGCACCTCGTCCGAGCCGTTGCCGACAAAGACCTGCTCCGGGGAGAGGCCCTCGCGCCGGGCGATGATCTCCCGCAGCGTGCGCGCGTCGATCTCCGGGTACAGGCGCAGGCGCGCCGCGCGGCCGCGCAGCGCCTCCTCCACGCGGGGGGAGGGCGGATAGGGGTTCTCGTTCGTGTTGAGCTTGATGAGCCCGTCGCTTGTGGGCTGTTCGCCGGGGACATAGGGCTCGATGCCGCGCGCAAGGCGGCTCAGGTAGGGGCTGTCCATTTCTGCATTCTCCTTTCGCGCGCTGGCGGCCGGCCGCGCGCCGAAAAACATCAGGCCGTGGGCAGGTCTGCGAGCTTCTCGCTGCCGCCCGCGTCCACGCGGTAGAGCGCGCGGTCCGTCCGCAGGTAGAGGTCGCTCCCAAAGACCGCCAGGTCAAACCGGGAAAACTCGTCGCCGAAGCGGTTGACGCGCTCGATCGTCAAAAGCGTCTCCCCTTCGCCCTCGCCGGGGTCGCCCAGGACCAGGCGCGCGTCCTGCACGTATTCGTTCGTGATCACGCCCGCCTCGTCCTGCTCGTACTGGACGCCGCCCGGGGCGGTGAAGAAGACCATGCGGCCCTCGCCCGCGTCCACGGTGCGCACATAGTACGTCTCGTCCGCGACCTTCTGGTACGCGCCGGCGGCCACGCACATCAGGCGGCTGTTCGGGAAGTCGCCCTCGCTGTCGCTCGCCTCGACAAAGAGCGCGCCGTTTGCGGGGAAGATGCCGTCGATGATCTCGGTCATGCAGCCGCGGTCCGAGGTGAAGCCGCAGGCGGCGTTGGGGTTGTAGTCCTGCGGCAGCAGGAGCTCGTCCCCGCTGCCGTCCAGGCCGCAGGCGTGGAAGGTGACGAAGGGATAGGCAAAGAAGGGGTTCTCATACGAGGTGGTGTAGTAGAGCTTCACACCGTCGGTGGCCAGGTGCGGCTGCGCCGCGCCGACGTCGGCCACGATCTCCTGCCTCTCGCCCGTCGCAAGGTCGATCCGGTAGATGGACTTTTCCGAGGCGTAGCCGCTCTCCCCCTCGCGGCCGCTGACGGAGTCGCGCGCGCGGACCGTGCCCGGGCGCTCGTTGTCCGCCAGGAAGAAGGCGCAGCCCTGCGCGATGCACAGGTCGCCGTAGCCCACGCGCTGCGTCCACTCGGAGAAAAAGCCCGTCTGCGCGTCGAAGACCGTGGTCGTGCCCGCGGGCTTCTGTTCGGCCAGGACCTGGCGGTCGCTGCCGTCCGGGGCAAGGCTTGCGATCTCCGCCGCGCTCCGCTGCACATAGCCCGTCTCGTCCGGCGCATAGGTCTGCGCGATGTAGTAGAGCCTGCCGCCGTAGAAGTTCAGGCTCGCGGCGCGGTCCGGGGAGATCTTCGTCAGGCTCCCGCCCTCGGGCAGGGCGTAGATGCCGTCCTCCTGCGCAAGGTACAGGGCGCCGTCCTCCCCGCGGACCATGGCGCCGCCGGCGCTGAGGTTCGAGGGCGCGTTGCCCAGCTCCTCCGGGGAGACCGCGGGCAGCGCGGGCGTTGCCTCCGTCGTTTCGCCGGGGGTCTGCTGCGGCGCTTCGCTTTCCGCGGGGGCGAGCGTGGGGACGGGATTCGCGCTCTCTGCCGCCTGCTGGCCGGCCGTCTGGCCGGCGTAGCGGCCGATGGCGGCGCAGGCCGTGAGCGTCAGCAGCAGCATGAGGCAGAGGGCCAGCGTCGAAATTTTTTTCATAAGCGTTTCTCCTCCTTTATGCCGCGCGCCGGCGAAAGAGTCCGCTTTACCGAAATAAAGTAACACACTTCCGCGCATTTTTCAAGTGCGCGCCGCACGCAATATAGACGCGCCGGACCGGCGCGCGGTTTCACAGCCGGCCCGCTTTGCACCCGGAATCCGCTCCAAACTTCCGGAAATCTGTTATTTTTTCGGGTACGAATGCGTCTCTTTCCTTGACATTGCGGCCGCGAGTTTCTATAATCATAAGTAAGGGTCTTATTGTGCAAGACTCCGCTTGCCGCGCCCCTGTGCGGTGCGGTGTCGCGATTCAACTTTTAAGGAGGCTTCTCACATCATGGGCAAGAAAATGACCATTGATGGGAATACGGCTGCCAGTCACGTGGCATACGCCTTCAGTGACGTCGCAGCCATTTACCCCATCACTCCCTCCTCCCCCATGGCGGAATCCGCGGACGAGTGGGCCGCGAACGGCCGGATCAACCTGTTCGGCCAGAAGGTCCAGGTCACGGAGATGCAGTCCGAGGCGGGCGCGGCGGGCGCGGTGCACGGCTCCCTTGCGGCCGGTGCGCTGACCTCCACCTTCACCGCTTCCCAGGGCCTGCTGCTGATGATCCCGAACATGTACAAGATCTCCGGCGAGCTGCTGCCCTGCGTCTTCCACGTCTCGGCCCGCGCCCTGGCGGCCCACGCGCTGAACATCTTCGGCGACCACGCGGACGTCATGGCCTGCCGCCAGACCGGCTTTGCGATGCTGGCTTCCAACTCCGTGCAGGAGGCCATGGACCTTGCGCTGGTTGCGCACCTGTCCACGCTTCGCGCGTCCGTCCCCTTCCTGCACTTCTTCGACGGCTTCCGCACCTCCCACGAGGTCCAGAAGATCGACGTCATCGACTACGAGGAGATGGCCAAGCTCTGTCCGTTCGATAAGGTTGCCGAGTTCCGCGCCCGCGCGATGAACCCCGAGCATCCGCATCAGCAGGGCACCGCGCAGAACGGCGACATCTACTTCCAGAACCGCGAGGCGGCCAACAAGTACTACAACGCCGTTCCCGCCATCGTGGAAGAGGAGATGAAGAAGGTCTCTGAGCTGACCGGCCGCTCCTACCACCTGTTCGACTACTACGGCGCGCCCGACGCGACCGAGATCCTCGTCATCATGGGCTCCGGCGCGGAGGCTGCCGAGGAGACCATCGACTACCTCAACGCCCGCGGCGCCAAGGTCGGCATGGTCAAGGTCCGCCTGTACCGCCCCTTCTGCGCGGAGAAGTTCGCTTCGGCCATCCCCGCCAGCGTCAAGAAGATCGCGGTGCTCGACCGCACCAAGGAGCCCGGCTCCCTGGGCGAGCCCCTGTACCTCGACGTCGTGGCGGCCCTGGCCGAGACGAACCGCCAGGACATCCAGGTCGTCGGCGGCCGCTACGGCATGGGCTCCAAGGAGTTCAACCCGACCTACATCAAGGCCATCTACGACAACCTCTCCAGCGCGGCCCCCAAGAACCACTTCACCGTGGGCATCAACGACGATGTGACGGGCACCAGCCTTCCCATCGGCGAGAAGATCGACGCCGCTCCCGCCGGCACGATCTCCTGCAAGTTCTACGGCCTGGGTTCGGACGGCACCGTCGGCGCCAACAAGAACTCCATCAAGATCATCGGCGACCACACCGATAAGTTCGCGCAGGGCTACTTCGAGTACGACTCCAAGAAGTCCGGCGGTCTGACGATCTCCCACCTGCGCTTTGGCGATACGCCCATCCGCTCGACCTACCTGATCGACTCTGCGGACTTTATCGCCTGCCACAACCCGTCCTATGTCACCAAGTACGACATGCTCACCGACCTTAAGGAGGGCGGCACCTTCCTGCTGAACTCCCACTGGACGGCCGAGCAGATGAACGAGATGCTCCCCGCGGAGATGAAGCGCGCTCTGGCCCAGAAGAAGGCCAAGTTCTACAACATCGACGCCATCGGCATCGCGGCCAAGGTCGGCATGGGCAACCGCACCAACACCATCATGCAGGCTGCGTTCTTCAAGCTCGCTCAGGTCATCCCCTATGAGGATGCCGACGGCTACATGAAGGCTGCCGCCAAGAAGTCCTACGCCAAGAAGGGCGACGCGGTCGTCAAGAAGAACTGGGACGCCATCGACGCGGCCATCGGCGGCCTGGTGGAGATCCCCGTGCCCGCGGAGTGGGCCAACGCCACCACCGGCGCCGTCGCCGTGAGCGTGCCCGCCACCAAGCACTTTGACGAGGTCATCAAGCCCATCCTGGCCCACAACGGCGATTCGCTGCCCGTCTCCGCGTTCAACCCCGCCGGCGTCGTGCCCACCGGCACCACCAAGTACGAGAAGCGCGGCATCGCGGTCAACGTTCCGGAGTGGATTCCCGAGAACTGCATCCAGTGCAACCAGTGCTCTCTGGTCTGCCCGCACGCCTGCATCCGCCCCATCGTCATCGAGAACGGCACGGCGGTTCCCGAGGCCTTCATCACCAAGCCCGCGAACCTCTCCCCCGCCGAAAAGGGCAAGTATCAGGTCCGCGTGCAGGTGAGCCCGCTCGACTGCACCGGCTGCGGCAGCTGCGCCGAGACCTGCCCGGCCAAGAACAAGGCCCTGGTCATGAAGCCGCTGGAGACGCAGGCCGCCCAGGAGGCGAACTGGGAGTTCGCCATGAAGCAGCCCGTCGTCAAGACCGGCGTCAACACCGCCACCGTCAAGGGCAGCCAGTACCTGCAGCCCCTGTTCGAGTTCTCCGGCGCCTGCGCCGGCTGCGGCGAGACCCCGTACGTCAAGCTCGTCACGCAGCTGTTCGGCGACCGCATGCTGATCGCCAACGCGACCGGCTGCTCGTCGATCTACGGCGGCTCCGCGCCGACCTGCCCCTACACCACCAATGCGCAGGGCCATGGTCCCGCCTGGGCCAACTCCCTGTTCGAGGACAACGCTGAGTTCGGCTTCGGCATGAACCTGGCCGTCAACCAGCGCCGCGCCAAGCTCGCCGACAACGTCCGCGCGCTGATCAACGTCGAGTGGTGCCAGCCCGCCATCAAGGAAGCCGGCGCCGAGTGGCTTGAGAAGATGGACGACGCCAAGGGCTCCGAGGAAGCCGGCAAGAAGCTGCTGGCCGCCTGCAAGGACGGTGTGGACCTGTCCGGCACTCCCTACGAGGAGAAGTGGCTCGCCGCGGGCAAGACCTGCGACTGCGACGCCTGCAAGCTGGCCAATGCCGTCATCGCGGACGCCGATCTGCTGACCAAGAAGTCCATCTGGATCTTCGGCGGCGACGGCTGGGCCTACGACATCGGTTACGGCGGCGTGGACCACGTGCTGGCCTCCGGTCAGGACGTCAACATCCTCGTGCTCGACACCGAGGTCTACTCCAACACCGGCGGACAGTCCTCCAAGGCGACGCCGACCGGCTCTGTGGCCAAGTTCGCCGCGGCCGGCAAGCGCACCCGCAAGAAGGACCTGGGCATGATGGCCATGAGCTACGGCTACGTGTACGTCGCCACCGTCGCCATGGGCGCCAACCCGGCCCAGCTGCTCAAGGCCCTGACCGAGGCCGAGGCCTACCATGGACCGTCCCTGGTCATCGCCTACGCGCCGTGCATCAACCACGGCATCAACATGACCAAGAGCCAGGCCGAGATCAAGAAGGCTGTCGAGGCCGGCTACTGGCCGCTGTACCGCTTCAACCCCGAGCTGGAGCACGAGGGCAAGAACCCCTTCACCCTGGACTCCAAGGATCCGACCCTCTCCTACAAGGACTTCATCCTGGGCGAGACCCGCTACACCGCCCTGGCCAAGCTCTTCCCGGAGGTCGCGGACACCCTGTTTGCTCGTGCGGAAGAGGACGCCAAGGAGCGCCTGGATACCTACAAGCGCCTGGCCAAGAACGACTAATCCCTTCTCGGCATTTCCCGCAGAGGATGCTGCCCATTGGGCAGTATCCTCTGCTTTTTTGCGTCCGGGCCGGATTAAGTTTGTCGAAAGACCGCCGCCGCGGTTTGCATATCCCACGGCGGCTGTGCTACAATAAGAATAGTGGAATTTTGCGAAAGAGGGGGCGACGCGCGTGGTGACGTTCTACAACACCATCGACGATAAGCTCGTGGAGATCTCCGGGCCGGAGAAGGGATGCTGGGTGTGGATGGTCCACCCGGACGACGCCGAGGTCCAGCGCATCGCCGAGCTCACGGGCGCCGAGCCCGAGATGCTCCGCGCGCCCCTGGACCCCGAGGAGCGCGCCCGCATCGAGAGCGAGGACGGCGTCAGCCTCATCCTCGTCGACATCCCGACCATCGAGATGGAGGGCAAGGACTTCGTCTACTCCACGATCCCGTTGGGCATCGTAAAGACCGCCGAGCACCTGATCACCGTGTGCCTGAAGGACAGCCACATCATGCGCGACTTCGCGCTCGGCCGGGTCAAGGGGTTCTTCACCAACAAGCGCACGCGCTTCATCCTGCAAATCCTGTACCGCAACGCCTCGCGCTACCTCCAATACCTGCGCCAGATCGACAAGAAGACCAACGCCATCGAGAACGAGCTGCAAAAGACCCTGCGCAACAGCGAGCTCATGCAGCTCATGCGCCTGGAGAAATCCCTCGTCTTCTTCGCAACCTCGCTCAAGTCCAACGAGATCGTGCTCGAAAAGCTCCTGCGCTCGGACCTCATCCGCCGCTTCCCGGACGACGAGGACCTGCTGGAGGACGTCATCATCGAGAACAAGCAGGCCATCGAGATGTGCGCCATCTACCGCGACATCCTCTCCTCCACGATGGACGCCTTCTCCTCCGTCATCAACAACAACGTCAACGACATCATGAAGGTCCTGACCTCGCTGACGCTGGTGCTCTCCATCCCCACGCTCATCGCCTCCATCTGGGGCATGAACGTCGCCGTCCCGTTCGAGGGCAGCTCCGTCGGGTTCTGGGTGCTGCTGGGCGTCTCCCTCCTGGCCTCGGTCGTCTCCATCATCATCCTCAGCCGGCGAAAGATGCTCTGACGCATTTGTTTCCCTATGCAAAATATGCGTAAACCCTCCACAAGGGAGGGTTTTTTTGTGCTATACTGTCCTTGTCGGAACCGCCGACACGGGAGGAACCATGTATTCGTATTCCATTGTCGATGCACATGCGCACATTTTCCCCGAAAAGATCGCGCGCAAGGCCACGGAGAACATCGGCCGCTTCTACGACATTCCCATGTGTCACCTGGGCAGCGCCGAGGAGCTCCTCCGCCGCGGCAGCGCCATCGGCGTAAAGCGCTACCTCGTCTGCTCCACGGCCACGCGCCCGGACCAGGTCGAGCACATCAATACCTTCATCCACGAGCAGTGCCGGCTGCACCCGGAGTTCTTCGGCTTTGCCACGATGCACCCGGGCTATGCGAACTTCGAGGCCGAGCTCGACCGCGCCGTAGCGCTCGGCCTGCACGGCGTGAAGCTCCACCCCGACTTTCAGGCCTTCAACATCGACGCGCCGGAGGCCCTGCCCATGTACCGCGCCATCGCGGACCGCGGCCTGCCCATCCTCTTCCACACGGGCGACGACCGCACCACGTATTCCGCGCCGCACCGCCTGCGCAACATCGCGGACAGGTTCCCGGACCTCGTCTGCATCGGCGCGCACTTCGGCGGCTACCACGCCTGGCCCGAGGCCGTGGAGTATCTTAAGCCCTGCAAGAACGTCTACTTCGACACCTCCTCGAGCCTGCCCTTCCTCTCCCGCGGCCAGGCGGAGACCATGCTGCGCGACTTTGGCGTCGAGCGCTTCCTTTGGGGCAGCGACTTCCCCATGTGGGACCACGCCGAGGAGCTGGAGCGCTTCCTCTCCCTGCGCCTGACCGAGGACGAGCGCGAGCGCATCTTCCACGGCACGTTCGAGGCCCTCTTTGGCGAAACCCTCTGACCAAAGTGCTCTTCCGGGAGGACTTGACATCTCCCTTCTCTTCTGCTACCCTGAAAGAGGGCGGAGATGCAAGGTGCGGTTCGGACGTAAACGCGGGGGCCCTCAGTGAGGGCATCATCTCGTCTTGCGCAACGCCCCTTTTGTCTGCACCGAAAGCGGCGCGCCATTCCTGGCACGCCGCTTGCTTTTTCGTCAGCCCACGAGCGCGATGCGGACCGTGAGGTCTCCGCCGGGCTTTTGGGCAGCCGTCGCCGTGACGCTGCCCGCGGCGACACTCAGGCTGTCGATGCAGGCGACGAAACCCTCTGACCCAAGCGTCATGGTGCGTTTCGGACGTAACGCGGGGATCCTCGTCGAGGGCGTCCTCGCGTCCTGCGCAACGCCCCTTTTGTCTGCACCGAAAGCGGCGCGCCATTCCTGGCACGCCGCTTTCTTTTTTGTCAGCCCACGAGCGCGATGCGGACCGCCAGGTCCCCGCCGGGCTTTTGGCCGGCCGTCGCCGTGACGCTGCCCGCGGCGACACTCAGGCTGTCGATGCAGGCGAAGTCCTTGCGCACGGCCGCCGCGTCCCCGTCCTCCGGCAGGACCGGGCTGGCGATCGGCACGCGGTCGCCCAGCGCGGAGGCGCTCTGCACGGTCTGCGCATAGGCGCCCGCGCTCCCCGTCCACCCGGAGACCGGCAGGGCCACCGTGAAGACTGCCGCCGCATCGGCCTTTGCCTGCGCGACGGCGTCCACCTCGGCCTTGCGCGCCACGTCCGCCTCCGCGGCGGGCGCCGCCGCCTGGAACCGGCCCAGCGCGTCGCGCTTGACGAGCGTGCTCGCCGTTGCCGCGCTCGCGGCGCTGTCGAGCGCGCTGTGGCTGTGGGCCGCGGGCGGGAAGGCCGACGGCTTGCCGGCGAGCGTCTCCCAGGTCGTGGTTCCCGCGTCCTCCACGATGCCCTTTGCCGCGTCGCCCCAGAGCTTGGCGTAGTCGCCCTGCTCCTGCGCGTAGTCGGCGAGCGCCTCCCCCTCCGCGGCCAGGGCCTCCGCCTCGTCGTGCAGCAGGGCGATCGCGCCCAGCGCCTGCTGCAGGAGCGTCACCTGCTGCTGGGAGAGCGCGCCGTCCGCGGGCAGGTTCAGGTCGTCCCGCACCGCAAAGCAGAACCTGCCCACGGTCAGGCGCATGTCCTCCTGGTCGTACAGCACGGCCGTCGCCAGGTACACGCCCTCGCTGGCCGCCATGGCGGCCGTGACGGTCAGCGCATAGGCGCCGTCCGTCCGGGTGAGCAGGTAGTCCGTGCTCGTCTCCTCCCCGAACTTGCGCAGGGAGAGCGTCGCGTAGTCGCCGGTCTGCTGCCCCAGCTCCTCCTCGCCGTCGAAGAAGCGCAGCAGGAGCCGCACGGCGTTCTCATCCCCGCGCGCGAGTGTGAAGGCGCGCGCCAGGGGCTGCGAATCGCGCACGTCCAGCCGAATCGCACAATCGATCATGAAAAAAGGCCTCCTTCCCAGTTGGAACGTTCCGTCTCCAGCATAGGGAAAGGAGGCCCGTACAGCGTTTGCGCCTAGAGCGGCAGCATCGTGCGCTCGCGCGCAGAGAACGCGGCAAGGTAGCGGAAGCCAAGGCCCTGGATCTGCTCCAGCGCCGCGGCAAAGCCCTGGGCGGCACTGTCCGTCGCATGCGCGTCGGAGCCGAGGGTCAGGAGCTCGCCGCCCAGCTCGCGGTACCGCGCGAGGATGTCGCGCCCGGGCATGCCGTCGCCGAAGCGGCGCCAGCGGGAGGTGTTGACCTCCAGCGCCTTGCCGTTCTCGATGAGGAAGCGCAGGATCGCGTCGATGCGGTCCGGGTCGTCGCAGTAGCGCAGCGGCGGGAACTCCGGGCTCTGCACGAACTTGAACACATAGCCCAGGTGCGAGAGCGCGTCGTAGTCCGGGAAGGCGGTCACGCTCCGGTAGATCGCGTCCAGGTAGTCCACAACGGCCTGCCCGCGCGTGCGGTGCGCGAAGAAGATGTCCGCGTCGTAGGGGTCGACGCCGCCCACCTTGTGGCGGGAGAGGAGCTTGTAGTCCAGGGGCACGGCGTCCGCCTGCGCGATGACGTTCGCGCGGTCCTCCTGCGTGTCGCCCAGCTCCAGCCCCATGCCGATGGTCATCCCCGGGAAGGCCGCGCGGGCCGCCTCGATCTTCTGCCGGTAGAGGGGGAAGTCCACGAGGAAATCCCCCGAGGAGGTGCCGTAATCGATGTGCTCGGTGAAGCACACCCAGCGCACGCCCGCCTCCCAGCAGGCGCGCACCTGGTCGAGCAGATCGCTCTTTCCATCCCCGCTGAGGGTGGAATGGATGTGGAAGTCGCAAAGGCACTGCATGGCCGGTTTCTCCTCCAATGGAATTTTCGCTCCTGCGGGGTTCGCCTCTCTGGGGTGTTAGATGGCAACGATGTTGACGAGCCGCCCGGGGATGAAGACGAACTTCTTGATGGTCTTGCCGTCCACGAGCTTCTGCACCTCGGGCTTGGCCAGGAAGTATTCCTGCGCGCCCTCCTTGGGCAGGTCGACGGGGATCATCAGGCGCGTGCGGACCTTGCCGCAGATCTGCACGGCGATCTCGACCTCGTCGCGGCGGGTCTTCTCCTCGTCGAAGGCGGGCCAGGACGCGGACAGGGCGATGGACTTCTCATGGCCCATGCGCTCCCACATCTCTTCAGTGATGTGCGGGGCGACGGGGTTGAGCAGGATGAGCAGCGTCTCCAGCTCCGCGCGCGTGACGCTGCCCTTGGCGTACATGGCGTTGACCAGGGACATCATCGCCGCGATGGCGGTGTTGAACTTCATGCTGTCGTAGTCCTCGGTGACCTTCTTGATGGCGGCGTGCATGTCGGCCATCAGCTCGGCGGAGTAGCCCTCGCCCCCGGCGACCATGTCCTGCAGGCGCCAGACGCGGTCCAGGAAGCGCTTGCAGCCGCGCGCGCCGTTGGTGGACCAGGGAATCGCCTGGTCAAAGGCGCCCATGAACATCTCGTAGAGGCGGAAGCTGTCCGCGCCGATCTCCTTGACGACGTCGTCCGGGTTGATGACGTTGTTGCGGGACTTGGACATCTTCTCGCCGTTGGAGCCGAGGATCATGCCGTGGCTGGTGCGCTTCTGATACGGCTCCTTGGTGGGAACCACGCCGATGTCGTAGAGGAAGCGGTGCCAGAACCGGCTGTAGAGCAGGTGGAGCGTGGTGTGCTCCATGCCGCCGTTGTACCAGTCCACGGGCAGCCAGTACTTGAGCTTCTCCGGATCGGCCAGGCACTTGTCGTTGTGCGGGTCCGTGTAGCGCAGGAAGTACCAGGAGGAGCCGGCCCACTGGGGCATGGTGTCCGTCTCGCGCTTGGCCGGGCCGCCGCAGTGCGGGCAGGTGGTGTTGACCCAATCCTCCATGCGGGAGAGGGGGGATTCGCCGGTATCGGTGGGCAGGTAGTGGTCGGTGTCGGGCAGGGTCAGGGGCAGCTGGTCCTCGGGCAGGGGCACGCAGCCGCACTTCTCGCACCAGACGACCGGGATGGGCTCGCCCCAGTAGCGCTGGCGGGAGAAGACCCAGTCGCGCAGCTTGTAGTTGACCTTGCGCTCGCCGATGCCCTTCTCCTCGAGGTAGTCGATCATGCGCTTCTTGGCCTCGGCCACCTTGAGCCCGTCGAGGAAGCCGGAGTTGACCAGCACGCCGTCGGCGATGTCGGTATAGGCCTCCTTCTCCACGTCGCCGCCGGCGACGACCTCGACGATGGGCATGCCGAACTTCTTGGCGAACTCCCAGTCGCGGGTATCGTGCGCGGGCACGGCCATGATGGCGCCCGTGCCGTAGGAGACGAGGACGTAGTCCGAGACCCAAACCGGGATCTCGCGGCCGTTGACGGGGTTGATGGCGGTGATGCCGTCCAGGCACACGCCGGTCTTCTCCTTGTTGAGCTCCGTGCGCTCAAAGTCGGACTTGCGGGCGGCCTCGCGCTGGTAGGCGCGGACCTCCTCGATGTTGCGGATTCTGTCGGCGTACTTCTCGATGAGGGGGTGCTCCGGGGAGACGACCATGTAGGTCGCGCCAAAGAGCGTGTCCGGCCGCGTGGTGTAGACGCGCAGCTTCTCCGGGATCTCCTTGACGGCGAAGTCCAGCTCCGCGCCCTCGGACCGGCCGATCCAGTTGCGCTGCTGGGTCTTGACCTTCTCGATGAAGTCCACGTCGTCCAGGCCCTCGAGCAGCTTCTGCGCGTAGTCGGTGATGCGCAGCATCCACTGGGACTTGACGCGGCGCACGACCTCGCTGCCGCAGCGCTCGCACTTGCCGCCGACGACCTCCTCGTTGGCCAGGCCTACCTTGCAGCCCGTGCACCAGTTGATGGGCATCTCGGTCTTGTAGGCCAGGCCGTGCTTGAAGAGCTGCAGGAAGATCCACTGCGTCCACTTGTAGTAGCTGGGGTCCGTGGTGTCGACCTCGCGGTCCCAGTCGAAGCCGAACCCGAGCATCTTGAGCTGCTGGCGGAAGTGGTCGATGTTCTGCTTGGTGACGATGGCGGGGTGGATGTGGTTCTTGATGGCGTAGTTCTCCGTCGGCAGGCCGAAGGCGTCCCACCCGATGGGGAAGAGCACGTTGTAGCCCTGCAGGCGCTTCTTGCGGCCGATGATGTCCATGGCCGTGTTGGAGCGCGGGTGGCCGACGTGCAGGCCCGCGCCCGAGGGATACGGGAACTCGATCAGCGTGTAGTACTTGGGCTTGGAGAAGTCGTCGCTGGCGGCGAAGGTCTTCTCCTCCTCCCAGATCTGCTGCCACTTCTTCTCGATGGCGGCAAAGTCATAGGGTGCGTTGGGCATGGCTGAAACCTCCTGATTCGTTTGCGGAGATGAAAAAAACCCCCGTCCCCTGCGCTGCAAAGGACGGGAGTGGATTTCCCGCGGTACCACGATTGCTTGGCGCGCGTGCGCGCCCTCTCTTTCCCCCGATAACGCGGGGGCCGCGCCGGACTGATGGGCTGAGACTCGCGCGCGCCTCCCCGCGGGCTCTCACCAGCCGCCCGCTCTCTTTCCCCCTGGGAGGACCCTCGCGCCATTCTTCCCCGTGTGCGCCCGGGACTGCGGCGTATGGCCGCTTCTTTGTTTATTTTACAGCTATATCGACGGATTGTCAAGCGCGCTCCCCTTCCCTGCGCGCGGGGCAAAGCCCGACAAACACCAGCCCCGCCGGCAGGCAGAGGTTCCCCGGCCAGTCAAAGCACTGAGAGAGCCAGGGGATGCGCGGCGCGTCCGTCCAGAAGTAGAACAGCGCGTACAGCAGCACATACGCCGCGCCCACGGCCAGCGCCGCCCAGCGCGCCGCGCCGCTGCGCGGCCGGGCAAAGGGCAGCAGCGCCGCCCCCGAGCCCAGGCACAGCGCGTGCAGCCCCGCGATGTACAGCGCGAGCATCGGGCGCGGGATGCCCGGCCCGGGGCTGAAGGTCTGCTC
>CAJFMX010000038.1 GCA_904393115.1 uncultured Clostridia bacterium
GGAGGGTGTCGGGAGGGGGGCTCCCCTCCCGACTTCCCATCGTGCCCGGCGGCTTTGCCGGCGGGCGCGGGGCGATTTCCGCATTGCTATCGGAACCCCCAGTCCCGCCTTGTTCGCGCACCCCACGCCCCAGCCGTTCCTCCCACCTTGGCACGGCGGAAATCGCTTCCTTTTAGGCCCCGGACGTGTGCGAGGCGTCAGCCGAGTGCGCGTCCGGGGCCCACGGGGCCCGGCCCGAAAAAAGGGAGACGACGAGAGTCGTCTCCCTTTTTTCGGAAAGCGGGCCCCTCCCGGAAACGGACGCACGTCCGTTTCCGGGACAGCGCGCCAGCGCGCCTATAGCGTGCACATCTTGTATCCTACCGCGCGCACGGTCTGGATGTAGTCCTTTGCACCCGCCTCGTCGAGCTTGCGGCGCAGGTTGGTCATGTGCATGTCCACCGTGCGCGCCTCGCCGTCAAAGTCCGCGCCCCAGATCGCCGTGAGCAGCTGCTCGCGCGTCATGACCCAGGAGGGCTTTTCCATGAGCTTGCTCAGGATGTCGTATTCCTTGGGCGAGAGGGCGAGGTTCTTGCCGTCCACGGTCACGCGGTGCTCGTTGAGGTAGATGGTGATCTTGCCGTGGCGGCGCACGGTGGGGTCGTCCTTCTCCCACTCGCGCCGGCGCAGATGCGCGCGCACGCGGCTGACCATCTCCCGGAAGTAGAAGGGCTTGGTCAGGTAGTCGTCCGCGCCCACCTCCAGACCCAAAATCCGGTCGAGCTCCTCCGCCTTGGCCGTGAGCATGATCACCGGCACGGCCCGCGTCTTCTCGTTTGCGCGCAGGGCCTTCAGCACCGCGATGCCGTCGTTTTCCCCGGGCAGCATCCAGTCCAGCAGCACCAGATCCGGCACGTCGCCCCGCAGGGAGCGCAGAAATTCGTCCCCCGTCTCGTACAGCTTCGGCTCGTATCCCGCGCTCTGCAAGTGCAGCGAGATCAGCCGGGCAATGGCCTGCTCGTCTTCCACAACCGCGATGACCGCCATGCCCTTTGCACCTCCCGTCCTTTGCTTCCGTTCGTGTTTTCCCAAAAACTGCGCAGCCCCCGCAGGCCGCGGGCCCTGCCCGTCCCGCCAGGGGCATGTCGCCCACCCTGGGCACTGTCTGCCCAGCCCGGGCCTTACGTCTCTGCTTTACTCCTGGCGCAGTTCCTTGTCCAGCGGGTGCGTGCCCGTGCTCAGGTACACGCTCCACTCGCCGATGTTGGTCGCGTGGTCCGCGATGCGCTCGAAGTACTTGGCCACAAACAGCATGTCCACCGCCTGGCTGACCGCGTCCGGGCTCTCGCGCATGATGTTGGTCAGGTGCAGGATCACCCGCTCCAGCGCCGCGTCGACGATGTCGTCGCGCATGGTGACGCCCTTGGCCTTCTCCGCGTCGCCGCCGATGTAGGAATCCAGCGCGTCGTGCACCATGGACCGGGCCGTGTCGCCCATCAGGCGCAGGTCCGCCATGGGCTGGATGTGCTTGTCCGCGCCGCAGAGGTGCTCCACCATCTCCGCGATGTCCGCGCACTGGTCGCCGATGCGCTCCAGGTCCGAGATGATGCCCATGGCCGCCGTCACCGCGCGCAGGTCGTTCGCCACCGGGGAAAAGCGCGCCAGGATGCTCAGGCACTGCGTCTCGATCCGGCGCTCCATCTCGTCGATGCTGTCGTCGCGCGCGACGACCGTTGCGGCCAGCTCCTTGTCCGAGCGGTAGATCGCCGAGAGCACCTCGTCGATGCCGCGCTCGCAGAGCCTGCCCATCTCCAGCATGGACTCGTGCAGTCCCTCCATGGCGGTGTTCATCAGGATTCTGTTCATGTTCTCCTCGCTGCTCCTTTCGCCGTATCCGCGTTTTCCCGCATCAGCCGAAGCGGCCCGTGATGTAGTCTTCCGTGCGCTTGTCCTTGGGCTGCTGGAAGATCTGCAGCGTGTCGCCCGCCTCGATGATCTCGCCCTTGAGGAAGAAGGCCGTCCGGTCCGCGATGCGCGCGGCCTGCTGCATGTTGTGCGTCACGATGACGATGGTGTACTTCTGCTTGAGCTCCGCCATCAGGTCCTCGATGCGCTGGGTCGAGATGGGGTCCAGGGCGCTGGTCGGCTCGTCCATGAGCACGACCTCCGGCTCCACCGCGAGCACGCGCGCGATGCAGAGCCTCTGCTGCTGACCGCCGGACAGGCCCATCGCGCTCTTGCGCAGGCGGTCGTGCACCTCGTCCCAGAGGGCCGCGCCGCGCAGCGCCTTTTCCACGATCTCGTCGAGCACCTTCTTCTTGCGGATGCCGTGCACGCGCGGACCGTAGGCGATGTTGTCATAGATCGACATCGGGAAGGGGTTCGGCTTCTGGAAGACCATGCCTACGCGCTTGCGTAGCTCCGCAAGGTCGATTCCCTTCCGGAAGATATCTTCGCCGTCCAGGCGCACATCTCCTTCAATCCGGCAGCCCTCCACCAAATCGTTCATGCGGTTGAGGGTCTTGAGGAACGTGGACTTGCCGCAGCCCGAGGGGCCGATCAGCGCGGTCACGCTGTTCTTGTTCATGTCCAGGGAAACGCCCTTGAGGGCCTCCATCTCGCCGTACCAAAGGTGCAGGTCCTTGGCGCTCATCTTCACTTCAGTCATGCTCAATTTCCTCCTGTCAGCTTGCGGGATAGGCGCTTGGCGATGAAATTGGCCAGGGCGTTCAGGCCCACCACGATCACGATCAGGATCGTCGCCGTGGCAAAGGCGTCGCCCGACTCCAACCCCTCCTTAACCAACAAATACAGGTGCACCGCCAGAGATCGGGTTGAGGAGAACACGCTCGAGGGCACGCGCGCCATGGTGCCCGCCGTGTAGTAGACCGCCGCCGTCTCGCCCATGACGCGGCCCATCGAAAGGATGATCGCCGAGAGGATGCCCGGGATGGCGCTGGGCAGGATGACGCGGAAGAGCGTCGTCAGCTTGCTCGCCCCCAGCGCCAGGCTCCCCTCGCGGTAGCTGTCCGGGACGGTGAAGAGCGCCTCCTCCGTCGAGCGGATGATGACCGGCAGCACCATGATCGCCAGCGTCAGCGCCGACGACAGCAGCGAAAAGCCGAACGCCAGCTGAATCGCGAAGAACGTGTAGCCGAACAGGCCGTACAGAATCGAGGGAATGCCCGCCAGGGACTCCACGCAGAAGCGGATGGTGGTCAGCACCTTGCCCTTCTTGGCGTATTCGCCCATGTAGATGGCCGCAAGCACCCCGATGGGCACCGCGATGACCAGCGTCAGGCCTACCATCGCCAGCGTACCCACGATGATGTCCCGGATGCCGTTGGAGCCGAGGCCCGGCCGGTAAGCCGTCGTCAGGAACTCCCAGTTGATGTAGGGAATGCCGCGGGTGATGACGTAGATCAGGATCAGCGCCAGAAACGCCACCGCAATGCCGCCGCAGACCCAGAGCAGCGCCTTGAGCAGGTTGTCAACCGTCTTGCGCATGGCCTTAGCCCTCCTTCTTGTTGCGCAGTACGATGTGCGCCGTGATGTTGATGATGACGATGAACACCAGCAGCACAACGCCCGTGGCGTAGAGCGCCTCGGCGTGCAGGCCCGTCGCGTAGGAGAGCTCCAGGGCGATGTTCGCGGTCATCGGGCGCACCGGGTCCAGGATCGAGGTCGGGATCGAGGCGCGGTTGCCCGCCACCAGGATCACAGCCATCGTCTCGCCGATGGCGCGGCCCAGCGACAGCACAAAGGCGTTGAGCACACCGGACTTTGCCGCCGGCAGCGTGACGCGGAAGATGGTCTGCATGTGCGTCGCGCCAAGGGCCAGGCTGCCCTCGCGGTAGGCCTGGGGCACGGCGCGCACCGCCGTCTCCGACAGGGAGACCATCGTCGGCAGGATCATCGCCGCAAGGATCAGAATCGTGGCCAGCAGGCTGTTGCCCGTGCCGCCAAAGACCTGGATGATCATGGGCACCACGACCATCAGGCCGAAGAAGCCGTAGACCACCGACGGAATGCCCGCCAGCAGGTTGATCAGCGGGCGGATGATGTTGGCCAGGAAGTTCGGCGCCAGCTCCGCCAGCAGCAGCGCCGCCATCAGGCCGATGAATCCGCCGATCAGCGCCGAGCCGAATGTTGCCAGCAGCGATGCCACGATCATCGGCAGGATTCCGAACTCGTTGGCCGAGGGCTGCCAGGTCGTGCCGCTGATGAAGTTCCAAAGCCCGATCTCCCGCAGGGCCGGGATGCCCTGGATGAACAGGAAGATCACGATCACCGACAGCGCGAGCACCGCCGCGGCTGCGCAGAGGAAGAACACACTCTCCGTGATGCGCTCCAGAATCTTCAAGACTTTTTTCTTGTTTCCCTTTTTCGCGGTGGCGCCTGCCGCCGCCTGTTGGACCTTTGCTTCCATTGTACTCCTCCCCGGTGATCCGCTGGTTGCACATACAAAAGGAATGGTGAACAGCTGCCGGTAAAGCTGCGTTCTGTTCACCATTCCCCCTCTTTCTCTATGGGGTTTCCGCTTTTCCTTCGGTGCTCTTAGGCGACGGGGATGTAGCCCTGCTCAGAGACGACCGCCTGGCCATCCGCGGAGAGGATGTAGTCCAGGAACGCGCGGGCCAGATCATCGGTGGCGGGACCCTCGACCAGCACGAACGGGCGGGCGATGGTGTAGGTGCCGGCGACGATGTTCTCCTCGGTGCACTCCACATCGTTCACGGACACGGCCTTGACCTGCGTGCTGTCATAGGAGCCCAGGGAGATGTAGCCGATGGCGTTGGTGTGGCTGACGACGTTGGTAGAAACCGCGTTGGTGGAGTCGGCGATCAGCGCCTTGCTCTCATCGACCAGGGATACCTCGTTGCCGGACTCGTCCTCGCCCAGCAGGCCGCAGATCTCCTCAAAGGCGCTGCGGGTGCCGGAACCAGCCTCGCGGGAGATGATGAGGATCTCCTCGTCGTTGCCGCCGACCTCAGACCAGTTGGTGATCTCGCCCTTGAAGATGGAGGCGATCTGCTCGGTGGTCAGGTTGGTGACAGGGTTGTCCTTGGAGACGATGACCGCAATGCCGTCCATGCAAATGGTGTTGGCGACGACGCCCTCGGCCGCAAGCTCTTCCTCGGTCAGCGCGCGGGAGCTCATGCCCAGCTGCGCGGTGCCGTTGGTGGCGGCGGTGATGCCCGCGGAGGAGCCGTTGCCCTGCACCGCGACGCTCACGTCGGGGTTGGCCTCCATGAACAGGTCGCCGAACACGGTGACCAGGGGCTCGGCGGAGGTGGAGCCGGTGATCATCAGCTCACCGCTCAGGGTAGAGGCGGCAGGCTCTTCGCTGGCCGCGGGGGCTTCGCTGGCGGCGGGCTCTTCGCTGGCCGCGGGGGCTTCGGTGGCAGGCGCCTCGGTGGGCGCTTCGGTGGCTTCGGGGGTCGCGGCGCAGCCGGTCAGCAGAACTGCAATGACCGTCAGCAGCGCAAAGGCCTTGATCAGGATGCTCTTCATACTTTTCAATCCTCCCTTTCGGTTACGCGTACATAGTACCAGCGCTCTTTCTAGGTTCTTTCAGCGCTCTGTAAAGGCAAGGTTAATCCCTCGCGTTTTTCCCCGACTTTCCCGCTTTTTCACATGCGTAAAAAACCTTGAACTTTCGGGCGATTTTGGCGGTTGTACGCACAAAAAACCCCCGCGTCCCGGGGAAGGGGACGCGGGGGGCGGGCGCGCAGAGCGGCGCGCGGGATTTGCTTACTTCTCGTCCTTGATGGCGGCCTGCGCGGCGGCAAGGCGCGCGATCGGCACGCGGAAGGGCGAGCAGGAGACGTAGTTCAGGCCGACCTTGTGGCAGAACTCGACGGAGAGCGGATCGCCGCCGTGCTCGCCGCAGATGCCCAGCTTGATGTCCGGGCGGGTCTTGCGGCCCAGGTCCACGGCCATCTTGATGAGGCGGCCGACGCCGATCTGGTCCAGACGCGCGAAGGGATCGTTCTCGTAGATCTTCTTGTCGTAGTAGGCGCCGAGGAACTTGCCGGCGTCGTCGCGGGAGAAGCCGAAGGTCATCTGCGTCAGGTCGTTGGTGCCGAAGGAGAAGAACTCGGCCTCCTTGGCGATCTCGTCCGCGGTCAGGGCCGCGCGCGGGATCTCGATCATGGTGCCGACCTTGTAGTGCAGGTCCACGCCGGCCTTGGCGATCTCGGCGTCCGCCTCCTTGCACACGACGTCCTTGACGTACTTGAGCTCCTTGACCTCGCCGACGAGCGGGATCATGATCTCGGGCACGATGTCCCAGTCGGGATGCGCCTTCTTGACGTTGAGCGCGGCCTTGATGACGGCGCGGGTCTGCATCTGGGCGATCTCCGGGTAGGTGACGGCCAGACGGCAGCCGCGGTGACCCATCATGGGGTTGAACTCGTGCAGGCCGGCGATGATGGTCTTGATCTCCTCGACCGTCTTGCCCATGTCCTTGGCGAGCAGCTCGATGTCCTTTTCCTCCGTGGGCACGAACTCGTGCAGCGGCGGATCCAGGAAGCGGATGGTGACAGGCGCGCCCTCCATGGCCTCGTAGAGCTTCTCAAAGTCGCCCTGCTGCATGGGCTCGAGCACGGCCAGGGCCTCGACGCGCTGCTCGACGGTGTCGGAGCAGATCATGCGGCGGATGGCCGGGATGCGGTCGGAGTCGAAGAACATGTGCTCCGTGCGGCACAGGCCGATGCCCTCGGCGCCCAGGTTCTTGGCCTGCTTGGCGTCGGCGGGGGTGTCGGCGTTGGTGCGGACGCGCAGCTTGCGGTACTTGTCCGCCCACTCCATGACGCGGCCGAATTCGCCGCCGATGGAGGCGTCAACGGTGGGGATCTGACCGTCGTAGACGCAGCCGGTAGAGCCGTCGATGCTCAGCCAGTCGCCCTCGTGGAAGGTCTTGCCGGCCAGGACGAACTTCTTGTTCTCCTCATCCATGGCGATGTCGGAGCAGCCGGAGACGCAGCAGGCGCCCATGCCGCGGGCGACGACCGCCGCGTGGGAGGTCATGCCGCCGCGCACCGTCAGGATGCCCTGGGCGGCCTTCATGCCCTCGATGTCCTCCGGAGAGGTCTCCAGGCGGACCAGGACGACCTTCTCGCCCTTCTCGGCCCACTCCTTGGCGTCCTCGGCGGTGAAGACGATGCGGCCGCAGGCAGCTCCCGGGGAGGCGGCAAGCGCCTTGGCAAGGGGAGTGGCCGCCTTGAGGGCCTTGGCGTCGAACTGCGGGTGCAGGAGGGTGTCCAGCGTGCGCGGCTCGATCATGAGCACGGCCTTCTTCTCGTCGATCATGCCCTCGTCCACAAGGTCGCAGGCGATCTTCAGGGCCGCCGCCGCGGTGCGCTTGCCGTTGCGGGTCTGGAGCATGTAGAGCTTGCGGTCCTCGATGGTGAACTCCATGTCCTGCATGTCGCAGTAGTGCGTCTCGAGCGTATTGCAGATCTTGACGAACTGGTCGTACACCTCGGGCATGATGTCCTTGAGGTGGTCGATGGGGTTGGGCGTGCGCACGCCGGCCACGACGTCCTCGCCCTGGGCGTTCATCAGGAACTCGCCGAAGAGCTTCTTTTCGCCGGTGGCGGGGTTGCGGGTGAAGGCAACGCCCGTGCCGGAGGTGTCGCCCATGTTGCCGAAGGCCATCATCTGCACGTTGACCGCGGTGCCCCAGGAGTAGGGGATGTCGTTGTCGCGGCGGTAGACGTTGGCGCGCGGGTTATCCCAGGAGCGGAAGACCGCCTTGATGGCGCCCATGAGCTGCTCCTTGGGGTCGGTGGGGAAGTCCTCGCCGATCTTGGCCTTGTACTCGGCCTTGAACTGCTCGGCCAGCTCCTTGAGGTCCTCGGCCGTCAGCTCCACGTCCTGCTTGACGCCCTTCTCCTCCTTCATCTTGTCGATGAGCTGCTCGAAGTACTTCTTGCCCACCTCCATGACGACGTCGGAGTACATCTGGATGAAACGGCGGTAGCAGTCGTAGGCCCAACGGGGGTTGCCGCTCTTCTTGGCCATGACCTCGACGACCTGCTCGTTCAGGCCGAGGTTGAGGATCGTGTCCATCATGCCGGGCATGGACGCGCGCGCGCCGGAGCGCACCGAGACCAGCAGCGGGTTTTCCAGATCGCCGAACTTCTTGCCGGTGATCTTTTCCATCTTCTCGATGTACTCCATGATCTGGGCCTGGATCTCCGGGTTGATCTGACGGCCGTCTTCATAGTACTGGGTGCACGCCTCGGTGGTGATGGTGAAGCCCTGGGGCACCGGCAGGCCGAGATTCGTCATCTCCGCCAGGTTCGCGCCCTTGCCGCCCAGCAGGTTTCGCATGCTGGCGTCGCCTTCGCTGAAGAGATACACGTACTTGTGGGACATGTAAGGCAACCTCCTTGAAGTGATCTTAGGCAAAATATGGTGGACGCAGCGCGCGGGGGGTGCGCGTCTGCGATTGCCCACGGTGGAAAACACGTTGATCGAATCAAATGGATTCCGAAATGCGGAATCTTGAGCCGTTCCTATTATACTCGAAATCCCGCTTTTTCGCAAATCCTTTTTTGCCAAGGGCTGTAAAAACAATGTAAACGCACCGGAATTCCGGCAGTTTCGCTCCTCCGTCCCGATCCCCGCAACCGCGTTTCATTTTGTGAAATTCCGGTGAATGACCGCGCGCCCGCTCTGTGCGTTCTTTTCAGCCGGGCGGCCGTCTGGCGCTTCCCTGTGCCTCAGCCAAACAGCGTGCGGTTTCCCTCCTGCAGCGCGTAGTAGGCGGGCTTGGGGTTCTGGTCGACGTCCACGCACCCCCAGGCGCATTCGGCCGGGCAGTCCGGCTCGCCGCACTGCCAGCAGGTGGGCGCGTCGCTCCACCGGAAGAAGAAGTTCCCGATCACCGCCGGATGGTCGGCGAAGATCTTCTGGCACAGCCGGACGTAGCGCGCCTGCTCCTCCGGGGTGTGCCCCTTGCCCCAGGTGTACTGCCAGTGCTTGTAGTAGCAGACCTGCTGGTTGTAGAAGTTCTTGCGCTCCAGGTCTGTGTACTTCTCCCCCCACTGCAGGGAGGAGAATCCCCATTCGTTGATGAGGATGGGCTTGCCGGAGAGCCGGGCCGTCTCGTCGATGTAGCTCACCCAGGTCTCCGGCCCGCCGAGCTGCCAGCTGCCCATGTAGCCGTCGATTCCCAGATACGCAAAGGGGCTGTCCGGGATCGCGTACATCTCGCGCATCAGCAGGCGGGCGTAGTCGTTGATGTACCCCAGGTTGATCCCGGGCTTTGCGTCGGGATTCCCCGCGAGCAGCCCGCGGGCGGCGGTCATCAGGAAGCCGATGTTCTGGTCCTTTGTGAGCGGGCCGTAGAAGATGTCGATGTCCGGCTCGTTGGCCACCTGCCAATAGGTGATCTTCCCCTTTGTCCGCTCCGCCAGCCACTGCGCCGCGTCAAACAGCGCCTTCTGATAGTCCGCGCTGCCCACCTCGCCCATCCACTCGGGCATGGCGCGCACGTAGACGGTCTTCCCTCCTCCGGGGCGTAGCGCATGGACCCGGGCCCGGGGAAGGAGGCCAGCACCTGGAACCCCTCGCGCAGGTAGGTCTCCACCTGCTCCTCGCTGCGCAGGAACGCCTCGGAAGGCCTCTCGCTCCCGCGCTCTGCAAAGGGGAAGACATAGCCCTGGCGCACCCACTGGACGCCCAGGTCGCGCAGCATGTCAAACCGGGGCGCGTCGTGTGCCGGGGTGATCCCGATCATGTGATTGGTCTTCATCGCCGTTTCTCCTCATTTCTCGTTCTGTATTTTTACGATGCATCCGCGGCGGAACCCGCTCAGCGTCCATCCCTGGGCGCTGGGCTCGCACGCGCCCTCGTCTCCCGGCAGCCAGAAGACCTCGGCCTTGCCGCGCAGGGGCAGGTCGATCCCCGCAAGGACCGGCGGCTCCTTTCCATCCCGCAGCACGAAGTCCCAGCGGTCCGCGCGGCTGCGCACCAGGACGAGCGTCGTATTGTCGCCCTTCAGCCCCAGGATCCAGGCACGCTCGTCGGGGATGGAATCGGGCTGGAAGTTCTCCGCGTCCACCTGCACGCCCTCCAGCGCGTCGTGCAGGGGTCGGAAGTGCGGCCAGAGGTTCTGCGCGTCCACATAGCAGTCCCAGTGCCAGATGTGGCCGCTCCCCGCAGCGCCGCAGAAGAACGCGGGATAGGTCACGTCGTCGAAGATCCGGCCTCCGTGGTCCGCGGAATAGAAGCGGAAGGGGCCCACGTGCCGGTCGTTCACCGCCCCGGTCTCCGTCAGGATCAGGGGCTTTTTCCCGGTGCTGCACCGCTGCACCGCGTCCTGGGAGAAGGCGACCGGGTCCTCCCGGCAGATCTCCAGCGGCGCGCCCTGGTCCAGGTAGCGGTGCACCTGCAAAAAGTCCATGTCCGGGATCGCCGCGAACGCATCCTGCACCTGCTGCTTGCACGCCTCGTCCATGCTCCCCAGGGAGTTGACCACCAGGTTTTTCGGGGAGCGCCGCTTGACCTCCGGCAGCATGCGCCGCGTAAACCGCTCGACCGTCTCAAAGCAGGCGTCGCCGCAGTCGATCTCGTTCCACAGCTCCCAGGCAAAGACCACGGGGTCGTTCTGGTATCGGTCGAGGTAGGGGGCGATGTCCTCCAGCCAGCGCCGGTTCCAGCGCTCCTCCCGGAACCAGGTCTCCACGTCCAGCAGCTGCCGGCCGGTATCCGGGTCCACAACGCGCTTGTAGGCGAAGTGCCCCGCATCCGTAAAGGTGCGGAAGTGCTCGAAGCAGAGCTTGACACGGATGCCGTACTGCCGCGCAAGGTCCAGGACCTTGTCCAGCCGCGCGAGCGCGGCCGGGTCGTGCACGCCCATGATCTCCGTGCGCGCCTGCGTGTAGCGGTTCGAGAGCCAGATGCGCGCGTAATTCGCGCCGCCTTCGCGCATCTGCGCAAGCCAGCGCCGCCACTGGATCATGCCCGTGGTCCGCACGTCCTCCGACGCGCGGAAGTGCTCGTTGCCGGCCGGCTGCCGGTCGTACCCGCAGCCGACCAGGTTGAGCCCGATGGGGACGTAGCTGCTGCCGTCCGAGAAGGCGAAATAGCGCGGGTCGCGCCGGCTTACCTGGACGTATCCCGGGTTGTCCGAGGGCGTGCAGACGAACGCCTCCACCTGTGCGCCCGCCTCGTCATACACGAGGTATTCGCCCTCCTGCTCCGGCGTGTAGCGCGCGCAGCGATAGGCCTCGCCCCGCGGCGTCTGCGCCTCGTACCCGTGCCGGTCGTAGACAAAGTCGTATTCCTGGTTCAAAAACGTGGGGATGCGCTCCCGCGCACCGGCGGGCGTCTGCACCCACAGGCAGCTCGCGCCCTCCGGCGCGGGAATCTGGATTCTTCCGTACCGCTCCACGGCGTTCATGTCTTTCTCTCCTTCCGTCTGCATCTCTTTTTGTGTCAGATGTCAATCCGGGTTCTCTACGTTCTTCAGAGGTTTTTTCTTTTGTCCTGCTTCTCACAGTCCATCATTTTCGCCATGTACGTTCAAGATTCCTGCGCCAAAAAGCGCAAAAGCAAAATTCCTTCCAGACGCCGATCGGTCGGGGCTTTTTCGCAAGAAAAAAGCCGCCAGCCCATCTGGGCTGGCGGTACGCGGCGTTTGGCGTGGAATGCTCAGGGTGTTTGCGCAAGGGGGGCGAATCCGCCTACCCTTGCGCGTCCAGCGATTCGGCGAGCGTCAGCGCGTCAAAATCCCGCTCGAGCTGGGCGCGGACGAAGTCCCCGGCGATGCGGCAGAGGCGGCGAACGTCGCCCTGCGCCGGGGCGAAGGGCCCCTGCACGCAGGCGCGCAGGACCGCCATGTCGCTTGCCGTGATCACGGGCAGGTCCCGGTCCGCGTGGCGCGCGCAGACGACGCCGCCGGCGAGGGAGTCCCAGCGCGCGTCCACAATGCGCCCGCCGCAGGCCGCGCAGCGCGTGAGCATGGCCGCGTGGCCGGAGAAGGCCATGGCCCGCAGCAGGAAGGGCAGCACGGCGTTTGTGCAGTCGCGCTCGCGGTCAAAGGCGAGGTAGGCCAGCGCGCGCAGAAAGGCGTCGTACAGGTCTGGGTTCGGCTGGTTGGGCTGCACGATCTCCTCGACGATCTGCGAAAGGGCCGTGGCGTAGCTCAGGCGCCGCGCGTCCTCCCGCAGGGGATAAAACGCCTCGTCCAGCAGGAAGGACTTGACGGACAGCTTGCCGTTTCGCTCCTCCAGGGCGAACTCCCCGGCGGTGAACTGCGTCGAGGCCGCGGCCAGCGGGCTCTTGGCCCGGTGCGCGCCGCGCGCCGCCGCGGAGATCTTCCCCTCCTCCCGCGAAAAGAGCGTCAAAATCCGGTCAAAATCCCGATAGTTGACGCTGCGCAGCACGATCGCGTTGACGATCCGCCTCTCCGGCATGTTCCCTTCCTCCCCTCGCGCCCGCGGGCGCCTTTTTCTTCCACACAATGCGCGGCCGCGCCCGGGGCACACTACCCGCAAAAGGAGGTGCCCCGCGCATGCACAGCGTTTCCGATCTGCTCTGGTCCCTCTTTGCCCACAGCGGCCGCCCGTCCTACTATACTCTGTATGCCGCCCTGCGGGAAGCGCCGCCGCCCGCCCCCAGCGCAAAAAGGGAGGAGTGAACGCTCCTCCCTTTTTGGGATTCTAGTCCTTGGGCGGCGTGTAGCCCAGGGTGCGCAGGTCCTCGGCGCGGTTCCGCCAGTCGGGCCGGACCTTGACCCAGAGCTGCAGGTTCACCCGCTGGCCGAGCAGGCGCTCGATGTCCCCGCGGGCCTGCTCGCCGATGCGGCGGAGCATCTCCCCGCCCTTGCCGATGAGGATGCCCTTGTGGGAGTCCTTCTCGCAGAACACGTTGGCGTGGATGGTCACAGCGCGCGTTTCGTCGCCCTGGTTCTCCATGGAGAGCACCTCCACGCCGATGCCGTGGGGGATCTCCTCGCGCAGGTTGCGCAGCGCCTTTTCGCGGATCATCTCCGCGACGATGACGCGTTCGGGCTGGTCGGTGACCATGTCGTCCGGGAAATACTTGGGCCCGGCGGGCAGCCAGGCGGCGAGCTGATCCACCAGCGCGTCCAGCCCCTTCCGCTTGAGCGCCGAAACCGGCAGGTAGGCGTCCGCCTTCTCCTCGCCCAGGCGCTGGAGCAGGGGCGCAAGAACCCCGGCGTCCACCTGGTCGATCTTGTTGACCACGATCGCCTTTTTGACCGGGAGGTTCGCGTACTTGCGCAGCAGCTCCAGGTCCGCGGCGCGCACGTCGGTCGCGTCCAGCATCAGGATCGCCGCGTCGATGCCCTCCAGCGCGTCGCGCACCGCGCCCATCATGTACTGGCCGAGCTTGTTGCGCGGCGCGTGGATGCCCGGCGTGTCCAGGAAGACGATCTGCACGTCCTCGCGCGTCATCACGCCCATGATGCGGTTGCGCGTGGTCTGCGCCCGCGGCGAGACGATGGCCACCTTCTCGCCCACCAGCGCGTTCATCAGCGTGGACTTGCCCACGTTCGGCCGGCCCAAAATCACCACGAACCCCGAGCGGAATCCGTTCTTCTTCTCCATGGTTTCTCTCCTATGCGTTTGTTTTTTTCTCGTGCGGGCAGGGCGCGCCGGGCGCTTCGTCGGCCCCTGCGCCCTCGCGCGTCAATTCGCACGCCGCAAGCGCCGCCTCTTCCTTTTGGCGCATCTCGGCGCGCTCTTCCTCCGTCTCATGGTCGTATCCCAGCAGGTGCAGCAGGCCGTGCGCCGCGAGGTATCCCATCTCGCGCCGGACGCTGTGCCCGTATTCCTCCGCCTGCTCCCGCGCGCGCGCCGGGCAGATCACAAGGTCCCCCAGCTCCAGCGCGCCCGTCTCCGGGTCCGTAAGGCCCGTCAGCTCCTCCGGCGCCGCGTCGCAAAGACGCCCCTGCACCATCGGGAAGGAGAGCACGTCCGTCACCCGGTCCACGCTGCGGAAGGCGCGGTTCAGTTCGCGGATGCGCTCGCCGTCCACCAGCGTCACGCCCACGACGACGTTCCCATCCTCGCCTTCGCGCCGCAGCACCTCTTCCATCACGCGGGTCAGCAGCGCCTGCGTCTGTCCGTCGCTCTCCTCCGCCGCCTGCGCGCCCTCGCGCTCGTCCATCCATTCCAGCAGCATTCCGCTCTATTCCTCCTTCTTCTCCGCGCCCTCCGCCTTGGGGGCGTCTGCCGCCTTGGGGGCAGCATCTGCCTTGGGGGCGGACTCTGCCTTGGGGGCAACCGTTGCCCGGGGGGCGGACTCCGCCCGGGGGGCAACCGTTGCCCGGGGGGCGGACTCCGCCTGCGGGGCGTCCGGCAGGGCCGACGCGCCGGGCTTCTTGAGGGTCTTCAGGTCCGGATACTCGATCCGCTCGTGGTAAATGCCCGTCAGCGTCCGGATGAAGGCGTCGGAGATCTCCGTCAGCTCCCGGAACGTCAGCGGCGACTCGGACAGCTGCCCGGATTCAAACTTGTCCTTGACCAGCTTTTGAATCATCTTGGACATGCTCTCGCGCGAGCGGTCCTTGAGGGTGCGCGTGGCCGCCTCGACCGTGTCCGCCATCATCAGGATGGCCGCCTCCTTGCTCTGGGGCTTCGGCCCGTCGTAGGAGAAGTCGCGGATGTCCACGTCGCGCCCCTGCGCCTCGGCCGCCTTCTTGGCCTCGTAGTAGAAGTAAGCCATCACGCTGTCGCCGTGGTGCTGGGCGATCATGTCCTTGACCTCGCGCGGCAGCTTGTACTTGTCCGCCAGCTGCAATCCGTCGCGCACGTGCGCCGCCAGGATCGCCGCCGAAACCTGCGGGTCCATGCCGTCGTGCGGGTTGGGCTGGTCGATCTGGTTTTCCTTAAAGAAGATCGGCCGGCGCGTCTTGCCAATGTCGTGGTAGTACGCGCCCACGCGGCAGAGCAGGGCGTTGGCGCCCACGCGGTCCGCCGCCGCCTCGGCAAGGTTCGCCACCACCAGGCTGTGGTGGTGCGTGCCCGGCGCCTCGGTCTGCAAAAGGCGCAGCAGCGGCTGGTTCGGCATCGAAAGCTCCAGCAGCACCTGCGGCGTCACTAGGTTGAACGCGTTCTCCATCAGCGGCATCAGGCCCACGGCCAGCACCGCCGACAGCAGCCCGCCGCCCGCGCTGTAGACCGCGCTCTCCAGCGCGGAGCTCCAGTTCGTGCTGGTGAGCATGCCGGAGGCAAACGTCGTGACAAAGTTCACCGCCGCAATCGCAAACCCAGCGTACAGGATCACGCTGCGCCGCGTCGCCCGGCGGGAAAGATAGACCGCCGCCGCGCCGCCAAAGAGCGCCATGAGCAGGATCTGGAACATCGAGGAGGTCAAAATGCCGTCGCTGCCGGTCGAGATCACCCCGGCGATGACGCCCGTCACGATGTTGAACGTCAGCGCCAGCCGGTGCCGCAGCAGCATCGCCACGATGATGGCGCCCATCTGCACCGGGATCAGGTAGATGTTGATCTGCTTGAGCACAAGGCCCAGCGCCATCTCCAGCAGCATCACCGTCACCAGCAGCAGAATCATCTTCGGGCTCTGCAGAAGATCGCGCGCGAATTGATAGAGGTAGAGCAGAATCGTCAGGTACATCAGCGCCACCAGCATCGCAAGACCCAGCAGCATCCCGGTGTCCACCTGCGTGTCCGCGAGCAGTCCCAGGCTCGAGAGCAGCTGCAGCTGCTGCGCCGTGACCACTTCGCCCGCCTGGACGATGTTCTGTCCCTTCTTGTAGACCACCGGCTCCACCGCAGCCGCCGCGCGGTCGCGCTCCTGCTGCGTGGCCTCTTCGTCGATGAAGACGTTCTCCTGCACCGTCGCGTCCACGATTGCGTAGCTCACCTGCAGCAGTTCCCCGCTCACGCCGCGGCCGAGGATCTGCAGGTGCAGCGCCTGCAGGCGCTCGTCCAGCTGCCCCTCGCGGATGCCCGTATCCATCGCCTCGCGCGTCAGCGTCAGGATCACGTCGCACATCCCGTCAAACGTGCTCTCGCTGGCCGTGAGCACCGCGCGCAGCTGCGCATTCGTCAGCTCTACGCCAAAGCCCGTCAGCTGCGCGTTCAGGTCCTCCTGCACCGCCTGCTGGCGCTGCGTCGCGCTCTCGCGCGGGGCCGTCGCCACCGGGGTCGCGGCAGGGCTGGCCGTCGGCGTGGCTTCCGCCGAAGCGCTCGAAGTGCTCGAAGTGCCCGCGCTCTCCGCCGCTGCGCTCGGCTCCGCCGTCTCGGATTCCGTCGCCTCCGGGGTCGCCGTGGGCGCGACCGTCGCCGTCACCGCCGCGTAGTCCGTGCGCGCCTGCGTCATCACCGTCAGGATCGAAACCACGTTCTCGTCCACCGTGGCCGAAATCGTCGTGTCCAGACGCGTCGCGCCCTCGACGATGGAGGCCGCCGCCTGTTCGCGCAGCTGCTCCGTCGCCGCCGTGTCCTCAATGTCCTTTGTCGCCGTGATGGTCGTGGGCGCAATGTCGCCCACTTCCAGATCGTGCCGCTGCGGCGTGGCCACAATCAGGAATACCCCGTATACGATCAAAAAGGCCACCGTCAGCATCAGCACCGAGAGGAGCGTCTTGGAGTGGAGCACTGCCGAAACGCTTCTTCCCCCCTCCTGCGGGGGGCGTTTCTTCCATTGAAACATGCGTTCACCCTTTTCTTTGCGCGTCCCGGGAATTTCTTCCCGCTGCGTTTTTGTCCAAATTGTTGCAATCTCCTATATTTTGTTAACGAACTCCCCGCCGCGCCCGTTGCGCGCAAGGCTCGTCATCTGCGTCTCTCTTTCTCCACCCGCCCAAAAAATTCCTCTTTTTCCCGTTTCTTCTCCCCCAAATCCGCTCGGAATCGCTCACCCTCCGGTGTTTCTCTCTTCCGTATCGCCGCTTCCGCTGGCGCCGGCCCTTCTCGCTCCCCGCCCCTTTCGCTGGCGGCGCGAAGCGTCGCCGCGTATCCAAAAGATTCGCCGCCAGGCGAATCTCCCCGCTTAGCCGTACCCGTTCCGCCTCCCGCCATCCTTCTCTCTATGCCCGCCCAGCCTTCCGCTCCCCGCCCCTTTCGTTGGCGGCGCGAAGCGTCGCCGCGTATCC
>CAJFMX010000039.1 GCA_904393115.1 uncultured Clostridia bacterium
CGTTGAGATGGTCATGCCCGGCGACAACGTCGACATGGAGATCACCCTGATCAACCCCATCGCCATCGAGGAAGGCCTCCGCTTCGCTATCCGCGAGGGCGGCCGCACCGTTGGCTCCGGCGTCGTCATCAAGGTCATCGAGTAAGCTATGCCAACAAGGGGCCCTCCCAAAGTTCGCTTTGAGGGGGGTCCCTTTTTTGAAAACACAAAGAGCAAAGGGGGAGTTTTTCGTGAAAAAGGCGGTTGTGATCGGCGGGCGCGGCAAGGTGGGCAGCTACCTCGTGCCGATGCTCGTGCGCGCGGGGTTCGACGTGGACTGCGTCGGCCGCGGGCTCTCGGAGCCGTTCGTCAAGTCCCCGGAGTGGGACCGGGTCCACATCGTCCGCTTTGACCGGCGGGAGGAGGAGTTCCCCGACGCGCTGGTCGCGCTCAAGCCCGACGTCGTGGTGGACATGGTCTGCTTTACGGAAAAGGAGATGCTGCGCCTGATCGGCGCGCTGCGCGGCCGCGTCGAGCACTACTTGGTCTGCGGCAGCATGTGGATGCACGGGCGCAGCGACGCGGTGCCCGTGCGCGAGGACGAGTGCCGCGATCCCCTGGAGGAGTACGGCATCGAGAAGGAGAAGATGGACCGCGCCATCGCCCGCGAGTACGCGGAGCGCTCCTTCCCCGGGACGATCATGCACCCCGGCCACATCGTCTGCCCCGGCGACGTGCCGATCAACCCCCAGGGCTGCAAGAGCCTGGACGCCTTCCGGACCCTGCGGGAGGGGAAGACCCTCTACCTGCCGAACTTCGGCATGGAGACGCTCCACCACGTCCACGCCGAGGACGTGGCCGGCGTGTTCTTCGCGGCGATCCAGACCGGGAAGAGCGCCTACGGCGAGGGATTCCACGCGGTCTCGCCCCGCGCGGTGACGCTGACGGGCTATGCGCGCGAGGCGGCCAGCTGGTACGGCAAGGAGGCGGACCTCGCCTACGAGCCGTATGAGACCTGGAAGGCGCGCGTCTCCAAAGAGGACGCGGAGTCCGCGCTGACGCACATGCTGCACAGCCCCTCCGGCTCCATGGAAAAGGCCAAGCGCCTGCTCGACTTCGTGCCCAAGCACACGAGCTATGAGGCCGTGCGCGAGTGCCTGCAGTCCTTCGGCGAGCTGTAATGCGAAGAAGAGAAAGACCCGCCCGGCGCGGGCCTTTCTTTTTTGCCCGCGGCGCGGGACAAACCCCACGAAAAACCCAATTTTTAACGCAAAACCCGGGAAAAGAGTTGACAGGGGAGGGACCGGCCTGTATAATAAATAAGAATGTTCCCGTGTCGAAACGCACGGGAGCGTATTTTCCGCGCAAGGAGGTGCCACAGCATGCGTGTTAAGATCACCCTGGCCTGCAGCGAGTGCAAGCAGCGCAACTACGATACCAAGAAGAACAAGCGCAACGATCCCGATCGCCTGGAGATGAACAAGTACTGCCGCTTCTGCAAGAAGCACACGCTCCACAAGGAAACCCGCTAGGACTTGTCCACAAAAGGAGTATTGAACGCTATGGCTGAAAAGAAAGCGGTCGCAAAGACCACGGACAAGAAGGCGGCAGCCAAGAAGTCCGATTCCGGCAAGAAGCGGTTCAACTTGGTCAAGACGTTCAAGGACATGTGGGCGGAGCTGAAGAAGGTCACCTGGCCTTCCCGCAAGGACCTGATCCGCCAGTCCACCGTCGTGATCGTGTTCGTGCTGATTCTCACCGTCGTCGTCGGCCTGATGGACTACGTGCTGTCCAACCTGCTCAGGCTGATCATTTCCTGATGACCGCGCCCGGCGCGGCAGTCGCAAGATCCCATTCATTCACACGGAGGGGCCCAATCCGGGCTGTAAGACGCGATGCCTGAGGAAGAAAAGCTCGACTGGTATGTGGTGCACACCTATTCCGGTTACGAAAACAAAGTCATGGACTCCTTGCGAAAGACCGTGGAAAACCGCAACCTCCAGGACAAGATCGACCGGGTCGAAGTGCCGGTGGAGGAAGTCATCCAGATCAAGGACGGCAAGCGGCATACGGTTCAGCGCAAGCTGTTTCCCGGATACGTGCTCGTGCACATGGCCATGAACAACGATTTGTGGTACATCGTGCGAAACACCCGCGGCTGCACCGGCTTTGTCGGCCCGCAGTCCAAACCCGTACCCCTTTCCGACGAGGAGGCCGCCGCCATGCTCAACGCCGGCGGGACCAAGATCGTCAACGTCGACTTCGAAGTCGGCTGCAAGGTCGCCCTCCTGTCCGGTTCCTTTGAGAACTTCACGGGCACCATCGTCGAGATCGACGAGGAAAACCAGAAGCTCAAGGTCTCCGTGCCGCTCTTTGGCCGCGACACCGTCGTGGACGTCGACTACGAGAGCGCGCGCAAGGTCATGGACGAGGACGAATAGGCGCAAAGCTATGCGCCCACCAAACACGCAAACAGGCGGCCCCCGCATTGAGTTGCGGACAAGGCCTTGAGCGCGCCAAGACTGCGCGCGTGGGAGGAAGAGACACCTTTCCGCTAAACCACACGATAACCTTTGGAGGTGTACCAATTTTATGGCTAAGAAAGTTGCTGCGATCGTCAAGCTGCAGGTCAACGCCGGCAAGGCGACCCCCCAGCCCCCCATCGGCCCGGCGCTGGGTCAGCACGGCGTCAACATCATGGGCTTCTGCAAGGAGTTCAACGAGCGCACCGCTAAGCAGGCGGGCTACGTCATCCCCGTGGTCATCACGGTCTACTCCGACCGCTCCTTCACCTTCATCACCAAGACCCCGCCCGTCCCGGTCCTGATCAAGAAGGCCGCTGGCATCGAGTCCGGCTCCGCCCGCCCCAACCGCGACAAGGTGGCTAAGCTCACCCGCGACCAGGTCCGCGAGATCGCGACCACCAAGATGCCCGACCTCAACGCCGGCTCCATCGAGGCGGCCATGAGCATGGTCGCCGGCACCGCGCGCTCCATGGGCGTCACCATCGAGGACTAAAGGGTTGAAGGAGGTCATTTAAGCCATGAAGCATGGAAAGAAGTATCAGGACAGCGCAAAGCTGATCCAGCAGAATAACTACGAGCCGGACGAGGCCATCGCGCTCGCGCTGCAGACCGCCAAGGCCAAGTTCGACGAGACGGTCGAGGTCTCCGTCCGCCTGGGCGTCGACCCCCGCCACGCCGACCAGCAGGTCCGCGGCACCGTGGTCCTGCCCAACGGCACCGGTAAGACGGTGCGCGTCCTCGTCTTTGCCAAGGGCGACAATGCCCGCATCGCCGAGGAGAACGGCGCGGATTACGTCGGCGCCGAGGAGCTCATCGCCAAGATCCAGAACGAGAACTGGTTTGAGTTCGACGTCTGCGTCGCGACCCCGGACATGATGGGCCTGGTCGGCCGCATCGGCCGCGTCCTGGGCCCCAAGGGCCTCATGCCGAACCCCAAGAGCGGCACCGTCACCCCGGATGTGGCCAAGGCCATCGCGGACATCAAGGCCGGTAAGGTCGAGTACCGCGTGGACAAGACCGCCATCGTGCACGTGCCCTTCGGCAAGGTCTCCTTCGGCGCCGAGAAGCTCAGCGAGAACTTCCGCGTGCTGATGGACGCCATCCTCAAGGCCAAGCCCACCGCGGCCAAGGGCACCTACGTCCGCTCCGTGGTCGTCTCCACCACCATGGGCCCGGGCGTCAAGATCAACCCCACCCGCTTTGTCGGCGGCCCGGTCGCGGCCAAGTAAGGCGGAAAAAGAGGAATTTTCCCATCTCCCGTTGAATTTTCAACGGGAGATTTTTTTGTGGGAAAGGGGGCGGACGCGTGATCCGCTGCATCCTCTTCGACGTGGACGATACACTCATGGACTACCACGAGGCCGAGACCGCGATCTTCCGCCGGCTCTTTGCAGAGCAGGGGCGCGCCATCGACGCGCTGGCGCTGGACGACCTCTGGGAAAAGTCCTGGCTCTACTGGAATGGGCGCGGCCTGGACCGGCCCGGGCGCGAGGACGTGCGGCAGACCTACCACGAGCGCAGCCGCCAGGCCGTCGAGGACCTGTGCGCCTATGCCCGGGAGAAGTACGGCCTGGCCGCGTCCCCCGCGGCGCTCGGCCGCCGGTTTGCCGCGCTCATGGCCGAGGCCGTCACGCTCTACGACGACGCGCTGCCCGCGCTGCGCGCCCTGCACGGCCGGTTTACGCTCTGCGCGGCCTCCAACGCCCTGACCGAGAGCCAGCGCCCCCGCCTGCGGAGCCTGGAGGGCCTGCTCGACCACGTCTTCCTCTCCGAGGAGATGGGCCTGGTCAAGCCCGACCCCGCCTTCTTCGCCCATGCCGCCCGCGCCGCGGGCGCGCGCCCCGACGAGTGCCTCATGGTCGGGGATTCGCTCGTCAGCGACATCGCCGGGGCCGCCTCGGCCGGCATGCACACCTGCTGGCTCAACCGCGCCGGCCGCGCGCCCTCCGGCGGGACCCTGCCGGAGAGCGAGATCCGCTCGCTGCGCGAGCTCGTCAACCTGCCCCTTCTTTCGGATTCCAAAAAACGGAGGAACCTGCCATGATCGTCTATGAAGTGCCCGGAAAGCAGCACACCGCGGAAACCCTGCGCCTGGCCGCCGAGCGCGCCCGCGCCGCAGATGTCCACCTCGTTGTCGCCTCCACCGCCGGGGATACGGCCCTTGCCGCCCTGGACGCGGCCGAGGCGGCCGGCATCCTCGACAAGCTCGTCATCGTCGGCTCCGTGCCGGACAAGGGCGTGCAGAAGATGCGCCCGGAGGTCCGGGAGGCACTGGCGCGCAAGGGCGTGCCCCTGGTGCTGGCCAGCCACGTCCTCTCCGGCGCGGAGCGCGGCCTGTCCACGAAGATGGGCGGCATCTACCCGGTGGAGATCATCGCGCACACGCTGCGCATGCTCTCCCAGGGCGTCAAGGTCTGCCTGGAGTGCAGCGTCATGGCCCTGGACGCCGGGGCCATCCCCTATGGAGAGAAGGTCGTCGCCGTCGGCGGAACGGGCCACGGCGCAGACACCGCCTGCACGCTCACGCCCGCCGGCGCAAACGCGGTGCTGGATTGTAAAATTCACGAGATTCTCTGCAAACCCTCTTGACGCGGGCGGGGAAACCCGCTATACTATCAAGCGTTGTGAGAATTCTCTCGTGCGCCTAAGACAGCGAGTGCTCCCGACGGGAGCTCAAAGGGAAATCCGCTCGCCGAGGACATGATGGAGCGCTGAAAAATACGCGGCAATGCGTTTTTGTGTGCCCTCGTGCCTTCCACCAGGCGCGAGGGCTTTCTTTCATCCGACTGCCGGTCCCCCTTCGGCTTGGGTCCGGCGGAAAAGGAAAGTGAGGTGGAAAGAACCATGTCCAAGAACTACGAGAGCAAGGCTGTCCTGATCGAGGAGATCAAGACCCTGGTGGATACCTGCCAGTCTGCTGTGCTCGTGGACTACCGCGGCCTGACCGTGGAGGAGGACACCGCCCTGCGCAAGAAGCTCCGCGAGGCCGGCGTCACCTACAAGGTGCTCAAGAACACCTACATCAAGCGCGCTGTGGACGAGCTGAACGTCACGGGCCTTGACGAGCATCTCAACGGCCCCACCGCCGTCGCCTTCGGCATGACCGATCCCGCGGCGCCCGCCAAGATCCTCAAGGAGTTCATCGCGGACAAGAAGAAGATGACCGTCAAGTGCGGCATCGTCGACAAGCAGGTCATCGACGTCAAGGGCGTCGAGGCGCTGGCCGACCTGCCCAGCCGCGAGGTCCTCATCGCCAAGATGCTGGGCAGCATGAACGCGCCCATCACCGGACTTGTCTCCGTGCTCGGCGGCACGGTCCGCAAGCTGCTCTACGCGCTCAACGCCGTGGCCGACGCCAAGGGCGAGACCGCTGCGTAATCCCCGAAAACCACGCATGATATTGAATGGAGGAAAAAAACAATGACCCGTGAAGAAATGATTTCCGCGATTGAGTCCATGACGGTTCTCGAGCTCAACGAGCTCGTCAAGGCCCTGGAGGAGAAGTTCGGCGTTTCCGCCGCCGCTCCCGTTGCTGTTGCCGCTGCTCCCGCTGCCGGCGCTGCCGCTGCTCCCGCCGCTGAGGAGAAGACCGAGTTCGACGTCATCCTGAAGGAAGCTGGCGCCGAGAAGATCAAGGTCATCAAGGTCGTCCGCGAGGTCGTCTCCGGCCTGGGCCTGAAGGAAGCCAAGGAGATCGTCGATGGCGCTCCCAAGACCCTCAAGGAGGGTGTCTCCAAGGACGAGGCCGAGAAGATCAAGGCCAAGTTCGCCGAGGTTGGCGCGACCGTCGAGATCAAGTAATCTCGCCTGCCCAAATTCTTAGGAAGACAATGGGGGAGCAGTGCGGCTTTTGCTGCGCTGCTCCCCTTTTTTGCGCATAAGGAGGGAAAAAACCATGATCGAAGAGATGTCCGCCTTCTTCGCCGCGCGCGTGGAGGGCTATGACGAGCACATGCTGAACGACGTCGTGGGCTGCCGCGAAGGGTACGCGCGCCTGGCCCAGGCCCTGCCCGCGGACGCGCGCGACGTGCTGGACCTGGGCTGCGGCACGGGCCTGGAGCTGGACGCCCTCTTTGCCCGGTTCCCAGACCTGCGCGTCACGGGCATCGACATGACGGAGGAGATGCTCCGCGCCCTGCGCGAAAAGCACCCGCACAAGGCGCTGCGCCTGATCCGGGGCGACTACTTCGCCTGCGACTTTGGCCGCGGGGCCTTTGACGCGGTCGTGTCGTTTGAGTCGCTGCACCACTTTCCCCGGGCGCAGAAGCTCGGCCTCTACCGCCGCGTCTTCGCGGCCCTGCGGCCCGGCGGCGCGTTCTGCAACGGCGACTACATGGTCGAGACCGAGGAAGAGGAGGAAGCCCTCGCCCGCGAGGCCGCGCGCCTGCGCGCCGAGGCGCGCGTGCCGGAGGGCGTCTTCGTCCACCTGGACACGCCGCTTGCCATCGCGGCCGAGGAGGCGCTGCTGCGCCAGGCCGGATTTGCCAACGTCGAGCGCCTGCTGCGCGAGGGGAACACCACGCTCCTGCGCGCGGAGCGGGATTGACTTTTGCACCCCGTTATGCTACATTCAGAAGGAACCGGGATGCGCGCAAAGCCGCGCATCCCGGCGAATAAACAAGGGGGATCACAGAAAATGGCACAGAATTCCGGTTTTCTGCTCGACGTCTCCGCGGGCTACTTCCGCAATGCGGGCGTAGACGTGATGGCGTTTGACGACATCTACCCCGCCGGGCACCAGTCCGGCGTGAGCATCCTCATGCACGGCAACCGCGTCGCCACAAACGGCGACATCCGCTTTGAGCAGACGCCCGGCCAGTGGCAGCCCCTGCCCAAGCAGGGCGAGCGCAAGCTTTCCGAGGCGGAGAACTCCATCACCACCCGCCTGCACTACCCGGATATGGACAATCATCTCCAGGGGTTCAACCCCATGATCTACCCCGACTGCGTGCTGGACTACGAGGTCAAGGTGCGCGGCTGCGGGGACGCGGTCGTGGTGACGGTGGACCTGGACGCGCCCATCCCGGAGGCGTTTGCCGGCAAGGTCTTCTTCAACATGGAGCTCTTCCCGGGGACGCTGTTCGGCAAGCCCTGGCTTCTGGACGGCCAGCAGGGCATCTTCCCGCGCCAGCCCAACGCGCCGACGAAGAAGCAGACGCCCAACTGCGAGATCGGGGAGCGCCTGGCGCCCCTGCCGGACGCCCTGGCCGACCGCGACCACCTCGAGGCGCGAGACAAGGGCTACAGCCCCATCGTCGCCGACGACCTCGTCGCCCTGCCCTATGCCCAGGGCCGCCGCTTCACCTGCCGGCCGGACGACCCCTACAACCGCTTCACCATCGAGAGCAAGACCGGCGACATCGCCCTCTACGACGGCCGCATGAACCACAACAACGGCTGGTTCGTCCTGAGCACGCAGGTGCCCGCCGGCGCGACCAAGGGCGCGATCGAGTGGGTCATCACGCCCAACGTGGTCGCGGACTGGGTCTACGCGCCCGTCGTGCAGGTCTCCCAGGTCGGCTACCACCCCGCCCAGAAGAAGGTCGCCATCTGCGAGCTCGACCGCCGCGACAACAGCGAGGGCCAGGCCGTGCTCCTGCGCCTGGGCGAGACGGGCGAGGAAATGGTCAAGACCCTGGAGCCCAAGAAGTGGGGCAAGTTCCTGCGCTACAACTACCTGCGCTTTGACTTTACGGACGTGACGGCTCCGGGCCTGTACAAGGTCCGCTACGGCGCGAGCGAGTCCTCCCTGTTCCGCATCGCGGAGGACGTCTACGACCGCGGCGTCTGGCAGCCGGTGCTGGAGTACTTCCTGCCCGTGCAGATGTGCCACATGCGCGTCAACGAGAAGTACCGCGTCTGGCACGACCACTGCCACGCGGACGACGCTCGCATGGCGCCCACAAGCCTGAATCACATCGACGGCTATTCGCAGGGCCCGTCCACGCTCTGCAAGTACAAGAGCGGCGACGCCGTACCGGGCCTCGACTGCGGCGGCTGGCACGACGCCGGCGACTTCGACCTGCGCGTCGAGTCCCAGGCGGGCGAGAGCTACATCCTGGCGCTGGCCTATGAGTGCTTCGGCGTCGACTGGGACGAGACGACCATCGACCAGAAGAACCACCTGGTCGAGATCCACCAGCCGGACGGCAAGAACGACATCCTGCAGCAGGTGGAGCACGGCCTGCTCTCGGTCGTGGGCGCGTACAAGGCGCTCGGCCGCCTCTACCGCGGCATCATCGCAAACGGCCTGCGGCAGTACGTGCTGTTGGGCGACCCCGCGGCCATGACCGACGGCGTTCCCGGCAACGAGGACGACCGCTGGGTCTTCACCGAGGACAATCCCCCGCGCGAGCTGACCACCGCCGCGCAGCTGGCCGCCTGCGCCCGCGTGCTCTGCGGCTTCAACGACGGCCTTTCCGCGGACGCCCTGTCCGCCGCGCGCGAGCTCTACGACCGCACGGAGGTCCGGGACGAGGCCGCCCGCCGCGCCAAGGTCCACGCCGCGTGCGAGCTCCTGCTGACCACGGGCGAGGAGAAGTACCGCGCCTTCCTGCTGGAGAATGCGGACTTCATCGCGCAGAACGCCAAGGCGCTCGGCTGGATCGCCTGCCGCGCGGTCAAGGCCGTGAACGACGACGCCTTTGCCGCGACGCTGCGCCGCGCCATGGTCGACCTCAAGAAGGAGATGGACGACCTGAGCGCCGAGACGCCCTACGGCATCCCCTACCGGCCGCACATCTGGGGCGCGGGCTGGGACATCCAGCGCCTGGGCTTCCAGCACTACTTCCTGCACCAGGCCTTCCCGGACATCTTCGGGGCGGACATGATCCTGGACGCGCTGAACTTCGTGCTGGGCTGCCACCCCGGCAGCAACACGGCCTCCTTTGCCTCGGGCGTGGGCACGCGCTCGGCGACCACGGCCTACGGCATCAACCGCGCGGACTGGTCCTACACCCCCGGCGGCGTGGTCTCCGGCACGGCGCTGATCCGGCCGGACTTCCCGGAGCTGCTCGAGTTCCCCTTCCTCTGGCAGCAGACGGAGTACGTGCTCGGCGGCGGCTCCTCGCACTACATGTTCCTGGTCCTGGCCGCACAGCAGCTGCTGAAGAAGTAAAGAGAGACAAAAAAACAGGGCGCGCCCATCCCTTCGGGTGCGCCCCATTTTTTTCGACGGAAATTGCAGGAAATGCCGCCGAAGGATACAACTTGGAAATATCTCTGCCGTATACTGGAGACAACTGAGCGCACGGAGGGGAAGACCATGTCCGAAAAACAACTTTTGATCGTGGAAGATGAAAAGCCCATTGCAGATATCTTGGCCTATGGCTTTCGGCGGGAGGGCTTTGCCGTGCGCTGCGCCTACACCGGCGCCGAGGGCCTGCGCATGGCCGAGGAGGAGCGGCCGGACCTGGTGCTGCTGGACTGGATGCTGCCGGACCTGAGCGGCGTGGACGTGTGCCGGATGCTGACGGAGACCTACAACGTGCCCATCGTCATGCTCACCGCGCGCAGCAGTGTGGACGACAAGCTCCTGGGCCTGGAGACCGGCGCGGACGACTACATCACCAAGCCCTTTGACCTGCGCGAGGTCGTGGGCCGCGTCCGCGCGATCCTGCGCCGCTTTGACAAGACCGGCCGCGACGCGCCCGCGCCCGAGGCCCTGCTGCGCAGCGGGCGGCTGACCATCTCCGAGCGGGAGTGGGCCGTGCTGCTGGACGGCGAGCGCGTGAGCCTGACGCCCAAGGAGTTCGAGCTGCTCGTCTTCTTCGTGCGGCACCCGCGCCAGGTCTTCTCGCGCGACCAGCTGCTCAGCCACGTCTGGGGCTACGACTTCGAGGGCGACAGCCGCACCGTGGACATCCACGTCCAGCGCCTGCGCAAGAAGCTGGACCTGGGCGGGCAGCTGCTCACGGTCTTTGGCGTGGGCTATAAGTATGCGCCGCGCGCCTAAAGCGGGGCGCGCAGCCGCTGGCGCGGACGCCCCCCGCCGGCGGCTGCGCGGCGGCATCCGCTTCCGGCTGACGGTGGGGCTGCTGGCGCTGGCCGCGGTCGGCTGCGTGCTGCTCTACGCCCTGGCCATGAACCAGCTCGACCGCAGCGTCGAGGCGAGCGTCACCGAGGACCTGACGAGCTTGCAGAGCAACACCGCCGTCTACGTGCGCCAGTCCCTCATGCTCGAGGAGCGCAACAACGACGAGGAGAGCTTCCGCTCCGCGGCCAAGTCCATCGCCGAGGAGCTCTACGCCACAAACCGGCGGCCGCTGACGCTCTACTCCCTCTCCGGCGAGCGCCTGCTGCGCCTGGGCGACGCGGGGACGGCGGGCAGCCCCGCCGGCGCGCCCGAGGGGCAGCAGCAGGACCCCGCCTTCCAGAGCGCGCTGGAGGGCAGCGCCGCCTACAGCCTGCACTACGGCGAGGACCGCACCCTCACGGCGAACTTCGTCATGCCCGTGACCGTCGCGGGGGAGACGATCGGCATCATCGGCTACGCCCTGGACTATACCTCGCTCTACCGCAGGTTTGACCAGCTCGCGCACACGCTGCTGCTGGGCACGATGGCCGTGCTGCTGCTCATCTGCGGCGTGGTGCTGCTCTACCTCAACCACATCCTCAACCCCATCCGCCGCCTGAGCGCCCTGTCCACGCGCGTCGCCGCGCAGATGCGAAAGGGCGCCGTGCCCGCGCCGGAGGAGGGCGCAAAGCCCGCCCGCGGCCGCCATGCCCGGAAGCGGCGCCGCGCCGCGGTCCCCCGGGACGAGGTCTCCGAGCTCTCGCAGAACTACGACACCATGCTGCGCACCGTGGGCGAGCAGTTCACCCGCATCCAGGAGGACCGCGTGCGCATCCTCCAGCTCCTGGACAGCCGCCAGGCCTTCTACAACAACGTCACCCACGAGCTCAAGACCCCGCTGACCACCATCCAGGGCTATGCCCAGCTCCTGGAGCAGGCGGGCGCGGCGGACGGGGAGCTCTTCTCCCGCGGCCTTGCGCACATCCAGCACGAGAGCGCGCGCCTGCACCGCATGGTCATTCAGCTGCTGGAGATGAGCGACATCGACCGCGGGGGCAGCCTGGAGCCCATGGACGCGGCGGCGGTGCTGCGCAGCGTCGCGCAGTCCATGGCCCTGAAGGCCGTGCGCTACGGCTGCGCCATCCGCTTTGACGGCGAGGAGAGCCTGCCCATCCTCGGCCGGGAGGAGCGCGTGCGCCAGCTCTGCATCAACCTGATCGACAACGCCATCAAGTACGGCGCGCCGGGGGAGACCATCTGGGCCGTGGCCGACCACAGCGGCAGCCGCGCCAGCCTGCGCGTGATCAACCGGGGCGAGGGCTTTACGGACGAGGAGGCCGAGCGCCTGTTTGAGCCCTTCTACCGCGTGGACAAGGAGCACTCCCGCGAGATGGGCAGCGCGGGCCTGGGCCTGTCCATCTGCAAGAAGATCGTCGAGGAGCACGGCGGCGCCATCCGCGCCCGCAGCCGCGGGGGCTACACGGTCTTTGAGGTCCGCCTTCCGCTCGACAAGGCGAAATGGGAAGGAGGTGCCCCAGCGTGAAGACGCGCATCCGCTTCGCCGCGCTGCTGCTCGGCCTGGCGCTCTGCGCCACGGGCTGCTCGTCCATCGGGCTGCGGGATCGCACGGTCGTCCTGCCCACGCCCGAGCCGGCCCTCACCCTGACGGACGACGCCGCAGCCGAGGCCTTCACCGTGCAGAACATCGATCAGTTCGCCTTCCAGACGGACTGCCTGAGCCCCGGCGGAACCCGCACGCCCATCGGCTTTGCGGAAGGGGGCCTCTACATCGTCTCCGGCGCGCCGGGCCAGGACCTGTGCCTCAAGCGCGTGGACCCGCGCTACGGCTTCTACGAGGAGGCTGCGGACCTGGGCGCGATCGACTACAACGACATCCGCCTCTCGCCGGACGGCCGCTACCTGCTCTACGACGAGACGGACCGCGAAAACGGAGTCATCTCCCTGCGCCTCTTCGACGTCGAGGCGGGGAAGAGCCGCCTCGTCTACACCTGCCCCTGGGCGAGCTCGCTTCTCCGGCTCGACTACTGCTTCTCCGGCGACGGGGAGTCCTTCTTCTGCTGGCTGACCTTTAACGACAACACCCGCATCTGGGACGCGGATTACGAGTGGTTCGGCGGCATCCCCACGATGGACGAGGACATGGACCGCGTCTTTGGGCAGATCGGCGCGGAAAACCTGCCGCTCAACGAGGTGCTGCGCGGCGCGTGCCGGGAGGGCGAGGCCGAGACGTACTTCACACTCGAGACGATGGAGGAGACGCCCGACTACGCCTACGGCGCGGTGGGGGACTTGGGGGCCGCCTACCAGAAGGAGGTCCTCGTCTCCGCGGATGGGTCGCGCATGGCCATCACCTCCTACACGCCCGAATACGGCCGCACCTGCCGCATCGTGGAGGACGGCGCGGAGGACGCCGCGGAGAGCGAGCGCTACACCGCGCTGCTGCAGGACGGGGGCGAGCTCCTGCAGATCACGCCGGACGCGGTGCTGGGCACCTGCGTCCGGGACGGGGACTACCTGCCCTTCCTCGGCCGGGGGACCGGCAGCGTCGTCTACTGGACGGAGCTGTCGCTGGCAAACGCTAACCTCATCGACCTGCGCCTGGCTCCAGACGGCGCGCACATCCTGACCGCGGAGTACGGCGCCAACGGCGAGTGCGTCGTCTGCCTCTACCCGCTGGACGCGGGGCGGCAGCCCATGCAGGCCAGCCGGCGCGTGCTCTACCAGAGCCTGCAGGAGTATGCGGACCTGCTGGTGACGCCGGAGCAGGACCGGGTGGTCGTCCTGTCCCACAGCTACTTGCTGGCCGAAAGCGAGGTCGCGGAGGCGTACTCCGGGGACAAGTACGCGCCCACGCCCCGCGCCTCCGACGCGTCTGCGCTGCGCGCCTCGTTCATCGCGACGGTGCTGGAGATGTGAGAAATCGGGGCCGCGCCCAAACGGGCGCGGCCCCGATTTTGTGCGCTGAAGCGCGAATTTGCAACAATTCGGATACAAGCGCGCGATGCGTCGGATACAACCGCCTGCTACCATGAAGAGCGTGGAAGGAAAAACAGAAAGAGAAAGGGGAGGGCCGTGTGACCACGCTCCGCATCCGCGCATCCGCCATTGAACACAACCTTTGCGCCATTCGCCAGAGGACGAGCGCCCGCATCATCGCCGTCGTCAAGGAGGACGGCTACGGGCTGGGCCTGGGCAACGCCCGCGCCGCCTGCCTGCCGTGCGGGGTGGACTTCTTCGCCGTGGGCACCGCGCAGGAGGCCCTGCGCCTGAAGGAGATGGGCGGGGAGGAGGTCCTCCTGCTCACGCCCGAGCTCTGCCCGGAGGCGCTGGAGGTGCTCATCCGCCGCCGCGTCCTGTTCATGGTCGGCTCCGCGCGGCAGGCTGAGGCCCTGCGCTGCGCGGGCGGGCGCGCCGGAATGGCGCCCCGCGTGCATCTGAAGGTGGACACGGGCCTTGGGCGCTACGGCTACCGGTGGGATGCGCTGGCGGACGTGCCCCGCGACCTGGCAGGCCTGCGCCTGGAGGGCACCTACACCCACTTTGCCACGCAGACGCGCGACTACGTCCGCGTCTGCCGCCGCCAGGCCGCGCGCTTTGCCCGCGCGCTGGACGAGCTGCGGGGCATGGGGATCGACCCGGGCCTCACCCACGCCTGCGCCAGCCGCGCCTTCTGCGCCCTGGGGGACCTGGGGTATGGCGCGGTGCGCCTGGGCTCGGCGCTGCTGGGCCGCTGCACGGGCCCGCTGCGCGCCGCCTTCCAGAACGCCGCCTACCTCGAGGCGCCGGTCTACCAGGTGCGGCTCCACCGGCGGGGCGACGTCGTGGGGTACGACGCGCGCTGCCGCCTTGCGCGGGATACGCTGGTGGGCCTTGTGCGCGTGGGCCACGCGGACGGCGCGTTCCTCTCCGGCGCGGCGGAGCCGCAGGGCGTGGTCCATGCCCTGGCCCGCTGCGCGCGGCGCACCCTCTTCCCTGCGCAGAGCCCGATCTCCGCCGGCGGGCGGCCCGTGCCGCTGCTGGGGAGCGTGGGCATGAACCACCTGCTCGTGGACCTGACGGACGCGCCCGAGCGCGAGGCCGTCCGCATCGACGTCAGCCCCCTGCTCGTCCGGCGGGAGATCCCGCGCCGGCTCATCGCCGGGGACGCGGTCTGAGAAAAAACAATCCGCCCCCGGGCTCAGCTCGTCTGCAATCCGCAGCGGCGGCGTGTGCGCCGCCGAAACCCTGAACCGCCGCTGGCGGTTCGGGACGAAGCCGGAGGGGGCGCATCAGCACCCCCTCCGGCCGAGCGTTTTGAGTCCGGAGGGCGAAAATAAGCCAGCTTTTCCCCGGGCAGCCGAAAGGCGGCACGGGGCGAAGTGAGCGAAGGCCCGCTTTCCGGTTTGCCAACGCGCGAAAACGCCCCCTGGGCTCCGTTTGTCGAACCCGGGGGCGGATTTTGCGCGCGTTTTACGCGGCAAAGGGCACGGCGCAGACCAGGCGCTCCGGCCCGGAGGCGGCGCCATCCGCCGCGCCCGCCTCGTAGACGAAGGCCCAGCCGCCCGCGAAGGAAAGGCGGAGCTGCTCGACATAGGCCGCGTAGTAGACGCCGTCCTCCGACTGGTGCGCCAGGATGAAGGCCTCCTCGCCCGCGGCCTGCACCTCGTCATAGTCGTAGAAGGAGTAGACGGACTGCACCTCCAGCAGGCTGACGGGTTCCTCGTCCATGAGGAAGGTGATCACCGCCGCGCCCAGGTCCATGTCCATGCGCAGGACCGCGCGCAGGTCCGCGCCGCCCGCCGAATAGACGTAGGTCTGCTCCGGAATCTCCCCGGAGACGGAGCACTGCGCCTGGGGCAGGCCGGCGGGCGCATAGGTCTCCGCGTCGGCCAGCGGCGCTTCCCCGGAGAACGGCTCCACCGTGCGCGCGGCCAGGTCCAGCGCATAGCCCTGCGCGCCCTGCTCGTCCTGCTCCGCCTCCAGCGCGTAGAAGTAATAGACGCCGTCGGCGACAAAGCACTGCGTCAGCAGCTGGTTCGACAGGTCGACGCCCTCGATCTCCTGCACGCTCCCCGCCGCAAGATCCACCAGCAGCAGCGGACGGTCCGCGCGCATCCCCACGCAGACCAGCTGCGTTTCGCTCACAAAGAGCAGGTTGCCCACGTTTTCCGCCAGGGGCTGCGCGTTCTCGCCCTGCGCATCCGCGAGGAAGAGGTCGTACACGCCCGCGTCCGAGTCGTGGGAAAACACCCAGGCGGGCAGCTCCGCGGCGAGCGCCTGCTCCTGCGCATAGGTCAGGCGCTTGATCCACAGCAGGCGCCCGTCCTCTAATTTATACAGGCCCAGGTACTGCCGGCTTTCCCCCGCGTCCACGACCGTGTCCTGCTCGCCCTCCCGGCGGTGCAGGCCGTCGTTGCCCACATAGAAGAGCCGCTCCCCGTCCCAGAGCGCCCAGGGGTCCGGCGCGCTGGACTCGGCGGCGACCTCGATCGTCGGGGCCGGCGGCGCGGTGCCGTCCTCGGGCGCGGGGGCCGCGGGCGTCGCGGCCGGCTCCTCCGGCGCGGTGCCGGCCGCGCAGCCCGTCAGCATCGCCAGGGCCAGCATGAGAATCAAAAATCGCTTCATTCGCTTCATCGTCTTCCATCTCCTACCGTTTCCATACATTCTACCAAAGAAGGTAACGAAATCGCCCGGCCGGACGCTCCAGCCCGGGCGCGATTTTTGGAGAAAAATTTTTCGCTTCGCTGTTTGCATTCGAAAAAAGAATGGAAAAGAATAGAAGATAGGTATTGGACAGGCAGGGGGATTCTCCGTATCATGGAGAAAAGCAACCCCCCGCCCAGCGGGGATGAACAGCCCCAGATTGTGCGGACAGTAGAAAAAGCCCCTGGTAGGAAATATTGAGTTTTAGTAGGAGAGGCGTCGCGCCAGCGGCGCCTCTCCAGTCTTAAACTGGATGCGCTCGTAA
>CAJFMX010000040.1 GCA_904393115.1 uncultured Clostridia bacterium
TGTATCAGATTGGTGAGGTTTTTGTTTAACCTTTTTGTTTTCCACCCGCATAGCGGGTGGTTTTTTGTTTCGCTTCGCTCAACTGCCTAAAGGCATGAATACAAAAAAGGCCACCTTCCGATGGCCTTTTTCGACTGACTGAGACGCCCTGTTTTTTCAGGGTGTCCTTTTGCAATGAAATAGTTTTGGGGAACCTATGACGCTGAGCGGCGCATGCCAGGAGGATGGGCCTGCGCCGCGGCGCCGATGCGCGCCCCGCGCCTTAGTTGTTCTCCTTGGTGATTCCGAACCGCTCCAGGTACCGCGCAAAGCTGATGAAGCGGACCTTGGGCAGGGAGTCGTAGAAGGCGAGCTCCTCGTCGGTGGTGCGCAGGCCTTCGGACCAGATGTCCTCGATCATGGTCATCAGAGGCTGTGCAACGCCGTGTGCGAGCGCCTCTTTGCGCATCTGCTCAAACTTTTCCTCCGTCCGCCAGACGCGATTGTGGCCGGTAACGGAACCATTCTGCAGATTCCGGTCGTCCCAGGGGCAGGTCTTGTAGTTCATGGAATAGTAGCGCGGAATGACCCAGATGTGGGTTCCGTCCGGACCGATCCAGTCGGCGACCTCGGCGTCGATGGCCGACTCGTAGCCGTAGGGCGCCCACTGCGTGCGGTTGACGGCGGCGTAGATTCCGAAGGAGCGCAGGATCTGCGGCATCTGCGCATAGGTCGCGTGCTCCTGGTTGTTGTAGATGGTCACCTGGTAGTCCAGCGTCTCTCGCAGGGCGCGGGTGCCGTAGAACATCTGGCGAATGTTGGACTCGCCCGAGACGATCAGGGAGAAGGGCTCGCACCAGGTTCCGCCCGTGATCTCGATGCGTCCCTCGCGCAGGCAGGGCTTCAGAGCCTCCAGGTATTCGGGCTCGTTCTGCGCCATGCGCACCCAGCAGCTTCCGCCGATCTCCCAGGCGTTGGTATAGCCGGAATAGGCCTCGGTGCGGCCCATCTCGATCTCCATGGTGGGCGTGTGCCGCTCCAGGGGGCGGACAAAGCCGTCGTGGTAACCGGATACAAAGAACAGGTCCCCATCCTCGACCGGCGGGCGGAGCTGCTCCATCTTCTCTTCAAAGAGGTTCTTGCGCTCCCAGCCGGCGGGGCAGTCGACAAACCAGGACGTCTTTTCCGGTTCCGCGGGCAGGAGCTTGGCCTTGCCGTCCAGGCGGATGGTCTTGATCTCCCAGGGCCGCATGCGGATGAAGCGATCGAGCTTGCCGATGGGTTCCAGCGCATGGGTCGTCTCCACGAACGCCGCATCCCCCGCGCCAAAGACCAGGTCGACCGTGTCCTCCTGGCCCGCCCACTCAAACAGGCGCAGATAAACGCTGCCCTCGCGCTCAAAGAGCGCCGTTGCGATGGTGGAATTCGCCCGCACCTGCAGCAGGGAGGCCGGCGCAAAGCTCCGATCCTCCAGGCCCGCGGAGGCAAAGGTCTCGCGCTGGAACTCCATCGCGCGCTTTGTCAGGCCCGCCGTGCGCCAATCCCCGGCATAGGGCAGGAAGCGATACTGGTGCACGTGCTTGCCGAAGAGCCGCACCTGCTCCGGCTTGCCGTAGATGTAGTCGTGCGGGGCAAAGCCCAGGACGTGGCGGGCGCTGGAATGCACCGCGTCGCGCGCATAACCGCACTGGCCGACGTTCATGTGCGCCAGGCCGGCCGTCTTGCCCTGCAGGGCGACGAAGTGCAGGGACTCAACCGAGCGCGCGTCCGCTGCCGCCGGCCAGGTCAGGAAGGGCGAGTTATAGAGGAAGGCCGCGTCCGGCTCCTCGAGACGGAAGTTCATGCAGAGCTTGCGCTCGTGCTGGAAGTAGTGCGTGCGCCGCGGCTCCGCCTCGAAGTCCCGGATGTCGGGGCCGAAGTTGCAGGTCTCCCCGTAGTCGAACTCCGTTTCATAGTCGATGCCCTCGGGCGTGACGAGGATGCGATGCGTGTAGGCGATGGGGCCGATTTGTCCGCGCAGCGTGGCGCGGGCGCGCTGCCCAGCCGCATCCGCCAGCGCCTCCTCCACCGCGGGGGGCGTGTCGCGCGAATCCAGGGTCTTGCCGCCGATCTCTACCGTCAGGTTGCCGACGCGGGCGCGCTCCCCGCCCGGGGCGACCTCGATCTCGATCGTGCCGTCCGCCGCAAGGCGCGCCGAGAACGCGCCGGCCCGGAGCCATCCGCCCCAGGGCGCCCAAGCGCCAGCCTGCACCCCTTCAGCCTGCGGCGCAAATCCAAAGGCCGGGATCTCCTGGCCCGAGGCGTCGCGTCGGCTCCAGGACAGGGCGTTGATCTCCACCGGCGCGCCCAGGACCTTCTCGATGTGCTGCGCAGCCTCCGCACGGATGGCCCTGGCCAGGGGATCTGCCTCCTCGCACCAGGTCAGGCCCGCCTTCTCCTGGCTGCAAACGTGAATGTCATGGTTCTGTGCGTTCAGATAGGTCTTCCACGCCTCGTCCAACCGATCGGAGAAGGAGGCATGGCCCAGCAGAACGGCCATGGCCGCTGCGGATTCCGCGTCCAGCAGGAGGTTCTCCACCTCTTGCATGCGGATGCGGACGCGGTCCCCGGTCAGTCCCCAGGGAAACGTGGAAACGAAATCCTGCTGCGTCAGGTGCACCGCAGGCAAACGGGTCTTTTGTTCCGCCATGAAAATTCTCCCTTCCAGCGAGAGAAGGGGCCGCGCTCTCCTCTCCGAGTGCGCGGCCCGCGCCTCTCACCGCTTTCTATGTGTTTTCTGTTCGGCTTTTATTTGCCGAGCAATCCGGCGTTCAGCTCGTCCAGGACCGCCTGCACGTCCGGCATCATGCTCTCGACAAAAGCCGTCCACTGCGCCTCGACATCTCCGCCGCCGACGACGATCTCGGTCGTCTTCTCGCTGAACTTGGTGTTGATGTCCGGGCCGAGGGTGGAGTAGAGCTCTCCGCCGAACGCCTCGGACTCCCAATCCTTGAGCTGTGCCTTGTAGGCGGGCGAGCGCATCATCTCAAAGAAGTTCTCGTATGCCTCGTAACCGGCGGGGTCCGAAGTCTCGTTCGGGGTGGCCAGGCTGCCGGCGGGCTGGTAAATGTTGTAGGAGTAGTCCGCATAGGGGTTGATGTACTGGCCGTCCGCGTTCTTCTCCCAGAGGATGTTGTAGGTGCCGTCGTCGTTCTTGGTGTAGTCGACGCCTTCGATGCCCGCAACGCGGAAGATGCGTCCTTCCTCAGAGGCCAGCCAGTTCCAGATGTCCAGGATGCGGTTCATCTTCTCGTCTTCCAGGTCGTGGCGGAAGTGGGCGACCGTCCACAGGTCCTCGGTCTGGATGAGGTAGAAGGTCTCGTTGTCCGCGGGCGACAGGACGATCATGGGCGCGACGTCGTCGCGGGAATCCACGATGCCCGTATCCACCATCTTGGGCCAAGCCGTGCCCGTCAGCCAGGTGGGGCCGGCGCCGGTCAGCGCCATGAAGGCCTTTCCGCCGTAGAAATTGTTCATGCCGTCCGAGCCGGAGTCGACGACCTGGTCCTTCCAGATGTAGCCGTCCTGGTAGAGCTCGGTGACATGCTTGAGCTCGTTGAGGTAGCCGTCGGTCGCGGCATAGTACTCATAGAGTCCGGTTTCCTCGTTGATCTGGTAGCCGTAGCGCTTCTGCTGCCAGCCGCTCAGCTCCAGGAACACGCCGGGGAAGGCCCAGGTCTCCGAGACGATGCCGATGGTCTGGCCCGCGCCGAGGTTGCCGGGGTCCTGTTCCTGGACGGCCTTGATCATGGCCTTGACCTCGTCCCAGGTGTACATGTCCCCTTCCTTGTACATGCCAACGGCCTTGGCCCAGTCGCGCCGGTAGACGAACTGGTTGAAGCACGCGTCGTCATACCACTCGGGGTTGGCGCGCAGGCAGGGCCAGCCGTAGAGCTTGCCATTGACGGTGAGGAACTTCTCGTCCGACCAGGCGCGCTCCAGCAGGGCCTCCAGCTCCGGCCAGGCGGACATGTCCTGCGGAATCTCGCGGAACGCGCCGGCCTCGGCCCACATGCGGAACTCCGAGGTGTTGCCGGCCTTCATGTCCCACCAGAGGATGTCGGGCAGGTCGTCGCCGGCGATCCAGGCGCGGACCTTTTCGTTCCAGTCGCCCCAGGTCACGGGGATGAGGTCCCACTCAAAGTTGAACTTCTCGCAGAGCCATTGGTCCTTGGCGGACACGCCGGACTTCTCCGCGTCCAGCATGCTCATGGAGATGGTGAGCTTGTCCGCGTAGGCGGACTCCGCGCCGCCGTCCGCGGCGGGTGCGTCGGTTCCGTCGGTCGGAGTCTCCGCCGCGGGGGCGTCGGTCGCGGGCGCCTCAGTGGGCGCGCCGGTCGAGCAGGCCGCCAGGCTCAGTGCCATCAGGAGCACCAGCAGCAGGCTTGTGATCTTCTTTGCCATGTGTCAAACCTCCTCATTGGATTGTATATTTGCCCGCGCCTTTGCGGGCTGGGGTCGCGATTTCAGCCCTTCACCGCCCCGAGCGTCAGGCCCGAGATGAAATACCGCTGCAGGAAGGGATAGAGCGCCATCAGCGGGAAGATCGTGATGACGATGCAGGCCATCTTGATGCCGTCGCCGTAGGAGGGCGGGCGGACGTCGCCGGTGGGTGCTGCGGTGTTGATGAAGTTCGCACTAGAGATGATCTGCCGCAGTGCGAGCTGCAAGGGCCACATCTCATAGTCCTTGAGGTAGAGCATGGCCGAATACCATTCGTTCCAGCGCTCGACCGCGTAGTAGAGCGTGAAGGTAGCAAGGATCGGCAGCGTCAGCGGCAGGATGATGCGGAACAGGATGACCGTGTCCGAGGCGCCGTCGATCTTGGCGGATTCCTCCAGCTCCTGGGGCAGGCTCGCCATGTCCGCGGAAATGATGAGCATGTAGGGAACCGAGATGCAGGTCGGCAGAATCATCACCCAGAAGTTGCCGACCAGGCCCAGCGCCTTGTAGAGCAGGTACGTCGGGACCAGGCCGCCGCTGAAGTACATCGTGAACACCATCAGGAAGCGGAAGAAGTTGCGCCCCGGGATGGGCTTTGTGAAGGCGTAGGCCATCAGGCCCGTCAGCAGCATGTTGTAGGCCGTGCCGACGATGGCCAGGATCACAGAGTTGCCCATGGACCGCAGCAGCAGCGGCGAGTCGAATACGAACTCGTAGCACTCCCAAGTGATCTCCGGCGGCCAGAGCATCAAGGGCGTCCGGGCGTAGACCTCCTGCGGCACAAGGGAGACCAGGATGGTGTTGTAAAACGGATACAGGATGATCAGTCCAAACAGGGACAGCAGCACGAGCAGGAAGAAATCAAATACACCAAAGCGCTGGATCTTGTTCTTCCGCCTGCGCGCCCGTCCGGGCACGGAGATTCTTTGTGTTGCCATGTTCTTTCCCTCCTCCCCTCTCACATGATTCCGTCGCCGCCGGCCAGCTTGGAGACCTTATTGGCCACCAACAGCAGCGCGAAGTTGATGACGTTCTTAAACAGGCCCACCGCCGTGGAGAAGCCGTAGTCCATGGGCCGGCCGACGGCAAAGGTGATGCGGTAGACGTAGGTGTCGATGACGTCGCCCACGCTGTAGACCGGTTCGGAATAGAGGTTGAAGACCTGGTCAAAGTTTGCGTTCATCATGCCGCCCACCGCCAGGATGAACTGGATGCCGATCAGGTTCAGGATGCCGGGCAGCGTGATGTGCCAAATCCTCTGGAACCGATTCGCGCCGTCGATGGTCGCCGCCTCGTTCAGGCTCGGGTCGATGCCCGTGATCGCGGCAAGGTAGAGGATCGTTCCCCATCCGCCCTCTTTCCACACGTCGGACAGGATCAGCATGGTGCGGAAGGTTCGCGTGTTGTAGAGGATGTTCCACCCTGAGGCGACGTCCGGGTCAAAGAGCATCGCGATCTTCTTGAGCGCGCCGGTGTCGCCAAACAGGTTCAGCATGATGCCCGCCAGGACGACCCAGCTCAGGAAGTGCGGGAAGGTATACACGGTCTGCAGCACGCGCTTATAGCGCTTCCCCGTCATCTCGCTCAGCAGGATGGCCAACACGATCGGAAACGGGAAACCCACCAGGAGCTTGAGAAGCGAGATGACCACGGTATTGCGCGTCGCGGTCCAAAAGGCCGGTTCCGAAAACACGCGCATGAATTGGTCCATCCCCACCCAGGGACTCGCACCGAGAAAGCCATACAGGCTGCTGTCCCCGAACAGGGGCTTGTAGGTTTTGAACGCCAGCAGGATGCCCGGCAAGGGCAGGTACCGGAAGACGATCATCAGCGCCAGACCTGGGAGCAGCATGATCAGGTAAATCCACTTGTATCTCCAGATCATCTTGCCCAGCAGCCTCCACCCCTTTTTGGTGCGAAGGTTCATCACGTCGTGCATCCGGTTTGCGTTGGGCGACATGTACATCGCGAGGTTCCCCCTTCTCTATCTTTTTCTATTGCACGCTGCGCTCTATTGGGTGCGGTCTCTGCCCTTGGTAACCAATCGCTTTTTAGGAAAAAGCGCCTTTCGCCAAACAAGGTCAAACACATATATAACAAATCCTTGCGGACCCATTTTGTTCCGTGTGTTGTCATATTAACATTCCATTTTCTTTTTGTCAACTACTCGTGAAGATTTTCCTGTATTTTTGTTAATTGCACAATTTTTAGCATATTTTTTGTGCATTTGCTACAATATCTCGATTCGTGATTTTTCTTCACAAATTTGGTATGACATTAAAATAAGACAAAAACAAAAAACCGCGGCCTCTTTGCATGAGACTGCGGTTTTTTGTTTTACACGTCAGGCGGTCCGTGTCGTGGCTTTGGGCGTGGCTGTGCTCCGGCCTGGAATGAAAGCGGCCGGCAGCAGGATGGAGGGGTGGAACTCCGGCCCGTCTGCGATGCGCTGCAGGAGCAGATCGACGGCCTTCTGGCCCAGGCCCTCCTCGTCCTGCTGCACGTGGGTGAATTCATCCCCTTGTGCAAAGCGCGTCGGCATGTCGAAGCAGACGATGGACAGGTCCTCGGGCACGCGCAGGCCCACGGCCTCCGCAGCGCACCGGACGAGCCAGGCAACGTTATACTCCGAGGCAAAAACGGCCGTGATCTCCGGATGGGCGCGCAGGTGCTGCGCGAGGTTCTGCAGATCCTCGCGGAGGATCTCCTCCCGGTCCTGGCCGGGCAGGGTCGCGCGCACGTTGGTGAAAAAGTAGGATTCATCGGGCACGCGGTTCCGCTCGTAGAAGCAGGCGCGGAAGGCGTGCAGGCGCTCCTCGAGGGTGCTGGTCTGCAGGGGCGGCGGGGAGACGAAGGCGATGTTCTCATGTCCCAGGTCGAAGAGCGGCTGCACGATCCGCCGGGTGCTGGCCTCGTTGTCCGTGCCGACGAAGCAGGCCTCGACCCCGGGCATGCGCCGGTCCAGAACGACGACCGGGGACTCGCTCAGGATGAGCCGGAGCAGGCTGGCGTTGTAGCGCGGGCCGTTGACGGGCTGCACGATCAGGCCCGCAAGGCCGCAGTCGCGCAGATCGTCGATGATGGCGCACTCGTTCTCCAGGTCGCCCCAGGAGATGCGCAGGACGAGGTCGTATCCCTTCTGCGCGCAGGCGTGCTCGATGCTCTTGAGCATCTTCGCGCCGAACGCGTCGGAAAAGTTCGGGACCACCAGGCCGATCTGCCGCCGCGCAGGCGCGTTCGGACCGGGCACCTCGCGCCCTACCGGCCCGGGGGCGACGAAGGTGCCCTTCCCCTTGATGCGCGTGACCACACCGTCGCGCACGAGCATCTCCATGGCGTGGCGCACCGTGATGCGGCTGACAGCAAAGGCCTCGCAGAGCTGCTTTTCCGTGGGAAGCCGGTCCCCGCACCGGAACTCGCCGCTGCGGATCTTGCGCAGCAGGTCGCGGTAGATTGTACGATACATATTCTCTTCGCTCATCGCTTACACCAACCCGATCAAAGTATGTTCACTATATCAGCCGCAATCGGTTCTGTCAAGTTTCTCCATCGCCCGCAATTTGGGGTTCGGAGCGCGCGCAGCGGAAAAAGCGTTTGACTTTTCCGCCGCGCGCGGTATAATGGAGCGTAAGACATGGTTCCTGTATGAAATGATATACCTTTTATTTTCCCCTCCGCGCCCTGACGTGGAAAGAAAGGACGGCGACTTGCCATGAAGTACATGCACTCGGAGTGGCGGCAGCGCCTGGAGCACTGGCTCCTCACGCTGCAAAAGGACCTCTATCAGCCCTTGGGCACCATCCCCGTGGAAGGGTTTTTGACCATGGACCAGCTCGCGCCCGAGGCGGCGGCGCAGCGCGGGGACTTCCAGCCCATGCACCCCGGCCAGCGCTGGGGCCGCAGCTATGAATACTGCTGGATGCGCGCGCGCATCGTGCTGCCGGAGGCGGCGCGGGGCAAGCGCATCGCCATGGACCTGTGCACCGGCGGGGAGACGACGGTCTTTGTGGACGGCAAGTCCTTCGGCACCTACCGCGCGGGCTGGGTGAACGTGCCGCACCACTTCCTGGTGGACAACGTGCTGACGCGCTGCGGGGAGCCGGGCCGCGCCTACGACCTGCTGCTGGAGGCCTACGCCGGCCACTACTACCCGGAGAGCGCGCTCGGCGGCTGCGCGACCGGCCCGGTGCTGCCGGGCTCCTACCAGGACCCGAAGGTCGAGGGCGAGCGCGCGCAGCTCGGGCGCATGACCTACGGCGTCTGGAACGAAACCGCCTACCAGCTCTACATGGACCTGGAGACGCTGCGCCTGCTGGGCGAGGAGGTCGACCCCGAGAGCCTGCGCGCGGAGAAGATCGCGGACGCGCTGGAGCAGGCGACGCTCGCCATCGACTTTGAGCAGGACGAGGCGGGCCGCAACGCGAGCTACGCCCGCGCGCGCGAAGTCCTCGCCCCGGCCCTTGCCGCCAGGAACGGCTCCACCGCGCCGGTCTTCTACGCCATCGGCAACGCGCACCTGGACCTGGCGTGGCTGTGGCCCATGGAGGAGACCTACCGCAAGACCTCGCGCACGTTCGCGGCGCAGCTCCGCCTGCTGGAGGAATACCCGGAGTACAAGTACCTGCAGAGCCAGCCCGCGGCCTACGAGATGTGCCGCAAGTACTACCCCGAGCTCTACCAGCGGATTCTCGCCGCCGTGCGCGAAGGGCGCTGGATCGCCGAGGGCGCCATGTGGGTCGAGCCGGACACGAACATGACCTCCGGCGAGTCGCTGGTGCGCCAGCTCCTGCACGGCAAGCGCTACTTCAAGGACCAGCTCGGCGTGGACTCGGTCGTGCTGTGGCTGCCGGACACCTTCGGCTACTCCGCGGCGCTGCCGCAGATCCTCAAGGGCTGCGGGGTGCAGTACCTGGTGACGCAGAAGATCTTCTGGTCCTACAACGAGGGCGACCGCTTCCCCTACCACTACTTCACCTGGCAGGGCGCGGACGGCTCCGAGATCGAGACCTTCCTGCCCACGAGCTACACCTACCGCACGGACCCGGGCGAGATCTCCCAGGCCTGGAAGAAGCGCGTGCAGAAGCGCGGCCTGGACGCGTTCCTGCTGCCCTATGGCTACGGCGACGGCGGCGGCGGACCCGCGCGCGACTACCTCGAATTCCTGCGGCGCGAGGAGGACCTGGAGGGGCTGCCCCGTGTGCGCAGCGCCGGCCCGGTCGAGTTCTTCCACGACATGGAGGCCGCCGGCGGCCCGAAGCACACCTACGTCGGCGAGCTCTACTTCTCCGCGCACCGCGGCGTCTACACCTCCCAGGCCGCGATCAAGCGCGGCAACCGCAAGAGCGAGCTCGCGCTGCGCGAGGCGGAGTTCCTCGGGGCCATGGCCTCCCTGCTGCGGCCGGAGTACCGCTACCCGCTCGAGAAGATGGACGCGGCCTGGAAGCTGCTGCTGCTCAACCAGTTCCACGACATCCTGCCCGGCTCCTCCATCGGTAAGGTCTATGAAAAGGCGCGCGCGGACCACGCGCAGGTCCTTGCGGAGGCGGAGTCCGTCGCGGACGGCGCGCGCAAGGCGCTGGCCAACGGCGAGGGCTACACGGTCTTCAACTCCCTGTCCTTTGCGCGCAAGGGGATCGTGGTCCTGCCGGACTGCTTCGCCTCCGGCGCGCGCACGGCGGACGGCCGCGAGATCCCGACCCAGAAGACCGCGGAGGGCGTCCTGGCCGAGGTGCCGGCGCCCGCCCTCGGCGCGGTGACACTCTACCCCTGCACGGTGAGCACCCCTGGCCCCGCGGCGCGCGCGGCCCTGACGGACGACGGCGCGGTCCTGGAGAACGCGCACGTGCGCGCGGCGTTCAACGCCCGCGGCGAGATCGTCTCCTTCGTGGACAAGGCGACCGGGCGCGAGTTCGCGGCCGGGCCCATGAACCGCCTGCTGGCCTTCAAGGACGTGCCGCGGCTCTTTGACGCCTGGGACGTGGACTCCAATTACGAGCTCTCCCCCCTCGCGCTCGACGAGCCCGTGACCCTCACGGTCCGTCAGGCGGAGGGCCCGCGCGCGGTGCTGCACCTGGAGCGTAAGATTCTGCACTCGGCCTTTGCGCAGGACATCGTGCTCGCGGCGGACGGCCGGCGCGTGGACTTTGTCACGACCGTGGACTGGCACGAGCTGCACCGCCTGCTCAAGGTGGAGTTCCCCGTCTCCGTCCAGGCGAGCGAGGGCATCAACGAGATCCAGTTCGGCTACCTCAAGCGGCCGACGCACCGCTCCCGCCTCTACGACAGCGACCGCTTCGAGGTCTGCAACCAGCGCTACAGCGCGCTGTGCGACGAGAGTCACGGCGCGGCCGTGCTCAACGACTGCAAATACGGCATCAGCATGAAGGAAAACGCGCTGCAGCTGACGCTCCTGCGCGCGCCGGCCGCGCCGGAGATGCGCGCGGACAACGGCGTGCACCACTTCACCTACGCCTTCTGCGGATGGGAAGGGCCCTTCCTCTCCAGCCCGGTGGTTCGCGAGGCGTACGACCTGAACGTGCCGCTCACGACGGAGCTCGGCTCCTGCGCGGACCTGCCCGCGGCCCTGGATCTGACGGCGGAGAACGTGTTCGTGGACACGGTCAAGCCCGCTGAGGACGGCAGCGGTGACGTGATCCTGCGCCTGTACGAGGCCAAGCGCGCGGACACGGCCTGCGAGCTCGCGCTGCGCCTGCCCGTCTCCTCGGCGCAGGTCTGCGACATGCTCGAGAACCCGGTCGAGGACCTCGACCTTTCCGCGGGCGCGGTCCGCCTGCACTTCCATCCCTTTGAGGTCAAGACGCTGCGCCTGCGGCCCTGAGCCGTCCGCTTTTTTGGCCAGAGCGGCGCGCGGCGTTTTTTTGCAAAAAAATGCGGCGTCCAGCGCTGCGCTGTGGTACAATGAAAAAAACGCTCGCCTTGCGCCGCGCGCGGAAGGCGGAAAGGGGTTTTGGCATTGGAACTGCGCGTGCTTCAATACTTCCTCGCAGTTGCGCGGGAGCAGAACATCTCCGCGGCGGCAGAGTCCCTGCACCTGTCCCAGCCGACGCTCTCCACGCAGCTGCGCGCCCTGGAGGAGGAGCTGGGCAAGCAGCTGCTCATCCGGGGCACAAAGGGCTCGCGCAAGGTGCTCCTGACGGAGGAGGGCATGATCCTGCGCAAGCGCGCCGAGGAGATCCTCTCCCTCGTGCAGCGCACGGAGGACGAGATCACCCGCTCGGACGAGGCGGTCGTGGGCGACGTCTACATCGGCGCGGGCGAGAGCGACATCGTCCGCTACCTCGCGCGGGCCGCGCGGTCCCTGCAGGAGCGCTATCCGGACATCCGCTACCACATCTCCAGCGGAAACGCGGAGTACGTGCTGGAGACCCTGGACAAGGGCCTGTTCGACTTCGGCCTGATCTTCGGCGGCGCGGACCCCAAGCGGTACGACTTCTTCACCATCCCCTACCCGGACACCTGGGGCGTGCTCATGCGCCGGGATTCGCCCCTTGCCGAAAAGGAGGCCATCACCCCGGAGGACCTGTGGGACAAGCCCCTGATCCTCTCCCATCAGCGGAACGAGGACCTCCGGCTGAGCCGCTGGTTCCAGTGCGAGCCCTCGCAGCTCCACGTCGTTGCGACCTACAACCTGCTCTACAACGCCTCGCTCCTGGTGGACGAGGGGCTGGGCTACGCCGTGACGCTGGACAAGCTCCTCAACACGCAGGGCAGCAGCCTGTGCTTCCGCCCGCTGTCCCCGGGGCTCGTGGCCGAGGCCTGCCTGGTCTGGAAGAAGTACCAGGTCTTCTCCCGGGCCGCGCGCCTGTTCCTGGACAGCCTGCGCGATCTGCTCGCCGTCCCGCTCTAAAGCAGCGCAAGACCCCGTCTCGCGCGCCGGGCACGAAATCGTTCGCGGCAAAAGCGGCGCAGCCTCCCGGGCTGCGCCGCCTGTTTTTTGGGACCGCCTGGTTTCCGTCCCGCTCTAAAGCAGCGCAAGGTCGAAGAGGTCGTCCAGGGGGGATGCGCGCGCCGCCCTCGAGCACCAGGGCCCGCGCGCATTCGTCGATGCGGCGCAGGGCGCCCACGGCCGTGACATAGGCGCCCCCGCTCTTTCGCACGCCGGGCACGAAATCGTTCGCGACAAAAGCGGCGCAGCCGCCCGGGCTGCGCCGCCTGTTTTTTGGGGACCGCCTGCTTTTCACCCCGCTCTAAAGCAGCGCGAGGTCGAAGAGGTCGTCCAGGGAGATGCGCGCGCCGCCCTCGAGCACCAGGGCCCGCCCGCATTCGTCGATGCGGCGCAGCGCGCCCACGGCCGTGACATAGGCGCCCCCGCTCTTTCGCGCGTCGGGCACGAAGTAGGTCGCGGCAAGGCGCGGGTGCTCGCCCGCGCGCGCGGCCAGGCGGCGCAGCGTTTCCTGCAGGGCGGCCTGCGCGTCCTCGGCCAGGTCCGCGCGCGGCTCGGTCTGCCGGTTGACCTCGGCCACGACCGCGCCGTACCCCGTCAGCGCCGCAAAGGGCGCGAACTGCGCCGCGCGCGCGGCCCGCGGCATGGCCGGGTGTCCCGGGATCTGCGGCCGCTCCCGGCGCAGGATGTCGTCGTAGCGCCCGCTCATGCCCGATGCCCCCCGATCTGCGCGTTGCGGGAAAGGCCGGTTGCCCCTTCGAGCAGATCCGCGCCGCGGAAGATGGCGTTTCCGCCGTACTTTTCCCGGATGGCGAGCACCGCGCGCTGGCGGCGCTCCTCCCTGCGCTCGGCCGCGCGGCGGGCGGCGTCCTCCCCGTCGAAGAAGCTGAGCTGGACGCTCCTGCCCGCTTGGTCGGCGGGGCCGATGCGGCAGGCGGTGAGGTTGAGCCGCCGCACGAGCAGCGCCGGGTCCGCGATGCGCGCAAAGAGCGCCGCAGCCGCCTCTACGATGCGCCGGCAGGAGGCCGTCTGCCCGCCGAGGTCGAGGCTGCCGTGCGCGCCCTCGGGCACGCGCCGGCCGTAGGCGTCCGCGCGGGTGCGCCCGCTGTAGCCCAGGCGCAGGCTCTCCCGGTCGTAGCCGACGCTGAGCACGATCTGCCCGGCCGCAAGGCCGTGCGCCGTGAGGTCCAGCGCCAGGGCCTCGGCCATCTCCTGCAGGACGAGCGCCGCCTCGCCGTGGGCGTAGGGGCGGGAGAGGACCTGGCCGGAGCCCATGCTCTTCTCCTCCGCCCGGTAGGCCTTGATGTCCTGCATGGTGCAGGACTCCTCGCCCCAGGCGTGGTCGATGAGCAGCTCCGCGTTGACGCCGAAGAGGCGGTAGAGCAGCTCCGCGTTGTGCACGTCCCCCGGCCCGCCCAGGGAACAGCGCGCCACGTCCCCCATGGTGTGCAGGCCGTTGGCGCGCAGCTTGTTCGCATACCCGCGGCCCACGCGCCAGAAGTCCGTGATCGGCTCGTGGTCCCAGAGCTCCTGCCGGTAGCGCGCCGGGTCCAGCTCCGCGATGCGCACGCCGTCCGCGTCGGGCCGGGCGCGCTTGGCGCTGATGTCCATGGCGACCTTGCAGAGGTAGAGATTCGTCCCGATGCCCGCCGCGGCGGACAGGCCCGTCTCCCGGTAGACCGCGCGGATCATGCGGATGGTCAGCTCCCGCGCCGTGCAGCCGTACAGGCGCAGGTAGGGCGTCAGGTCCACGAACACCTCGTCCACCGAGTAGACGTGGACGTCCTCCGGCGCGACAAAGCGCAGGTAGACGGCGTAGACGCGCGCGCTGTAGTCCAGATAGAGCGCCATGCGCGGCCGCGCGACGAGGAAGCGCAGCGCCCAGTCCGGATGCGCGACCAGCTCCCCCGCGCGGTGCGTTTCGCCCGCAAAGGTCTTCGCCCGCGCGCGGGCCAGGCGCTGCGCGTTGATCGCGCGCACCCGCTCCCGCACCTCAAAGAGCCGCGGCCGCCCGGGCACGCCCTGCGCCTTGAGCGGCGGCGTGACCGCAAGGCAGATGGTCTTGTCCGTCCGCTCCTCGTCCGCGACGACCAGGTGCGTGTCCATCGGATCCAGCCCCCGCTCCACGCACTCCACCGAAGCATAGAAGGACTTCAGGTCTATGGCGGCATACGCCCTCTGCTCCATGCGCGCACCTCCCCTTCGCAGCGGAATATAGACGAACACACAATCCCTTCATTCGCCTCTATTGTACCACGCGCGCGGAGAAGATGCAATGCAGATCGAACAGGTTTTCCCTTAGAAATTTTCCCCTCGGATTTTCAAAAAAACAGGCGCCGTCCGCATCGAGCGGCTTCGCCCCGTGCCGCCGTTGGCGGCCCGGGGTTTCGGCCGGCTTATTGGGCCTTTGGCCCAAACGCTCGGCCTACAGGAGCGCGGACGCGCCCCCTCCGCCTTCGCCACGTGCCGCCGTTGGCGGCCCGGGGGTTCGGCCGGCTTATTGGGCCTTTGGCCCAAACGCTCGGCCTACAGGAGCGCGGATGCGCCCCCTCCGCCTTCGCCCCGTGCCGCCGTTGGCGGCCCGGGGTTTCGGCCGGCTTATTGGGCCTTTGGCCCAAACGCTCGGCCTACAGGAGCGCGGATGCGCTCCCTCCGCCTTCGCCACGTGCCGCCTTTCGCCGGCCCGGGGGGTCGGTCGGCTTATCGGGCCTTTGGCCCAAACGCTCGGCCTACAGGAGCGCGGACGCGCTCCCTTCGCCTTCGCCCCGTGCCGCCGTTTGAACCGGACCAGAAAAAACGGACAGTAGACAAAATCCCCCTGATGTAGGAAAATAAGACTACATCAGGGGGGATTTTATATGGCAAGAAGGTATCAAAAAACGCAGATGCTCCTGTCCGAAATCAAGCAGATGCTGGAGAGTGGGAGGAGCCAGCGGGAAGTTGCGGAAAGGCTGGGTCTGGAGGGAGACAGGCCAATCCATGATTTGCTGAAGCGAGAGCGAAGGAAAGCAAGGCAAATCACACCCAAACAGAGAGGGCGAAAACCCGCCGGGACTCTGCAGGAATACAAGTATGAAAACAAGCGCCTGAAAATGGAGAATGTACTACTGCGGGATTTTGAGCGGTTATTATGATTATGTGAAACGAATGGGTCGCCCCGAGAAGGACGCGCCGCTGGCTGCTCTGCTTCGGAAACAGCAGGAGCATTGCGTCCAAACCTATGGCTACCGCCGGATGCACCTGTGGTTAGAACGGCAAGGCGTTCACCACAACCCGAAAACTGTCCTTAAGGTCATGAAAAAATACGGTCTTTTCTCTGAAATTCGGAGAGAGCGGAAGTGGAAGAATCTGGGACAGCAAGTACATAAATATCAAAATCTACTCAACAGGGAGTTTCACGCAGACAGGCCCAACAGCAAATGGGTAACAGATATTTCTTACATCCAAACGAAGCAAGGTGTGCTGTATCTGTCCATGATCCGTGACCTCTACGATAACCGTATCGCGGCCTACAAGACCGGAACACAGCAGACGGTGAATCTGGTGCTGGACACCATTCGTTTTGCCATGAAGAAAGAGAAAAAGAGGATCGCCGTGGAGTTGCAGCTCCACAGCGACCAAGGCTTTCAATACACATCCCAAGCATATTTCCAGCTGACTGAACAATACGGCATTACGCCTTCCATGTCAAGACGGGGAAATCCGTATGACAATGCCATGGCCGAAAATTTCTTCTCCATCCTGAAAACAGAGTGTATTTCCCGACATAAGCCAACCACTTTCTCTGCGGCCAATAAGATGATTGACCGATATATCCACTTTTACAATTACGAGCGCATCCAGTTTAAGACTGGAGAGGCGCCGCTGGCGCGACGCCTCTCCTACTAAAACTCAA
>CAJFMX010000041.1 GCA_904393115.1 uncultured Clostridia bacterium
ACAGAGTGTATTTCCCGACATAAGCCAACCACTTTCTCTGAGGCCAACGAGATGATTGACCGATATATCCACTTTTACAATTACGAGCGCATCCAGTTTTAGTAGGAGAGGCGCCGCTGGCGCGACGCCTCTCCTACTAAAACTCAATATTTCCTACCAGGGGCTTTTTCTACTGTCCGCACAATCTGGGGCTGCTCACAAGACCGAAAGGAGCTTCTGACAAAGATTCCTTTTTCGTGTCTACTTTCTCTTGACTGGTGCACTGCCATTTGCCGGGGCGCGCTTCTTCGTCTAAAGAGAACGCTCCAAGGGATAGAACACGTACTGCGCGCCAAAGCCCGGCACCTCGATCCGGTGCGCCGCGACGCGGAAGGCCCGCGCGAGCGCGCCGGAGTTCGCGACCGCGTCCGGCGTGCCGTCCGCCTCGATGGCGCCCGCGCGCAGCAGCACGACGCGGTCCGCAAAGTGGAAGGCCAGCGACAGGTCGTGCAGCACGGCGACGACCGTCTTGCCCTGCGCGCGCAGTTCCGCGAGCAGGCGCATCACCTCGAACTGCCGGTCGATGTCCAGATACGTCGTCGGCTCGTCCAGGAGGATGGTCGGCGCGTCCTGCGCAAGGGCCATGGCCAGGAACACCTTTTGCCGCTCCCCGCCCGAGAGCGCCTGCAGGTCCCGCTCGGCCAGCGCCTGCGCGCCGACGGCCGCGAGCGCGGCGTCCGCCGCCGCATAGTCCGCCTTGGAATAGCGCCGGGGATACCCGAGGTAGGGGAAGCGCCCGTGCAGCACGAGCCGGCGCGCCGTCAGGTCCGGAACGGGCCGGGACTGCGGCAGGAAGGCGAGCTTGCGCGCCACGGCCCTGTGCGCAAGGCTCGGCAGGGGTTCGCCGTCCAGCAGGACCTGGCCCTCGCTCGGCTGGAGCAGGCCGCAGGCCGTGCGCAGCAGCGTCGACTTGCCGCAGCCGTTCGGCCCGATCAGCGCGGTGAAGCCCCCGTCCGGCAGGATCAGGCTGAAATCGCGCAGCACCGGCTCGCGCGCGTAGCCGACGGTGAGGTTCCGCAGCTCAAGCATGGGCATGTCCCCCCTTCCGCCGGATGAGGAGGTAGAGGAAGAACGGGCAGCCCAGGAAGCTCATCACGATCCCGACCGGCAGCTCGTAGGGCGCGAAGAGCAGCCGCGCCGCCACGTCGCACAGCGTCAGGAACGCCGCGCCCAGCAGGATCGAGGCCGGCAGCAGGCGCCGGGCCTCGCCCCCGACCAGGAACCGCGCCGCGTGCGGCACGATCAGCCCCACAAACCCCAGCAGGCCCGCAAAGCTCACGGCCGCGCCCGCCAGCGCCGCCGCCGTGCCCAGCAGGAGGAAGCGCGTCGCCTGCACGCGCAGGCCCAGGGAGCGCGCCGTCTCATCCCCGAGGGAGAGGACGTCCATGTCGTGGCTGAGGAGCAGCGCCGCCAGCAGCCCCACCCCGATGTAGACCGCCGGGAAGGCCAGCCGCTCGAGCGTAAGCCCCGCAACGCCGCCCACGCGGAAGCTCAGGCTGCCCACGAGCACGTCCGGAAACAGCGTGGTCACCGTGTCCGTTCCGGCGTTGAGCAGGCTGTTGAGCGCGACGCCCGAGAGGATGAGCGTCGTGCGCGAGGCGCCCGTCGCCCGCGCGAGGAAGAAGACCAGCAGCACCGCGGCAAGCGCCCCAAGGAAGGCCGCCGCCGGCAGCAGCGCCGCCCCCGTGGGCGCCAGCGCCGTGCACAGCGCCACCGCAAACCCCGCCCCGGCGTTGACGCCGATGACGTTGGGGCTGGCGATCGGGTTGCCCAGGACCGATTGCAGGATCGCCCCGGCCGCGGCCAGCGCCGCGCCCGCGAGCAGCGTCCCGCACAGCCGGGGCAGGCGCACATGCAGCAGAATCCGCGCCCCCGTGCTCGCAGGGTCCAGGAGCGAGGAGAGGATCTCGCCCGACGAGAGCGTGGACGCGCCCAGCAGCAGGCTCAGCGCGCAGGCGGCGGCGACCAGCAGCGCGCACAGCAGCAGCGCGGCCCAGGCCGGCAGCTTGCGGCTACGCCTCGCCATAGAGGTAGTCTGCGAGGATCTCATAGCTCTCCCCCCAGCGGGCGTTGGGCTTCAAGTGGAACAGGTCCTTGGGCAGGAGGTGGAAATGCCCCTCCTGCACCGCGGTCAGCGACGCCCAGGCCGGGTTGGAGAGCAGGAGCTCGTCCAGGGAGGCCATCGCCGCCTCCTCCGAAGCGCCCATGGTCGTCACGAAGATGAAGTCCGGGTCCTGCTCCAGGATCACCTCGAGCGAGAGGTCCTCCAGGAGCGAGTCCTCGCTGTCCGCGATGTTGATGCAGCCCAGGTCCTTGAGCATCTCGCCGGTCATGTTGTCGCTGCCCTTGGCGCGCACGCCCGTGGAGTACGCGCGCAGGAACAGGACCGTCGGGGCCTCGTGGCCCTCCTTGCGGGCGATGGCCGCCTCGACGCGCGCCTGTACGTCCGCGCCGTTCTGCTGGTAGAGGTCCTCGCGGCCGGTGATGCCGGTGAAGACCTTGAGCACGCGCAGGTAGTCGTCAAAGGTCTCCACGTTGAAGTAGGCGCAGGGCACGCCCGCGTTCTCCAGCGCGCTGCCGATGTCCGTGTGCTCGGCGATGTTGGAGGAGAGGATGGCAAAGTCCACCCCCGCGCCGAGGATCGTCTCCAGGTCCGGGGTCTTGAGCGAGCCGACGTTGACCGTGTCCTCGGCAAGGCTGACCACGCCCTCGTCAAAGGTCTCCTGCGAGGTGGCGCAGACCTCGCCGCCGGCCAGGACCCACATGTCCGCAAAGCTGGACTGCGGCGCGAGGACGCGCGCGGGCGCGGCGGCCAGGGAGACGGAGCGGCCGTTGTCGTCGGCAAAGGAGATGGCGGCCTCGCCCGCGTCCGTCTGGGCGGCGGGGGAGGCGCACGCGCTCAAAAGAAGGAGCAGCGCGAGCAGGAGGGCGGGCATGGCGGCCCTGCGAAAGTTCATGTGCGAGTCCTACCTTTTCTATGTGGATTTTGCAGCGGCAGCGGACGGGCGCCGCGGTTTCCGCCCTATTCTACCGCAGGGCGCGCGCGGCGTCAAGGCGCGCGCAAAGCGAAAAAGAGGCGTTTGTAAACGAAATTTAATCTGAATGCCCGCCCGGCAAAGTTGACAGGCGGGCAAAGTCTGTGTAAAATGTAATGAAAAGATTCGTTTTTCGCGACTTTTTGATTCTAGTAGGGTCTGCTGGAAGCGCAGACGGAAGGAAGGGTAGGAAATGGCAAGCGTTACGTTTCAGGAGGAGAAGTGCAAGGGCTGCGGCCTCTGCGTGACCTTCTGTCCCAAGCACATCCTGCAAATGGCTCCCGTGCGCATCAACGCCAAGGGCTATCACCCGGCGGAGTGCATCGACCAGAGCCAGTGCATCGGCTGCGCGAGCTGTGCGCGCATGTGCCCCGATGTCGTCATCAAGGTGGAAAAGTAAGGAGGGCGTTCAACCATGGCAAAGGTACTGATGAAGGGCAATGAAGCCATTGCCGAAGCCGCGATCCTTGCCGGATGCCGCTTCTTCTTTGGCTACCCCATTACCCCCCAGAACCAGATCCCCGAATACATGTCCAAGCGCATGCCCAAGGTGGGCGGCTGCTTTTTGCAGGCGGAGAGCGAAGTTTCCGCCATCAACATGGTCTACGGCGCGTCCGGCGCGGGCGCGCGCGTGATGACCTCCTCCTCCTCGCCGGGAATCAGCCTCAAGCAGGAGGGCATCTCCTACGCGGTGGGCGCCGAGCTTCCGCTGGTCGTGGTCAACATGGTCCGCGGCGGCCCCGGCCTGGGCTCCATCCAGCCCGCGCAGAGCGACTACTTCCAGGCCACCCGCGGCGGCGGCCACGGCGACTACCGCCTGCTGGTCTTCGCCCCGGCCAACGTCCAGGAGGCCGTGGACCTGATGGGCCAGGCCTTTGACCTTGCGGACAAGTACCGCAACCCGGTCATGATCCTGGGCGACGGCATGCTCGGCCAGATCATGGAGCCGGTCAACATGCCCGAGGCGCGTGCGGAGGCCCTGCCGGCAAAGCCCTGGGCCGCGGGCCAGCCCGGCCGCACCGAGCGCGCGATCATCAACTCCCTCTACATCGACCCCAACGACTGCGAGCAGCACAACGAGAAGCTCGCCGCCAAGTACAAGGTCATGGAGGAGAACGAGGTCCGCGTCGAGAACATCGACGTCGAGGGCGCGGACGTGATCCTCGTCGCCTACGGCACCATGGCGCGCATCTGCATGCGCGCGGCCAAGGAGGCCCGGGAGAAGCTGGGCCTGAAGGTCGGCATCGTCCGCCCGATCACGGTTTGGCCCTATCCCTACAAGGCGGTGCACGACGCGGCGAACCAGGACAGCGTCAAGGAAGTCGTCTCCATCGAGATGTCCTGCGGGCAGATGGTGGACGATGTGCGCATCGCGGTCGCGGGCTGCAAGCCCGTCTCCTTCTACGGCCGTGCGGGCGGCGTCGTGCCCACGGTCAAGGAGATCCTGAACTATCTGACCGGCATCAAGGAGGGCAAGTAAAATGGCAGTGGTATTCCAGAAGACCTCCATGCTGACCGACACTCCCTTCCACTACTGCCCGGGCTGCACGCACGGCATCATCCACCGTCTTGTGGCCGAGGTGCTCGAGGAGCTGGGCGTGGGGGATACGGCCATCGGCATCGCGCCCGTCGGCTGCGCGGTGTTTGCATATAACTACTTCAACTGCGACATGATGGAGGCGGCGCACGGCCGCGCGCCCGCCTGCGCCACCGGCGCCAAGCGCGTCCACCCGGACAAGGTGGTCTTCACCTACCAGGGCGACGGCGACCTTGCGTCCATCGGCGCGGCGGAGATCGTCCACGCGGCGGCCCGCGGCGAGAAGATCACCACCATCTTCGTCAACAACGCGATCTACGGCATGACCGGCGGCCAGATGGCCCCGACCAGCCTGCCCGGCCAGATCACCACCACCTCGCCCTACGGCCGCGACACCGCGCACTGCGGCTTCCCGGTCAAGATGAGCGAGATGCTCGCGCAGCTGGACGGCCCGGCCTACATCGAGCGCGTCTCCGTGCACGACGTGCCCCACGTCGTGGCGGCCAAGAAGGCCATCCGCAAGGCCTTTGAGGCGCAGATCGCCGGCAAGGGCTTCAGCATGGTCGAGGTGCTCTCCACCTGCCCGACCAACTGGGGCCTCACCCCCCAGGAGGCGCTCAAGTGGCTCAAGGAGAACATGATTCCCCAGTTCCCGCTTGGCGTGTACAAGGAGGTGTAAGAGATGGAAGAAATGCTCATCATCGCGGGCTTCGGCGGCCAGGGCGTGCAGCTCATCGGCAAGATGCTGGTCGAGGCCGGCATGGAGGAGGGCAAGGAGGTTTCCTTCCTGCCGTCCTACGGCGCGGAGATGCGCGGCGGCACCTCCAACTGCAACGTCATCATCTCGGATGAACCGGTCTGCTCGCCCATCGTCAACGAGGCGACCTGCGTCATGGCGCTCAACCGCCCGTCGCTGGACAAGTTCGAGGGCGCGGTCATTCCCGGCAAGACGCTGCTGATCAATTCCTCCCTCGTGGACCGCAAGGCCGAGCGCACGGACATCGAGGCCATCTACGTCCCCGCGAACGACATCGCAAACGAGCTGGGCAACTCCAAGGTCGCCAACATGGTGATGCTGGGCGCCTACATCGAGGTCGCCCACGCGGTGACGGTCGATACCGTCATGGACAACCTCAAGCTCATGTTCGGCGAGCGCAAGGCGCACCTGCTGCCCATCAACCGCCAGGCGATTGAGCGCGGCATGGAATGCGTCCGCGAGCACAGAAAGTAATCCCGTAAAAGCCAGCAAAACACGGCCCTTAGGCCGTGTTTTGTTCGTTTTGGCGCTGCAACGCGGCAGGGGCGCGGCGCGTTTTTCTTGTGGTCCTGCGCGCTCTCTCCTTGCGCAGCGCAGGGGTTTGTGGTACGATAAGCGGGGAATTGGAGGGAGTCAAGTGCAGAAGCTGCGCGATCGGCACATCAATATCGACAAGGCCGCGACCATGTCCATCGTCATCAACTGCGTAGAAGTCGTGCTGTTGGTGGCGCTTCTTGTTGCGGACATGTTCGACCTGAGCGAGGAACTCCTGCGCATTGTGCGGCCGTTTTCCACCGTGGCGCTCGTCGTGCTCATCGTCGAGGGCCTCACCAGCGTGCGCGACGGCTTTGTCTGGAAAAAGACCAACCGGCAAAACGAGATGCTGCGCGAGGCCTTCGACCAGCTCGACGACCTCAACACGCAGATGCGCAAGCAGCGGCACGACTTCCTCAACCACCTGCAGGTCGTCTATTCCCTCGTGGACATGGGGGAGAACGCCGAGGCGACCAAGTACATCGAGACCGTCTACGGCCAGATGCACCGCCTCTCGGCCGGGATGAAGACGGATAAGCCCGCCATCAACGCGCTCCTGCAGGCAAAGCTCGGCGACGCCGAGCGCCGCGGGGTGCGCATGGAGCTGGACGTCACCTCCCGCTATGCCGGCCTGCCCATGAACGACTGGGAGATGTGCCGGGTGCTCGGCAACCTCATCGACAACGCCATGGACGCCATGGAGGGCATGGAGGGCGGGCGCCTCGTCGTGGAGCTCTACGAGGACATCCGTTCCTACGGCTTCCGCGTGGTCAACAACGGCCCCGCGATCGACCCCGAGGTCCTTCCGCGCATCTTCAACACCGGCTTTACCACAAAGGCGGCCGGCCACGGCCTGGGCCTTTCCATCGTAAAAGAGCTCGTGGAGGACTGCGGCGGGGAGATCTCGGTCCAGAGCGCGCCCGGCCGCACGGCCTTTGCCGGCACGCTGCCCAAGGGCGAAATCCGAGAAGAAGAAAGCAAATGAAAAAAGAGAAAAAACCAATTAGGAGGGGGTTTTCCCATGAATGAGACCATGCAGAAGGTCGCCGGCGCGATGCTCGCCATCCAGCGCTATCCCTGGGAGCAGGGCGTCTGCGCGCAGGCCATGTATGAACTGGGGGACAACGAGATCTGGGTCGCCATGGCCCACGACGCCATCCTGCGCCAGAAGGAGGACGGCCGCCTCGCCGTCATCAACGAGAACGTCGCCGTGACGGACCCGGCCGCAAACGGCGAGGTCTGCCTGCGCGCCTATGCGCTCACCGGCGACGAATTCTACCGCGACGGCGCGCAGCGCATGCTCGACTACCTCATGAAGGACGCGCCCCGCACGGACGACGGCGTGCTCTACCACAACACCGTGTCCTTTGCCGAGGGGTTCTCCCCGAACCAGCTCTGGATCGACGCGGCCTACATGGCGCCGCCGTTCCTGGCGGTCATGGGCGAGCTCGACGAGGCGGCCCGCCAGCTGCGCGGCTACTTCCGCTATTTGCAGGACCCGGGCACGCGCCTGTTCTTCCACAATTACGACGTGGGCACGGGCAAGTTTGTCCGCCGCCTGCGCTGGGCCACGGGCAACGGCTGGGCGCTGATGGGCATCGCGCGCGTGGCTGCGGAGGCGAAGAAGTGCGGCCGGCTCGACATCCTGGCGGAGCTCACGGCCCGCGGCAACGAGGTGCTCGAGTCCCTCGTCCGCTTCCAGCTGCCGGACGGCCGCTTCCGCGACATCGTGGACGACGAGAACAGCTTCGTGGACGGCACCTCCGCCATGATGATGAGCGTCTACATCTACCGCGGCGTGCTCGAGGGCTGGATTCACGACGGCGCGATGGTCGACCGCGCGGACAGGGCGCTGGCCACCGTGCAGTCCAAGGTGGACCGCTTCGGCATCGTGCACGAGGTCTGCGGCTGCCCGCACTTCGTCTCCCAGGGCACCAGCGCCGAGGCGCAGGCCGCGCTGCTGATGGCCTACGCCTGGGGCGAGCGCGCGCACGCCAGGGCCTAAGGGCGAAAGTTTTTACTTGCAAACCGCGGAAAACGCGCTATAATAGGGTCATGACCTGTGAAGGGGAAATTGCGCCGCACCGCGCGGGAGAAAGAGAGCGCTTGCCAGGGGCTGAAAGCAGCGCGCCGCGCCGAGGACCGCATCCCGTCCCCGGAGGCCGCGGGGAGGACCCGCCGCCGCGCCGCGTTACGGCGCATCGAATGAAGGGCGCGCTTTCGCGCCGAATTTGGGTGGTACCGTGAAGCCAAGGCTTCGCCCCAAGGATTTTTGGGGGCGAAGCCTTTTTTTCGCCCCGATCAAGGAGGAAGAATCATGGCAAAGAACAAACCCCAGCAGGAATTCGTCAAGGAGATCACGCCCCGCGACGTGGACTTCGCCCAGTGGTACACGGACGTGATCCGCAAGACCGACATGGTCGACTATGCGCCCGTGCGCGGCTGCATGGTCATCAAGCCCTATGGCTACGGCATCTGGGAGCTGATCCAGAAGCACCTGGACGCCAAGTTCAAGCAGACCGGGCACGAGAACGTCTACATGCCCATGCTCCTGCCCGAGAGCCTGCTCATGAAGGAGGCCGACCACGTCGAGGGCTTTGCGCCGGAGTGTGCCTGGGTCACCCAGGGCGGCAGCGAGCCCCTGGCCGAGCGCCTGGCCATCCGCCCCACGTCGGAGACCATCTTCTGCACGATGTACGCCAAGTGGGTGCAGTCCTGGCGCGACCTGCCCATGAAGTACAACCAGTGGTGCAACGTCATGCGCTGGGAGAAGAGCACGCGCCCCTTCCTGCGCACCTCGGAGTTCCTCTGGCAGGAGGGGCACACCATCCACGCCACGGCGGAGGAGGCCCAGGAGGAGACCCTGCAGATGCTGGAGATCTACCGCGACTTTGCGGAGAACGTGCTCGCCATCCCCGTGCTCGTGGGCCGCAAGTCCGAGCTGGAGAAGTTCGCCGGCGCGCGCGCGACCTACTCCATGGAGGCCATGATGCACGATGGCAAGGCCCTGCAGGCCGGCACCTCCCACAACTTCGGCGACAACTTCGCCCGCGCCTTTGACATCCAGTTCCTGGACAAGGACGGCAAGCAGAAGTACGTCGAGGAGACGAGCTGGGGCGTTTCCACCCGCCTGATCGGCGCGATCATCATGGTCCACGGCGACGACCGCGGCCTGGTGCTGCCGCCCCGCGTCGCGCCCATCCAGGCCGTGGTCCTGCCCATCGCCGCGCACAAGCCCGGCGTCGCCGAGAAGGCCCAGGAGGTCGCAAACGCCCTGAAGGCCGCGGGCCTGCGCGTGTTCCTGGACGACCGCGACACCTATTCCGCGGGCTGGAAGTTCAACGAGTGGGAGATGAAGGGCGTGCCCGCGCGCGTCGAGGTCGGTCCCCGCGACATCGAAAACGGCGTGGTCACCGTCTGCCGCCGCGATACGCTGGAGAAGGTCCAGCTCCCGATCGACAGCGTCGGCGAGCGCGTCGCCGCCCTCATGGACGAGATCCACGACGGCCTGTTCCAGAAGGCGCTCGCCTTCCGCGACAGCCACATCCAGGACGTGACGAACATGGAGGAGCTCGGCGAGGCCGTGCAGCACGGCTTTGCCCGCGCCATGTGGTGCGGCGACGACGCCTGCGAGCTCGAGGTCAAGAACCGCTTCAACGCCAAGACCCGCAACATGCCCTTTGACCAGACGCCCATCGGCGACACCTGCGTCGTCTGCGGCAAGAAGGCGACAAAGCTCATCTACTTCGGCAAGCAGTATTGATGCCTGAACCCCGTGCAGCGCGGCGCAGCCAAACTGGCTGCGCCGCGTTGCGTTTTCGGGGCCGCGCCTTTACACCGCGGGGAATTTGGCGTATACTGAAGGCACCGAAGCAAAAAAACGCAAGGGGGAAAAGAGTATGGAATACCGGGACCTCGGAAAGACGGGACTGCGCGTCAGCCGCATCGGCTTTGGCGGCGAGCACGTGACCGACGCGGACTTTGCCACCACCGAGGCCGTGATGCGCACGGCGATGGAGGCCGGCGTCAACATCATGGACGTGTTCATGCCCCAGCCCGACGTCCGCTCCCACATGGGCGACGCGCTGGGCGCCCGCCGCAAGGACGTTCTCCTGCAGGGGCACATCGGCGCGGTCCTGCAAAAGGGCCAGTACCTGCGCTCCCGCGACGTCAAGCTCTGCGACGAGTACATCCGCGACTTCCTGACCCGCTTCCACACGGACTACATCGACCTGGGCATGATGCACTTCATCGATACGCAGGAGGACTACGACCTCGCCTTTGGCAGCGAGTACATCGACTACTGCCAGGAGCTCAAGCGCCGCGGCGTGGTCCGCTTCCTCGGCGCCTCCTCCCACAACGCGGTCACGGCCCGCAAGATGGTGGAAACCGGCCTGGTGGACGTGCTGCTCTTTTCCATCAACCCGGCCTTCGACCTGCTGCCCGGGGAGACGGAGATCGACGACCTGCTCAAGGAAGAGCTCTACGAGGGGCGCTTTGCCATCGACCCGGACCGCGCGGCGCTCTACCGCCTCTGCGAGGAAAAGGGCGTGGGCATCACGGTCATGAAGACGCTGGCCGCCGGCCGCCTGCTCGACGAGGCGTCCTCGCCCTTCGGCGTGGCGCTGACGCCCGTGCAGTGCATCCACTACGCGCTGGAGCGGCCCGCGGTTTCCTCCGTGCTGCTGGGCGCAAAGACCGTCGAGGAGATGCGGCGGAGCCTCGCCTACGAGACTGCCACCGACGCGGAGCGGGACTACTCCGTCCTCGGCCGCGGCGCGCGCTCGGCCATGCGCGGCAAGTGCATGTACTGCAACCACTGCCTGCCCTGCCCCGCGGGCATCGACATCGCCTCTGTGACCAAGTATCTCGACCTGGCCCGGCAGCACGGCGGGGCGCCGGACACCGTCCGCGCGCACTATGCGGCGCTGACGGCCCACGGCGGGGACTGCATCGCCTGCGGCAAGTGCGAGGAGCGCTGTCCCTTCGCCGTGCCCGTGCGGGAGAACATGCGCGGCGCGGCCGAGGTCTTCGGCAAGTAGGGGAGGACCTCTTTCGCGCAGAGAAGAAAGAGAAGCGGGGCGGAAGGCTAGCGCGCAGCGCCTTCCGCCCCGCAGTCTGTCTTGGGGGGAATTCCGGATGGAAAAGATCTTGCTGGATACGGACATCGGCGGCGACATCGACGACGCCATCTGCCTGGCCTATCTGCTGAAGGAGCCGCGGTGCGATCTGCTCGGGATCACGACCGTCTGCGGCGAGCCGGAGAAGCGGGCGGCGGTCGCGGACGCGATCTGCCGGGCCGCGGGGAGGCGAATCCCGATCGTGGCCGGGCTCAACACGACCTTGCAGCCGATCCCGGTCTACCCGACGCCGGAGGGCGCGGCGGCCCTGGACCGCTGGCCGCACGACGCGTTTGCAAAGGGGGACGCCCCGGCCTTCCTCTACCAAAAGATCCGGGAGAATCCGCACGAGGTGGTGCTGATTGCGATCGGGAACCTGACCAACGTCGCCACACTCTTCACCGACTATCCCGATTCCGTGGGGCTGCTCAAGGGCCTCTTTGTGATGAACGGGTACTTCGGCGCAGAGCCCCTGCCGGCCCCGTACTACAACTGGAACGCGTGGGCCGATCCGCTGGCCGCAAAGATCGCCTTCGCCGCCCGGCCGGCGGTGTTTCGGGCCGTGCCGCTGGAGATCACGGACCGGCTGACCATCGAGGCGCGGCAGGCGGAGGTCCTCCTGCGGGCGGACAGCGACCTGATGCGGGCGGTCTTCTCCTTTGGGAATGCGTGGCTGGAGAGCTCCGAGAAACTGACGCTGCACGACCCGCTGGCCGCGGTCTCCGTCTTTCACCCGGAGGTCTGCCGGTTTGCGCGCGGCAGGGTGGAGGTGGAGACGGAGCGGGAGCGCGACATGGGCGGCACGGCCTTCACGCCCTGCGAGGAGGGGAATGTGGAGATCGCGTGCGCGGTGGACCGGGAGCAATTCTACCGGATCCTGAGCGCCACGCTCTGCGCGGAGCCGGGGAAGCGCCGCCGGGCGCTGCCGCCGCTCGTGGTCAGCCGGGCCAAGTCCCTGGGGGCCGTCGGGGAGGCGTGGCTCGCAAACCTGGACGCCATGATTGCGGAGCTGGAGGCGGAGTGGCAGATCTCCGTGGGGGAGGCCCTGCCTGGCGGCTCGCGCGCCTTCGTCGCCTGCGCGGACGGTCCGCACGGGGAGCCGTACGCGCTGAAGATCGACCCGCCTGAGGACATGGGCGGCGAGTTCTTCCGGGGCATGGCCGCGCTGCGGATGGCGGATGGGCGGGGCTGCGCAAAGGTCTACGCCTTTGACCCCAAGCGCAGGGCCTGCCTGCTGGAGCGCCTGGGAAAGCCCATCAACCAGATGGGATTCTCGGTCCGCGAACAGATCGGGATCCTCTGTTCCGTCCTGCAGCAGACCTGGCAAATCCCCGTGCAGGGGGAGGAACTGCTCCGCGGCGAGGCGTCCATCGCCTGGTTCCGGGATTTCCTCGGGGAGACCTGGGAGCAGCTGGGCCGCCCGTGCCCCCAGGCCGTGATCGACTATGCGCTTTCCTGCCTGCGCGCGCGGGAGGAGGCGCTGGACCCGACTGCGTTCGCCTGGGTGCACGGCGATGCGCACGGGGGAAACGCGCTGGCGACCGGGGCGGGCGACGGCTGCAAGCTCATCGACCCGGATGGCCTCTTCTGCGAAAGGGCCTATGATCTGGGCGTGCTCATGCGCGAATGGATGGAGGAATACGAGGGAGACCCCGTGGAGAAGGCGAGGCAGCGCTGCCGGGAGCTCCACGCGCGCACCGGCGTCCCGGAGCGGGGGATTTGGGAGTGGGGCGTTGTGCAGACCGTCTCCACCGCGTTCGTGTTCCTGCAGATCGGCCAGGCGGAAGCCGGGCGGCGGATGCTGGAGGTGGCGGCCCACTGGAGCGCCGCCGGGAAGTTCCCGGACGAATCCCGGTAGACCGGCCCAAAAAAGAAGGGCGGGAGGCTCCCCAAAATGGGGGAACCTCCCGCCCGTTTTTTCTGCGCCATCAGAAGTAGTCGGAGAAGTAGGGCTTGTCGTGGTGGATGAGCTGCTCGAGGATGCGCACCCAGTAATACTCCATGTCCAGCCGGTCGTTGCGGTAGAGGTAGGTCGGGCGCTTATAGCCCATGAGCATGGCGGTCAGCGTTCCGACGTCCAGGCGGATGGCGTTGACGGCCTCGTCCGGATCGACCTTCTCGCAATAGGTCTTTTCGTCCTGCCAGTAGAGCAGGAAGGTGCCGTTGTTCCACTCGGCCAAGGGATCCGTCACTTGGAAGAAGATGCGCAGGTCCTCCGGCGTGTTCTGCCAGTTGTAGGCGAGGAGGAACTCGCGCACGTCCACGATGCGCGCCATGACGTAGGGCGAAATCGTCTCCTCGATCTCGCTGTCGTCAAAGAGGAAGGCCAGGGGCTCGCCGGAGTAGTTGGCCCCGCGCACCTCCGTGATCATGGAGAAGTGCGCGCTGATGTAGTTCCAGAGCCCGTGCCGCGCCTCGAGGTTGAGGTAGACCATCTCCTTGACGTGGAAGATCTCGTCCTCGATGTAGTAGACGAGGTAGCCCAGGGGCTTGTGCTTTTCGCTGTAGTAGATGGCGGCGATCATGTCGTCGTTGTCCCAGCGCCAGTATTCGTGCCAGGCCAGCTCGTTGCGCAGCATGCAGCCGTGGCGCTGCACGGCGAAGTATTCGTGGACGTTTTTGAGGTCTTCGCTCTCCAGGTCCACGCGCTCGACCATGCCGGGCACCTCCTGGCGGCGGGGAAGCTGCGTATCCCGCAGGGAGAACGTGAGCTTGTCCGAGACGATCTCCCAGCCCATCTTGCGGTAGAAGGGGAAGGAGTAGGGGCAGAGGAAGGAGATGAGCTGCCGCTCCTTGCGCATGTGCTTGAGGCATTCGCTCATCAGGCGGTGGGCAAGGCCGCGCCCCGCGTACTCCGGATAGGTCGTCACCCCCGTGATGCCGCCCATCTTCAGGATCTCGCCCTCGACGTTGACCTCCATGGGGTAGATCACGATCTGGGAGGCGAGCTGGTCACCGTGGAACCAGCCCAGCACATATCCCTCCGTGAGCATGGGCAGCTTTTCGCGCTTGATTTCCTCTTCCGACCAGCCGGTCTTGACCATCTCGGTCGTGGTGACCTGGAAGGCGTAGCGCAGGAGCGCGTTGAACTGCTCCAGATCGCCCTCGTTCAGCTGGCGCATCGTAAAACCGTCGTCGCTCTTCATAACTCCTCTCCTTTTGCAGGGAAGCACAGTTTGCTCTTTTTCCAAAGTATACCACAGCGCCCGGCCGCTGAAAAGCCGCCATGCGCAAAAAAACCGCCGAACCCGTTGGGGTTCAGCGGCGCTTGGTGGACCGCCAGGGACTCGAACCCTGGACACCCTGATTAAGAGTCAGGTGCTCTACCAACTGAGCTAGCGGTCCAAGTGGTGGAGCTAAGGGGACTCGAACCCCTGACCTCAACACTGCCAGTGTTGCGTACTAGCCAACTGTACTATAGCCCCGAGCACGAAGGATATTTTACCACGGAAGGTTGCGTCCGTCAAGGGGGAAATGCAAATTTTTTTTGGGAAAACGGTGCGGCCGGCCGGGACCGCGCCGTTTTCCCTCTCTTTAGAGCCGCTTTGTGCCGCGGCCCGCCCGCACGCTCGGGCTGTGCAGCGCCTCCTCGATGGCGCGCAGCAGCTCGCCGGAGGGGTCGCACCCGTGCTCCCAATACATGATGCCGAGCAGACCCTTTTCGCGCACAAAGGCGCACTTGAGGCGCACGGCCTCCATTGGCTCGAAGCTCACAAAGTCCTCTCCGTTCCAGAGGTAGGCAGCCTGGGCGTCGGCATCCCAATACTGCACAAACCGGTTGCGGTTGAGGTACTCCTCGTCGATCTCGCTGTAGCGCGGCCCGGAAAGGCCCACGGTCTGGGCGGGCTGGAGAAGTCCGTGGTTTGCATTGCGCACGCCCTTCCACAGCCTGCCGTAGAACGCCGCGCCGATGACCATCTTTTCCAGCGGCACGCCTGCGCTGTGGAACATCTCGACCATGTCCTTTGTGTTGAGGTTGCTCATGTCCCCGCGGCTGGCGCCCAGGGCTGCGTGGTGGCCGGCCTGGTGCGTAAAACCGCTGCGCATGTCGTACGTCATGATCTGCACATAGTCGACGATGCGCGCGACCTGGTCCATCTGCGTGCTGCGGACGAATTCCGTCGAGGCGCCGACCGCGACGGAGAGCAGGTGGTCGCCGAGCGCCTCGCGCAGGGCCTGCAGCAGGAGGGTGAAGTTTTCGCGGTCCGCCGGGTCCGCATCGATGCCTGCAAGGTCGCTGCAGGGGTATTCCCAGTCGATGTCGATGCCGTCCAGGCCGTATTCGTCCACGGCCCTGCGGCAGCAGCGGGCGAAGGACCTGCGGCCCTCCGCGGTCCGGGCCATCTCGGAAAAGCCGCCCGCGCCCCAGCCGCCGACCGAGAGCACGATGTGTATGTCCGGATTCCACGCGCGGAACTGCGGCAGAAGGTCCAGGTGCGTGAGCTTTTCCAAGGTCAAGCCGCCGTCCCGGATCAGGCCAAAGGCCAGGTTGATGTGCGTCAAGCGCCGCAAGTCCTCCCGGGTGAACAGAGGGAGCGACGCATCCATTGCATAGCCAAGAATCAGGTGCCGCATGGGCGATCTCCTTTCTCGCGCAGGCGGGTACAAGGGAATGCAGATTCTTCCAAGGGTCTTTTTTATTGTAGCGGAAAACGCCGCCGAGGTCAATCCCCGCGGCGCGAGAAGGCCCGCCCCCCTCTCGGCCCTTGACAGGTGCGGAGAGATATGCTAAACTCAACCTAGCTTTGGGGCTATAGTACAGTTGGCTAGTACGCAACACTGGCAGTGTTGAGGTCAGGGGTTCGAGTCCCCTTAGCTCCACCAAGGCAAAGCGCGCGGTATGTTTGGACCGCGTGCTTTTCTTTTTTTGCCGCGGCCAGCGGGGACTCGAACGGGCGCGGGAGTGAATGGCAGCCCGGTGGGCTGCCAGAGCCGCGCCCCGGCCTCGTCCGCAGACGAGGTCGAGTCCCCTTAGCTCCACCAAGGCAAAGCGCGCGGTATG
>CAJFMX010000042.1 GCA_904393115.1 uncultured Clostridia bacterium
GCCGCCATCCTGCACCGGATGGCGGCAAACGAACAAGATCAGGGAAAAATACAGCTGCTATTTCGATATTTTTCCTTTTTTCGGTCTTGCTTGCACGCATAAAACCTGCTCTGGCTTAATTGCCACAGCAGGTTTTTCGACAAGCTGAGGTTCCGAACCCCCTATCGGGTTCGGAACCTCTTTTTTTGTCAGTATTTCTTGAAGAGGTCGTATATCTTCTTGTCCAGCTTGTGGCCCTTGTAGTCGACGTAGTCCACGTCCGCGCGCTCGCTGTCCAGGATGCCGAAGCCGCCGCGGAAGTTCCACAGCGCAAGGCCGATGTTGTAGGTCTTCAGCGCGTCCAGGACGTCCTCCATCCAGCGCAGCGTCACGTCGTGCGGCGTCTGGTTGAAGCAGCCGCCCTCGCCGCAGTGCACGCCCATGTTGTAGTTCTGCGCCAGCGCCGCCCACGCGCCGTAGTGGCGGAAGAGGCGCTCGCGGTCCCAGGGGCCGTCGGCCGCGTATCCGCCCGGCCAGGTCGCCGTCGGGAAGTTGCGCTTGCGGTCCACCCACAGCGCGCGGTAGTGCGTGATGCCCGCCGGGATGTAGGCGCGGCAGGACTGGCCCACGTTCTCCTGCGCCATGTCCGCGATAATTCAGAGTGGATCAACAACGCCTGCCGCACACTTCAACCAACAACCAGTACACGCCCGCTACCGGCGTGCCCAGCCCGAACGAGACGACCCGCATGGACGGCTTCGACGCCTTTGAGGAGATCCATGAGTACATCCAGACCTCGCCGAATTATAAGGTCCATCCCCTGAATTGGGAGGTACAGACCTTTGGCGGAGAGCTCTACTCGCTCTACGGCGCGTTTGACTCCGATGTCAAGTCGAAGATCACAGAGCTGGTCGTCGGCGGCGGCGACGTGGACGCGCAGTGGGATGCGTTCCTGGCCGAGATGGAGCCCAAGTGGCAACCCGTGGCCGAGGAGCTCAACGCAGCCCTTCTGAACCAGTAAATCCCTTTCCCTTTGCGCTCCCCGAGGGCGGCCGCACAGGCCGCCCTCGGCTTTTTTTCGCCCGCGCGCGCTGGTTGAAAAAGGCGCGGGGGTTTGCTATACTGAGCGGGAGAGGCGCAGGGCGGTTCGCCGCCAAACAAGCGCCGCACAACGGAGGAACCCCATGAACCCGTACGAAGTATTTTCGCAAAGACCCGACTATGAAAACCCCGAGGTGCTCAGCCGGTCGCGCCTGCCCGCGCACACGCGCTTTGGCGCCTATGCCAGCGTGCGCGAGGCGCTGCGCGGCGACATCCGGGAGTCCTCCAACATCCTTTGGCTGGACGGCGACTACCGGTTCAAGCTCTACGACCGGCCGGAGGCGGTGGAGCTCTTCTGGCAGGAGGACTTTGACGACAGCGCCTGGGGCGGCATCGCCGTGCCCGGCTGCTGGGAGACGCAGGGCTACGGCCTGCCCGTCTACACGAACACCGTCTACCCCTGGGAGAACCGGGAGGAGGATTCCTATGTCCGGCCCAAGGCCGGCGGGAAGCTCGAGCCCAACCCGCCCCACATCCCGCGGGAGAACCCCACCGGCTGCTACCGCCGCACCTTCCGCCTGCCCGTGCGCTTTGAGGGCCGCCGCCTGATCCTGCGCTTTGAGGGCGCGGAGACCGCCTACTACGTCTTTGTCAACGGCAAGTGCGCCGGCTTTGCCAAGGACAGCAAGCTCCCCAGCGAGTTCGACGTCACGGACCTCTGCCGCCCGGGGGAGAACCTGCTGGCCGTGCAGGTGATGCACTTTGCGGACTCCAGCTACCTGGAGGACCAGGACTATTGGTACCTGAGCGGCATCACCCGCTCGGTCATGCTCCTCTCCAAGCCGCGCATCGCCATTGAGGACTACAAGATCACCGCCATCCCGGACCTCCACCACCGGACGGGCGAGGTCGTCTGCGACGTGACCGTCACCCGTGCCGACGGCTTTGCGGACTGCGGCGTGCGGCTGACCCTCTACGACCGCAACGGCGAGCGCGTGGGCCAGGGCCGCGGCGAGATCCAGACCCGCGCCGAGTACCGCCAGGACCGCGCGCCGACCATGAACACCGGCCGCATCCGCGTGCACCTCCCCCGCGTGGAGCTCTGGAGCACGGAGGAGCCCGTGCTCTACCGCGCCGTCGTGGAGCTGACGGGCAAGGGCGGCCGCGCCGTGGACGTGGAGGCCTGCTCCATCGGCTTTAAGACCGTGGAGGTCCGCGACGGCGTGGTCCTGCTCAACGGCGAGCGCCTGCTCATCCGCGGCGTCAACCGCCACGAGCACTGCCTGGAGGGCGGGCGCACCGTCACCCGCGCGCACATGCTCGAGGAGATCCGGCAGATGAAGCGCATGAACGTCAACTCCGTGCGCACCTGCCACTACCCCGACAGCCCGGATTGGTACGAGCTCTGCGACACCTACGGCATCCTGCTCGTCTGCGAGTGCAACATCGAGACGCACGGCCTCATGGGCGCCCTCACGCACGACCCGGCCTGGGCCGCCGCCTTTGTGGACCGCGCCCAGCGCATGGCCCGCTGCTACAAGAACCACGTCAGCATCTACTCCTGGTCCCTGGGCAACGAGAGCGGCTCCGGCGCCAACCACGCCGCCATGTACGGCTTCCTCAAGGAATACGACCCCACGCGCCTTTGCCAGTACGAGGCCGGCGAGCCGGGCAAGAACATCTCCGACATCCGCGGCAACATGTACGCCACCGTGGACAACATCGTCAAGATGCTCTGCTCGCCCACGGACGACCGGCCCATCATCCTCGTGGAGTACCTCTACCAGATCAGCAACAGTGGCGGCGGAATGAACAAGTTCAACGAGCTGCTGGACCGCTATCCGCGCTTCCAGGGCGCCTACGTCTGGGATTGGCAGGACAAGTCGCTCCTCGGCCGCACGGCGGAGGGCGAGCCCTTCTTCGCCTACGGCGGGGACTTCGGCGAGACCATGCACGACGACAACTGCCCCTACTTCATGACGAACAACGGCGTCGTGATGCCGGACCTGGAGTGGAAGCCCGTCGCCTACGAGCTCAAGGAGGGCTATTGCCCGGTCCGCATCGCGCCCGTGCCCCGCGCCTCCGCCTGGGACACGCTCCCGCCCGCGGGCAAGGCGCTCTTCGTCAACCACGACCCCGTGCACACGCTTTCCTATTATGCGGTCGTGGCCGAGGTGCTCGAAGACGGCGTGCCGCTCCTGACAAAGGAGCTGGACCTGCCGGACATCGCGCCCCTTGCGCAGGCGGTGGTGGACGTCGAGCCGGCCTTTGCGCGCAAGCCGGGCTGCCGCTACGACCTCAACCTTCACGTCCTGCGCCGGACGGCGACCTTCTTTGCCGAGGCGCGGGCCGAGGTCGGCTGCGTGCAGTTCCCGCTGCAGAGCGGCGCGGCCGCGGTGAAGGAGGCGCCCGTGCGCGTGCTGCCCGACGCCGCCGTCGCCTGGGAAGGGGAGACGGTGCGCGCCGCGGCCGGGGACCTTGCGGCGGAGTTCGAGGAGAAGACCGGCCACCTCGTGCGCCTGTCCCGCGGGGAGACCGCCTACCTCTGCGGCCCGGTGCGCGCCTGCTTTGACCGGCCCATCAGCGGCCTGGACTGCCAGGCGGGCTGGGGCTGGTGGGACATCTTCTCCGCGGCCCGCGGCCTGGAGGAGAAGTGCACGCGCTTTGCGGCCTTTGCCAAGGGGGACACCGCCTTTGTGGAGGCGGAGTACGGGTTCTCCGGCGCCTTCGGGGCGAAACTGACCCTGCGCTGGCGCCTGACGGCGGAAAACTTGGAGTGCGACGCGCAGTGGGACATCGACCCCGCGGTCCGTGCGCTGCCGCGCGTGGGCCTGGAGCTCGTCGCCGCCCCTGGGCTGGAAGCGCTCACCTACCTGGGCTGCGGCCCGAACGAGAGCTACTGCGACCGGAAGATGAGCGCGCCCTTTGGCCGGTACGAGACGACGGTGGAGGGCACGCACTTCGCGTTCAACCCGCCCTCGGAAAACGGCGGCCACGAGGGGATGCGCTTCCTGGAGCTGGCGGACGCGGACGGCCGCGCCCTGACGATCCGCACCGCGCAGGACGCGCACTTTGACGCGCGCCACAGCCAGATTGCGGACTACTTCGCCGCGCGGCACGAGCACGAGCTGCGCCGCCGGCCCGAGACCTACCTGCACATCGACGCGGCGCACGCGCCCATCGGCGGAGACATGGCCTGGTCCACCGGCACGGACCTGGCGCAGATGCCCGGCGGCGGCGCGCACCACCTGCGCTTCTGGATCGAGCTGCGGTAAAGCGCTTGCGGAAATAAGAGGAGCGGCCTCCGTCCATTCGGACGGAGGCCGCTTCGTTTCGATTTCCCATCATACAGAACCGGACTTGTAAAACGCGATGTAACCGGCTTCTGTTGGGTGGTCGGCAATCAAGCAGTTTCCCTCTCGGAATACGTGAAGGGCGATGAGCAAATCCGCCCCTGCGGCGATAAAATTGACCATCAGGGTGAGCAGGGATACCGTGCCGGGATATGCGCAGACAAACAGGATGCTGCCCAAGCCCAACACGGCAAAAGGCGCCAAAACCCCCATCAGGTACGATTTCTTCTCTAACGCCACCTTGCAGGCGCAGCTCGGCATCATTGCGTTGAGATTGAAGCGAACCGCCTTCCAGCCCTGGCCGCTTGCAATCGCCCAGCCGACGCCATGCAATCCCTCATGGATCACGACGGAGACAGCGATGATGGCGAGAAACAGAACGTAAAAGGAAAGCCCGCTGACGTCTAATAAATGCGCTCGCTCCAGGAAAAGAAGGCGATACAACACACCCAAAACGATGACGAACGGGAGCGCGCAAACAACCCCCAAAACCATTGCCTTGCCAGACGGGATTGTGACGTCTTTTTCCTGGAACCCCCTGGCTTTCAGGCCGGCTTGCACCTTGTCAAAATCCGCGCTTTCTCTCTTGGCCTTCATAGTGCCCTCTTCTATTGTCCGTGTTTTTCTCTACTTTTACAATGTATATGGTTTTGCGTCGTCTGTCAAGGATTTCTTCTATTCCTGTGGAAAATGAGCGGAATGGCACAACTTCGGGGAGGCGGGGCGGATTTGGCGGCATGCTTTGGCCTCCGCCCATTCGGACGGAGGCCGCTTGCTGCCAAAATATAAATAGGTAGGGATTGCGCTATGCCTCGACCTCGGAGATGAAGGAGATGGCCGTGACCTTGGGGCCCGTGTGCGTGCCCACGATGCAGCCGACGGTGAGCACCGGCGCCTTGGTCGGGTACTCCGGGAAGGCCTGCTGGAGCAGGGCGATGCCCTCGTCGTTGAAGGCGTGGCCGTAGTAGACGGGGTAGTTCGTGTCGATGCGCTCGTTGGCGTCGACCAGCTCGCGCAGGAGCTTGACCGCGGCCCTGGTGCCGCGGGCCTTGCCCACGGCCGAGAGCACGCCGCCCTTGAGCGTGATGATGGGCTTGAGGTTCAGCGCCGAGCCGACAAGGCCCGCCGCCTTGGAGAGCCGGCCGCCCAGCACCAGGTAGCGCAGCGTCTCCACCAGGGCGTAGACGCGCACCCGGCCGGAGAGCGCCTCCACCTGCTCGGCCACCTCGCGCGCGGAAAGGCCCGCGTCCCGCTTCTCGCAGGCGATCTGCACCATCAGCGCCAGGGCCAGGGCCGTGGCCTTGTTGTCCACGACGTAGATGTCCTTTCGGCCGAGCATCTCCCTGGCCACGAGCGCCGCGCTGTAGGTGCCGCTCAGGCCGGAGGAGATGGGCAGCACCACGAGCTCCTCGTCCGGATAGCGGCTGAAGATCTCGCAAAACTCGTTGGCCGTGACCTGCGAGGTCTTGGGCAGGCTCTGGCAGGCGGGCAGAATCTTGTGGTAAAAGGGCTCGTCCTGGATGTCCACCTTGTCCAGATATTCCTTGCCGTCGATGCTGATCTTCATGGGGATGACCAGATCCACTTTGAAGCGCTCGATGAGCTCCGGCGTCAGGTCCGAAGAGCTGTCGGTGATGATTCTCATAGCGATTGTTCCCCTTTGTTTTCGGAATTTTTCGCGGGGAGGGCGGCCGCGTACTTCTCGCGGAAGAAGCGCGCCGCGCCCTCCAGCCCGCGCGCGAGGGCCGAGGCCTCCTCGGGCGTGAGGCGGCGCAGGATCTCCCGCACCATCTCGGCGTGGAAGGCGGCGTGCCGCGCGTCCGCCGCGCGCCCGCGCTCGGTCAGCTCCAGGCGCTTGACGCGGCGGTCGCGCTCGTCCTGCCGGCGGAGAAGGTATCCCTTGCGCACCAGCAGGTTGACCGCGGTCGTGAGCGTGCCGGCCGTGACCCGCAGGCGCTGCGCCACCTGCGCCGCGCTGTTGCGCCCCTCCCGGCAGCAGGCGGCCACGGCCTCGATCACGTGCAGCTCCGTCAGCGAAAGGTCGTTGGACGGGCCCGCGGCAAGGCAGCGCTCCTCCGTGCGCAGGATCTCGCCAAAGACCTCCACAAGAAAGGCGTTGATCGCCTGCGCGCTCTCGTCCATGGCCGACCCTCCCCAGTTACTTTGAACTTCAAACCATTATAGACTCTTTTGCGGCGTTTGTCCATGGGTGCGGCGCATTTTTTCGGGAAGAAGCGCCAGGCAAGGGGGAACTTTACACCCGCGGCGGTCTATGCTACACTGTTTTGTAGGAATACGAGCCCCCCGAGAGGGGGGAAGAAGGAGAGCGATTGCAGCCATGACAAAAGACGAAATCCAGTCGGTCGCCCTGCGCGACGTCCAGGTCGCGGACGGCTTCTTTTCCCGATATGCCGACCTTGTGCGCGAGGAGGTGATTCCCTACCAGTGGGAGGCGCTCAACGACCGCATCCCCGGCGCGGAGAAGAGCGGCTGCATCCGCAACTTCCGCATCGCCGCCGGGCAGGAGACGGGCGAGTTCACGGGCATGGTCTTCCAGGACAGCGACATCGGCAAGTGGCTGGAGGCCGTGGCCTACAGCCTGACCACGCACCCGGACGCGGCGCTGGAGCGCACGGCGGACGAGGTGATCGAGCTGCTGGAGGCGGCGCAGCGCGAGGACGGGTACCTGGACACCTACTTTATCGTCAAGGACCCCAAGAACCGCTGGAAGTGCCTGCGCGACTGCCATGAGCTCTACTGCGCCGGCCACCTGCTCGAGGGCGCGGTGGCCTACTGGCAGGCGACGGGCAAGGACCGCTTCCTGAACGTGATGCGCCGCTACGTGGACTACATCGCGACGGTCTTCGGCCGGGGCGAGGGGCAGATGCGCGGCTATCCCGGCCACGAGGAGATCGAGCTTGCGCTCTGCAAGCTCTACGACGTCACGGGCGAGAAGAAGTACCTGGACCTTGCCGCCTACTTCATCGACGAGCGCGGCCGCGACCCCAAGTACTTCCTCGAGGAACGCAAGACCCGCGGCGACGCCTTCCACTGGGAGGGGAACGACGCGCAGGGCATGGAGTACTTCCAGGCCCACGCGCCCGTGCGCGAGCAGACGGAGGCCGTGGGCCACGCCGTCCGCGCGGTCTACCTCTACAGCGGCATGGCGGACGTGGCCATGCGCACCGGGGACGAGGGCCTGCTCGAGACCTGCCGTCGCCTCTGCCGCAACATCGCGGACAAGCGCCTCTACGTCACCGGCGCCATCGGCTCGACCTACATCGGCGAGGCCTTCACCTTTGACTACGACCTGCCCAACGACACGGCGTATGCCGAGACCTGCGCCTCGGTGGGGCTGATCTTCTTCATGAAGCGCATGCTCGAGGCGGACGGTGCGGCGGAATACGGCGACATGATGGAGCGCGCGCTCTACAACACGGTGCTGGCCGGCATGGCCATGGACGGAAAGTCCTTCTTCTACGTCAACCCCCTGGAGGTCTTCCCCGAGGCGGACGAGAAGGACCCCAGCAAGCGCCACGTCAAGACCGTGCGGCAGAAGTGGTTCGCCTGCGCCTGCTGCCCGCCCAACGTCGCCCGGCTCCTGGCGGACCTGGGCAGCTACATCTACCGCCGCAAGGGCAGCGCCGTCACGGCGGACCTGTTCATCGGCTCGCGCCTGGCGCTGCCGGGCGGCGCGGAGCTGATCCAGACCTCCGAGGTGCCCTTCGGCGGGAAGGTGACCTTCACCCTGCGCGGCGCGGCGCAAGGGTTCTCCCTGCGCGTGCGCTGCCCGGAGTGGGCCGAGGGCGTCACCTGCACCGCGCCCTGCCGGAAGGAGAACGGCTACATCGCCATCCAGAAGGACTGGCAGGACGGCGACAGCGTCACGCTCGTCTTCGGCATGGAGCCGCGCCGCATCTACGCCAACCCCCTCGTGCGCCAGGACGCGGGCAAGGTCTGCCTGATGCGCGGCCCGCTCGTCTACTGCCTGGAGGAGGCGGACAACGGTGCGAACCTGCACCTGCTGCGCCTGCCGGAAGGGGAGCCGGTCGAGGCGGTCCGCGGCGAGGGCGCGCTGTTCGGCATGACGCTGCTGCGCGCCAAGGGGCGGCGCTTCGTCCCGCACGGGTCCAGGCTCTACGCCCCCGACCGCCAGGGCCGCGAGGAGGAGGCGCGCCTGACGTTCGTGCCCTACTTTGCCTGGGGCAACCGGGACAAGGGCGAGATGGCCGTCTACGTCCGCGAGTGAGGGGAGGAGAGCGGCTTCCATGGAAACGATCTGGACGATCGAGATCCTCGGCATGAACATGCTGCAGTTCACTTTCTACGTCGGCATGGTGCTAGCGGTGGTGCTGATCGCGCTGATCCTCGTCAAGCGGCGCTGAGCAGCCCAAATCGCAGCGCGAGGCCGGCGGGTTCGCCCCGCCGGCCTTTGGCGCGCCCGCGCCGCGCCGGGCCCAGGAGATCGTCTTTTTTTTGACAAGATTTTCAACGAGGAAAATACACCTTGATTCCTGGCTTTTTTTATATTAAAATAGGATAGCAGGGCAGAACCTGTTTCAACAAAGCGAATTGTGGGGACAAACACAAAGGGGAAATTGTGATTTCCCTGCCACAAGTTTGATAGAATGCTAACAATCCCCCGGCCTGCACGGGGGTCAGGGGCGCGCGGCGCCCGAATAGGGAGGGTAAGGCGATATGAACGTCCACATCTGCATCGGTTCTTCCTGTTACCTGAAGGGCTCGAAGGACATCATCACGATCCTGGAAAGGCTCATCACCATCCACAACGTCAAGGACAAGGTCACCCTCATGGGCAGCTTCTGCATGGGGCACTGCACGGAGGGCGTCTGCGTCACCATTGACGACGAGGACAAGATCTATTCCCTGTCCCCGGCAAAGACGGAGGAGTTTTTCGTCAAGGAAATCTTAGGGAGGCTGAAGAAATGAGCGCGATTGAGACCAAGAAGGCCAACTGTAAGAACTGCTACAAGTGTCTTCGCAACTGCCCGGTCAAGGCGATTAAGTTCACCTCCGGCCAGGCCGAGATCATGCCTGACCTCTGCATTGCCTGCGGCACCTGCGTGCAGGTCTGTCCCCAGGGGGCCCAGCAGGCCGAAAGCCAGCTCAAGACCGTGCAGCGCATGGCCGAGCGCGGCGAAAAGCTGGTGGCCTCGCTCGCGCCCTCGTTCTACGGCGCCTTCAAGGTGGACGACCCGATGAAGGTCGTCGGCGCGCTGAAGAAGCTCGGCTTTGCCAAGGTGTGCGAGACGGCCGTGGGCGCTGCGATCGCCTCGGACGAGATGGCGCGCGTGGCCATGGAGGGCAAGATGGACAACATCATCTCCACCTGCTGCCCCGCGGTCAACGACCTGATCGAAAAGCACTATCCGGAGCTGGTGCAGTACCTGGCGCCCGTGGTCTCGCCCATGGTCGCCCACGGCCGCTACATCAAGAAGCACGACCCCGAGGCCAAGGTGGTCTTCGTCGGCCCCTGCTTTGCCAAGATCGAGGAGGCGCGCGACGTGCGCGTGGACGACGCCATCGACGCGGTGCTCACCTTCCAGGACCTGGAGGAGTGGATGAAGAAGGCGAACCTGACCCTCGCCTCCGTCGAGCCCGCGCCGCTGGACTCCGAAAACGCGGGCCTTGCGCGCATGTACCCGACAAACGCCGGCGTCCTGCACAACGTCAAGGCGCGCGGCCTCACTGGCTGGCAGCTGCAGCACATCGAGGGACCGGACGCCTGCTTTGAGATGATCAAGGCCCTGAAGCAGGGCGACCTGCACAAGGTCTTCATCGAGATGAACATGTGCGTCGGCTCCTGCATGGGCGGCCCGGCCCGCATGGAGGAGAGGCCCTCCCGCTTCTCGGCGGGCATGAAGGTGCGCGACTACGGCCGCGACGCCGAGGTCGAGGTCCCCAAGATCGACCACGCGGGCATCAACGTCTCCAAGGTCTTTGTCGACCGCACAAAGCCGGTCAAGCTCCCCACGGAGGAGGAGATCCGCGCCATCCTGCGCTCCATCGGCAAGGAGAGCAAGGCCGACGAGCTCAACTGCGGCTCCTGCGGCTATCCGACCTGCCGGGACAAGGCCATCGCCGTCTTCCAGGGCAAGGCGGAGCTGTCCATGTGCCTGCCGCACATGTTCCAGATCGCGCAGAGCACCTCCAACGTGGTGCTGGACAACTCGCCCAACATCATCCTGGTCGTGGACGAGGACCTCAAGATCACGGAGCTCAACGCCGCCGGCCAGAAGATCTTCGGCATCTCCCGCGCCGAGGCGCTCAGCAAGTACCTCTACGAGCTGTTTGACCCGCGCGACTTCGAGTTCGTGCTCGAGAGCTACGAGACGATCCTGAGCAAGCCGCTGACCATCGACGAGTACAACCTCACCGTCGAGCAGACGCTCGTCTACCTGCCCAACCAGCACGGCGTCATGGGCATCCTGCGCGACGTCAGCGCCGAGAAGGAGCAGCAGGAGAGCCTCTACCAGCTGCGCGTGGACACCATGAACATGGCCCAGAAGGTCATCGACAAGCAGATGATCGCCGCGCAGGAGATCGCCTCGCTCCTGGGCGAGACCACGGCCGAGACCAAGGCGACGCTCACGCACCTGAAGAACATGATCATCAACAATGGAGATGGACGCGTATGATGATGCACATAGACATTGCGTGGAAATCCCTCAATAAGTACGGCGAGGAGCTCTGCGGCGACAAGGTCGAAATCGTCCACGCGCAGGACTCCGACATCCTCGTCCTCTCCGACGGCCTGGGCAGCGGCGTCAAGGCCAACATCCTCGCGTCGCTGACCTCCAAGATCATCATCACCATGCTGCAGGAGGGCCTGTCCGTGGACGAGGCGGTGGACACCATCGCCCACACGCTGCCCATCTGCAAGGTCCGCCACATCGCCTATTCGACGTTCTCCATCCTGCAGCTGTTCCACGACGGGCGGGCGTACCTGGTCGAGTTCGACAACCCGGCCTGCATCTTCATCCGCAACGGCAAGCTCATGGACATCCCCTACGAGATCCGCGAGATCGCCGGCAAGACCGTGCGCGAGAGCAAGTTCGACATCGCCCTGGGCGATATGTTCGCCATGGTCTCCGACGGCGTGGTCTTCGCGGGCGTGGGCGCGATCCTGAACCTGGGCTGGCAGTGGGAGAACGTGGCCCAGTTCTTCCTCGAGTGCGCGCAGAAGAAGATGAGCGTGCACCGGGTGGTCGCCTCCGTGGCGCAGGTGGTGGACAACTTCTACATGGGCAAGCCCGGCGACGACTCGACCTTCCTCGTGGCGCAGGCCGTGCCGCGCAAGAACGTGCACTTCTTCTCCGGCCCGCCCGTGGACAAGGAGAAGGACGAGGAGATCATCCGCGACTTCATGCGCGGCTCCTGCAAGAAGATCGTCGCCGGCGGCACATCGGCCAACATCGCCGCGCGCGTGCTGGGCCGCAAGATCGTCACGAACCTCAACTTCACCGATCCCGCCATCCCGCCCACGGCGCAGATCCGCGGCATCGACCTTGTGACCGAGGGCGTGCTCACCATCAACCGCGCCCTGGAGATCCTGCGCAAGTTCTGCGAGCACAACGGCGAGGTGGACCTCAAGGAGCTGGACGCCGACAATGGCGCCGCGCAGATGGCCCGCATGCTCATCGAGGACTGCACGGACCTTACGATGTTCATCGGCAAGGCCATCAACCCCGCGCACCAGAACCCGAACCTACCCATGGACCTGAGCATCAAGATGCGCCTGCTCAACGAGCTTGCGGACGTCATGCGCAAGATGGGACGCCGCGTGGAGGTCAACTTCTACTGACGACAAGGGCGCAAAAGGAAAGGAAGAAAGACCAGAGATGTTCAAGATTGAGAGCGATACGCGCAGGCTGAAGCACGACGTGCTCACGCGCGTGGCGGAGCTGGCCTACCAGGGAAAGCTCAACAGCGAGACCATCGACGAGATCCCCTTTGAGATCATTCCCGGCAGGCAGCCGCACTTCCGCTGCTGCGTGTACAAGGAGCGCGAGATCATCCACCAGCGCGTTCGCTTGGCCATGGGCAAGATGCCAAACGGCATGCAGCCCACAACCGCCGCCGTCACCGTCATCCCCGCCGCGTGCGAGGGCTGTCCTATCCAGCGCTATACCGTGACCGAGAACTGTCAAAAGTGCCTGGCGAAAAAGTGCATGGCGGCCTGCCCCTTCGGCGCGATCAGCATGTCCGGCCGCGGCGCGTGGATCGATCCCAACAAATGCCGTGAGTGCGGCCGCTGCGCCGCCGCCTGCCCCTACAACGCGATCGCGGACCTGGTGCGGCCCTGCCGCAAGGCCTGCCCGGTCGGCGCCATCGAGATCGGCGACGAAAAGCTCGCCGACATCGACCAGGAGAAGTGCATCTCCTGCGGCGCGTGCATGCAGGCCTGCCCCTTCGGCGCCATCTCCGACCGCGCGCAGATCCTGCCCATCATCGAGGACATGCGCGCCGGCAGGCACCTTGTGGCCATGATCGCCCCGGCGCTCGAGGGCCAGTTCGGCGCCAACGTCACCATGGGCCAGCTGCGCAACGCGGTCAAGGCACTGGGCTTTGACGCGGTCTACGAGGTGGGCCTGGGCGCGGACGCGGTCTCCATGTCCGAGGCCGAGGAGCTGCTCGAGCACCTGAAGGCGGGACTGAAGATGACCACCTCCTGCTGCCCGGCGTTCGTCAACATGATCCGCAAGCACTTCCCGCGGCTGCAGCCCCACGTCTCGACCACGGTCTCGCCCATGGCGGCGCTCTCGCGCTGGCTGCGCGAGAAGTACCCGCAGCACAAGGTCGTCTTCATCGGGCCGTGCGTGGCCAAGAAGACCGAGGAGATCGAGGGCGGCCCGGACTACGTGCTGACCACCGAGGAGATCGTCGCCCTGCTCGACGCGCGCAAGATCGACCCCGAGCAGATGGAGGACGCCGAGCAGGAGGCCTCCGCCTACGGCAAGGGCTTCGCCTCTTCCGGCGGCGTCACCGGCGCGGTGATGAAGGCCATCGCCGAGATGGAGGGCGAGGTGCCCGCCATCTCCGCCCAGCGCTGCAACGGCGCGGCCGAGTGCAAGAAGGCCCTGCAGCTCCTGCAGGCCGGCAAGTTCGACCTCGACTTCATCGAGGGCATGGCCTGCGAGGGCGGCTGCATGTACGGCCCGGCCAACATGCTCTCCGAGCGCCTCTACACCCAGGCGCGCAAGAAGCTCCTCAGCCAGGCGGACGACCGCGGCGTCGTCCAGAACGCCCGCGACCAGGGCTTCGACAAGATCCACATGCACAGATAGGCAAAGAGGGCGCGCAGCCTCCGCCGCGGCGGGAGGGCTGCGCGCCCATTTTTTATGAAAAAAGGAGGAAACCGCAATGTTCTGTATGCGCTGCGGCGCCGCCCTGCCCGAGGGCGCCAAGTTCTGCACGGCCTGCGGCCAGCCGGCCGGCGCCCCGCCCGCAAGGGCCGCCGCGCCCGCGGCTTCGCCCGCGTTTTCGCGCTACATTGCCCTGGTCGAGGGGCGCGCCGGCGCGCCCGGGACCTACGTCGCGGATCTTTGCGCCTGGCAGTTCTACAGCACCCGCATGTCCGCGGCCCTAGCCAAGATGAAGCAGTTCTTCTTCCTGCGCGAGATGGAGGGCGCGGATGGCGCGCAGGCGCAGGCCTTTGCCGAGGCCTGCGTGCAGCGGGCCCTGGCCAACTATCCCGGCCTGCCGCGCGGCTTCCAGAACGGCGTGGTGATCTACCCCGTCCTCTGCCAGCAGCGGGCGACGCCCGGCGCGCTCGAATACGTGCGCGCCCTGCCGAAGAACCACTTTGCCGCCTTCGCCTGCCCCATGCTCTTTGAGTATGCGACGGGAAACCTCTACTACGGCACCGAGCTGCCGGTCTGGGGCTTTGCCATGGTCGGGGGCATCCGCAAGGCCGGCGCCGCCCTGCTCAAGCCCTGAGGCCCTGCAACCGCGCGGCGCGCTCCCTCGTTGAATAGGGCAGAGGGGAGGGAGAGGACTTGCGCATCGCTTTGCTCGTCGTCGGCGCGCTGCTCGTCGCGGACGCGGCGTTCGCCGCGTGTGCCGGGAGCTGGAACCTGGGCGCCGCACTGCCGGCGATCCTGGGCCTGCCGCTGCTGGCCATCGGCCTGTTTTATGAACCGATGCAGGCGCTGTTTGCATCGGGCGCGGGCCGGGTCCTCAAGTGGCTGCTCGTGGGCGGGTACGCGGCGTTTTTCGCGGTGTTTGCGGCGGCGTCCGTGTGCATCGCCAGCTACAGCGCCCGGCCCCCGCAGCCCGGCGCGGACGCGGTGATCGTGCTGGGCTGCGCCCTGCGCGGGCGCGAGCCCTCCCCGGCGCTCGCCGCCCGGCTCGACGTCGCGCTGGACTACCTTGCGGAGAACCCGCAGGCCGTTGCGGTCGTCACCGGCGGCCGCGGCGCGGACGAGGAGATCGCCGAGGCGCAGGCCATGGCCGGCTACCTCGCGCGCCGCGGCCTCGACCGCGGGCGCATCCTCCTGGAGGATCGATCCGCCTCCACGCAGGAGAACCTGGAAAACGCCCGGGAAATCCTGGCCCAGCGCTTCCCCGCGGGCGCGCGCACGGTGCTGGTCACCAGCGACTACCACCTCTTTCGCGCAAGCCTTGTGGCGCTCCGGCTCGGCCTGCGCGCAGAGCCGCTGGGTAGCCCCACGAGCCCCTGGCTCCTTCCCAACTGCTACCTGCGCGAGACGGTCGCCATCGCGGGGTACCTGGTCCTCGGGCGCCTGGGATGAGGCCGCGCGCAGGGGAAAATTCACATTTTTTTGTGCAAAAAGCGGAGGCGGAGGCTTGACAAAAATGACCTGGGTTCCTATAATGGAGGAGAATGATTGCGCGGGCGTAACTCAATGGTAGAGTGCCAGCTTCCCAAGCTGGTTACGTGGGTTCGATTCCCATCGCCCGCTCCATAGACTGTGGAAAGCGCGGAAGGGGACTTCTGCGCTTGCTTCAGTAAAATGAACGTGGGGCCCGCATCCAAACGGCCCACCGACGACCAAGGGAGGTTTTCACAATGGCGAAGGCTAAGTTTGAACGCACCAAGCCGCACGTAAACATTGGCACCATCGGCCACGTTGACCACGGCAAGACCACTCTGACCGCTGCCATC
>CAJFMX010000043.1:0-15900 GCA_904393115.1 uncultured Clostridia bacterium
GTGAGGACGGAAGCAGGGAACAGGAGGTAGAAATCTTCTACCGCTTTATCGGCAAGATTGATTGAATGACACCAATATCTTTAACTATGTGATACCGGCAGCGCCTATCCGGAGATGGAAAAGCTCGCCCGGATGAGCCAGCTCTTTGGCGTGACCGTGGAGGCGCTCCTGAACGGCGATCCCGCGCCGGCGCAGGCGCGCCCGGCCCCGCCGCCGGACGGGGCCGCAGCCGAGGCCTTCCTCCGCGCGCAGCGCAAGGTGGCCGGGTTGCGGGGCGGGGCCTGCGCCGCCTTCGTGGGGAGCTTTGCGCTGCTGCTGGCCCTGCAGGAGGTCGCGCCCGCCTGGGCTGCGCCGGCGTTCGCCGCGGCGCTGTGCCTGGCCGGCGGGCTCCTGCTCGGCGCGGGGCTGTGCGCGCGCCGGAACCGCCTGGACGGCGCGCCGCCCGCGCAAGACCCCGAGGCGGCCGCCTGTTGGGCGCGCCTGGCGCGGGCGCAGCGCGCGCGGCTGCTCGCCGGCGCGCTGCTGATCGCGGCGGGCGTGCTGGTCTGGCCCATGGCCGCCCTGGCGCTCCTGGGCGAGGGCGCGCCGCCGGCCGCCCAGGCGGTGGGGATGGCCTTGGCGGCCGCGGGCGCGTTCCTCTGTGCGCAGGCCGGGAGCCTGGCCCGCGCCGAACACAAACTTCGCGACGCATGGAAACGGAGGGATTCCGAATGAGACACCCGATCCGAATTTTGCAGGCCGCGCTGCTCCTCGCGCTGTGCGCGCTCTGCCTGAGCTCCTGCGCAGCCGGCGAAAAGGCGCAGGAGCTCCGCGCGTGGGCCGGCGCGGCCGGTGGAGACAGCTCGTCCGCGCAGGTAAGCCGCGCAGAGGACGCAGGTTTGACCGACCTGAACCCGGCGGACTGGACGCCCGCCCCGATCCCGGAGGGCGCGGCGGTCCTGGGCACGCTGGAGCTCCGGCAGGAGGAGACGCGCCGCCTCCTGGACGCGGGCGAACCCGCCATGCAGACGGTCTGCACACTCACGCTCTACGAAGGGAATCGGGCGGCGCTGCAATGGGAAGCGCTCTCCCTCTCCTTCGAGCTGCCCGCGGCGGATGCGCAGCGCCTCGCCGCGCTGTTGCCGGAAGCGAACCCATAGCGCGCCCGTTTTCCCCAAAATTGTTGCCAAACGGTTGCCAGGCCGCGCGCCGTTTTCCCCGAAATCCCCGCGGAAAACCGCGAAATCTGTCGGCTCCCCTCCGCAAGGACGCTTTCGCCCCTGCGCGCCGGATCGCATGGATCCGGCGCGCAGGGGCGAAAATTGTTGCCAATTCGTTGCCAATTTCTGCCGCGCTCACGTCCCCTCCTGCTCCTGCGCGCGGCGGCGGCACAGGGCGAGGAAGTCCTCCGCGGCGCGGGTGAGGAACTTGTTGCGGTGGTGGACGATGTGGCTGCGCCGCACGAGCGGCTCGTCGCACAGGTCGCGCGTGCAGACCGTGCCGCGCTCGATGTCCGGCTGCACGAGCATGTGCGGCAGCAGGGAGATGCCCAGGCCCTTGCCCACGGCCTGCACCAGGGCCTGGGTGCTGGCGCTCTCCCAGGCGGGCTGCACGGTCAGGCCGTGCACGGCGAAGACGTGGTCCAGGTACGCCCGGCCCGCGCTGCCCTCCTCCCGCAGGAGGAGGTCGTAGGCGGGAAGGTCGCGGATGGAGACGCGCGCCTGCCGGAGCAGCGGATGGCCCGGCGGCACGAGCAGCACCATCCGGTCCCGGAGGAAGGGCTGCGCCGTCAGGTCCGGGTCCTCGATGTTCCCCTCGATGAGCGCCAGGTCCAGCCGGTTGTCCAGGAGCTGCCGCTGCAGCGCCCCGCCGTTTTGGATCGTCACCTGCGTGCGCAGCGCGGGGTGGTCGGCGCGGAAGCGCAGGATCAGGTCCGGCAGCACGTGCGTGCCCAGCGCAATGCTGCTGCCGATGCGCAAAACGCCCAGCGCGTCCCAGTTGCGCAGGCTGGTCTCCATGTGCTCGAAGAGGTCCACCAGGTGCAGCGCCTGCGCGTAGAGCTGCTTGCCCGCCTCCGTCACCAGCAGGCGCCGGTTGATCCGGTCGAAGAGGCGCACGCCGTAGTAGTGCTCCAGCTCCTGGATGGCGCGCGTCACCGCCGGCTGCGTCATGTGCAGCCGCTCCGAGGCCCGCGTGATGCTCCCGTTGCGGTAGACTTCCAGGAAGATCTTCAGGTGCCGGACCGTCATGCGCTCTCTCCCCTATCCATATCAAAAAATGCATGGGCTTTATAAAATAATAGCATTTGCATTATGGAAATACAAGGGGTATGCTGTAAGGGAAGAGGAGGAATGTCCCTTGACACAGGAGATCGCGCAGACCCCAAAGCGGAAGCTGCTCTGGCAGCTGTTTTCGAGCACGTTCTACATCAGCATGTTCACCTTTGGCGGCGGATTCGTCATCATCACCTTCATGAAGCGGAAATTCGTGGACACCCTGCACTGGATTGACGAAAAGGAGATGCTGGACCTGGCGGCGCTGGCGCAGTCCTCGCCGGGCGCCATCGCGGTCAACGCGGCGATCCTGGTCGGCTGGCGCGTGTGCGGGGCGCTGGGCATGGCGGTGGCGGTCGTGGGCACGATCCTGCCGCCGATGATCATCCTCTCCGTCATCTCGCTGTTCTACGCGGCCTTTGCCACGAACCCCTATGTGGCGCTCGTGCTGCGGGGCATGCAGGCGGGCGTTGCGGCGGTGATCCTGGACGTGGTCTGCAGCCTGGGCGCGGGCGTCATCAAGGAGCGCAGCGCGCTGAGCATCGTTCTGATGATCGCGGCGTTCCTGGCGACCTTTGTGCTGGACGTCAACGTCGTCTACATCATCCTGGCCGCGGCGCTGGTGGGCGTCGGCAAGATCCTTGTCCTGCGCAGAGCGAGGAAGGAGGGGGCAAAATGATGACGCTTCTGGAGCTGTTCTGGAGCTTTCTGCAGGTTGGCCTCTTCAGCATCGGCGGCGGCTACGCGGCCATGCCCCTGATCCAGGCGCAGGTGGTGGAGCAGCACCCCTGGCTGACGATGAGCGAGTTCACGGACCTGATCACCATCGCGGAGATGACGCCCGGGCCCATCGCCATCAACTCGGCCACGTTCGTGGGCATCCGCATCGCGGGCCTTGGCGGGGCGGTCGTGGCGACGTTCGGCTGCATCCTGCCCTCGCTCCTCATCGTCTCCATCCTGGCCAAGATCTACTACAAGTACAAGGGCGCAAAGGGGCTGGACACGGTGCTGTCCTGCCTGCGGCCGGCGGTTGTGGCGCTGATCGCCGGCGCGGGCCTGAGCATCCTCGGCACGGTGCTCTTTGGCGAATCGGCCGTGGCGCTGCAAAACGTGGACCTGGTGGGCGCGGGCCTGTTTGTTGCGGCGTTCTTCGCCCTGCGCAAGCTCAAGTGGAACCCCATCCTGGTCATGAGCCTGTGCGGCGTCGCAGGACTGGGCATCAACCTGCTGCTGCACGGCCTGCCGGCCTAAGGAGCGCAAAAAAAGAAGAGGAGGCCGCGGTCTGGAAGTTTCCAGACCGCGGCCTCCTTTTTTCACTCCCAGGTGACGAGACCGGCCTGCTCGAGGTACTCCTCCTGCAGGTCCATGTAGTCGTCCACCAGGGCGAGGATCTGCCCGGCGGTCTCCTCGCCGCCGCCGAAGAGCTTGAGCAGGTTCTCGGAGATGTACTCAAAGGCCTCGTCGTCGTCATAGAAGCTGTCGCCCGCGACGCCGTCGATGAGGACGCCGGCCTCCTCCATGTACTTCAGGTCCAGCTCCTGGGCCTTGCGCAGGAGGGATTCCACCTCCCGCGGGGAGAACGCCTTGTGCGCGCTGGGGTCCACCTTCTTGGAGATGTAGCGCAGCGCGGCTTCCCGGTCATATCCCTGCATGGTTCACGCCTCCTCCATGAGTCGTTCCATCTCGTCCAGCGCCTCCTCGAAGCTGCGCAGGCACTCCTCGACGGGCTCGGGGCTCTCCATGTCCACGCCGGCCAGGCGCAGCGTCTCCAGCGGGGGCTTGGAGCTGCCGCTGGCCAGGAACCCGAGGTACTGGTCGCGCTTGTGCGCGTCGCCCGAGAGCACGCGGCGCGAGAAGGCCACCGCCGCGGAATACCCGGTCGCATACTGGTAGACGTAGAACGCGCGGTAGAAGTGCGGGATGCGCATCCACTCGATGGCGATGTCGTCGTCCACGACCGCGCCCTTGTAGTAGACCTCGTTGAGCCGGCGGTAGACGGCCGTCAGCGCCTCGGCGGTCAGGGCCTCGCCGCGCATGGCCATGGCGTGGACCTCGCGCTCAAACTCCGCAAAGAGCGTCTGCCGGTAGACCGTGCCGCGGATCTGCTCGAGCTGGTAGTTGCACAGGGCCATGCGCTGGTCGCGGCGGGTGAGCTTCTCCTTGAGGCTGCTCAGGAGGATGGCCTCGTTCGTCGTGGAGGCGATCTCCGCCAGGAACAGCGGGTACTCGCTGTTGAGGAAGGCCTGGTTCTTGTCGGAATAGAACGTGTGCATGGAGTGGCCGAGCTCGTGCGCGATGGTGAAGAGGCTGTCCAGCGTCGGCTCGTAGTTGAGCAGCACGTAGGGGTGCACGCCGTAGACGCCCCAGGAATAGGCGCCGGAGGTCTTGCCCGCGTTCTCATAGACGTCGATCCAGCCGTCGGTGAAGGCGCGGCGCAGGTCCTGGATGTAGGTCTCGCCCAGGGGCGCGAGGCCCTCCAGCACGAGCTTGCAGGCCTCCTCGTACGGCAGGCCGAGCTGCACGTCCGGCACGATGGGCGCATAGATGTCGTAGAAGCGCAGCTCCGGGAGCTGCAGCGCCTTCTTGCGCAGGGCGAGGTAGCGGTGCATGGCGGGCAGGTGGCGGTGCACGGCCTCGATCAGCGCGTCGTAGACGCCCTCCGGGATCTCGTTCTCAAAGAGCGACTCCTCCCGGCTGGAGGCATAGCCCCGCGCCTTGGCAAAGAAGATGTCCTTCTTGACGGAGGCGGAATACGTCGCGGCGATGGCGTTGGTCAGGCCGCGGTAGGCCGCGTAGTAGGTCTCATAGGCCTCCTTGCGCACGGCGCGGTCCGGGCTCTGCAGGAGCGGGATGAAGCGGCCGTGCGTCAGCTCCACCTTCTCGCCGTCCTCGCCCGTGACAAAGCCGAACTTCATGTCCGCGTCGGTGAGCATGGAATAGATGGTGTCCGGCGCGGAAGCCATCTCCCCGGCCTGCGCCAGGAGCGTCTCCTCCGCCTTGCCGAGCGTGTGCGCCTCCAGGCGCAGCTGGCCCTCCAGCAGGCGGCGGAAGCGCTCCAGCTCCGGATGCGCGCGCAGGACGGCCTCGACCTTCTCGCGGCCGAGCGCCAGGACCTCCGGGCCAAAGTAGGCCGTTGCCGCGCCCAGCTCCACCGCCAGGGACTGCGCGCGGTCCGCCAGGCCCTGGTAGGTCGTGTTGCCGTTGTCCTCGTCCCGGCGCATGCGCGCATAGGCGTACAGGCGGGTCAGCAGGAGCTCCGCCTCCTCCAGGGCGCACAGGGCCTCGGGGAGCTGCTGCTCCAGCTTTCCGGCAAAGGCGGCGACGCGCGCGGCGGCGGGCTTTGCCTTCTGGAAGTCCTCCTCCCACGCTTGGTCCGTGGGGTAGATGTCCTCCAGTTTCCACAGGAAGCGCGCATCCATCTGCGCGCGGGTTTTCTGCTCTTTGGGCATTTGTTTTCACCTCATTTGTGAATCCAGTGTCGGGGCTGCGGCCCATTGGGCCGGCGGAGGCCGCCCAGCACGCCGCGGACCATCGCCATGGGGTGGCAGTCCGCCTCGTCCTCCGGGAGCATCCGCAGCAGGAAGACGGAGACCACAAGGCGCAGCACGACCGAGAGCTGGAAGATGAATTGATACTGATTGATCTCAAAACCGAAGACGGACAGGTGCAGCTGCTCCGAGAGGCCGAGGAACACGTTGTCCACGAGCCATCCGCCCACCGAATAGGCCAGGGCCACGCCCACCATCTGCGTCACGCAGAAGTACACCGCGTAGTACATGGAGCGGTTCTTCTCCGGCGCCTGATAGAGGTAGATGTTCTGCATGGCCAGGTCCGCCGCCGGCAGCAGCATGCCGGCCAGGAACTGCGCCACGGCCACCATCCAGATCGCCTGCGAATTCGTAAAGAGCCACAGCGCCGGAACGAACGTGCCCAGCAGCGTGAAGACGCGGATCACAGCCTTGTTGCCGTAGCGGTCCATGAGCTTTCCCCAGTACCCGGCGAACAGGAGCGTGGCCAGGTTGCACACGATGCCGGAGAGGATGTTGATCTCCGTATAGCTCATGCCCATGGGCCCGAGCATGTGCACGTTGTAGAAGGGGCCGCAGATGTTGACCGCAAACGCCCACGCCGTCCACAGCGCGATGACCTTCATGTAGGAGCGGTTCGTCAGCACGCCGCGGAACATCGAGGGGAAGCTCTCCCGCTTCTCCCCCTCCGGGCGCGGGGCCATCGGCGGGAAGGTGACCCAGAAGAAGCAGATGATGTCCCCCGCGCCGAAGATGCCCGCCAGCACGAAGACGATCGTGTAGCCCGTGAGCGAACCGTCCGCGGTGAAGGCGTCCAGCAGCAGGGAGATGAGGAGGCCGGCGAGGATGCCGGTGACCATCATCATCCGCTGGCGCGCCGCGAAGTAGCGCCCGCGGATGCGCATGGGCACGATGTCCGGCAGCAGGGAGTTGAAGGAGGAGTCGATGAACCCGCCCATGCAGGAGAGCAGCAGCACGAGCACCAGGATCACCCAGATCCGCAGCACCTCCTGCCCCGCGGGCACAAAGTAGGGCACCAGCGCCACGGGAATCCACGAGAGCCGCGAGATCAGGCCGAAGACGAGCATCAGCTCGCGCCGCTTGCGCGTCCGCTCCAGGATGTAGGAGGTGACCAGCTGCATGAACTTGGCCACATAGGGCATCGCCAGCAGCACGGAGTAGACAAAGTCCGAGGCGCCGAGCGCCTTGATGTAGCCGGTCAGCGCGGTGCCGCCGGTGATGGTGAAGCTGACGTTGCCGATGACGACGCCCAGGATCACCAGGCGCAGGTTCTTGCGCGTTTCCTTGGCGAGTCCCGTCGTGTCATAGAGGCTAAACCGCGAGAGAAACTGGGAAATCTTGCCTTTCATGGGCTCTTCCCCCCGACTCGTATGAAATTTTTCTGTTGTGTTCTGTGTGGGTCAGTTCCTCAGGCTGTGGATGGGCGCGGGAATCCGCCCGCCGCGGGCGATGAAGTCGCGGCTGGACTCCCGGTGCACGGGGATGATGGGCGCCTCGCCCAGCAGGCCGCCGAAGACCACGCTGTCGCCCACGGTCTTGCCCGGGGCGGGGATGATGCGCACGGCCGTGGTCTTCTGGTTGATCATGCCGATGGCCGCCTCGTCCGCGATGATGGCGGAGATGGTTTCCGCGGGCGTGTCGCCGGGGATGGCGATCATGTCCAGGCCCACGGAGCACACGCAGGTCATGGCCTCGAGCTTATCCAGCGTCAGGGTGCCGCGGTTGGCGGCCTGGATCATGCCGATGTCCTCCGACACGGGGATGAACGCGCCCGAGAGCCCGCCCACGTGCGAGGAGGCCATGACGCCGCCCTTCTTCACCGCGTCGTTGAGCAGCGCCAGGGCCGCGGTGGTGCCGTGGGTGCCGGTGACCTCCAGGCCCATCTCCTCCAGGATGTGCGCGACCGAGTCGCCCATGGTGGGCGTCGGCGCGAGCGAGAGGTCCACGATGCCAAAGGGCACGCCCAGGCGGCGGCTCGCCTCCTGTGCGACGAGCTGGCCCACGCGCGTGATCTTGAAGGCCGTGCGCTTGATGGTCTCCGCCACCACGTCGAAGGGCTCGCCGCGGCACTCCTCCAGCGCGGCCTTGACCACGCCCGGGCCGGATACGCCGACGTTGATGGCCGCGTCGCCCTCGCCCACGCCGTGGAACGCGCCGGCCATGAAGGGATTGTCCTCCACGGCGTTGGCAAAGACCACAAGCTTTGCGCAGGCAAAGCCGTCCTGGTCGGCGGTGCGGGCGGCGGCCTCCTTAATGACCTCGCCCATCAGGCGCACGGCGTCCATGTTGATGCCGGCCTTGGTGGTGCCCACGTTCACCGAGGAGCAGACCACGTCGGTCGTGGCCAGCGTCTCCGGGATGGCGCGGATCAGCGCCTCGTCCGCGCGGGTCATGGCCTTGTGCACAAGGGCCGAGAACCCGCCGAGGAAGTTGACCCCGACGGCCTTTGCCGCGCGGTCCAGCGCGCGCCCCAGGCGCACGGGGTCCGCCCCCGCGCACAGCAGCGCCGCGGGCGTGACCGAGATGCGCTTGTTCACGATGGGGATGCCGAATTCCCGCTCGATCTGCTCGCCCGTGGGCACGAGCTGCTCCGCCTGGCGCACGATGCGGTCGTAGACGCGGTCGTAGAGCCCCTCCACCGGCCCGGGCACGCACTCGAGCAGGCTGATGCCCATGGTGATGGTGCGCACGTCCAGCTTGTTCTGGTCGATCATGCGCAGGGTCTGCAGGATTTCACTTGCGTTGAGCATGGCGTTTCTCCCTCCTACAGTCCGCGCCTAGATGCGGTGCATCGCGTCGAAGATGTCGCTGCGCTGCACGCGGATTTCCAGGTTCATTTCCCCGGCCAGGGTCAGCAGCGCGTCGCGCACGACGTTGTACTCGCTGTCCTGCCCGATCTCCACGAGCATGATCATGGTGAACATGTCCGAGAGGATGGTCTGGGTGATGTCCAGGATGTTGACGCCGTGCTGGTAGAGCAGATTCGAGACCGAGGCGATGATACCCGTGCGATCCTTGCCAAGGACGGTGATGACAGCTTTCATAAGTCTCCTCCTGAAGGGCCCGCTTCGGGACCCGGTTTGTCGTTGAGACCGCACGCCGGCGCATAGCCCTGGCGCTTCCGGTCCGCGTAATAGGCCGAGGTGAGCAGAGCCATGCCGAACGGCTGCAAAAACGCCGCGGCAACGCTCGTGAACACCGGCGGGAAGAAGAGCATCAGCGCAACGTACAGGTCCGCCGCAAGGGCGGCAACCCCCACCACGAGCGCAATGCCAAAATAGCACAGGTACAGCAGCGCAAACCGGCCGTCCCGCAGGAAGCGCTTCGCCGCCTCGTACAGGGCGAGGAAGTGCCACTTGTCCTCGTTGATGCCCACGAGCACGGCAAGGCTCAGGCACGCCCCGATCCCCAGCGTCAGCGCCAGCTGCACGGCGTAGACGCCGATCAGCACGATCCCCGCCCCGCCCGGCAGCGCCGCCAGCAGGGAGAGCGCCAGGTTCACGACAAGACTCACCGCATACGCCGCCGCCATCCCGCACAGGGAGAGCACGATCAGCCGCCCGGCCCTGCGGCCGGCCGCGGAGAGCGCGCGCCGCGCCGGAATGCGCACCCCGTGCCACATGCGCGACTGCGCCTCGGCCACCGCGCCCTGCCCGATGGGCATGAGCACGACGCTGGCCAGGAGCTCGAGCGGGATCAGCACCAGCAGCAGGCCGAGCATCCCCAGGAGCATCGACAGCACGCCCTCCGGCGTGATCGCGCTCAGGTATTCCCCGGCGCGGGCCAGGGCCTCCTCCATCGCCTGGGTGTTCAGGCCCGCCGACAGCAGCGCCTGCACCAGCTCCCGCACCGCCAGCAGCGCGGGCTGGAACAGCAAAACCGCCGCGAAATAGGCGACCGCCGAAACCAGCGCAGCCGGCAGCGCGAAGCACAGCAAGGATGGCGCGATCGACGCCGAAAAGGACGCGGCGTAAATTCTCCACCCGCGCGCAAACAGCGCCGCAAAGGTCTCGCGCGGTCTTTCGCTCTGCATATTCCATTCCCTCCCGAACCCCTGGCGCTCGCCGCCAGAGGGCGCTCTTGCTTCCCCCTAGTATAGCATATCCCCCGGCGTTTGTCCCCCCAGCAAACTGGGAAAGGAAAAAATTTCGCTCCCGCCCCTATTGACAAGCAATATTATACGTCATATAATATGCGCGTAAGGCCAATATTGCTTTAGGAAGGAGGTCGAGTCATCGTGTTGCTGCCCGTCAACGCTGCCATGATGGATGCCTGCGTGCTTGCAACGCTGGACAAGGAGGACACCTACGGCTACCGCATCACGCAGCAGCTCTCGCAGGGCCTGGGCGTATCCGAGTCCTCGCTCTACCCCGTGCTCCGGCGGCTGCAAAAGGATGGGTGCCTGACGACCTACGACGTGGCCATCTCCGGCCGAAACCGGCGATATTACCGGATCACGCCGCGGGGGCGGCAGGTGCTTGCCACCTACCAGGAGGAGTGGGTGGAGTACAAGCGACGCATTGATGAAATCCTTGTCCAAAGTCAGGAGGAGAATGAATCATGACGCGCAATGAATTCATGACCGCGCTGCGCAAGCGCCTGAGCCACCTGCCGGCCGAGGAGCAGGACGCGGCGCTGAAGTACTACGAGGAATACTTTGACGAGGCGGAGTCCGAGGAGGAGGCCGCGCGCCAGCTCGGCTCGCCGGACGCGATTGCCGACCGAATCCTTGCGGACTACGGCGCGGGCAGCGCCGCCCGCAAGGGACAGAAGGAAGGGCGCTCCCCCTGGTTCTACGTGGCGATCGTCCTGCTGTGCATCCTGTTCAGCCCGGTGCTGCTCGGGGTTGGGGCCGCGGCCCTGGCTGCGGCGCTCACGATCGCGGCGGCGTTTCTCGTCGTGGTGGTGGGCATCCTCGGCGGCTTTCTCGCCGCGAGCCTTGCGCTGCTGGCGCTGTTTCTCGTGTTCCTGTGCGCCAGCTTTCCGGCCTTTGCCGGTTTTGCGCCGGCGGGGGCGATTCTGCTGGGCCTGGCGCTCGTCTGCGGGGGCCTGGGCGTGCTCTGCGGCATCTTCACCGGATACCTGTGCTATTGGACCGGCCTGCTGATGAAGAAGATCTTCACCGCCGGCCGGCGCAAGAAGGGAGCGGAAGCGAAATGAAGAAATGGATTCGCGTCACGCTGATCGTGGCGGCCTGTGTGCTGGCGGTCGGCCTGCTGACGGGCGGCATGGGTCTGTACATGTTCTGGGCCACGGCGGACCGCTACACGCCGGAAAACCCCGTGGACCGCGACTACGCCGTGGATGCGTCCGCTCTGACCTCGCTGCGCGTGGACGTCTCGCTGGGCAGCGTGCGGATTGTGCCCGTGCCCGCGGGAGAGTCGGCCCGCGTGGAGACGCGCGGCTACGGCGCGGACGACCTCCGGGTCACCCAGGAGGACGGCGCGCTGACCATCGAGAGCGCGGACGGCCTGCGCGACGGCACGCTGATCGACCTGGGCCTGTTCCGCATCGACCTGCGCGGCCGCCTGCATATGGGCTCCGTCGCGCCGCGCTCGGTGACGCTCTACCTGCCGGAGGCGGAGCTGCGCTTCATCGACGTCTCCACCAACGCCGGGGATTTCTCCAACGCCATGCCGCTGCGCGCGGACGCGATCTCGATCACCTCCTCCGTGGGGAGCCTCACGCTCCAGAACCTGGACGCGCAGATCCTCACCCTCACCAACAGCGTGGGCGAGATCGACTTGGACGGCTTCTCCTGCGAGACGCTGACCGCCTCCGTGGACACGGGCGACCTGACCCTGCGCAACGGCAGCGCGAGCGTCAGCGCGGACATCCGCGCGAACATCGGGGACGCGACGCTGCAGGACGTGGCGCTCACGGGCCTGACCTTCAACTCGGACCTGGGCGACGCCCTGCTGGACGGCACGCTGCGCGGGGCCTGCTCGCTGGAGACGAACCTGGGCGACCTGACGCTGCGCTTTGCAGACAGCGCGGAGAACTACTTCGTGACGCTGGAGACGGGCATGGGCGACCTTTCCGTGCACAACGCGGACCTCGTGCGCACCGAGGGAGAGCCGGATCGCATCAACCCCCGCTCGGAGTCGGAGAACCGCATCTTCGTCTCGACGAGCATGGGCGACATGGACCTCTCCTTCGCGGAGTAAAAAAAGCGCTTGCGGCCTCCCCTTTCCCGTGGTATGCTCAAGCCAAACGGGAAATGGGGAGGCCTTTTTTATGGAAATCCGCACGGCAACTGCGCGCGATGCAGGCGCGCTTTCCGCCCTGGACAAGCACATTTCCGCGGACGCGCTCCGCGAGAGCCTCGCCGGCGCGCGCGTCCTCGTCCTCTGCGATGGGGAGGAGATCGCCGGCTGGCTGCGCTGGTCCCTGTTCTGGGACGAGATTCCCTTTCTGAACATGCTCTACCTTCTGGAGCCGCACCGCGGGCACGGGCACGGCCGCGCGCTGATGGAGGCCTGGGAGGAGCGGATGCGCCGGGCCGGGCACGCCGCGGTGCTGACCTCCACGCAGGCGAACGAATTTGCCCAGCACTTCTACCGCCACCTGGGCTATGCCGACGTCGGGGCCTTTGCCCTGCCCGGCGATCCGCTGGAGCTGATCCTGCGCAAGGCGCTGTGAGCCGGCCCCGCGCCCCAAAAATACAGGAGCCGCGCTTCCTTGCTCAAGGGAAGCGCGGCGCTGTTGCCGAATATGAGGAAAGCAGGCTAGGAATGGAGAGGAGGAGTCTTTTGTGTGTCAAATCATCTGGTTTGGGGATGTTTGGTTGCTTGCCTGCCGGGGTGGTTGAAAGAATTTCGGTGGATGAGGGATTTTCCTCAACCGATGAAGTAAGTATAGCAGGGAACTGTGTTTGAATCGTGACTTGTTTGTAAACAATGATGAACAAATCCTTCCTTTTTGGATTGCAATCGGGGGGGCCTTTTGCTATACTGTCCCTGCTGCCCTTTTTTTCGGGCAAACTTGAGCAAAGCGGAGGTTTCCCGCCATGAATCGCATTCGGCTCTTCCCCAAGGACTTCCTCAAGGCGGCCTTTTCCATCGGCCTGCCCATCGCCCTGCAGTCCTTCATCACCACATCCGTCAACATGGTGGACGTGGTGATGCTGGGCCACCTGGGCGATGTGGACATCGCCGCCGTGGGCGTCGCCAACCAGATCTACTTTCTCCTTTCGCTGGTGCTCTTCGGCGTGAGCTCCGGGGCATCGGTCTTCATGGCGCAGTTCCATGGGAAGGGCGATCTCCCCGGCGTGCACCGCACGATGGGCATCATGTACCTGCTGGCGCTGGCGGCCTCGCTGCTGTTCTCGGCGGGCGCGCTGCTCATTCCGGAGCGGCTGATCTCGATCTACTCGCGCGATGCGGCCGTCATCGCGGAGGGCGCCTCCTACCTGCGCATCGTCGGCCTCTCCTACGTGGTGACGGCCTTTTCCTACACGATGGGCTTTGCCTGCCGCGCGACGGGCAACGTGCGCCTGCCGATGCTGACCAGCCTTCTTTCCGTGGCGACGAACACGCTGCTGAACTCGATCCTGATCTTCGGCCTGCTGGGCTTTCCGGAGCTTGGGCTGCGCGGCGCGGCGATCGCCACGGCCATTGCGCGCGTGGTGGAGCTCACGGTGCTGGCCACGGTCGTCTACCGCAAGCGCACGCCCGTCGCGGCGAATTTCCGCCAGCTCTTCCTGCGCTTTGACCGCGACTTCCTGAAGCGCTATTTCCGCACGTCGCTGCCGGTGCTGCTCAACGAGACGCTCTGGTCCACGGGCGTTTCGCTCTACACCGTGGCCTACGGCCTCCTGGGCACGGGCGCCCTGGCCTCGGTCCAGATCGCGAGCACGGTCTTCCAGCTCTTCCTCGTGCTCATCCGTGGGCTCTCGGACGCCTGCGCCATCCTCATCGGCCACAAGATCGGCTCGGGCGACGAGGCCGGCGCCTCCCGGGACGGGCAGCGCTTCATGGCGCTCGTGCCCATGATCGGCGTGGTGATGTGCATCCTGCTGATCCTCCTGCGGCCGGTGATCCTGACCTTCTTCACCGTCACGCCCGAAACCCTGCAGATGACCATGGAGATGCTGGCGCTGCAGGCCTTCATGCTCATCCCCAAGGCGTTCACGATGGTCATCATTGTGGGCCTCTGCCGCAGCGGCGGGGACACGCTCTTTGCCTGCATCCTGGACACGGCGACGGTCTGGGTGGTCGCGGTTCCGCTGGCCTTCCTGGGCGCAAACCTGGGCCTGCCGCTCTGGGGCGTCTACCTGTGCGTCTGCTCGGAGGACGTGGTCAAGGCGATCCTGGGCGTGCCGCGCATCCTCTCCAAGAAGTGGCTGCACAACGTCGTCGCGGACATCGCCTAAACGCGCAAAAAACCGCCGCCTGCGGGTTTCGCAGGCGGCGGTTTTTTTGCCCCCATTTCCCTTGACTGCGCCCCTGGGGAATGGTGTATCCTTCTCCCTAAGGAGGGATGCACATGCGGATACGCGAGGTATGCACGGCGTGCGGCCTTACGAAGAAGGCCATAGAATACTATGCGGCGCAGGGGCTGGTGCGCCCAGCGGTCTCGGAAAACGGGTACCGCGACTTTTCCGCAGAGGACGTCGGGCGGCTGGAGAAGATCGCCCTGCTCCGCCGGCTGGACCTGCCTGTCGCGCGCATCCGGGCGGTGTTGGACGGGGACGGTGCAGCGGCGCTGTGCGCGGCCGCGGCGGAGCGCCGCCGGGAAATCGCCGCGGAAGGGGAGCGCCTGGCGCTGCTGCAGGCGCCTTCCCAGGGCGGGGACTGGGCCTCCATCGCCGCGCAGGCCGACGCGCTCGAGAGAAAGCAGACCATCCAGCGTCGTCTGCTGCGCGCCTTTCCGGGCGGGTACGGGCAGTACCTCTGCCTACACTTCGGCCGGTTTTTGGACGAGCCCGTCGTCGGGCCCGAGCAGCAGGCCGCGTTTGCGGCCGTCGTCGATTTTCTGGATCGCGCGGACTTCTCGCTCCCGCCCGATCTGCAAGCCCTGCTGGACGAGGCGGCAGGGTGCTGGGATGCGGCCTTCGAACAGCGCGCGTTTGCAAACCTGAACGAGATGGTTGCCGATGCGGACGCCTACCTGGAGCGCCATGCGGAGTCGATTGTGGCGTATTTGCAGCTGCGCCAAAGCGAGGCGTTCCGCGCCTCTCCGGCCTGGCGCCTTCAGGAGGCGCTTGCGCGCCTGCAGCGCGAGACCGGGTATGACACCGTTTTCCTCCCGGCGCTCGAGCGGCTCAGCCCGTCCTACCGCCGGTACCGCGAGGGGCTTGCGCGGGCCGACGCGGCCTTTCGGGTGCGGTTCGGCGATCCGGAGTGCGAAAAAACGGACAGGAAGTGAAAATTCCTGTCCGTTTTGCTTTCAATCGAAGGATGCGCCCTTCAGAGGCGTTCCTTACTCGATGACCTTGATGACGACGCCGGAGCCAACGGTGCGGCCACCCTCGCGGATAGCGAAGCGGAGGCCTTCCTCGATGGCGATGGGGTTGATCAGGGTGATCTCCATGTCGACGTTGTCGCCGGGCATGACCATCTCAACGAGAACGGGGTGTGACGGCCGCCCTCTTCCTTCGTCAGGACGTACACCTGGCCGATGAAGTGCGTGTGCGGATGAATCGTGCCGGGCTTGGCCAGAACCTGTCCGCGCTCAACCTCGTTGCGCTGAATGCCGCGCAGCAGCGCGCCAATGTTGTCGCCCGTCTGCGCCTGGTCCAGCAGCTTGCGGAACATCTCAACGCCCGTGACAACCGTGGAACGCGGCTTGTCCATCAGGCCGACGATTTCGACGGTGTCCTGCACCTTGACCGTACCGCGCTCGACGCGGCCCGTGGCAACCGTGCCGCGGCCCGTGATCGAGAACACGTCCTCGACAGGCATCAGGAACGGCTTGTCGTTGTCGCGCTCCGGCGTGGGGATGTAGCTGTCCACCGCGTCCATCAGCTCGTAGATGCACTTGCACTCCGGCGCGTTCTCGCAGTCCGTGCCGCCGTTCATGACGTACTCCAGCGCCTTCAGCGCAGAGCCCTTGATGATCGGGATCTCGTCGCCCGGGAAGTCGTAGGAGGACAGCAG
>CAJFMX010000043.1:15940-24323 GCA_904393115.1 uncultured Clostridia bacterium
CGCGCAAGCAGGATGTGCTCGCGGGTCTGGGGCATCGGGCCGTCCGCAGCGGACACGACCAGGATCGCGCCGTCCATCTGGGCAGCGCCGGTGATCATGTTCTTGACATAGTCCGCGTGGCCGGGGCAGTCCACGTGCGCGTAGTGGCGCTTGTCCGTCTCGTACTCGACGTGCGCGGTGTTGATGGTGATTCCGCGCGCCTTCTCTTCCGGAGCCTTGTCGATCTCGTCGTAGCGCATCGCGGTGGCCTCGCCCTTCTGGGCCAGGACCATGGTGATGGCAGCGGTCAGAGTGGTCTTGCCGTGGTCAACGTGGCCGATGGTGCCAATGTTTACGTGCGGCTTGGTGCGTTCAAACTTAGCCTTCGCCATTGTAGAATGGATGTATTTCGGTGCAGACACCCTCCCCGCGGCGCGAACGCCACGGGGAAGCACCTGCCGTGCTTATTTCTTTCCCAGAACCTTCTCGGCGATGTTCTTGGGCACCTGCTCGTAGCAGTCGAACTGCATGGAGTAGTTGCCGCGGCCCTGCGTGGTGGAACGCAGCGCGGTGGCGTAGCCGAACATCTCCGCCAGCGGGACGATCGCGTCGATGACCTGGGCGCCGTGACGGTTCTCCATGCCCTCGATGCGGCCGCGGCGCGCGTTGATGTCGCCGATGACGTCGCCCATGTACTCCTCGGGCACGACGATCTCGACCTTCATCATGGGCTCGAGCAGCGCCGGAGCGCCCTTGGTCATGGCATCCTTGAACGCCATGGAGCCGGCGATCTTAAACGCCATTTCAGAGGAGTCGACGTCGTGGTAGGAGCCGTCGATGACGCGGGCCTTGAAGTCCATGACCTCGTAGCCGCCCAGGATGCCGTTCTTGGCCGCCTCCTGGATGCCCTGGTTGATGGGCTCGATGAACTCCTTGGGGATGGAACCGCCAACCGTGGCGTTCTCAAACTGGTAACCCGAGCCGGGCTCCAGGGGCGTGAACTCCACAATGCAGTGACCGTACTGGCCATGGCCGCCGCTCTGGCGGACGAAGCGGCCTTCCGCGCGCGGGACGGCCTTGGTAAAGGCCTCGCGGTAGGAGACCTGCGGCGCGCCGACGGTCGCCTCGACCTTGTACTCGCGCTTGATGCGGTCGACGATGATCTCCAGGTGGAGCTCGCCCATGCCGGCGATGATCGTCTGGCCGGTCTCCTGATCGGTGTAGGTCTTAAAGGTCGGGTCCTCCTCCGCCAGGCGGAGCAGGGCCATGGTCAGCTTCTCCTGACCGGCCTTGGTCTTGGGCTCGATGGCCACGCGGATAACCGGCTCCGGGAAGACCATGGACTCCAGGATGACGGGATGGTCCTCGTCGCAGAGCGTGTCGCCCGTGGTGGTCTCCTTCAGGCCGACCGCGGCGGCGATGTCGCCGGAGTAGACCTTCTCGATCTCCTCGCGGTGGTTGGCGTGCATCTGCAGGATGCGGCCGAAGCGCTCGCGCTTGCCCTTGGTGGAGTTGTAGACGTAGGTGCCGGCCTCGCGCGTACCGGAGTAGACGCGGAAGAAGGCGAGCTTGCCGACGAACGGGTCCGCCATGATCTTAAAGGCCAGCGCGGAGAAGGGCTCTTCGTCCGAAGAGGGGCGCTCGGTCTCCTCGCCCGTGCCGGGCACCGTGCCCTTGATGGGCGGGATGTCGACAGGCGAGGGCATGTAGTCCACGATGGCGTCCAGCAGCTTCTGCACGCCCTTGTTGCGGTAGGAAGTGCCGCACAGGACGGGGACGAACTTGTTGGCGATGGTGCCCTTGCGGATGGCGGCCTTGATCTCGTCGATCGTCAGCTCCTGGCCCTCCAGGTACTTCTCCATCAGGTCGTCGTCCAGCTCCGCGACCTTCTCCATGAGCTCGGCGCGGTACATCTCGACCTGGTCGGCCATGTCCGCGGGGATGGGTTCGTCCTCGATGTGGGTGCCCAGGTCGTCGGTGTAGACATAGGCCTTGTTCTCCACAAGGTCGACCAGGCCGACGAAGCTGGACTCGCTGCCGATGGGCAGCTGGATCGGCACCGCATTGCAGTGCAGACGCTCGTGCATCATGTCCAGGACGTTGTAGAAGTCCGCACCCATGATGTCCATCTTGTTGACATACGCCATGCGCGGGACGCCATACTTATCCGCCTGGTGCCAGACCGTTTCGGACTGGGGTTCGACGCCGCCCTTTGCGCAGAAGACGCAAACGGCGCCGTCCAGGACACGCAGGGAGCGCTCAACCTCAACCGTAAAGTCAACGTGCCCGGGAGTGTCGATGATATTGATGCGCTTGCCGTTCCAGTGGCAGGTGGTTGCGGCGGAGGTGATGGTGATGCCACGCTCCTGCTCCTGCACCATCCAGTCCATGGTCGCGGTGCCATCGTGCGTCTCGCCGATCTTGCGGTTGACACCCGTGTAGAACAGGATGCGCTCCGTGGTGGTCGTCTTGCCCGCGTCGATGTGCGCCATAATACCAATATTTCTGGTATTTTCCAAAGAATACTCTCTGTTAGACACAGCCGTATATCCTCCTTTCGGTAGGAATTGAGCTGCCCTGCGCGTGTCTCACAGAGCAGTCAAGTCTCTTCTGCATGTTACCAACGATAGTGCGCGAACGCCTTGTTGGCCTCGGCCATCTTGTGCATGTCCTCCTTGCGCTTGACGGAAGCGCCGGTGTTGTTGGAGGCGTCGATGATCTCGTTGCACAGGCGCTCGGCCTGGGTCTTCTCGCCGCGCTTGCGGGAGAACTCCACCAGCCAGCGCAGGGCCAGGGTCTGGCGGCGCTCCGGGCGGATCTCGATGGGAACCTGGTAGGTCGCGCCGCCGACTCTGCGGGCCTTGACCTCGAGCACGGGCATGATGTTGTTCATGGCCGCCTCAAAAACTTCGGTCGCTTCCTTGCCGGTCTTCTCGGCAACCGCCTCAAAGGCCTGGTAGCAGACCTTCTGCGCCGTTCCGCGCTTGCCGTCGTACATGACCTGATTAATCAACTTCGTGACGATGGTGCTGCCGTAGATGGGATCGGGCAGCACTTCGCGCTTCGGTATAAATCCACGTCTGGGCATGGATATTCCCTCCTTACGTACTCGCTTTGGCTCGAAAAAATCGGACTGCGTGGATCGATGGGGCCAGACCGCGCCGCGCGCCGCGCAACCTGCAACGAGTTGCCCGGCTTTCCCAAAGCGCTCGGCTCAGCATTCCGCGCGCGGCCCCGGCTGTTCCGAACCGGAGACGCACGGACCTTTCGGTCAGGCTTTGGGCGGGTGGAATCTGCGTCCCTTCTTTTCAGGCTGTCTTACTTCTTCGGGCGCTTGGCGCCGTAGAGGGACCGAGCCTGCATGCGCTTGGCGACGCCAGCCGCATCCAGCGTACCGCGGATGATGTGGTAGCGAACGCCAGGCAGGTCACGAACTCTGCCGCCGCGGATGAGGACGACGGAGTGCTCCTGCAGATTGTGGCCGATGCCGGGAATGTAGGCAGTGCCTTCAATTCCGCTGGTCAGGCGCACACGCGCGATCTTGCGCATGGCGGAGTTCGGCTTCTTGGGGGTGAGCGTCTTGACCGACAGGCACACGCCGCGCTTCTGCGGGCAGCCCTGCAAAATCGGGGACTTGGACTTATACGTTTTGTTCTCCCGACCCTTGCGAATCAACTGATTAATCGTGGGCACGGAAGCACCTCCTTCCAAAACAAAGCATGATATATCCCAAAGGCGCCGCAACCCAATGGCGTCCATGGAAACGAAAGAAAAGTCAAGGCTCCTTCAGGAGCCCCGCGGCGGCGCTGCCGACCGCGATGCCGCACATCTGCCCAAGGCGCGCCATGGTGGCGACCTCGGTCACGGGCACGCCCTGCGACTGGGCGCAGCGGACGATCTCCGTCCGCATGGCCTCCTGCGCGTCCCGCGCGAGGAAGACCCTTTGGACCTCGCCCTTCTTCAGGTGCTTCATGAGCTGGCGGAAGCCGACGACGCGTCGCGAACTCACGCGAAGATCCGCATCCATGTCCGTTTCTCCCTCCTCATTTTTTCTCCAAAATGGGCCGGAGGCATACGAGCACCATCATGTATTTTACCATCGGGCCTGTTCTGTGTCAATGATTTCATGGAAACTTAATCGGAAACCCACGAAAAAACAGCAGTTTGACCTTCTTCTTGTGCAAAAAGCCGACGGTCCTTCCGCTTCACTTTTCCCGAAGGGGCCCGGGTTTATTCGCCCAGGGTCTCGTGAATCTCCAGGTTGTGGTAGCGCTTCATGCCCGTGCCCGCGGGGATGAGCTTGCCGATGAGCACGTTCTCCTTCAGGCCGATGAGCGGGTCGACCTTGCCCTTGATCGCCGCTTCCGTCAGCACGCGCGTCGTCTCCTGGAAGGAGGCGGCGGACAGGAAGCTGTCCGTTGCGAGCGAGGCCTTGGTGATGCCCAGCAGCACGCGCTTGGCAACCGCGGGGCGGCCGCCGTTCTTGATGACCTCTTCGTTCTCCCGCTCGAACTGGAAGATGTCCACGAGGCTGCCGGGGAGCATTTCGGTGTCGCCGTTCTCCTCGATGCGGACCTTGCGCAGCATCTGGCGGACGATGACCTCGATGTGCTTGTCGCAGATGTCGACGCCCTGCATGCGGTAGGCGGAGAGGACTTCCAGGGTGATGTAGGCCTGCACGCCCTTGACGCCCTTGATCTTGAGGATGTCGTGGGGGTTGACGGAGCCCTCGGTCAGCGGGTCGCCGGCGGACACGTGCTGGCCCTCGGTGACGCTGATGCGCGCGCCGTAGTTGATGGCGTAGGCTGCGCTCTCGCCGTCGTCGCTGGTGACGGTGATCTCGCGCTTGTTCTTGTTCTGACCGATGCGCACGGTGCCGCCGATCTCGGTGATGACGGCCATGCCCTTGGGCTTGCGCGCCTCGAAGAGCTCTTCGACGCGGGGAAGACCCTGCGTGATGTCCGCCGCCTGCGCGACGCCGCCGGTGTGGAAGGTGCGCATGGTCAGCTGCGTTCCGGGCTCGCCGATGGACTGCGCCGCGACGATGCCGACGGCCTCGCCGATGTCCACGGGCTCGCCGGTGGCCATGTTGGCGCCGTAGCACTTGGCGCACACGCCGGTCTCATTGCGGCAGGTGAGCACCGTGCGGATGGTGACCTTCTTGACGCCGGCCTTGACGATCTTCTCGGCCAAGCGGTAGTCGATGTCCTGGTTGACGTCGCAGAGCAGCTCGCCGGTCTCCGGGTGGAAGACCTTCTCGGCGGCGACGCGGCCGCGGATGCGGTCCTCGAGCGTCTCGATGACCTGGCCGTTGGAGACGATCTCCGTCACCTCCATGCCGCGCACGCGCTCCCCGCGGGAGGCGAAGCAGTCCTCCTCGCGGACCACGACGTCCTGGGAGACGTCGACCAGGCGGCGGGTGAGGTAACCGGAGTTGGCGGTCTTAAGCGCCGTATCGGCCAGGCCCTTTCTGGCGCCGTGGGAGGAGGTGAAGAACTCCAGCACCGTCAGGCCCTCGCGGAAGTTCGCGCGGATGGGCAGCTCGATGATGTGGCCCGAGGGGTCGGCCATCAGGCCGCGCATGCCGGCCAGCTGGCGGATCTGGTTGATGGAACCGCGGGCGCCGGAGTTGGCCATCATGGTGATGGGGTTGAAGGTGTCCAGCGAGGCCTTCAGGGCGTCGGTGACCCGGTTGGTCGTGTCGTCCCAGACGGCGATGACGCGCTTGTAGCGCTCCTCGTCCGAGAGCAGACCGTCCTCGAACGCCTCCTGGATCTCGCTGATCTGCTCCTCCGCCTCGTGCAGGAGCTGGGGCTTCTCCTTGGGCACGACGACGTCGGAGACGGCCACGGTGATGGCGCCCTTGGTGGAGTACTTAAAGCCCAGGGCCTTGATGCGGTCGGCCATGGCGGAGCACTCCGTCACGCCGTGCACGCGGTAGCAGGCGTGGACGATCTTGCCCAGCATCTTCTTGTCCACGACGCGGTCGATCTCCAGCTTAAAGGCGTCCTCGGGGACCTTGCGCTCGACAAAGCCCAGGTCCTGCGGAATGGCCTCGTTAAAGATGATGCGGCCGATGGAGGTCTCGATGATCTTCTTGCGCGGCTCGCCGTCGATGATGCGGGTGATGCGCACCTTGATGCGGGCCTGCAGGGCGATCTCGCCGAGCTGGTAGGCCATCAGGGCCTCGTCCTCGTCCATGAAGGCGCGGCCGTCGCCCTTGAAGGACTTGGGGTGCTTCTTGTCCTCGTCGCCCATAATGGTCAGGTAGTAGGCGCCGATGACCATGTCCTGCGAGGGGGAGACGACGGGCTTGCCGTCCTGGGGCTTGAGGATGTTGTTGGCCGCGAGCATGAGGAAGCGGGCCTCGGCCTGCGCCTCCATGGACAGGGGCAGGTGCACGGCCATCTGGTCGCCGTCGAAGTCGGCGTTGTACGCGGTACAGGCCAGGGGGTGGAGCTTGAGCGCCTTGCCCTCGACCAGCACCGGCTCAAAGGCCTGGATGCCCAGGCGGTGCAGCGTGGGCGCGCGGTTGAGCAGCACGGGGTGGTCGTGGATGACGTCCTCCAGGACGTCCCAGACCTCGGGCTTGACGCGCTCGACGATGCGCTTGGCCGCCTTGATGTTGGGCGCATAGCCCGCGGAGATCAGCTTCTTCATGACGAAGGGCTTGAACAGCTCCAGGGCCATGGTCTTGGGCAGGCCGCACTGGTACATCTTCAGCTCCGGGCCGACGACGATAACCGAGCGGCCGGAGTAGTCGACGCGCTTGCCCAGCAGGTTCTGGCGGAAGCGGCCCTGCTTGCCGCGCAGCAGGTCGGAAAGGGACTTCAGCGCGCGGTTGCCGGGGCCGGTGACCGGGCGGCCGCGGCGGCCGTTGTCGATCAGGGCGTCGACGGCCTCCTGCAGCATGCGCTTCTCGTTGCGGACGATGATGTCCGGCGCGCCCAGCTCCAGGAGCCGCTTGAGGCGGTTATTGCGGTTGATGACGCGGCGGTAGAGGTCGTTGAGGTCGCTGGTGGCAAAGCGGCCGCCGTCCAGCTGCACCATGGGGCGCAGCTCCGGCGGGATGACCGGCACGACGTCCAGGATCATCCAGGAGGGGTGGTTGCCGCTCTTGCGGAAGGACTCGACCACCTCCAGGCGCTTGACGGCCTTGACGCGCTTTTGGCCCGAGGCATCCTTGAGCTCGGCGCGCAGCTCCTGGGAGAGCTTATCCAGGTCCAGCTCCAGCAGGAGCTGCTTGATGGCCTCGCCGCCCATCTTGGCGATGAAGGTCTGGTTGGTGCCCTCGATGACGGGCAGGTCGTGGTTGTCCTCGACAGCCTTGCGGTACTCGGTCTCGGTCAAGAGCTGCTTGCGGATCAGGGGCGTTGCGCCGGGGTCCAGCACGATGTAGGACGCAAAGTAGAGGACCTTCTCCAGGGAGCGCGGCGGGATGTCCAGCAGCAGCGCCATCTTGGAGGGGATGGCGCGGAAGTACCAGATGTGGGACACCGGCGCGGCCAGCTCGATGTGGCCCATGCGCTCGCGGCGGACCTTGGCGCGGGTGACCTCGACGCCGCACTTGTCGCAGACGATGCCCTTATAGCGCACGCGCTTGTACTTGCCGCAGTGGCACTCCCAGTCCTTGGTCGGCCCAAAGATGCGCTCGCAGAAGAGGCCGTCCTTTTCGGGCTTGAGGGTTCGGTAGTTGATGGTTTCGGGCTTTTTGACTTCCCCTCTGGACCACTCGCGGATCTTATCCGGAGAAGCCAGACCGATCTTTATCGAATCAAAATTGTTCAGTTCAAACAAAGAGGTCCTCTCCCTTCTCTTCAAAACATGGCCGTCCGGCCCGCGGACCCTTGCGGGTCCGCAGTCCGTTTCTTAGAGGTCGTCGTCATCAAGCAAACCGAAATCGCCGAAGTCGTCCGAAAGGATCTCTTCGAAGTTGTCGTCGTCAATGTCGAGCTTGTCGTCATCATCGACCTCGATGATGTCGTCGTCGCCCTCGCCTTCCAGGGTGGACTCGCCCTCCAGGGCCTCGCGGCGGTCGTCCACGGGCGCCTGGCCCATGTCGGCGTCGTCGTCGTCCACCATCTCGCGCAGCTCGATCTCCTCCTGGCCGTCGGTGAGGACGCGGATGTCCAGCGCCAGGGCCTGCAGCTCCTTGATGAGGACCTTGAAGGACTCCGGCACGCCCGGCTCGGGGATGTTTTCGCCCTTGGTGATGGCCTCGTAGGTCTTGACGCGGCCGACCACGTCGTCGGACTTGACGGTGAGGATCTCCTGCAGGGTGTGCGCCGCGCCGTAGGCCTCCAGCGCCCAGACCTCCATCTCGCCGAAGCGCTGGCCGCCGAACTGGGCCTTGCCGCCCAGGGGCTGCTGGGTGACCAGGGAGTAGGGGCCGGTGGAGCGGGCG
>CAJFMX010000044.1 GCA_904393115.1 uncultured Clostridia bacterium
AGGCGCTGCCGCTGGAGATGGCGCTCTGCAGCGCGGAATAGGCGGCGCTGACCTCGCTGCTGCTCATGTCCGCGCGCTCCTCCATGAAGGTGAGCATGTCCTGCGCCTGCAGCTGCAGGGCGGTGATCTCCTCGGGCGTGGCCTCCTCGTCGCCGCCGGGGAGCGTTCCCTCCTGCTCGGCGACGCGCGCCTCGATGGCCTCCAGCGTGATGGCCTCGTCAAACGGGCCCTCGATGCCGAAGATCTCCTGCACCATCTCGTTCTTCTCGTTCTGGTAGACGATGTAGTAGGAAGTGGAGCCCACGTACTGGCCGTTGCCTGGCACGGTGTGGCGGGCGATGTCGTCCATGGACAGGTCCTTGGCGAACCAGGCCAGGGTCGCGATCTGGAGCGTATCCAGGTTCGTGTCGATGTTCTCCTGCACCGCGGTGTAGATGTCGGGGATGTTCTTGACCTGGTCGGTCTTGAGCATCTGCTCAAAGATGGCGAACAGGATGCGCTGCTGGCGGTCGATGCGGTCGATGTCCCCGCGGCCGCCCTTGCGCCAGCGGCAGTAGTCCAGAACCTGCTGGCCGTCCATGTGCTGGTAGCCCTCGACGGTCTCGCGGCCGTTGAGCGTAAAGGAGATGTCCACGTCGTAGTCCACGCCGCCCATGGCGTCCACGACCTCCTTGACGACGTTCATGCCGAAGCCGACGTAGTAGTCCACCGGCACGCCCAGCAGGTAGGAGACGGTGTTCATGGCGTACTCGTAGCCGTCGCCCTCGCGGCCGCCGCCGAAGGTGAAGGCCGCGTTGATCTTGTTGAAGCGGCTGCCGTTGTTGATGCGGACGTAGCTGTCGCGGGGGATGGAGATCATGTCGACCTTCTTGTTGTCAAAGTCGACGGTGACCAGGATCATGGTATCCGTGCGGAAGTTCATGCCCGCCTCCACGCGCTCGACGCTGCTGTCCGCGCCCAGGAGCAGGATGTTGATCCGGTTCGAGGAAAACTCGTAGTCCGGCGGGGTCGCGGTGGGTTCCGGGGTCGGGGTGGCGTCCGATTCCGCGGGCGCGCTGGACGCCGGGGTCGGGGTCGGGGTCTGCGTGGGCGCGAGGGAGACCGTGTTCTCCTCGCCGCCGCGCAGCTCGGAAAACGCGTTCTGCGGGTTTGCAATATAGTTCACGAGCCAAACGGCGCCGCCGATCGCGCAGACCAGGATGGCCGCCACGACGATCAGGGCGATGCGCAGGGCTTTGCCCTTCTTCTTTTTCGTCAAGTTCTCACACCTCCGTAAGTAAATACGACACGCTTTTCTATTCGTTGCGCCTTCCGCAAAATCCTCTATGAAAATTTCGGAATTCCCGTTTCACGCAAAACCGCGCGCGCAGTCCGAATTTCGGACTGCACGCGCGGTTTTTTTGCGGCGCTCAGAGGCGGACCGGGACGCCGCGGGCGGCAAGGTCCCGCTTGAGGCCGCCGATGTCCATGGAAATGGAAGAGCGAGGCGGCCAGCGCCGCGTCCGCGCCGCCGGAGGCGAGAATCGGAGGTTCCCCACGGGCAGCGCTCGGAACGGGCCGCACTTCTTGCGCGCAAAAACGCCGCGCGCAAGTCCGAATGGGGCTTGCGCGCGCGGCGCTTTTCTGCAATTTTAATTTTGCGGCGGTCAGAGGCGGACCGGGACGCCGCGGGCGGCAAGGTCCCGCTTGAGGCCGCCGATGTCCAGCTCGTGGAAGTGGAAGAGCGAGGCGGCCAGCGCCGCGTCCGCGCCGCCGGAGGCGAGAATCGGAGGATCTCCGCGGGCAGCGCTCGGGATGGGCCGCACTTCCTGGGCGCAAAAACGCCGCGCGCAAGTCCGAATGGGGCTTGCGCGCGCAGCGCTTTTCTGCAATTTTAATTTTGCGGCGGTCAGAGGCGGACCGGGACGCCGCGGGCGGCAAGGTCCCGCTTGAGGTCGCCGATGTCCAGCTCGTGGAAGTGGAAGAGCGAGGCGGCCAGCGCGGCGTCCGCGCCGCCCTCGGTGAGCACGCGGGCGAAGTCCTCCGCGCAGCCTGCGCCGCCGGAGGCGATGACGGGCACCTCGACGCTGCCCGCGACGGCGCGGGTGAGCGCCAGGTCGAAGCCGGCCTTTGTGCCGTCGGCGTCCATGGAGGTCAGCAGGATCTCCCCCGCGCCCAGGGCCACGGCGCGCTTGGCCCAGGCCACGGCGTCCATGCCGGTGGGGCGCCTGCCGCCGTGCGTATAGACCTCGAAGAAGCGGCCGTTCCACTTGGCGTCGATGGCCAGGACCACGCACTGGGAGCCGAACTTGCGCGCGGCCTCGGCCAGGATCTCGGGATGGGCCACGGCGTAGGAGTTGACGCTGACCTTCTCCGCGCCGGCGTGCAGCAGGTCCGAATAGTCCTGGATGGACTGGATGCCCCCGCCGACGGTGAAGGGGATGTAGACCGCGCGGGCCACGGCGCGCACGGTGTCCAGCATGATGCGCCGCGCGTCCGAGGAGGCGGTGATGTCCAGGAAGGTGAGCTCGTCCGCGCCGGCGCGGTCGTAGGCTTCCGCGCAGGCGACGGGGTCGCCGGCGTCGGTCAGGTTGACGAAGTTCACGCCCTTGACCACGCGCCCGGCCTTGACGTCCAGGCAGGGGATGATTCTCTTGGCAAGCATGGTATCCTCCTAGCGCATCGCGGCGAAGTTCTTGAGGAGCTGCAGGCCGCATTCCCCGCTCTTTTCGGGGTGGAACTGCACGGCGCAGAGGTTGTCCCTGCGCACGGCCACGTCCATGGGCACGCCGTATTCCACGCGCGCGAGCACGCAGGACTTGTCGGCCGCGTCCACGTAATAGGAGTGGACGAAATAGAAGTAGGGATTCTCCGGCAGGCCCGCAAAGAGCGGGTCCTGGCGGCAGATCTCGATCTGGTTCCAGCCCATGTGGGGGACCTTGCGCTCCGGGGCGGCGGGAATGCGGCGCACGGAGCCGCGCAGCCAGGCAAGGCCGGGGCTGCCGGGCGACTCCTCGCTGCGGTCGAAGAGGAGCTGCTCCCCGATGCAGATGCCCAGCAGCGGGCGGCCGGTCTTGAGGTACCGCTCCAGGGCCGCGACCGTGCCGCTCGCGCCCAGCTGGGCCATCGCGTCGCCGAAGGCGCCCACGCCCGGCAGGATCACGGCGTCCGCGCGGGCGATCTCGCCCTCCTCGCGGGTCAGGATCGAGGGCGCGCCGATGTGCTCCAGCGCGTGCATGACGGAGCAGACGTTGCCCGCGCCATAGTCCACAACTGCGATCATGTTTCTTCCTCCTTGGCCAGGGTGCGCAGCGCCGCGCGCGCTGCATCCAGGACGGGCGCGCCCGTCTCCATGGCGCGGCGCTGCAGGAGCCGGTGGGCCTGCGCCTCCGTGAGCCCCCTTTGGCGGATGAGGGCGCGCTTGGCGCGGACCAGGGTCGCCTCCCGGTCGTCGAGCAGGCGCAGGACGTGCTCGGCCGCCTGCGCGCCGGTCAGGCGGTCCGGCAGGCGGTGACCCCGGCGCAGTCGGGCGCGCCGGGCCCGGGCAGCAGCCTGGGCACGTCCGCCGGGAGCAGGCTGCGCAGGCGGGCGGCGGTCATGTCCTGCAGGCGCGGCCCTCCGCCGTCTTCGTCAATACTTGCCCAGGTACTCGTCCAGCTCCCACTGGGAGACGCGCATCCGGTACTCGCGCCACTCGGTGCGCTTGGCGGCCAGGTACTTTTCGTAGATATGGCTTCCAAGGACGTTGCGGACCAGGGGGTCCTCCTCCATGCGCTCGATGGCGGCGTTCAGGTCCGCGGGCAGCGCCGTGACGGCAGCGGCCTTGCGCTCCTCGCGGGTCATGTTGTAGATGTTCTGGTTGACGGCCTCCGGCGGGACGAGGCCCTGCTCGATGCCCTCCAGGCCGGCCTCGAGCACGAGGGCGAAGACCAGGTAGGGGTTGGCCGTGGGGTCGGGGTTGCGCAGCTCGATGCGCGTGGCCTGGCCCTTGGCGTCCGGGATGCGGATCAGGGGCGAGCGGTTGCGCGCGGACCAGGCGATGTACAGCGGCGCCTCGTACCCGGGGACCAGGCGCTTATAGGAGTTGACGAGCGGGTTGGTCACCGCGGCAAGGGAGGCGGCGTGGCGCATGACGCCGGCGATGAAGCGGTAGGCCGTCTCGCTCAGGCCGTAGCGGTCCGTCTCGTCGTAGAAGACGTTTTTGCCATCGCGGAAGAGGGACATATTGATGTGCATGCCGCTGCCCGCGATGCCGAAGATGGGCTTGGGCATGAAGGTGGCGTGCAGGCCGTGGCGCTGGGCCGTGGTCTTGACGACCTCCTTGAAGGTGATGACGTTGTCGGCGGTGGTCAGGGCCTCGTCGTACTTAAAGTCGATCTCGTGCTGGCCGCGGGCGACCTCGTGGTGGGAGGCCTCGATCTCAAAGCCCATCTCCTCCAGCAGGATGCACATCTCGCGGCGGGCCTTTTCGCCCGGGTCCACGGGGCTGATGTCGAAGTAGCCGCCCTCGTCGAAGCTGCGGGTGGTGGCCTTGCCGGCCTCGTCCGTGTGGAAGAGGAAGAACTCCAGCTCCGGCCCGACGTAGAAGTCAAAGCCCATGGCCTTGGCGTGGGCGAGCACGCGGCGCAGCACGTAGCGCGGACAGCCGGCAAAGGGCGCGCCGTCGGTGGTGTGCACGTCGCAGATCAGGCGCGCGACGCGGCCCTGGTCGCTCCAGGGCAGGATGCGGAAGCTGTCGGGATCGGGGTAGAGGCACATGTCGCTCTCCTCGATGCGGGTAAAGCCCTCGATGGAGGAGCCGTCGAACTTGCACTCGTTGCGCAGCACCTTCTGCAGCTGGCTCGCGGTGACGTTGACGCACTTCATGGCGCCGAAGATATCGGTGAACTGCAGGCGGATAAAGCGCACCTGGTTCTCCTCCACCATGCGCAGGATGTCCTGCGGCGAATACTTAGCCATCCTCTCAAATTCCTCCTTAAAGCGCGGGATTGCGTCGAAAAACGGACAGAGGGCATCTTGCTTGAAACAATCCATGCCCTCTCTTCCCCATGTTGGGATTTTACCACCAGGCCTTTTCCATCGTCAAGCAACGGCAGGTAAATTCCGGCTCCCTGGCGTCAGATCTTGGCCAGATCCACCACGTCAAAGCCGTTTTGCAGGGCGTGCTCCAGGCAGAAGGCCAGCGCGCGGACGGTGTCCAGGCTCGTCAGGCACGGCACGCCGTTCTCCACGGACCAGCGGCGCAGCTGGAAGCCGCGGCGCGCGGGCACGCGGCCGTGGGTCGGGGTGTTGACGACCAGGGCGATCTCGTCCTTGTGGAGGTTGTGCAGATGCTGGCCGAAGTCCTCGATTGTCTCTGCCGCGACGCCTGCGCCGCGCAGGGCCTGGGCCGTGCCGGGCGTTGCCAGGATCGGGTAGCCCAGGCGGGCGAACTCCGCCGCAAGGGCCGTCAGCTCCGCCTTGTCGTGGTCGTTGACCGAGCAGAGCACCTTGCCGCCGCGCTTCATGCGCAGCCCCGCGCCGAGGAAGGCCTTGTAGAGCGCTTCTTCGTACCGGGGCGAGACGCCCAGCACTTCGCCCGTGGACTTCATCTCCGGGCCAAGGCTGGTATCTGCGTCGATGATCTTCTCAAAGGAGAAGACGGGCATCTTGACCGCGACGAGGCGGCTCTTCCGGTACAGGCCCGTGCCAAAGCCCATGTCGCGCAGGCGCTCGCCCAGCAGCACGCGCGTTGCGAGCTTGACGATCGGCACGCCCGTGACCTTGGAGATGTAGGGAACCGTGCGCGAGGAGCGCGGGTTGACCTCGATGACGTAGACGCGGCCGTCCTTGACGATGAACTGGATGTTGATCAGGCCCCGGACGTGCAGGGCGCGCGCCAGGGCGCGGGAGTGCTCGACGAGCTGCATGCAGATCTCGTGCGGCAGGCTCTGGGCGGGGTAGACGGAGATGGAGTCGCCGGAGTGGACGCCCGCGCGCTCCAGGTGCTCCATGATGCCGGGGACGAGGATGTCCTCCCCGTCGCAGACGGCGTCGACCTCGCACTCCTGGCCCTCGACGTACTTGTCCACGAGGATGGGGTGCTCCTTGACCTCCATCAGGGCCGTGATGCGCGTCAGGAACTCCCGGATGTCCGCGTCGGAGCGGGCGATCTCCATGCCCTGGCCGCCCAGGACGTACGACGGCCGCACGAGCACGGGATAGCCCAGGTCGCGCGCGGCGCCCAGCGCCTCCTCCAGGGTGAAGACCGTGTGCCCGGCCGGGCGCGGGATGCCGCAGGACTCCAGGATCTTGTCGAACTCCTCGCGGTCCTCGGCGCGGTCGATGTCGCGCTCGGAGGTACCCAGGATCGGCACGCCCATCTCCACCAGGGCCTTTGTGAGCTTGATGGCCGTCTGCCCGCCGAACTGGACGACCGCGCCGTCGGGCTTTTCCAGGTCCACGATGTTGCCCACGTCCTCGCGGGTCAGGGGCTCGAAGTAGAGCTTGTCCGCGATGTCAAAGTCCGTGGAGACGGTCTCCGGGTTGTTGTTGACGATGATCGTCTCGCAGCCCATCTCCTTGAGCGCCCAGACCGAGTGGACGGAGCAGTAGTCGAACTCGATGCCCTGGCCGATGCGGATCGGGCCGGAGCCCAGGACCATGACCTTGCGCCGGCTGGTCCTGGGGTTGACCTCGTTCTGCGCGGAATAGGTGGAATAGTAGTAGGGGGTTACGGCCTCAAACTCCGCGGCGCAGGTGTCGACCATCTTGAAGTCCGGGGTGATGCCCAGGCGCCTGCGCAGGGCCTTGATCTCCGCCTCGGGCCTGCCGGTGAGCTCGGCGATGGTGCGGTCCGTGTAGCCCATGCGCTTTGCGGCCAGCAGCCGGTCGTAGGAGAGGTCCGCGCCCGCCGCCAGCTCCTTCTCCATCTCCACCAGGGCGAGGATGCCCTCCAGGAACCAGGGGTCGATCTTGGTGATGCCGGCCAGCTCCTCCAGGGAGCGGCCGCGGCGGAAGCACTCGGCCAGGGCGAAGAGGCGGCGGTCGTCGATGCGGCGGACCTCGGCGTCCAGCTCCTCGTCGCTCATCTCGTCGATGACGGGCAGGTGCAGGGACTCGACGTTCTGCTCGAGCGAGCGCACGGCCTTCATCAGGCCGCCCTCGAAGGTGGAGGCGATGGCCATGACCTCGCCCGTGGCCTTCATCTGCGTGCCGAGCGCGCGGCTGGCGGTGGCGAATTTGTCAAAGGGCCACTTGGGGATCTTGACGACGATGTAGTCGAGCGTGGGCTCAAAGGCGGCGTAGGTCTTGCCGGTCACGGAGTTGCGGATTTCGTCCAGGGCATAGCCCAGGGCGACCTTGGCCGCGACCTTGGCGATGGGGTAGCCCGTGGCCTTGGAGGCCAGCGCCGAGGAGCGCGATACGCGCGGGTTGACCTCGATGACCACGTACTGCGCGGAGTTGGGGTTGAGCGCGAACTGGACGTTGCAGCCGCCGACGATGCCCAGCGCGTCGACGATGTTCAGCGCCGCGGTGCGCAGCATCTGGTACTCCTTGTCCGCGAGGGTCTGGGAGGGCGCGACGACGATGGAGTCGCCCGTGTGCACGCCCACGGGGTCGAGGTTCTCCATGTTGCAGACGGTGATGCGGTTGCCGTAGCCGTCGCGCAGGACCTCGTACTCGATCTCCTTCCAGCCGGCGATGCACTTTTCGATCAGGCACTGGTGGACGCGCGAGAGGCGCAGCCCGTTGTCGCAGGTGGTCTCCAGCTCCTCGCGGTTTGTGCAGATGCCGCCGCCGGAGCCGCCCAGCGTGTAGGCCGGGCGCACGATGACCGGATAGCCGATGCGCTCGGCAAAGGCGCAGGCGTCCTCGACGGACTCCACGACCAGGCCGTCCACGCACGGCTCGCCGATGGCGAGCATCGTCTCCTGGAAGGCGAGGCGGTCCTCCGCCTTCTTGATGGCCGGGGGCTGGGTGCCGATGACGCGCACGCCCATGCGGTCCCAGTAGCCCTCCTCGTTGAGCTCCATGGCAAGGTTCAGGCCCGTCTGGCCGCCGAGTGTGGCAAGGACCGCGTCCGGCCGCTCGCGCTCGACGACCTTCTTGACGCTGTCGGCGACCAGGGGCTCGATGTAGACGCAGTCGGCGATGTCGGCGTCGGTCATGATGGTTGCAGGGTTGGAGTTGATGAGCACGACCTCCAGCCCCTCCTCCTTCAGGGCGCGGCAGGCCTGGGTTCCCGCGTAGTCGAACTCGGCCGCCTGGCCGATGACGATGGGGCCGGACCCAATGACCAGCACCCGGTGGATGTCCTCTCTCTTAGGCATCGCGCTTCCCTCCCATGACGTGGATGAATCGGTCGAACAGGAACCCGGTGTCCACGGGCCCGGGGCTGGCCTCGGGGTGGAACTGGACGGTGAAGACGCGGCCGCCGTCGTAGCTTACGCCCTCGACCGTGCCGTCGTTGACGTTGACAAAGCTCACCCTGCCCTCGCCGGGCACGGAGTCGCCGCGGACGACGTAGCCGTGGTTCTGGCTGGTGATGTAGACGCGGCCGGTGGCGAGCTCCTTGACCGGGTGGTTGACGCCGCGGTGGCCGTACTCCATCTTCTCGGTCCTGGCGCCCAGGGCCAGCGCCGTGATCTGGTGGCCCAGGCAGATGCCGAAGATCGGGATGCCGCTCTCGTAGAGCTTGCGCACGCAGGCGATGGGGCCGGTGCACTCCTCCGGGTCTCCCGGCCCGTTGGAGAGCATGATGCCGTCGGGCTTGACGGCCAGGACCTCTTCGGCGGGCGCGTCCTGCGGGAAGACGTAGAGGTCGCAGCCCCTGCGGCGCAGGGACTTGAGGATGGAGTTCTTCGCGCCGTAGTCCATCAGCGCCACGCGCGGCCCCTGCCCCGGGAAGTGCTCCATCTCCTTGCGGCTGACACGGGCGACCACGCCGCGGACGCGGTAGTCCCGCGCGAGTTTTACGCAGGCCTGGATGTTCCAATCGGTGCGGGAGGTGAGCATGCCGTTCATGGTGCCGCGCGTGCGCAGGTGGCGCGTCAGGGCGCGGGTGTCCAGCCCGGCGATGCCGGGGATGTCGTAGCGCGTAAGGTAGGCGTCCAGCTCCTCGCGGCTGCGGTAGTTGGAGGCCCTGCGCGCCACCTGCTGGACGATGAAGGCCGACGCCCAGGGCTGCCGGCTCTCGGCGTCCTCCTCGTTGATGCCGTAGTTGCCCATCAGCGGATAGGTCATGGTCACGCCCTGCCCGGCATAGGAAGGGTCGGTCAGCACCTCCAAATAGCCGGCCATGGCCGTGTTGAACACGACTTCGCAGACCGTATCGCGGTCCGCGCCGATGCGCTCGCCTTCAAAGACCGTGCCGTCTTCCAGGATCAAATATGCTTTCATGCGCGCCTCCTGCTTCGCTTTTTCTGTGTATCAATATACCATTTTTGCTCATAAATTGCAAAGCACTTTGCGGGAAATAACCAACTTTTAACCTTCGTTCCCGCCGCGGGGCCTTGCTTTTCCAGGTGTGAAGTTGTATAATGCAGGATTAGATTGAAGCGTGTTTCCAAGTCCCGGCGAAGAGACACGTTCGCTTGTGTTCTCTGATTTTCGCTCGATCCTGCGTCTCCGGCGCCGGATCGAGCGATTTTTTTCGATTCCTTCGCAAAAAACCGGAACCTTTAATGCAAACTTAATCTTCATCGTTCGCCGCCGCCGGAACAGAAATTTTACATTTTTTGACGCTCGGCTCTCCCCTTGCAAAATATGCACGCCGCGCGCGGCATCATGCAGGGATCGCGGCGCGGCGTGAATTTTTATGCAAGCCGGCTCCTCTCCCCTCCCCGGCCTGGCGCGCCGGGGTGCTTGACAGACGGCCGCTTTTTTTGTAGTGTTAAGGCAGTATTCCCATTGGGCAATGGGCAAAGCGAAGAGAGGAAAAGAGACAGAAGACGGGAGGAGAGTTCATGGCAAGGGCAAAGCACCAAACCGTGCTCGTTCTGGACTTTGGCGGGCAGTACAACCAGCTCATCGCGCGCCGCGTGCGCGACGAGGGCGTGTATGCGGAGCTGATCCCGGGCGACAGCTCCATCGAGCGCATCCGCGCCAAGGAGCCCGTGGGGCTGATCCTGACGGGCGGCCCGAACAGCGTATACGCCGACGGCGCGCCGCGCTGCACCCCGGAGATCTTCGAGATGGGGATCCCGGTGCTGGGCATCTGCTACGGCATGCAGCTGATGACGGTGATGCTGGGCGGCTCGGTCCGCTCGGCGCAGACCAAGGAATATGGAAAGACGGACGTGGAGCTGCGCGACTGCGCGCTCTTTGACGGCATCGACCGCAGCACGGTCTGCTGGATGAGCCACACGGACCAGGCGGACAAGCTGCCGGAGGGGTTCTCCGCCGCGGCGACGACGGCGACCTGCCCCATCGCGGCCATCGCGGACGAGGGGCGGCGCTTCTACGGCGTGCAGTTCCACCCGGAGGTGCAGCACACCGCGCGCGGCCAGGAGATGCTGCGCAACTTCCTCTATAAGGTGTGCAAGCTGGACGGCGACTGGTCCATGCCGCAGTTCGTGCAGGAGACGATCGAGGCCCTGCGCGAAAAGGTGGGCAAGGGCCGCGTGCTGCTGGCGCTCTCGGGCGGCGTGGACAGCTCGGTCTGCGCGGCGCTGCTCAGCCGCGCGGTGGGCCGCCAGCTCACGTGCGTGTTCCTGGACATCGGCCTGATGCGCAAGAACGAGCCGGAGCAGGTGCGCGCCATGTTCGAGGGCAAGTTCGACATGGACCTGCGCTTCCTGGACGAGAGCGAGCACTTCCTGACGGCGCTTGCGGGCGTGACCGATCCGGAGCGCAAGCGCAAGATCATCGGCGAGCAGTTCATCCGCGCCTTTGAGCGGGCGGCCAAGGAGATCGGCAAGGTGGAGTTCCTGGCGCAGGGCACGATCTATCCGGACGTTGTGGAGTCCGGCGCGGGCCAGGCGGCGACCATCAAGAGCCACCACAACGTCGGCGGCCTGCCGGACGTGATCGACTTCCAGGAGATCCTGGAGCCGCTGCGCAGCCTCTTCAAGGACGAGGTGCGCCGCCTGGGCCTGGAGCTCGGCCTGCCCGAGAACATGGTCTGGCGCCAGCCCTTCCCCGGGCCGGGCCTTGCGGTGCGCATCATCGGCGACATCACGCGCGAAAAGGTCGAGATCCTCAAGGACGCGGACGCCATCTTCCGCGAGGAGATCGACAAGGCGGGCCTGAACCGCGACATCAACCAGTACTTCGCGGTCCTGACCAACATGCGCTCCGTCGGCGTCATGGGCGACGAGCGCACCTACGACTTCACCGTGGCGCTGCGCGCGGTGTGCACGGTGGACTTCATGACCGTGGACTGGGCGCGCATCCCCTACGACGTGCTGGCCCGTGCCTCGGCGCGCATCGTCAACGAGGTGCGCTCGGTCAACCGCGTCGTCTACGACATCACGACCAAGCCCCCGGCAACCATCGAGTGGGAATGATTTCAGAGGCCCGGGAAAGCCTGTGATTACTGGGTTTTCCAAGGCTTGATACCCTCCGTGGCAACGATTTGGCAACAGTTTTTCATTATTCCAAAGATTAAGAGCTACCTGATTTGCGAAAGTCAGGTAGCTCTTTTTGTTTTACTCATCTTTGCCAGGCTGCTTCTTCAATTCTTCTACCAGCATATCACTCAGTTCCTGGGATGGGACGACCTTATGCCAGTGTCCTGTGGTATCAAACTCCGGGTAGCGGTAACGCCAGCGGTCGTAATCCTCTTTATTGATCTCTCCCGACTTCAACTTAGCCGCCTGTTCGCCCCAGGCACAGAGCATCTCATGGAGCCTTGCCGCGTCTTTGCCTTGGAACACGTCCACCCGAAGATGTATTTCTCCATCACACTCGCAGATTTTCAGGCCATAACGGTCCTCAAGCGTAAACAGCGTGTGCATGAGGCCCACATAGGAGTCTATGTCTGGCACAGCCAGGGCATGGGGAGAGACCTCCAATATCTGTGCCAGCGCGGCAGTTAGGTCTGCCTTGGGCGTCCGCGATCCGTTCTCGTATTGGGCGAGGCGGACATCGGCGGACTTCTCCGGGAAGCCCAGCGCCATCCCAAGATATTTCTGCGTCATGCCCCGCAGGGTGCGGAAAAAGTGAATGCGCTCTCCAATCGCCATAATGGCCAACTCCCATCTGGATTCTTGATAAATTCAGCATAGCAGAAATGTTTAGGATAGTCAAGATAATTCTAAACAAATTTATTTAATATTTTTCTGCAAATCGCTTGACTTTAACTGTTATGCTTAGTATAATGAAGATGATATAAGCAAATAAGTTTAAGTCACGGAAATTTTACAAATATGAATAGGGGACAAA
>CAJFMX010000045.1 GCA_904393115.1 uncultured Clostridia bacterium
CGGCCGCCGCAGCGCCCGCCGCCCCGGCGGCCGCGCCCGCGGTGGAGGCCGCGCCCGTCGCCGCGGCGGATGCCGGCGCGGACTTCAACGCGGCAAAGATGGTGACCTCGCCCATGGTCGGCGTGTTCTACGCCTCCCCGTCGCCCACGGACCCGCCCTTTGTCACCGTGGGCAGCAAGGTCAAGAAGGGCGACGTGCTCTGCATCATCGAGGCCATGAAGCTCATGAACGAGATCACCGCCGAGGAGGACGGCGAGATCATCGACATCTGCGCCACAAACGGCAGCGTGGTCGAGTACGGGCAGATCCTCTTTAAGATGCTGTAAAGGGAGGGGAGCAAGCATGAATCGTGAGGAAATCAAGGGCCTGCTTCCGCACCGCGAGCCCATGCTCCTGGTGGACGAATTGGAGCTCGGCCAGGACGGCACGGCGCACGGCAAGTACCGCGTGCGGGGGGACGAGTTCTTCCTGCAGGGGCACTTTCCCGGCAACCCCGTGGTGCCGGGCGTGATCCTGTGCGAGATCATGGCGCAGTCCTGCGCGCTGCTGGTCGGCGCCGAGGCGGTCGGGAAGACGCCCATGTACACGGGCCTGGACAAGGTGAAGTTCCGCAACCCCGTCCGCCCGGGCGACACGGTGGAGGTCACCGCGAGCCTGGAGCGGCGCATGGGGAATTTCTTTTTCGCCAAGGCGGAAGCCCGCGTAGGGGATAAGATGTGCGTGCAGGGCCATCTCTCCTTCGCGATGGTGGAAGGGTAGGATTTCCGTGTTTTCCAAGATCCTGATCGCCAACCGCGGCGAGATCGCCGTGCGCATCATCCGCGCCTGCAAGGAGATGGGCATTTCCACCGTTGCCGTCTACTCCGAGGCGGACCGCGACGCCCTGCACGTCGTGTTGGCGGATGAGAGCATCTGCATCGGGCCCGCGCCCGCGGCAAAGAGCTACCTCAACATGAGCGCCATCGTTTCGGCGGCGGTGCTCACCGGCTGCGAGGCCATCCACCCCGGATACGGCCTGCTCTCCGAGAATCCCAAGTTCGCGGCCCTGTGCAAGGAGTGCGGCCTGGGCTTCATCGGCCCGGACGCCGAGATCATCGAGAAGATGGGGGATAAGGACGCCGCCCGGCGCACCATGCGCGAGGCGGGCGTGCCCATCATCCCCGGCTGCGACGTGGTGGAGGGCGTCCGGCAGGCCCAGGCGGAGGCCGAGCGCATCGGCTTCCCCCTGCTCATCAAGGCGCGCGCGGGCGGCGGCGGCCGCGGCATCCGCCGGGTGAACGGCCCGGAGGAGGTCGAGATGGCCTACCTCTCCGCCACGGCCGAGGCGCAGTCCGCCTTCGGCGACGGCGCGGTCTACATGGAGAAGTTCCTCTTCCCGGTCAAGCACATCGAGATGCAGATCCTCTGCGACAACTACGGCCAGGTGGTCTGCCTGGGAGAGCGCGAGTGCTCCATGCAGCGCAAGAACCAAAAGACCCTCGAGGAGAGCCCCAGCCCCTCCATGACGGAGGAGATGCGCCGGGAGATGATCCGCGTCTCGACGCTCGCGGCCAAGACCGTCGGCTACAAGGGCCTGGGCACCATCGAGTTCCTGCTCACGCAGGAGCATCAGTTCTACTTCATGGAGATGAACACCCGCCTGCAGGTGGAGCACCCCGTGACCGAGATGGTCACGGACGTGGACCTGGTCAAGTGGCAGATCCGCGTGGCCGCGGGCGTCAAGCTCGACTTCACGCAGGAGGACGTGCGCCTTTCCGGCCACGCCATCGAGTGCCGCATCAACGCCGAGGACCCCTCCATGGGATTCCGGCCGTCCTGCGGCAAGATCACGCTGCTGCACATCCCCGGGGGACCGAAGGTGCGCTTTGATACCGCGCTCTACCATGACTACGTCGTGCCCCCGTTCTACGACTCCATGATCGGCAAGCTCATCGTCCACGCCGGCACCCGGCAGGAGGCCATCCGCAAGATGCAGGCCGCCCTGTGCGAGATGGTCATCGAGGGCGTGGAGCACAACCGCGAGCTGCAGCTGGAGACCATCTCCGCGCCGGAGTTCATCGACGGCAGCTACACCACCGACTTCCTCGGCAAGCTGCTCAAGGAACTCTATCCGTAGCGCGCAAAAGGGGGAGGCGCTTCTTGCGCCTCCCCCCATAGAATCAAAAAGGAGGACAGGCCATGCTCAACAAAAGCATGTTCATCAAGCCGCGCAACGCCCTGGAAGGCGACGGACAGAGCAGCGCGCAGCCGTCCATCCCGGAGAAGCTGTGCAGAGCCTGCCCCGCGTGCAAGGCGGCCCTGTTTTCGCAGGATCTTCAGGAAAATCTCCTGGTTTGCCCCCAGTGCGGACACTACTTCCGCATGGACGTGGAATCCCGTCTGCGCCTGCTGGTGGACGAGGGCAGCTTTGTGGAGCTGTACGCAGACCTGACCACAAGGGACCCCATCGCCTTCCCCAACTATGAGAAGAAGCTCTCCGCCGCGCGCAAGGCCACCGGCCGCCCGGACGGCGTGGTCTGCGGCACGGGCCGCATCGGCGGGCAGGCGGCCGCCCTGTTCGTCATGGACGCGCAGTTCATGATGGGCTCCATGGGCACGGTCGTTGGGGAAAAGATCACGCGGACGTTTGAGATGGCCACGGAACAGGGGCTGCCCGTGCTGGGCGTCACCGTCTCCGGCGGCGCGCGCATGCAGGAGGGCATCTTCAGCCTCATGCAGATGGCCAAGACCAGCGGCGCGGTCCTGCGCCACAGCCAGGCCGGCAACCTCTACATCGCGCTGCTGACCGACCCCACCACCGGCGGGGTCACGGCCTCCTTTGCCATGGAGGCGGACATCATCCTGGCCGAGCCGCAGGCCCTCATCGGCTTTGCCGGCCCGCGCGTCATCGAGCAGACCATCCGCGCCAAGCTCCCCGAGGGCTTCCAGCGCGCGGAGTTCCTGCTGGAAAAGGGCTTCGTGGACGCAATCGTCCCGAGAAACGAGCAGAAAAAGACGATCGCCCACCTGCTCAAGCTCCACGAGAGGAGGGAGGAAGCATGACCGCTTACGAGCGCCTGTGCGCCGCCCGCGCAAAGGGACGGCCCACCTCCCGCAAGTACATCGACAACATCTTCGACTCCTTCTTTGAGCTGCACGGCGACCGCTTCTTTGCGGACGACCTGGCCGTGCGCGGCGGCATCGCCGAGCTGAACGGAAGGCCCGTCACGGTCGTTTCCATGGAGAAGGGCGAGGACACCAAGGAGAAGATCGCGCGCAACTTCGGCTCCCCCAACCCGGAGGGCTACCGCAAGGCCCTGCGCCTGATGAAGCAGGCGGAGAAGTTCCACCGACCGGTGGTCTGTTTTGTGGACACGGCGGGCGCGTACTGCGGCCTGGGCGCGGAGGAGCGCGGGCAGGCCAGCGCCATCGCCGCGAACCTGATGGAGATGATGGGCCTGAAGACCCCGATCCTCTCCCTCCTCATCGGCGAGGGCGGCAGCGGCGGCGCGCTGGCCCTGGCCGTCGCCGACGAGGTCTGGATGATGGAAAACGCCGTCTACTCCGTGATCTCGCCCGAGGGCGGCGCCTCGATCCTCTACAAGGACGCGACCCAGGTCGAGCGCGCGGCGGAGGAGCTGCGCATCACGGCGCAGGACCTGTACGGCTTCGGGGTTGTCGAGCGCGTGATCTCCGAGGCGGAGGGCTTTGACGAGGCCTATCGCAGCCTGCGCGACCAGCTGGACGCGGAGCTGAACCGCCGCATGCAGATGGACATGCAGAGCCTGCTGCGCGCAAGATACGAACGATTTCGCAAAATCGGAGGGCTGATGGAATGATCGTCATCGTAACCGATTCAACGGCGTGCCTGAACCGCCAGGAGGCGGAGCGCCTGGGCGTGACGCACGTGCCCATGACCTATACATTGGACGGCGTAACCCACCGCGAGCACTTTGTGGAGGAGAACGGCGACTACATTGCCCGCATCGAAGGGGCGAAGACCTTCGCCACCTCGCAGCCGCCCATCGACGCCTACCTCAAGACCTTTGCGGAGCTGCGGCAGGCAGGCCACCAGGTCCTGTGCCTGTCCATCTCCTCGCGCCTGTCGGGAACCTATGCCAACGAGGTCGTCTGCGCCCGCGAGGTGGGCAGCGAGGACATCCGCGTGGTGGATACGCTGACGACGGCCGGCGGGCTCTACATCATGGTGCGCGCCGCGCGCCAGTTCCTGGACGCGGGCTACAGCCTCTCGGAGACGGCGGAGAAGCTGGAGCAGATGCGCGGCAAGGTCAAGACGCTCTTTTCCGTGGGGGACATGGAGCCCCTGCGCCGCAGCGGCCGCCTCGGCCCCGTGCGCCAGAGCGTCTGCACCGTGCTCAACGTCCGGCCCCTGCTCACCTGCCGGGAGGGCGCGGTCATGGCCTGCGGCCTGGTCCGCGGCAAGAGCGAGCAGATCCGCGCCCTGGCGCAGGCCGTGCCCACGGGCGCGCGCGGCGTCGTCGTGCAGTACATCAAGGACATCGAGGCCGGGCGCCAGCTGCAGCACCGCCTGGAGAGCAAGCTCGGCCAGTCCGTCATGCTCCGCCCGATCGGCCCGGTGCTGGCCATCCACCTGGGCGTGGACATCATCGGCGTCGCCTGGCTGGAACCCTGAGAAACATCCGCCACAAAAAAGACCCGCCGCGTTCCCGGAAACCGGGGCGCGGCGGGCCTTTTTTACGAAAAGGGTTAGTTTGCGGGGCGCGGGCGCTCGCCCTGCCGGCGATAGAGCACCAGCACGAGGAAAACGATCGCCACGACCAGCAGCGCGGCCAGGCACAGCACGACCATGCCCGTCAGGTCCAGCTCGAACAGCAGGGGCAGGTAGTTCCCCGCGTTGAAGCACAGGTGCAGCAGAACGCAGGGCCAGATGCTGCCAAAGTAGTCGTCCATCAGGCCCAGGGCGAGCGCGAGCAGGAAGGTGAACCCGGCCCACAGGAGCTGACCGTGCACCAGGCCAAAGAGCACCGCCTGCGCCAGCAGCGCGACCCAGGTCGGCATGACCTTTTTGAAGTTCCCGTAGATCAGGCCGCGGAAGACGATCTCCTCGAGGATGGGCGCGCCGAGGACCGTGGCCAGGATCTCGACGAAGGGATAGCGCCCGGCAGTCAGCGAGGAGGAGGCCTCGATGTACTCCTGCATCAGGGGCGTCTCCGGGGGGATGAGGGACAGCCCCGCGCTCACGGCGAAGTAGGCCGCAAGGCCCAGCAGCATGGGCGCCCAGAGCATCTCCGGGCTGCGCGGCTTGCGCAGGCCCATGGCGGGGAGAATCCCCCGCGTTCCCTGCTGCGCGATGAGCAGGCCGCAGAGCATGCCGAACGTCGCAATGTAGCACAGCACCATCACGACATCCATCATGTCCCAAAAGTGCGCGTACACGTTCTCATAAACATTGGGCGTAAGGCGGCCCCCGGACGCCAACAGGCTGGAGAACAGGCTGCCATAGGTGAACAATCCGCCCGCCCACATCTGCACCAGCAGGAACACGGCCAGGTACAGCAGCGCAAGGCCCGTGTGTTTCCAAAATTTCTTCATGAAGATGCCTCACCTCGCAGGAAAAAAGATGGACGGCAGACCTCGCCGTCCCTTTCATTATACGCCAGCAAGTGTGACATTTCCATGAATTCTTCTGGATGGGCAGCGCGCGGGGAAAAAGACGCGCCGCCCGCCCCGGGTCGCAGGGCGGGCGGCGCGGATCGGCCGGGCGCCGGTCAGATCTTTTTCGCGTTCTTGGTGCGCAGGAAGGCGGCCAGGTCCTCGTTGCAGCCCTCGCGGCTCAGGGCATAGCCCTGGTTGGGGGAGAGCATCAGGTAGAAGTTCGTGTCCGTCTCCCAGAGGGCGAAGAGCTGGTCAAAGGGGATGACCGCGTGGCCGCCGCTGTACTCCACCTCAAAGCGGTCGGCGTAGAAGGAAAAGCTCATGTTCTGGTCGCGCATCACGCGGTTGGCCAGGAAGGCCCGGCGCGTGTTGATCCGCACGACCAGCATGTAGACTGCGAGGAACAGGATGCACAGCAGCAGGGGGTACGGGTGCCCCGCCATGGCCGAGAACAGCACGCACAGCAGCACCAGCGCCACGACCGCCAGCGCCGTATGGCGGCGGCGCAGCAGCGCGGTCTTGGTCATCTGCCAGCATTCCTCCCAGGTGAATTGGGATTTTGCGGTGAAGAGCGGTTCCATGGGGCGCACCTCAAACCAGGGAGAACTCCAGCTTCTCCAGCTGGTCGTCCGCGCTGGAGAAGCCCAGCATCACGACAAAGCGGCCGGGCTCCAGCAGCCATTCGCGGCCGTCGTGGAAGCGGAGCAGGTCGGGCGTGATGGGCAGGCAGACCTCCTTCTCCTCGCCCGGGGCGAGGTCCACGCGGGCAAAGCCCTTGAGCTCCTTGACCGGGCGGGCGATGCGCGCCGAAACGTCGTGCAGGTACATCTGCAGCACGGCCGTGCCCGCGACGCCGGAGTCGTTTTGCACCTGGACCCGGACGGTGAGCGCGCCGTCCGCGGCCATCTCGCCGGAGGAGAGCGCCGCCTCCTTGATGCGGAAGGAGGAGTAGCTCAGGCCGTGGCCAAAGGGATAGAGCGGGGTGTTCGGCCCGTCAAGGTAGCGGGAGACGAACTTCTCGTCGCTGACGCCGTTCCAGGGGCGGCCGGTGTTCATGTGGTTGTAGTAGAGCGGGATCTGGCCCATGCTGCGCGGGAAGGTCACGGAGAGCTTGCCGCTGGGGTTGGCGTCGCCCGCGAGCAGGTCGGCGAGCGCATGGCCGGCCTCCGTGCCCGCAAACCAGGCGCAGAGCACGGCGCTGGCGTTCTTGTCGAACCAATCGAGCAGCAGGGGACGGCCGCAGGTGACGACCGCGACGACGGGCTTGCCCGCCGCGGCCACCGCGCGCGCCAGCTCCATCTGGATGGCGGGCACGCAGATCTCCTGGCGGCAGGCGGCCTCGCCGCTCATGGTCATGTCCTCGCCGACGGCGAGGACCACGACGTCGCACTCGCGCGCGAGCTTGACCGCGCGGTTGATGCCGCCGACGAGCTCCTCGTGGATGGTCGTCGCGGGCTCGCACAGCACGGTGAAGCCCTTTTCCTCCAGGCCCTGGCGCAGCGTGACGGTGCGGTCCGCGCGCTTGGAGAACTGCCAGGGACCCAGCTGGTCCTGGCTGTCGGCGCAGGGGCCGACCAGCGCGATCTTTGCGCCCTTGCGCAGCGGCAGCGCGCCGTCGTTCTTGAGGAGGACGGCGGACTCCTGCGCCAGGCGGCGCGCGACCTCCAGGTGCGCGGGCGCAAGGTAGGCCGCCTCTTCCTCGCCCTCGTGCATGTAGAGGTAGGGGTCGTCCATGATGCCCAGGCGGTACTTGAGGGTCAGGATGCGGCGGACCGCGCCGTCGACGAGGGACTCGGGCACCTTGCCCTCCATGACGAGCTGCGGCAGCTCGCGGTTGAACAGGTCCGTCGCCATCTCGACGTCCAGGCCCGCGTTGGCGCAGCGCTCGGCGGCCTCGCGCTCGTCCGCGGCAAGGCCGTGGGCGATGACCTCGAAAACGGCGGCGTAGTCGGAGATGATCACGCCGTCAAAGCCCAGCTCCTTGCGCAGCAGCTCCTGCAGCACGTAGGGCGAGGCGGCGGAGGACACGCCGTCCACCAGGTTGAAGGAGGGCATGACCGTGGCCGCGCCCGCGTCCACGCCGGCCTGGAAGGCGGGCAGGTACACGTTGTGCAGCGTGGAGGGGGAGATCTCCACCGTGTTGTAGTCGCGGCCGGCCTCCGCCGCGCCATAGCCCACGAAGTGCTTCAGGCAGCAGGCCATGTGCTCGCCGTCGCCCAGGCCCTGTCCGCCCTCGCCGCCCTGGTAGCCCAGGACCTCGGCGCGCGCCATGCAGGCGTCCAGGAACGGGTCCTCGCCCGCGCCCTCGGAGATGCGGCCCCAGCGCGGGTCGCGCGCGATGTCCAGCATGGGGGCAAAGGCCAGCATCACGCCGGCGCGGGTGGCCTCCCTGGCGGAGATCTCCGTCGCCCGGCGCACCAGGTCGGGATCAAAGGAGCAGGACCAGCCCAGCGGGATCGGGAAGATGGTCTGGAAGCCGTGGATGACGTCCTGGCAGAAGATCAGCGGGATGCCCAGGCGGCTCTTCTCCACCGCGATGCGCTGCAGGCGGCGGGCCATGGCGGCGCTGTCCGGCATGTAGATGATGGAGCCGATCTTTCCCTCGGCGATCAGGCCCTCCAAGGGCGAGGTCTTGACCTCGCCGCCGATGGCCGTGGTGTCCGCCCCGGCGGACTGCACCATCTGGCCGATCTTTTCCTCCAGCGTCATGCGGGAGAGCAGGTCCTCTACGCAGGTTTTGATTTCTTCCGGTGTTCTTCTCATTCTCTTCGCTCCTTTTGCGCTCGACAAAGCGAGGGGTTCACGTTACAATGGATATCATACACGATACAAGGGGGTTTTGTACACATGGAAAATCATCCGCTTCACTACGACATCGACGCCATCGGGCAGGACATCGTCCACTTTGAGGACTTCATCGACTCCTCCTTCTACCTCATCCAGGGCGCGGACCGCGCGCTGCTGATCGACACGGGCTGCGGCGGGGGCAACGTGCGCCGCCTGGCCTCGGCCTTCACGGACAAGGAGATCGACCTGGCCGTCACCCACGCCCACGGCGACCACGACGCGCACGCGGGCGAGTTCGACCGCGTCTACATGCACCGCGCGGACATCGAGCTCCGGCGCGCCGCGCAGCTCTGCGCGCCGGCGGAGAAGCGCCTGGACGTGGACCGGTTCCTGGCGCTGGAGGACGGCGCCCTGCTGGACCTCGGGGGCGGCGCGGTCGTGCGCACGCTGCACATCCCCGGCCACACGCCGGGCTCCGTGGCCTTTGTGGACGAAGCGCACAAGGCGGTCTTCACGGGGGACGCGATCGGCTCGGGCGTGGGCGTGTGGATGCAGCTCCCCGGCTGCTGCACGGTCTCCGAATACAAGGCGGCGCTGCTGCACTTTGCCACGGAGCTGTACCCGTACCGGGACTACCGCTTCCTCGGCGGCCACTACCGGCAGGCGGACCCGCCCTACAGCAAGGCGCACAACCCCGTCTGCATGCGGATGGTGGAGGACATGATCCGCCTCTGCGACGAGATGCTCGCCGGCCGCGCGCAGGACGCGGTCTTTGCGGGCCGGGCCTTTGGGGACGAGCAGCCGCACATCGCCTCCTGCGGCACGGCCGCCATGGTCTACCTGCCCTCCCGCGTGCGGTAGGGCTCAGGGCGCGGCGCCCTTGCGCGCGCGGTACTCGCTGGGCGAGAGCCCCGTGCGCTTGCGGAAGACCTTGGAGAAGTAGAGGTTGTTCTCAAACCCCACGGAGTTGGCCACGGCCGTCACCGAGAGCGCGGGCTCCAGCAGCAGGGCGCAGGCGCGGCGCAGGCGGTATTCCGTCAGGTATTCCTTGGGGGATACGCCCAGCGTCTGCTTGAACACCGTGTACAGGTGGCTGCGGTCGATGCCGACAAAGGCCGCCACGTCTGTCACCGTGAGCGGCAGCGCATAGTGATGGGCGATGTAGGTCTCGGCCTTGCGCACGTACTGCGAGGCCAGGTCCCCGACGCGGCTGGGGTTTGCGCGGCGCATGAGCAGCGCCAGCGCGCTGTAGAGCGCGCCCGTCATGCGCACGGCGTGCAGGAACTCCGCGCCCCGCACCTCGCAGATGCGCAGAACCGCCTGGCGGAAGGCCTCGCCGTTCTCCAGGCGCAGGGTGGGGCAGTCCGGCGCAAAGTCCGTGCACTGCAGGATGGGCAGCGCGTCGTTGCCCGCAAAGCCCACCCAGACGTACTCCCAAGGGTCGTTTTCGTCCGCGTAGTAGGTGATCTCCGTGTCCGGCAGGGCCAGGAACGCCTCGCCCGCCTGCAGGGAGTAGCGCTGGCCGCGCGTCTCGTACACGCCGCAGCCGGAGACCACGTAGTGGATCAGATAGTGGTTGCGCACGCCCGGTCCCCACTGGTAGCGCGGCGTGCAGCGCTGGTGGCCGACGTTGTAAACGCTCAGCGCCGTCATCTCGCTCGGCGGCATTTTGTAGGACTGTTTGAAGGTGTCCTCCATCGCAAGCCCTCCTTTTTGACCCCTTTGGTTCATTGTAGCACATTCCGAGCGCAAATCCAACATTTTTCCATGGGACAGCATCATTCCTCTATTGAATTTGCGCGCCCTTTGCCCTAAAGTAGAGGAGAAGAGGAAAAGTGCAGACGGATCGATTCAAAAAAAGGGGGCTTTTGGAATGAAGATTCTGGTCTTGGGCGGCGCAGGCTACATCGGATCGCACACGGTCTACGCGCTCCTGGACGCGGGGCACAGCGTCGTCGTCGCGGACAACCTGCTCACGGGCTTCCGCAGCGCGGTGCACCCGGAGGCGAAGTTCTACCTGGGCGATATTCGCGACATCCACTTCCTAAACGATCTGTTCGCCCGCGAGAAGGTGGACGTGGTCATCCACTTTGCCGCCTGCTCGCTCGTCGGCGAGAGCGTCAAGGACCCGCTCAAATACTACGACAACAACCTGTACGGCACCAAGGTGCTGCTCGAGGCCATGGTGAGCAACGGCGTGGACAAGATCGTCTTCTCCTCCACGGCCGCGACCTATGGCGAACCCAAGCGCGTGCCCATCCTGGAGGGAGATCCCACCGAGCCCACGAACCCCTATGGCGAGACGAAGCTGGCCATGGAGAAGATGTTCAAGTGGGTGAGCAACGCGCACGGCCTGCGCTACGTCTCCCTGCGCTACTTCAACGCCTGCGGCGCGCACGAGAGCGGGCGCATCGGCGAGGCGCACAACCCCGAATCCCACCTCATCCCGCTGATCCTGCAGGTGCCGGGCGGCAAGCGCCCCTTCATCTCCATCTTCGGCGGCGATTATCCCACAAAGGACGGCACCTGCGTGCGCGACTACATCCACGTCATGGACCTGGCGCAGGCGCACATCCTCGCGGCGCAGTACCTCCTGAACGGCGGCGCCTCCGACATCTTCAACCTCGGCAACGGCGTGGGCTTCACCGTCAAGGAGGTCATCGACGTGGCCCGCGCGGTCACGGGCCACCCCATCCCCGCGCGCATGGAGGACCGCCGCGCCGGCGACCCCGCGCAGCTCATCGCCTCCAGCGACAAGGCGCGCAGCGTCCTCGGCTGGAACCCGCAGCACGCGGACCTGGAGGAGATCGTCGCCTCCGCCTGGAAGTGGCACCACACCCATCCCAACGGCTACGAGGAATAAACCCCGAAAACAAAACGGAGCGCCCAAAGGTGCCTCCCGATAAGAAAACATCGTGGGGCAAGAGAGAAACGGTATAGCTTCGGCTATGCCGTTTTTCTCATTCTTGCCTTGATGAAGTAACTTTCGATACTTCCAGGGCTCCAATGCCCTTATAGTAGATGTCAATTTCCTGGGTGCGGTTCTTGCCCTTTGGATCGCTGGCGGCATGGACAACGATCTTCTCGACAAACTCATGTAAGATACATGGGGTTAATTCAGGAATTTCCGTATACCGTTCTACAACGGAGAGAAACCTTTCCACATTGGCGCTTTTTTGTTCCTCTGCTTCGATTTCATCACGGAGAGCAGCCGCTACATCTTGAAGCTGATGCTGCTCTTTCTCGTAATCGGTAGAGAGCTTTTGAAAACGCTCGTCAGAAAGTTTTCCCGAAATAGTATCTTCGTAGAGCCGCTTGAAAATGGTGTCCAGCTCTGCAATCCGCTTTTCGGCATCGGCCAATGTTTTCTGCCGTTTTGCCAAATCTTGGTTACGTTGGCGCATATCCGCATCCATGACCATCTTCACAAAATCGTCTTTGCGCTGTGATGCGAAGGAAACGATCTCGCGCAGATTTTGCAGAACCAATTCTTCCAGGATAACAGTTCGGATAGAATGTGTCTGCCCACATACATCACGGCTTTTCCGATAGCCGGAACACAGATAGTATTCCTGATCGCGCCGGAAATTGGTTGCCCTGCATTGGTACATAATGGAGCCGCAGTCGGCACAGAACATCATGCCGGAGAACATACCCATTTCTCCCATCTTTGTGGGTCGGCGCCGCGTCTGCCTTGCGAGCCTTGCTGCATCGGCAATCGCCTCCGTCCAGATGGCTTCGTGGGTATTCTCAAAAATCTTCCATTCGCTTTCTGGATTGTGCAAGGTCTTTTTACTCT
>CAJFMX010000046.1 GCA_904393115.1 uncultured Clostridia bacterium
ATGGCGGGGAGCGGAAGGCTGGGCGGGCATAGAGAGAAGGATGGCGGGAGGCGGAACGGGTACGGCCAAGCGGGGAGATTCGCCTGACGGCGAATCTTTTGGATACGCGGCGACGCTTCGCGCCGCCAACGAAAAGGGCGGGGAGCGGAAGGCTGGGCGAGTACGCGGGGAAGGGATAGCGAGAAGCGGAACGGGTACGGCGAATCTTTAGATACGCGGCGCCGACGGAGCCGGCACCAACGAAAATGGCGGGGAGCGGAACAGGTGCGGACGAATGCGCAAGAAAAACCCCCGCCAAGCGGGGGCTTTTCTTGCGTTAGGAAGAGGAGGCGAGGGCTTCCTCGCGGGCGAGGAGGCCGAGGGCGCGGGCCTGGGCGAGGGCGTCGTTGTCGCGGGCGGCGGGGGTGAGGTCCGTGTGTCCCGCCAAGGCGTGTCCGAGAAAGCGGACGCCCAAGGCGGCAAAGACGGACTTTGCGCCGGCCAGGGCAGGCTCTACGCTCCCCGCGCCGCCGGCGGCCAGGAGCACGACCCCCAGCGCATTCCGGGGCGGCGCGCTGCGGAGGGCGCGGTCCAGGTAGCGGCACTGGAGGCGGCTCAGCAGCGAGAGCAGCGGCCCGGAGAGCTGGGAGAAGAACACGGGCGAAGCGATGACCAGCACGTCCGCGCGGTCGATGCGCGCATAGATCTCGTCCATGCCGTCGTGGACGCGGCAGCCGGGGGTTCGGCGGCAGGCGCGGCAGTCCAGGCAGGGGCTCACGTCCGCGCCATAGGCGCGCACGGTCTCCGCGCGGCCGCGGACAGAGCGGGCGAAGGCCTCGCACAGGGCATCCGTATCGCCGCCGGGCCGCGGGGAACCGTTGAGCACCAGCGTATACACGGGCTCAGAGGCGCACGCGCTCGCCGCCGCGGTCCGCAGAGAGCTGCTCGGCCTGCGCGATGCGGATGGTTTCCATCGTGGAAAGGGGCGTGCAGCGCTCGGGCGCGGTCCCGGCGCGCAGGCAGGACTGGAAGTAGAGCATCTCGCGGTAATAGCCGTCGTCCGCGGGCAGGTCGGGGACGACCGCGGGCTGGCCGACCGGGTAGAGGGTGAGGCCGTCGCGCGTGAGCACGGCGCAGCCCTTTTCAAAGTTGACGCGGAAGATCATCTCGAACCCGAAGTCGCCGTTGATGGTCCAGTCGTCCATGGCGTTGACGACCTTGCCGTCCGGGTAGAAGTAGTTGGTGGAGACGGCGTCGTAGCCGCTGCCGGGGATGACGTTGCGCGCGAGGGTCTGCACGGACTCGGGCGTGCCGAAGAGCCAGTGGATCGTATCCACGTCGTGGACGTGCTGGTCCAGGAGCACGCCGCCGCTCTTCTCCTTCTTGCGGAGCCAATCCTCGAAGGACCACATGGGCGTGGAGCCGCCGCGGAAGAACATGGCGCTGACGACCGCGCCCCACTCGCCGGAATCGACGATGCGCTTGAGCTCCTCATAGGCGGGCCAGAAGCGCAGGCAGTGCGCGACCATGAGCGTCTTGCCCGTGCGCATGGAGGCCTCGATCATCTGCTCGCACTCCTGCACGGTCATGGCCATGGGCTTCTCGGAGAGGACGTGGTGGCCGGTCTCCAGGGCCTGGATGGCCAGTTTCGCGTGCAGGTAGGTCGGCACGGCGAAGTCGACGTAGTCCAGGTCCTCCTTGTCAAGCATCTCGAGGTAGTTGGTGTACTTGTTGTAGTGCGCCTCAAAAGTCTCGTGCTGGATCTCGATGTTCAGATCCGCGTTGTCCTTGCGCTCCATCTGCTCGGGCCGCACGTCGCACACGGCGACGAGCTGGACCTTCTGTCCCTCGCGCATCAGGCGCAGGTAGTTGCTCAGGTGTCCGCTGCCCATGGCGCCGACGCCCACGAGCCCGACGCGAAGCATTCCGTCCTTCATGGTTTCGTTCCTCCTGAAAAATGAAAATGTTGTTGTGAAAATCCGCATTGGCTCTCTCTGCACTGCGGGCGTCAGAGAAATCCGAACTGCAGCAAGGAAGGCCGACCTGCGTTCCAGCATCGGGGAAGATTGTTAAGAGGGGGCGGCGAGCCCTCTCTTAACCCCCTGCCGCGGAACGCGCCGCCCGGCTGGTCCCGGGTTTGCTCGTCAATCCTGCTGGTTGTACTCGTCCTCCTGCGCCTTGTCGCAGAGCAGGGGACGGCCGTCCGGGCCGAGCAGCGGGGTCAGGCCCCCGGCATAGCCGGAGGCGTGGAAGACGTACTGCACGCCCGTGACGCGGTCAACCCAGATCTCGGTGACGTTGACCATGCCCTGTTCAAAGACTTTCTCAAAGCGGTCCTCTCTGGCCATGGCTCAGCCCTCCCCAGCGGCGGCAAGGAGGATGTCCATTGCGCGCGAGGTCTGCTCGGCCATGGCGGTCGGGTACCCGGGGTAGGGGTTCATCTCCGCGGTTAGAGCGCCGTCATAGCCGGCCGCGCGCAGGGCGGCGAGCGCCGCGGGGAAGTCCACGTCGCCGGCCAGCAGGTCGCAGAAGCCTGCGATGGTGTCCACGCTGCGCTTGAAGTCCTTGACGTGCACGCGCGCGATGCGGCTGCCCAGGGTGCGGATCCAGTCCGCGGGCTCGCCCGTGCGCACGACGTTGCCGATGTCGAAATACGCGCGGACAAAGGGAGAATCGATCTCGTCCAGGAAGCGCGCCATCTCCAGCGGGGAGAGGAGGAAGTTGTTCCAAACGTTCTCCACGCCGATGACCACGCCGCGGGCCTGGGCCTCGGGCGCGAGGCGGACGAGCGCCTCCTGCGCGCGGGCATAGGCGTCGGCATAGGCGGTGCACTCGCTTCCGCCCCAGAATCCGCGGCCGACCGTGCCCGGCACGACCAGGATCGCGCCCACGCCCAGGGCCGCGGCGCAGTCCAGCTGCGCCCGGACGATGTCCTCGGCGATTTTGCGCGCGGCGGGGCTTTCGGCGGTCAGCGGATGCTGCCAGTAGAGGCCGGAGGCCAGCGAAGGCAGACGCACGCCCTCGGAATCGGCCAGGGCGCGCAGCTCCCGCGCGCCGGAATCGCCCGCTTTGGGGGAGAGGGGGCCCTCCGCGTCAAAGGCCGGTTCAAAGCCGGCAAAGCCCGCAGCCTTTGCCGCAAGCAGGCAGGCCTTGGCGTCCATGCCGCCGGCAAAGGACCACTGGTTGATGGATTTATACATGCAAACGCCTCCTTCAAAATCTTGAGGTTTTCGCGCCATGGGAAGCCTTGGTACAGGGATTCGCCCAGCAAACGCAAAATTCCTGCAAGAAGGGCGGGCAAAAACGCGCGGCGGCTCGCCGGCGAAATCGTTCACAGAGGGAACATTTTCTTTTACAAAGCGTCCGGCTGTGTTATAATGGAAATAAAATCCCGGAGCGCTGTGTGGCGCGGTTTTTTGGAAGGAGGATTTTTTGTATGGGAATTGTGGAATCGTCTTGGAGAAAACAGGTGCGCGTGGGGGAAGAGGTGGATATCACCCTCATCGGCGGGCGCGAGATGCGCGGGCGCGTGCTGGACATTGCCGAGGATGGGCTGCTGCTCGGCGAGGAGAATTTGGAGCGCCCCATCGCGTTTGCGGGCATTGCGACGTTTGCCCTGACGCGCTGCGTGCGGCGGGAGAAGAGCGCGCCGCAGGGGGAAAGCATGCGGGAGGAGGCGCCGCCGGCGCAGGAAATGGACGAGCCGCAGGCGGAGCAGCCGGCGGACGCGGCGCAGGAGGCCCCGGTGCACGCGGAGGGATGGATCGACCGGTATGACGCGGCCGCGGGCGTGGGGAGCCTGGCGCTCAACGGCGGCGGCCAGGCGCTGTTCGTTGGAACGGAGATCGCGGACGAAGCGCTTGCCGAGCGCCTTGGCCGCTGGACGGGACGGGCGGTCCCGGCGCAGGCGACGGTTCGCGTGCAGAACGGCCATCGCGTGGCGGAAAAGGTCGCCCTGCGCGAGACGGAGGAGAAATTCCGCCCCCGCGACGTGCGGGAAGAGCTCCCGCGCGAGGGCTTTGGCGAGATTGTGCACTATGACAAGGTCAATGGATACGGCAAGGCGAAGGAGGGGAACGTCAAGTTCCTCTTCCGGCGGGAGGACATCGCCAGCGGCGCGCTCTGGCAGGAGATTCTGCGCTCGGAGAACACCTGCGGCATCAAGGTCGCCTTCACCGTGACCGCGGACGAAAAGGGGCCGCGCTACGGCCGGGTTCGGGAGATCGCGGCGCTGGTGGAGGATGGCGCGCTCACGCCGCCGGACTTTGCGGGCGCTGAGGGCGCGCCCCGTGCCGGAGAAGCATCCCGCGCCGGGGATGCCCCCCGCGCCGGGGATGCGCCCCGCGCGGACGACAACAATCCCCAGGCGCGCGTGACCTTTACCGACGGCACGACCATGGAGGAGAGCGTGCGCACGGGCGCGCTGATGTTCTACAATCCGGACAAGTTCTTTGGCCGCCTGCGCGCGGAGAACGGCGAGCGCTTCTACTTCCGCGCCAGCGACGTCATGCAGCTGAGCCTGCTCGACTTCCTGAACGCGCGCTCGGCCCTGGACATCGAGGAGACGCTGGTCACCTTCTCCATCAAGCGCCTGCCCACGGGCAAGCTCGCGGCCGGGCGCGTCTCCTGGCCGCAGAAGGGCGGCCCGGACCCGGAACCCAAGGAGGACGCGGCCCCGGCGGGGGAGGACGCCCCGGAAGCGGAAGCCCCGGAGGCGGCCGGCGCTGCGGGCGAGGCGGACAGCGCGCCCGCAGGCAAGGCGGCTGCGGCGCTTGACGCCTACTGCGCGGCTTACCTGCGCGCCTGGGGCGGCGAGGAGGACGCGCTGCGCGGCCACCTGCTGCTGCGGGCGGAGGAGGCGGCGCGCGACGGCGACGCGCAGAGCGCGCAGGACCTGCTGCTCGAGTGCGCGGCCCTGAGCGATGCGCGGCGCGAGAAGCGCGACGAGGCGATGCTGGCCTACCTGCGGTGCTTTGCGAGCGAGGACGCGGGGGAGGACCTGCCCTCCTTCCTGGCGCAGGCCACGTACAGCGGGGTTGCGATGTTCGACGCGCTGACCCGGCTCTACGCCGCGGCCGAGGGCGCGATGGGAAGGCTGTGCGGCATCCTCTGCGAGGGCAAGGGCATGGTGACGCTGCGGGCGGAGCTGCTGCGCCGGTTCGGCCAGGTGCCCGAGACCGCGCAGGAGCTGCGCGCGGCCTGGCAGCCGCTCGTCGCCGGGGAGCGGGCGCGCACGGACTACGCGGCCTGGCCCCTTGACGAGGCGGGCCTGCAAAAGGCGGACCCGGAGGGCGCGCACCCGGAGTGGAAGGAGGTCCTCGCGGCGTGCCTTGCGCCCGCGGGCCAGGCGGCGCGCCTGCTGCGCGCGCGGGAGGAGATCCTGCGCCGGCCCCTGCGGCCGGCGGTGGCGTACCTGCTGCCCGCGGTGCTGGACGCGCAGGCGGCGCTGCAGCAGGAGAGCGGCGCAAAGGTCAGTCTGCGGGCGCTGGGCCGTGTGCGCGTGCTCGGGCAGGACTATGCGGCGCTGGAGGTCGCGGGCCAGGCCGAGGCGGTCTGCGTGGAGCTCGCGGGCGCGCGGGCCGAGGTCGGGGACCTTTCCGGCGAAGAGGCGATCGCCTTCCCCTTTGACGGGGAGGAGGGCGAGGCGCGCGTGACCGGCAGGGCGAACGGCCAGGACTTCTGCGAGGCGTGGGCGCTGGCCTTCCCGGCGGCGGTGCAGCCGGAGGAAGAGCCCATCCAGCTGCTCGCGGAAAAGGGCGCGGTCGCCTTTGTGGACGGCGCGCAGGCGCTTGCGGCGATCGAGGCCGCGGCCCTTGGCGACGCGGAGTGCATCCTCGTGCGCGCGGGCGCGTTTTCCGGGCAGGACGAGGCCGCGGGCGCGGAGGCGGCGATCCTCGGCGCGATGCAGGCGGAGATGGACCGGCGCTTCGGTCCGGAGGTGACGGGGCTGCTCTCCTTCCCCTACGCGGGGGAGGCGCCGGAGGCGGACGCGCTGGAGCGCGTGCTGCGCGACTTTGCGGACGTGCGCCTGCTGCACGACAAGCTCAAGGGCGCGCACATCCTGGTGACGGCATCGGCGCGCGGCGGGGCGGAGGAAGCGCTCTGCGCGCTCTGCGCGCGCATGGCCGGGCCGAGCGTGCACGCTGCGCTGGACGTGGAGGAGGCGCCCGAGGGCGCGCCGCTCTTCGTGGCGCGCGGCGGGCAGGCGGGCGTGGCCGAAGCGCTGCGGCGCGGCGGGTTCGCGGCGGAGCGCGTGATCCTGGCCGAAACCGCGGAAAACGCCGCGGCGGAAGAGAACGCGCAGCCCGCGCCGGGCCCCCAGTCCGAGCCGGACACGCAGCCCGCGCCGGACACGCAGTCCGCGCCAGAATCGGCTGCGGAGGCGGGCGGCGCGGAGGGCTGAGGCCTGCGCCGTTCGCACAGAAGAATGAGGAGGAAACGCACCCATAGGGGGTGCGATGCAAGAAGATGAGACTGGACAAATACTTGAAGGTATCGCGCATCATCAAGCGGCGCACGGTCGCCAACGAGGCGGCGGACGCCGGGCGCGTCGTGGTAAACGGAAAGATCGCCCGGGCGAGCTACGAGGTCAAGGCGGGGGACGTGATCGAGATCCGGTTCGGGGAAAAGCTGAACCGCTACGAGGTCCTCTCCGTGCAGGACAACGTGGGAAAGGCGGGAGCGGCGGATCTGTACCGCCCGCTGCCGTGAGCGCCTGCGGCGCCGGCCCTGCGGGCGCGGTCTATGCGGTGATCGTCGCCGCGGGGAGCGGGACGCGCATGGGCGCGGGGATCAACAAGGTGCTGCTGGACCTGCGGGGCGAATCCGTGCTGCGGCACGCGGTGCGGCCGTTCCTGACGAGCCGGGAGATCGCGGGGGTCTGCGTCGTGTGCAAGCCGAGCGAGCAGGATCGGATACGGCAGGCCCTCCAGGGCGACGCGGACCGCGTGACGCTGGTGTCCGGCGGGGAAACGCGGCAGGAGTCGGTCCTTGCGGGCCTGCGCGCGCTGCCGGCGGGCGCGGAGTTCGTGCTCGTGCACGACGGCGCGCGGCCGCTGGTGACGGAGCGGATCGTCGCGGACTGCATTGCCGCGCTGCGGGCGGAGGGCTCGGCCGTGGCCTGCACGCGCGTTTCGGACACCATCAAGCGCGCAGAGGGCGGCATGGTGCAGGGCACCGTGCCGCGGGACGGCCTGCGCGCCGTGCAGACGCCGCAGGGATTCCGCGCCGCCGATCTGCGCCGCGCCATGGAGGCGGCCCAGGCGGAGAACGCGCGGATCACGGACGAGGCGAGCGCCATGGAGCGCCTCGGGCTGCCGGTGCGCCTGGTGGAGTGCGGGGACGTGAACCTGAAGATCACGACCGCGACGGACATGGTGCTGGCCGAGGCGGTGCTGCGCGCGCGCAGCGCGCAGGAGCGCGCAGATCCCGCGCCGCGCGTGGGGCTGGGATACGACGTGCACCGGCTGGCGCCGGGGCGGCGCCTGGTGCTCTGCGGCGTGGAGATCCCCTATGAACGGGGGCTGGACGGGCACAGCGATGCGGACGTCGCGGTCCACGCGCTGATGGACGCCATGCTCGGTGCGGCGTGCCTGGGGGACATCGGCCGCCTGTACCCGGACACGGACGAAAGGTACCGCGGGGCAAACTCCATGGACCTATTGCGGGACGTGGCGCGCCGCGTGCAGGACGCGGGCCTGCGCGTGGCGCACGCGGACGTGACGATCGTGGCGCAGGCGCCGAAGCTCCAGGGGTACATGCCGCAGATGGTGCGCAGCCTGGCGGAGGCGCTGCCCGGCGCGGCGGTCAACGTCAAGGCCACCACGACCGAGCGCCTGGGCTTTGCCGGCCGGGGCGAGGGGATCGCGGCGCAGGCGTCGGCAACGCTCGTGCCCATCGCGGTGACTCGATGAGGACGGAGGGCTTGCTCGCCTGGTATGCGCGGGAAAAGCGGGACCTGCCCTGGCGGCGGGACCGGGACCCCTACCGGATCTGGATCTCGGAGACGATGCTGCAGCAGACGCGGGTGGAGGCGGTGCGGCCGCGGTACGAGGCGTTCCTCGCGGCGCTGCCGGACGTGCGCGCGCTCGCCGCGGTGCCGGAGGAGGCGCTGCTCAAGCTCTGGGAGGGGCTGGGCTACTATGCGCGGGCGCGCAACCTGCGCAGGGCGGCGCAGGAGATCGTCGCGCGCGGGGGCTTTCCGCGCACGGCCGCGGCGCTGCGGACCCTGCCGGGCTTTGGGCCGTATACGGCCGGGGCCGTGGCTTCGATCGCCTTTGGCGAGCGCGCGGCGGCGGTGGATGGGAACGTGCTGCGCGTCTGGGCGCGCCTGGACGCGGTGGCGGAGGACGTGCGCAGCCCTTCCGCGCGGCGCGCGTGCGAAGCGGCGGTGCTCGCAGCCATGCCGCCGGACGCGGACCCCGGCGCGTACAACCAGGCGCTGATGGAGCTGGGCGCGCTCGTCTGCACGCCGCGGGGGCCAAAGTGCGCGTCCTGCCCGGTCGCTTCCGGGTGCTGCGCGCGCGAGGAGGGATTGGAAGCCGTACTGCCCGTGCGCGCGCCCGCGCCGGCGCGGGCGGTGGAGGCCTTTGACGTCTATCTGATCCTGGAGGAGGGGCGCGCGCTGGTGCGGCGGCGCCCGGCGCGCGGGCTGCTGGCGGGGCTCTGGGAGTTCCCGCACGGGGAGGAGATCGCGCGCCTTGCGCAGCCCGTGCGCGAAGGGCCGCCGGCGCGGCACGTGTTCACGCACCGGATCTGGGAGATGCGCGGGGTCTACGCGCGCCTTTTGCCGGGCGCGCGGGAGGAGATCGCGGGTCGGGAGGACTGGGCCTGGGCGGATGCGGCGGCGCTGCGGGCGCTGCCCATGGCCTCGGCGATGGAAAGATACAGGCAGGACGTGTTGGAAAACGGGGGGCTGACGCGATGGACGACTTGATGGAGCTGTTGGAAAACTTCCAGGGAGCCTATGCGGAGCGGGATCTTGCGCGGGCGGAGGAGTGGATCCGGGAGATCTTTGTGGAGGAGGAGCCGGTCTACTTCGGCGTGAGCCCTGCGGAGGAGTGCCTGGGCGCGGGGCGGATCCTGCGCCTGATCGGCTACGACTGGACGGTCTGGGGCACGCTGATGCTCGACTTTGACAGCCTGATCCGCCACGACTACGGCGCGGCGGCGGACTTCGTGCTCACGGGGTATGTGGACTGGGAGATCGCGGAGGACGCGTTCCTGGGCCGGGCGATGATGGACGTAAAGGACCTTGTGCTGCGCGGGGGCGACGCGGCCACGCTGCTGCACGAGCTGAACACGCTCTCCGCCAAGATGCTGATGGAGTCCAGCCGCGGCACGCGCCACATCCTGCCCGTGCGCATGAGCGGCATGGCGGTGCGCTGCCCCGACGGGAAGATGCGCTTCAGCCACCTGCACCTCTCGCACCCGACGCAGACCTACCCGGACTGCCGGATCGAAAGGCGCTAAAGCTGCGCAAAAGAGGGAGACGACGAAAGTCGTCTCCCTCTTTTGCGGTTTTGGCGCGTCACCACTCGCGGATGGTGCGGATGACTTTGCCGAGGATGCGGCACTCGTCCCCGCGCAGGGCGATGGGCGTATAGGCGTTGTTGAAGGGCTGGAGGATCACGCTCCGGCCCGAGAAGACGACGCGCTTGATCGTCGCCTCGTCGTCCTCCAGGAGCACGACGCCGATCTCCCCGCTCTGCAGGGTTTCCTGGCTGTGGACCAGGGCGAGGTCCCCGGCCTGGATCTGCGGGGCCATGCTGTCGCCGGTGACGCGCAGGAAGAAGTATTCGTCGGGCGAGGCGACGTCTGCGACCTCGTAGCCCTCGAATTCCTGGTCCGCCAGGCGGTTGAAACCGCCCTTGACCGTGCCCAGGATCGGAATGCGCGCGCCCGCGCTCTCGTACGCGCCGGAGAAGCCGAGCAGGCGGCCCACCGGGCAGCGCAGCAGCTCGGCCAGGCGGCAGAGCAGGTCGTACTCCGGCTCGCGGGTTCCGTTTTCGTAGTTGGAGAGCGCCTGACGGGTGATGCCGAGATGGTTGGCGACTTGTTGTTGCGTCATGTGGCGCTCCTGGCGAATGGCGCGCAGGTTCTTCAACATCGCGCATCCCTCCTTTGCCTCTATTATGCAACTGCTTGTGCGCTTTTGCAAGGGAGTTTTTCAAAGTTTTCAAAAACTTTCCACAAAGTGTTGACATGCGGGAACTGGTGTTCTATACTAGTCTCAGCAACAAGGAGTGTCATTGCCGGGCGGGGGAAGGGCCCGCGAACGGACAAGAGAGGGAGAGTGATCTTTCGATGGAACGCGAAAACAGGGAACTTTGCATGCCGGCGCCGCGCCGCAGGGGACACACGCGCCTTGCGATCTACGACTTCATCGTGGCCTTTACGGAGCAATACGGATTCCCGCCGACGATCCGGGAGATCGGGCAGGGCCTGGGGCTGTCCTCGCCGGGCACGGTGAGCATGCACCTGAAGCACCTGGAGCAGGACAAACTCATCGAGCGCTACGCCAACCACGCGCGCGCCATCCGCGTGCGCGGCATCCTGTAGACGGGGAGGGGAGGAGACGATGCAGCTTCCGCGCAAATACCACAACCGGGTCCTGTACGCGCTGGAGAGGACCAAGGCGCTGCGCAGCGGGGAGATCGACGCAGACCCGCGCTGGCTGGAGTGCATCGACCGGGTGCTGGCGGACGTGCCGGACGAGGGGATGCGCGCGTTCTTCGATCAGTTCTTCCAGGAGGGGCTGAGCTGCGACGACATCCAGGCGAACCTGTTCATCGAGCGGTCCACGCTCTACAACTGGCGGGACTACTTCCTCTGGCACGTGGCGCTGGAGGCGGCGCTGGCGGGGGTTCTGCCGCAGGAGGGGCGCTGCGGCGCGCGCCGGGAGGACGCCGCAGGCTGAGCGCCCACCCTCGGAAATCCGCAGCGGCGAGGGAGGGGGAACCGGGCGCGATCCGCTCTTTTCGGGGACGCGCGCGTCGGGAAAAGCGCCTGCGCTTTGCGCTTTTTGGAAGCGAGCCGGCATCGCCGGGGCGCTCGGGGAAGGGGCTGGGCCCCTTCCTCTTTTTCATGCCTTTAGGCAGTTGAGCGAAGCGAAACAAAAAACCACCCGCTATGCGGGTGGAAAACAAAAAGGTTAAACAAAAACCTCACCAATCTGATA
>CAJFMX010000047.1 GCA_904393115.1 uncultured Clostridia bacterium
CCCACCTGTTCCCATCCCGAACACAGAAGTTAAGCCCTTCAGCGTCGAAAGTACCTGGCTGGACACGGCCCGGGAGGATAGATCATCGCCGGATTCCATATTTTTGATAGCCTCGTCGTATGACGGGGCTATCTCTCTAATGGGCAGATGCGCAAGGAGGATCGTCGTCCCATGTACCAGGAGATCTGCAAGTATCCCGCGGGCACGAAAGCGGAAAATGCCTTCTACATCGCGAGAATCGTGCTGGGGGTATTTCTGGTCAGCATTCTTTCCTGGCTGCTGAGCAGCCTTGGACTGCCGCTTGTGGACTTCCTTGCGGTGGGCGTGCTCGTGGTGTGGGCGTTTGTGATCTTTTCCCGCCGCATCGTCGAGTACCGGTATTCGCTGATGGACAGCGAGCTCATCGTCGCGCGGATCGTGGGCGGGAAGGAGAAGCCCGTCCTCTCGCTCGAGGTCACGGACATCCAGAGCATCGGCCCCGTCGAGAAGAAGAGCGCCCTGCGCACGCAGCGGTTCGCCCTGCGCACGCGCAAGCTGGCGGCTGTGCAGATCGTATATCAAAAGGACGGGCAGGACCGGCGGGTGATTTTGCAGCCGAGCGAGCACATGCTGCGCCTCATCCGGGCGCGCGCTTTCCCGCCCCCCGAATCCGCCGAAGAATGAGGCAGCATCACCGTTTCCCGCATCGGGGCGGTGATTTTGTGTATAGAAAAGGAGAAGAGAGATGACCATCGAGCAGATGCTCGCCGCCCAGAGGGAGCGCGTGAGCTTCCACATGCCCGGACACAAGATGCGCCGGGGCGCGGAAACGGAGTTCGATACGACGGAACTGCCCAACACGGACGACCTGCACGACCCGGGTGGACCTTATCTTGCGCTGGGCAAGCGGCTGGCGCGCGCCTTAGGGGCGGGCGTGAGCTTCCCGCTCGTGGGCGGGAGCACGCGCGGCGTGCAGCTGATGGTGCTCTGCGCGCTGCGGCCCGGGCAGACGCTGCTCCTGCCGCGCAATGCGCACCTTTCGGCCTGGTCGGCCTGCGCGCTGGGCGGCGTCGAGGCCGTGCCCATCCCCCTGCGGTATGACGAGCAAAACGAGATCCCTTATTTCGAGGAAGCGGACGTGCTCGCCTGCATGGCGGCGCACCCGGAGGCCGGGGCGATCCTGCTGACGCGGCCGGACTACTACGGCCGCCTGCCGGACATCGGGGGGATCGTCCGCGCGGCGCACGCGCGCGGCATGAAGGTGCTGGTCGACGAGGCGCACGGCGCGCACCTCTCCTTCCTGGGCATGGAATCCGCCGGCTCCCTCGGCGCGGACTTCTGGACGCAGAGCCTGCACAAGACGCTGCCCGCGCTCACGCCCTGCGCCGTGCTCCACGCGCGGGACCCGCGGTGCGAGGCGGAGGTCCGGCGCATGCACCGGCTGCTGGAGAGCTCCAGCCCGTCCTCGCTCCTGCTGCGCTCGATCGAGCGGTGCCTGGACGAGATGGAGGCCGAGGGGCAGGGCCACCTCGTGCGGCTGGCGCAGGCCTGCACGCGCTTCCGGAAGGCGCTGTGGACGGACGCGCGCTTTGCGCGGACGCGGGAGTTCTGTGCCGCGTATCCCGCGGACCCCACGCGCTTGGTCCTGGACGTGCGCGGCACGGGCTTGTCCGGCGAGGAAGCGGCCGCGCGCCTGCGGGCCGCGGGCGTGGACGTGGAGATGGCGGACGACCGGCGCCTCGTGTGCCTGCCCTCGATCGCGTCCAGCGCGGCGGACTTTGCGGCGCTGCGCGCGGCGCTGCAGGCGCTCCCGCGCGGGGAGGCGCAGCCGGCGCGCAAGCCGGCTCTCCTGTGCGGCGCGCGCGCGTGCAGCGTGCGCGAGGCGGCGCTCGGCGGCGTGCGCTACGTCCCGATGGAGCGCGCGGCGGGCGGCATCGCGGCCTCGAGCATCGGCATCTATCCGCCGGGCGTGCCCCTGTGCACGCCGGGGGAGCGCGTCACAGAGGAGGTCGTGGAGGCGCTGCGCGCGGCGCAGGGCGCGGGGCAAGCGATCTTCGGCGCAAACGGGAAGGGGGAATTGCCCATGGCGGCAAGGCGATATGACTGCGTGATCTTTGACCTGGACGGCACGCTGATGGATACCTCGGTGGGCATCATCCGCTCGGTGCAGTACGCGCTGCGGGGGATGCGCCTCCCGGACGACGACCTGGCGCGCATCCGGCGCTTCATCGGGCCGCCGCTGCACGCGGCGTTCTCCGAGCTCTACGGCATGGACGACGCGCAGGCCACGGAGGCCGTGCGCCTCTACCGCGAGCGGTACGAAACGAAGGGCGTGCTCGAGTACGAGCCCTATCCCGGCATGATGGAGCTGCTGCGCGACCTGCACGCGTCGGGCGTGCGCCTGGCCGTGGCGACGGGAAAGCCGGAGCGCTTTTCCCGCATCCTGCTCGAGCGGGAGGGAATCCTGCCGCTGCTGGAGATGCTCGTCGCGCCGGACCCGAGCGAAAAGACGGACAGCAAGCCCGCGATGGTGCGCGCGGTCCTGGAGCGCCTGGGCCGAAACGCGCTGATGGTCGGGGACCGGTGCTTCGACATCCGCGGCGCGCGGGCGAACGGCATCGACGCGGCGGGCATCCTGCACGGGTTCGGGAGCGAGGCGGAGCTGCGCGAGAGCGGCGCGACCTTCCTCGTGCGCGGCGCGGCAGACCTGCGCGCCCTGATCATCGAGGCGGAATAAAAAGGAGGAAACGGGCGTGTTCATCACCTTTGAGGGCATGGATGGAGCGGGAAAGACCACGCAGATCCGGCTTTTGCAGGAGAGACTGGAGAAGGCGGGGGAGCGCGTGGCCGTCACGCGCGAGCCGGGCGGAAACGCGCTGGCGGAGAAGATCCGCGCGCTTTTGCTGGACCCGGAAAGCGAGATGGACCCCTTGACGGAGGCGTACCTCTACGCCGCGGCGCGCGCGGAACACGTGCGCCGCGTGATCCTCCCGGCGCTGCAGCGCGGGGAGACGGTGCTCTGCGACCGGTACCTGGATTCCTCCCTCGCCTACCAGGGCTACGGCCGGGGCCTGGGGGAGGAGACGGTCCGCCGGATCAACGCGCAGGCCGTTGCGGGCTGCCTGCCGGACCGCACCTACCTGCTGCGCGTGCCGGAGGAGGCGGCGGCCCGGCGCGTGGGCGCGCGCGGCCAGCGCGACCGGATCGAGAGCGCGGGCGAGGCGTTTCTGCGCCGCGTGGAGGCCGGGTTTTGCCGCCTGGCCGAGCGGGAGCCGGCGCGCATCCTCGCGGTGGACGCCTCGGGCACGGCGGAGGAGATTGCGCGCAGAATTGCCGAAGATGTTGCGAAATTGCAAACACGGGAGACCGGCAAGGCTTAGTCGTTGCACTTTTCGGGTAGTTGCCCTATAATGGAAATGGAGTCTGTACGAAACGAGGAGGTTTCCCATGCCGATAGAGATTGTCATCCTGTTGCTGGTCGCGGTGGCGGGAATTGCGGGGAGCATTGTGCTGCTCGTCTTCAACGCCTCGCTGCAGCGCGCGGCCGCGGACGGTCCCCAGGACGAGGCGGCGTTCTTTGCGGACGGGCTGGGCGGCGCGGACGCTCCGCTTTCTGCGGAAGTCCCGCTCGCAGCGGAAGGTCCGCGCCCGGCGGAAGGTCCGCGCCCGGCCGCCGCGCGGCAGGAATTGCAGTTCACGCCCCTGGACCGCGAGCCGGAGACCCAGCGCGCCGCAAGGCCGGCGCCCGCTGCGCCGGAGGCGGTCCAGCCCGCCGCGCCCGGCAGCACGGTGGTGGGCCGCATCGCCCTGTCCATCGGCAACGCGCAGGACATCGGCACGCGCGCCCAGCAGCAGGACGCCTTTGCCATCACCCCCCTGGAGGAGGAGCTGGTCGTGCGGGACCACGGCGTCATGGCTGTGGTCTGCGACGGCATGGGCGGCATGGAGAACGGCGCCGAGGCGGCGAACCTGGGCGCGATCCAGTTCATGCGCGCTTATCTTGCCGCGGACCGGGTGGACGACGACACGCTGGTGGAGTCCGTCTACCGCGCGAACGAATCCGTCTACAACGCCTTTGCGGGCAAGACCGGGGAGCTGGCCGGCACGACGCTGGTCGCGGCCTCGATCCTTCCGGACGGGCTGCGGTTCGTCTCCGTGGGCGACAGCCACATCTATCTCTTCCGCAAGGGCAAGCTCTATCAGCTCAACCGCGACCACAACTACTTCTCCGAGCTCCTGGAGGAGGTCAAGGCGGGCCGCATGACCATGGAGGAGGCGCGCAGCCATCCCGAGCGCGCGCACCTGACCAGCTTTGTCGGCCTGGAGGAGCTGGAGCTTGTGGACTACAACGTCTCGCCCGTGCCGCTGCGCCCGGGCGATCGGGTGCTGCTCTGCTCGGACGGGCTGTTTAAGACCCTGTCCCTGCAGGAGATGACGGAGATTCTCGCCTCTTCCCGCGGCTTTGGCGCGCAGGAGGAGCTCCTTGCCGCGGTCCGGCAGAAGGCCAAGCGCAAACAGGACAACGTGACGGTGGTTCTGCTCTACTGCGACCCGGTGGAATAAGGCGGTGCAGACGATGAAAAAGAGGATGAAATGGCTTGCCGCGCTGTTGCTGTGCGCCGCGCTGCTGCTCAGCGCCACGCCGGCCTTTGCGGCCGGAACGGTCACGCTGGACGAGGCGACAAACTCGGTCTTCCGCGTGGCGACGCGGGACGAAAACGGGACCGTGGTCTCCTTCGGCTCGGCCTTTGGCGTGGGCGAGGGTGCGCCCGTCACCTATCTTTTGACGAACTACCACGTCGTCTCCCCGAATGAGGAGGGGGTCAACGTCTGGGTGGGCCGGGATACGGAGATCCCCTGCACGGTCGCAGCCTCCTCGGCGGACAAGGACATCGCCGTGCTCAAACTGGAGACGCCCATCGACGCCGAACCCCTGCCCCTGGGCACGGAGGACATGGTCTCCATCGGCGACGGCGTTTTCGCCCTGGGCTTTCCCACAAACGACATCAGCAACACCCTCACCTCCTACCCGAGCGACGTCAGCGCCAGCCGGGGCATCGTCTCCCGCAAGGCGACCTGGAACGGCGTGCGCTACTATCAGATCGACGCCGCGCTCAACGCGGGCAACTCCGGCGGGCCGCTCCTGCACGAGGACGGCTACGTCATCGGCATCGCCACGATGAAGATGGACGACACCGAGGGCATCAACGGCGCCATCCGCATCGAGGAGGCGCTGGAGCTGCTCAATTCCGTGGGCGTGTCCGCCAAGATGGCGACGCTGACCACGGCGTCCGAGGCGCCGAGCGCGTCGCTTACGCCCTCGCCTTCCGCGACGCCGACGCCGGCGCCCTCGGTTTCGCCCTCGCCCTCGATCCTGGTCACGCCCCTTGTGACGCAGGAGGACAGCGGCTCCTCCGGGATGGGCACGGTCTGGCTCGTGATCTTCATCCTGGCGGCGCTGGCCTTCATCGGCGTGCTGGCCTACATCCTGATCCAGCGGCGCGGGGGCGTCGCGAACCTGATGGAGAACGTGCTGCCCAGCAAGCGCAGCCACGGGGGCTACATCGTGGGCCTGAAGGGCACCTACGCCGGCGCGGTCATCGCCCTTGGCGGGGAGACGATCTTCTTTGGCCGCGATCCGCAGCGGTGCCAGCTCGTCTTTGACGCGTCGGATACCACCATCAGCCGCGTGCACTGCTCCGTGCGCTACGACGCGGAGCGCAAGTGCTTCATCCTGGAGAACTACTCCCGCAACGGCACATTCCTGGAGGGCGACCGCCCCCTGAACGACGGGGACGCCGCAGACCTGCGCAGCGGGGACATCTTCTACCTCGTGGACCGCAGCTGCATGTTCGAGGTCCGCGACAAGGCCCCGGAAAAACAGGATGAGGAGGATTGATCGCTGTGAAATTCAAGCGCTGTGAATTCGGGCACTACTACGACCCGAGCAAATACGACCGCTGCCCCCATTGCTTCGCCCGCTCCTCCGGCGTGGAGGCCGAATACACCGTGGCCAAGCGCCCCGTGGACGAGCGCGTGATGCAGGCCTACGATCTGGACGATTACGACGCGCCCGCGCCCTCCCCGCGCGCCGCAGCGCCGGTCGCACCGGTCGCACCGGCTGCGCAGGCGGCGCCCCAGCCCGTGGAGCGCCCGGCCGCACCGGTCGCACCGGCCGCCCCGGTCGCACCGGCCGCGCCGGCCCCCATGCCGGAGGCGGAGGACTCGGTCACGGTGGCGCGCCTTGCGCGCGACACGGGCATCAACCCGCCGGTGGGCTGGCTCGTGCAGATCACCGGCGCGAACAAGGGCAAGGCCTACGAGGTCCACGCGGAGCGCAACACCATCGGCCGCTCCTCGGCCATGGACATCTGCCTGAAAGGGGACCTGGGCGTTTCGCGGGATACGAACGGCGTTCTGTCCTACAACCCGCGCAACCGCAGCTTCCACCTCATTCCCGGGGAGGGGAAGGCGATCCTCTACGTCAACGGCCAGGAGCTCCTGAGTCCCCAGGAGCTGAACGCCTACGACTGCATCGAGATCAGCGAAACGGCGCTGCTCTTTGTGCCGCTGTGCGGCGAGCGCTTTGCCTGGGAGGATCTCAAGGACGACTAAAGCGCGCCGCTTCTCGCGCCGGCGCAGGAGAAAATGAGCAAAAGGCGGTGTTTTGCTGGTGCGCAAGTACTCGATTTGTCTGGGATGTATGCGGGAGAAGGGGCAGGCGGAGGTCTGCCCTTTCTGCGGATACCGGGAGGGAACGCCCCCGGCGGCGCCGCATTACCTCGCGCCGGGCACGATCCTGGCCGGGAAATATCTGATCGGCCGCGGCCTTGGCCACGGCGGCTTTGGCACGACCTATATCGCGCGGGACCAGGTGCTGGGAATCAAGCTGGCCATCAAGGAATACATGCCGCAGGACTGCGCCTCCCGCGCGCCGGGCAGCAACATGGTCACGCCCTTTTCCGGCGAGGGGGCTAAGCGCTTCGCGGACGGATTGGAGTCCTTCCTGCAGGAGGCGCGGACCCTCGCGCGGTTTGACGGCTCGCCCAACATCGTGGGCGTGCGCGACTTCTTCACCGAAAACGGCACGGCCTACCTCGTGATGAACTATTTGGAGGGCATCACCCTCAAGCAATACCTCGTGCGCAGCGGCGGCAAGCCCGTGCCCTTCAACAAGATGCTCGGAATCCTGCTGCCGGTCATGGACGCCCTGCGCACGGTGCACGCCGCGGGCCTGCTGCACCGGGACGTCAGCCCGGACAACATCTTCCTGACCACCTCGGGCCAGGTGACGCTCATCGACTTTGGCGCGGCGCGCCAGTCCATGGGCGCGCAGACGAGCATGTCCGTGATCCTGAAGCCCGGCTATGCGCCGGAGGAGCAGTACCGCTCCCGCGGCCACCAGGGCCCCTGGACCGACATCTACGCCCTGGGCGCGACCATGTACCGCACGCTGACCGGGAAGATCCCGCCCGAATCGCTCGAGCGCCTGAACAACGACTGCCTCGTCCCGCCCTCGCGCCTGGGCATCGCCATCCCGCCCCAGGCGGAGGCCGCGATCCTGCGCGCCATGGCCGTGCGCGCCGAGGACCGGTTCCAGACGGTCGACGAGTTCCGCGCCGCGCTCCTGCAGGGCGCGCAGGGCGCGGGCAGACCCCAGGCCGGCGCCCAGCCGGCCGCCGGCGTCCGCACCCCCACGGCAGGGGGCCGACCGCCCGCCGGGGGCCGACCTGCGGCCGGGGGCCGGACTCCGGCAGGGCAGCGCGCAGCCGAGGAGGACGACCGGACCTATCCCCTGCCGCACCGCGGGGGCAGCCACGCCAAGAAATCGCGCGGGCCGCGCCCGGCGGTGGTGGTGACCTTTGTCGCGCTGTCGCTGGCGATCGCGCTGGTGGTCGGGTTCTTCCTCTACCTGTCCAGCGCGGTGGAGGGCGAGCCCTTCCCGGGCGGCATTTCGCTGCAGTCGCCGCAGAACTCCGCCCTGACCGAGGCCACGCCCACGCCGGACGCCGGCGCGCAGGAGACGCCCGCGGAGTCGGCGACGCCCACGCCCTCGCCCACGCCGGACCCGAATCTCGGCCCCTTTGACGAGGGCGCGGTCCCGAGCGCGAGCCTTTCCGCCTTCGTGCCCCGCGCCGGGCGCATCCTCGTCATCGAGGATGAGAACGCCACGGTGTCCTGGGTCACGGGCTCGGCCCCGAGCGCGCGGCCGGAGATGCTCTGCGCGCAGTTCGCCTACGACCCGGAGACGGGCTCGCCCCAGGGCGACGTCTACGGCTACTATCTGGACGCGGGCGGCAACCTGCGCTTTGCTTCCGTGGAGGCGGGCGGCTCGGACGTGCTCGTCCTGCCCGCAAACTGCGCCGTGGGCATGGAGTTCAGCGGGGAGATGGGGCAGAGCCGCGTCGTCGCGGTGAACTACTCCGGCACGGCCGGCGGCATGGAACTGAGCAACTGCGTCGTCGTCGAGTGCGACGAGGGCTATGCCTTCTACCAGGTGGACAAGGGCCTGGTGCTCGTGCAGACGGGCATGGACAGCGGCGAGGTCCTCCACCGCCTGGTCTCGGACGAGGCGGATGCCCAGAACATCTACGACGCCTTTGTGGAGTGACGAAATGGAGGTCAGCGGCATGAAAATCGCGGACAGCGCGTTGGATCTGATCGGCAATACCCCCCTTGTGCGGCTGGGCCGCATCGCGCAGCGGCATGGTATAGAGCCCGTGCTCGCCAAACTCGAAAAGTGCAACCCCGCCGGCAGCGCGAAGGACCGCGTCGCCCTCTCCATGGTGCTCGACGCGGAGGAGAAGGGCCTGCTGCGCCCCGGCGCCACGATCGTGGAGCCCACGAGCGGCAACACGGGCGTGGGCCTGGCGATGGTCGCGGCCCTGCGCGGCTATTCGCTCGTGCTGACGATGCCCTCCTCCATGTCCGTCGAGCGGCAGAAGCTCCTCAAGGCCCTGGGCGCGCGCATCGAGCTCACGCCCGCGCAGGCGGGCATGGGCGGCGCCGTGGCGCGCGCGGAGGAGATCCTGCGCGAGACGCCGGGGGCCTTCATGCCCTCGCAGTTCGACAACCCGGCCAACCCCGCCGCCCACGCGCAGACCGCGCGCGAGATCCTGCGCGACACGGACGGGCAGGTGGACGTCTTCGTGGCCACCGTCGGCACGGGCGGAACGGTGTCCGGCACGGGCCGCGCGCTCAAGGCCGAAAAGCCGGGCGTCTATGTCGTTGGCGTGGAGCCGGCGGAGTCCCCGCTGCTCTCCGGCGGCAAGGCCGGCCCGCACGGCATCCAGGGCATCGGCGCGAACTTCGTGCCGGGGAATTTCGACCCCGCGGCCGTGGACGAGATCCTGACCGTCTCCACCGAGGAGGCCTATGCCTTTGGCCGGGAGCTCGCGCGGGAGGAGGGGCTGCTGTGCGGCATCTCCTCGGGCGCGGCCCTGTGCGCCGCCGTGCGCCTGGCCAAGCAGCCGGAGTTTGCGGGCAAGCGCATCGTCGCCCTGCTCCCGGACACCGGCGAGCGCTACCTCTCTACGCCCCTGTTTGCGGAGGATGAAAATGGCTGAGCGCGTGGTCGTCGGGATGTCGGGCGGGGTGGATTCCTCCGTCGCGGCGCTGCTGCTCAAGCAGCAGGGCTATGACGTGCTCGGCGTCTTCATGAAGAACTGGGAGGAGAAGGACGAGGACGGCCTGTGCACGGCGACGCAGGACTACGCGGACGTGCGCGACGTCTGCGACGCCATCGGCATCCCCTACTATACCGTCAACTTCAGCCAGCAGTACTGGGACAAGGTCTTTACGCACTTCCTGGAGGAGTACCGCCGCGGGCGCACGCCCAACCCGGACGTGCTCTGCAACCAGGAGATCAAGTTCCGCGCCTTTTTGGACTTTGCTATGCGCAGCGGCGCGGACCGCATCGCGACAGGCCACTTCTGCCGCCTGGACCGCGAAGGGGACCAGGTGCGCCTCCTGCGCGGCGCGGACCCGGGAAAGGACCAGTCCTACTTCCTGCACGCGCTGCGGCAGGAGCAGCTCTCCCGCGCGCTCTTTCCCGTGGGCGGCCTGACCAAGGCCGAGGTCCGTTCGATCGCGCGGGAGAACGGCCTTGCCACCGCGCAGAAGAAGGATTCCACCGGCGTCTGCTTCATCGGGGAGCGGCGCTTCCGCCCGTTCCTCAAACAGTTCCTGCCCACGGAGCCGGGGGACATGGTCGACCCGGAGGGGCGCGTCGTCGGCCGGCACGAGGGGCTCACCTTCTATACCATCGGCCAGAGGCGGGGCCTGGGCATCGGCGGCTGCGGGGACGGGCGGCCGTGGTTCGTCGTGGGCAAGGACCTTGCGGGGAACCGCCTGCTCGTCTGCCAGGGCGAGGACAACCCGCTGCTCTTTGCAGGGGCGCTGCACGCCTCGCGCATGACGTTCCTCGCCGGGCGCCCGCCGGCGGAGCGCTTTTCCTGCACGGCCAAGATCCGCTACCGGCAGACGGACCAGGCCTGCACCGTGGAAATGCAGGGCGACGAAGCGTGCGTGCGCTTTGCTTCCCCGCAGCGCGCCGTGACGCCGGGACAGTCCGTCGTGCTCTACGACGGCCCCGTCTGCCTGGGCGGCGGCATCATCGAAAGGGCGGAAATCGCGTGATTTCCGCCCTTTCGGCGCCCTCGGAGAGAAAAGAAGAAAAAAGCGAAAAAAGTTTCCAAAAAGGTGTTGACAATCCGGACGACATTTGGTATGATATACATCGTCGTCAGCGACGGGAACGAACTCCTGGCCCTGCGGCATGCGAACCTTGAAAACGATACATTGAGAATGACAAGGAAAAGACAAAAGTCGATTCCAAAGGATGGACAACGAAGCGAAGAGCACAGCGAGAGCTGAGCGAATAGAGATCAAATATGAGAGTTTGATCCTGGCTCAGGACAAACG
>CAJFMX010000048.1 GCA_904393115.1 uncultured Clostridia bacterium
ACCAGGTCGGCAAGGCGCATGCGGGCGTTGGCGGGGCTGGTCGAGGGCAGCGCCGTGTGTGGCAGGTCGGGAAGGCCGGGCGCGCACAGGCGGCGGTACAGTGCGGCCGCCTTCGATCCGGTGGTGAACACCTTCGCGATGGGGGCATGATCGATGATGACGCGCAGGTCGTTGGGCACGGCATGCGCGATGCTCGCGTCGGACGCTCCCTCGATGTCGCAGGCGGCCAGCACGTCCCACACGGCGATGCGGTGCGCGAGCAGAAACGCCGTGCGGCCTTCGACGCCGAGCGGCTCGGGCTCGTCCCACAGCGCGCCCAGCACTTTCCAGAAGCGGTTCTGCGGATGGCCGTAGTAGAATCCCGCCGTGCGCGAGGCGGGCGAGGGCATGGTCCCCAACACGAGCACGCGCGACCGCGCATCGAAGACCGGCTGCAGGGGATGCTCGATGCGTTGCGAGGCCGCCATGCCCGACCCCTAGGCGCGGCTGGGCAGCTCGAGCGTGGACGTGGCCAGCACGTGTCCGCGGGCGGCGCGGCGAAACTCGTTCAGGTAGTATCCTTCTTCCAGGTCGAGCACGCAGTCGAGCGCATAGACCGTCAGCGTGTAGTCGTGCGTCCTGTCGGGAGGGTAGGGGCCGGCGTAGCGATGGATGATGCGCGGATCGGTATGCCCGCCGGCGAGCGGCGAGAAGTCGCTGTTCGATCCCTGCACGCAGGGCACCGCGCCCGAGGCGCTCGCGTTCTCGGGGATGAGGGCCGTGTCGGCGGGAAAGTTGCAGGCGATCCAATGGATCCAGCAGAAGCCTCCCACCGGGATGGCATCCCAGTCCAGAAACGTCAGGGCGAGCGAGCGCGTGCCGGCGGGCACGTCGCGCACCTCGATGGGGAAGGACACGCAGGGATGCCCGTCGACGAGGTCCTCGGCGGGGGCGTACTTGCCGAAGCGGTCGGGCAGCAGTCCGTTTTCCAGTTCCACATGAATATCCATGGCGTCTCCTTTCATGCGCGCTTCATACAAAGCGACCCCCTGGGTCGAAGGCTTCGGGGGTCGTGTGAGGCTGATGGAACCGTCGGCCTACCAAGGCGGCCGAACGATGATCATTCCCGCATGCATGCCGGCCTGCACGACGTTATTGTAAGTGCTCGAGCAGTGGATCATCTGGCCGCCGCCCGCATAGATGCCGCAGTGTTGCCAGTTCGTGCACACGTCGCCCGGCTGCGGGTCGCTCACCTGGGGCCACCCCATGAACGTGTACGTGGTTCCCACGCGGTTGTACTGGCCGGTCAGGCAATAGGACACGAAGCCCGAGCAGTCGAACGTATTGGGGCCCTTCGCGCCGAATACGTACTTGCATCCCAGCTTGGACTCGGCCACCGAGATGAACTTCTCCACGCCGGAGGAGTTCGACGAACCGCTGCTCGAGGACGAGCCGCCGCTCGAGGACGAACCGCCGGAGGAGGAAGAGCCGCCCGAGGACGAGGACCCGGAGGACGCCTTCTTCGCATCCGAATCCATCAGCGCGTTCATGGTGACCTTGCCGACCTTGCCGTCCGCGGAGAGGCCGTTGCGCTTCTGGAACGCCTTGACCGCTTCTTCCGTGAGCGATCCGTAGTAGCCGGTGACGGCGTCCATGTAGTTCAGTTCCTTCAGGCGCTTCTGGACGTTGGTGACGTCGCTGCCCTCCATGCCGAGCTGCAGGCCGTTGGCCTTGGCGTCCGAAGAGTTGAGCAGGGTGATGGTATTGTGTCCGAGGAAGCCGTCCGCAATCAAGCCGTTGATCTCCTGGAAGCGCTTGACCGCCATGACGGTGTCCTTGCCGTAGTTGCCGTCGGGCGTGGTGGTCAGGTATCCGAGGGCCTGCAGGCGCTCCTGGTACTTCTTGACCTCCTCGCTCTCTTCCCCGTAGCGGTGGAAGTTTGCCGTGGCGTCCGGGCTGTAGAGCATTTCACGCGTCTTGCTGCCGACCTTGCCGTCCACGGTGAGCTTGTTGATCTCCTGGAACTTCTTGACGGCCTCGGTGGTCATCTCGCCGAAGTGGCCGGTGACGGTGTCGATGTAGCCGAGTTCGCGCAGGCGGGTCTGCAGCTCTTCCACGTCGGTGCCGTCCATGCCCTCCATGACGGTGTAGTGCTGCGCGTCATCCGCGTTCATCGCGGCCCAGGTCTCCGCGCCGACGCAGCCGTCCACGTTCAGGCCGTGCTGGCGCTGGAAGAGGCGCACGGCAGATTCCGTGATGCTGCCGTAATACTCGGTGGGTTCATCGTTTTCCATGTAGCCCAGCTCCATCAACCGCTCCTGGATTTCGGCCACGACCGGGGCCTCCATGCCGTACTTGAAGACGGTGTTGGTGGGGTCGGGTTCCGGGGTGGGCGTGGGCTCCGGGGTGGGTTCCGGCGTCGCCTCCGGCGCGGAGGCCTCCGAAGCGGCCGCCGGGGACTCCTCCGGGGGCGTGATGCTGAGCACGTCGACCCCGTCGGCGCCCTCGCCCTCCAGGGCGGACTGCGCGTCGGGCGACCCGCTCAGGCTGGTCGCGGTCTTCGCGCGCAGCTGCACCGAGCCGCCGGCGCTCTGCGAGGCGGCCGCGCTGCGGTTCATGGCGACGCCCGCCCCGATGGGCAGGCCGATCACCAGCACCGCGCCGGCCGCGAGCAGGGTCAGCTTCTTGGGACCGAGCCCCGCCACCCACGCCTTGAAGTAATAGAACTTCCTGCGCGTGCGGCGGGAGTAGCGCCCGCCTCCCCTTCTTTCCGTGTTTTTATCTTCGCTCATGATTCTACCATCCTTGACAGATATTACTCATCCTAAAGTATACGAGCACAATGCCGTCCTGTCAAAGGTTTCGTGCGGATTGTTACAAATCCGAAACAGAGGCTTTTCCTTGCCGAAACATGTCCGAAAGTTCTTTGGAATGTGTTTACAAATCCGCGCCGAGCGAGGAGAGGAGTCCCTTCTCCGCCATGACCAGGGCCCCCAGCAGCGCGCCCCAGTGGTAGAACTTGTCGCTGTTGGGGCGGTCACAGCCCTGGCCGGTGACGGCGTTGTAGTTCTCGTGGATGTGGCGGTTCTCCTGCCATTCCGGCAGAAAGAGCGCGGCGGACTTCTCCGCAAGGTCTGCGCGCTCCCGCGCAAGGTCCGCGTGCTGACAGAAGGCGAGGTACACCAGGAAGTTGAGCGGCGCCCAGACGCGGCCGCGCCAGTAGTCCTGCTCGGGGAAGGCCGGGTCGTTGCGCGCGATGGCGGGCAGCATCCACTCGCCATAGAACTCCTCCGGATTCCAATAGTGCGCGGCGATGCGCTCCCGGCGCGCCTTGGGCACGCTGCGGTCAAAGAGCGCGTAGAAGTTCGTGGGCGAGATTCTGTGCGAGAACGCGCCCGTGTCCGTGCGCCGGTTGCAGTAGAAGCCGAAGTCCTCGTCCCAGAGCGTCTCCAGCCCCGCCTGCGCGCGGCGCAGCCGCGCCTCCAGGGCGGGCACGTCCTGCTCGCGCCCCAGCACCTTGGCCAGCTGCAGCAGCGAGCGTGTGTCCAGGATGTACAGGCCCGTAAGGCCCACATCCGCCAGCTTCAGCCGGTGCGTCTCCTTGTCAAAGGGGATGTCGTCGTACATCGGGGAGTTGTCCAGGCCGGACTCCAGCGCCGCGCCGAAGCGGTCGCACACGCCGTCGACCTCCCAGCGGTTGCCAAAGACGGGCGTCACCGGGTCGCTGCCCCAGCAGAGCGCGCCGCTGTCCTCCATGCGGTGGGCGGCAAACCACTCGTTCCACTGCAGCAGCGCGGGGTAGAGCGCCTCGACGATCCACTTCTCCCCGTGCAGGCGGTAGACCTCCACGAGCATGGCGCTGCCGACCGGCGGCTGGGAGCGGTCCTCGCTCTTCAGCCCCGTTCCGTTTGCAAAGTTGGGCACGAACCCCGCCGCCGTGCGCGAGGATGTGATGGCGATCAGGTTGGAATAGGCAAGGAACTTGTCGCAGAGCGCGGCCAGGAACCCCGCAAAGTAGTTGTCCCAGCAGAAGAGGACAAATCCGCCGTGCTGGATGGACCACAGGCGCGAGACGGGCGTGAGCACGCGCTCGTTCTTGGCGTCATAGGTCGTGTCCCAGGTCATGGCCAGGCGCAGCGCCTCGTAGAAGTCCTCGCAGGGCGCAAAGCGGGCGCGGCTCTCCTCGTAGGCCTCGCGGGCGGCGGCCATGCGGCGGCGCACCTCGGCGATCTCCAGCGGCGCGTTCACGGCAAAGGCGATTTCGCGGTCAAAGTCCGCCGCGAGGTACGGCGTCTGCGTGGGGAAGTTCGCGTCCTGCGGGTTGTGGGGCGCGGTGCTGTAGACGACAAAGCGCTTCTTCCCCGCGACGGCGAGCAGCGTATTCTTCTCCCGGCCCAGGACGCCCGGCCGGTTCCAGAGGAACCCGCTCTCCAGCACCAGCAGCGGCGCGCGCAGCTCCCGGGACAGCGGCGTCACCAGCAGGATCAGCGGCGCGTCCTCGCACCGGCAGCTCTCCACGCGGAAGCGCACGCCCTGGAACTCCACCTTGACGCTGGTGTAGCCGCCGTCCCAGGCGTGGGCCTCGGGCGTGACCTTCTCCTCCTGCTCCCCGAAGCGGCCGATGAGCGCCTCCTTGAGGTACTGCCCGTTCGCCCCGTCCTTGAGGCAGACGTTGAGCGCATACCCCGTCTCCATGTCCACGTGCGAGAGCACCGAGCGCGTGTTCCAGGTCTGGAAGCCGCGCACGTGCGCGGCGCAGAGGTCCTTGTATTCCTTGGGCATCATGTTTCGCATCCCCCTTGTTCCGTTTTCCACCAAGATGTATCCGCGAGGAATTCGTCCATCGACGCATAGGGGCGTAAGAAACCGCCCGCCGCCTCCACCGCCGCGCACAGGCGCGCGAGCAGCCCCTGCGCGTGCGCGGCAAAGCCGGCCAGGTCCTGCGCGCAGAACGCGCCGAGCAGATCGAGCGGCGGCGCGCCGGCCTCCCGCGCCATCTCGTCCAGCGCGTCCTGCAGGCACACGGCCGAAAGAAAGGCCAGGTGTTCGTTCCCCGTCTGCGCGCAGACGTTGAGCTTCTGGAAGGTCGAAACGCTCTCGCGCACCATGCCCGCAAGCGCTTCGCCCTGGGCGGCGGACGGAGCGGACGCCGCGCGCCCGCGCACAAAGGCGTCCGTGCCGCGCAGCGCGTCGCGGCAGAAGGCGCGCAGCGCCTGCGGGGTCTTGGCGCGCACGGCGCCCGCGCAGGCCGCGAGGAACCCCGCGGGCGCGTCCATGCGCTCCAGGTCCTCCCGCTGCGCCTTGAGCCCGCGCGCAAAGTAGCGGCCGTTGGCATAGGCGCAGGCGTCGCTGCACTGCATCAGCAGTGCGCCCGCCCAGTACCGCGCCCGGCCGACGTCCTCCTCCGCGCACAGGCGGCCGAAGTGCGCATAGGCCTCGTCCACCCGCTGCCGCGCGGCGCGCAGCATGTGCGCGGAATCCGAAAGGTTCCTGCGCAGCGCCGCCTGCAGATCCGCAAAGCGCGCGGCGTCGGCCGCGCCGCGGCAGTAGAGCACGCGCGCCTCGGCCACAAGGGGCGTGAGGTTGTCCGAAAAGTCGGCGATTCTCTCCAGGCGCTCCCAGTTCATGGGAAAGAGGTCGTACCCCACGTCTTCGATCCAAAAGGTGCGGCTGAGCGCCAGGGCGCGCTCGGTCGCCGGGACAAAGTACAGGTCCACGTCGGAAACCGCGCTCTGGCCGCCGCTGACAAAGGAGCCGTAGGCGACCAGCAGGCTCACATCCTGCGCAAACTCCCCGGCGACAAGGCGCGCCATGTGCTCGGCATAGCGCTGGTTTCGGGTCATCTTCTTCCCTCCCGGTTTGGCTGTCGGAAAAAGTGTACCATGAAGCGGGCGCGTTTTCAATCGTCCGCAGGGGGGAAAAGTCCGCCTCCTGCAGCGCTTGCGCAAAATTTCTGCAAACAGGATTGCGCCCGCATCCGCGAGCTGATAGAATAGAAGGGAACGGCACATTTCACAGAACGAACAGAGGGAATCCATATGGCAAGCAACATCAAGGACATGACCCAGGGCCGGCCGGCCCGACTGATCTTCGCCTTCGCCCTGCCGCTGATGGTGGGCAACGTCTTCCAGCAGCTCTACATCGTGGTGGATACCGCGGTCGTGGGGCGCTTTGTCGGCGTGGAGGCCCTGGCCTCCGTCGGCGCCGCGGACTGGCCCAACTGGATGGTGCTCGGCATGGTGACGGGCTTTGCCCAGGGCTTCTGCATCCTCATCTCGCAGCGCTTCGGCGCGGGCGACATGGCGGGCATGCGCCGCAACGTCAGCCACACCTACGCGCTGGGCCTCGCGCTGGCGGCGGTGCTCACGCTGGCGGCGCACCTGGCCGCGCGGCCGATCCTGACGCTGCTGGGCACGCCGGACAACGTCATGGGCGGCGCGATGACGTACCTGCGCATCTCCTACTCGGGCATCTTCGTCATCATGGCCTACAACGTCTTCTCCTCGGTGCTGCGCGCGCTGGGGGACTCCAAGTCGCCCCTGTACGCGATGATCATCGCCGCGGCGATCAACGTGGTGCTGGACCTGCTGTTTGTGGCGGTGTTCCACTGGGGCATCGCGGGCGCGGCGGCGGCCACGCTCATCGCGCAGTGCTTTTCCGCGTTGTACTGCCTGCTGGTCATCCGCCGGATCGAGCTGCTCCGCCTCTCCCGCGAGGACTTTGCGCCGGACTTCGCCATCGCGCACCGCCTGCTGACGCTGGGCGCGCCCATGGCGCTGCAGAACGGCATCATCGCGGTGGGCGGCCTGGTGGTGCAGTACGTCATCAACGGCTTCGGGTTCATCGTCATCGCCGGGCTCACGGCGACGAACAAGATCTTCGGCCTGCTGGAGCTTGCGGCCATCTCCTACGGCTTCTCGATGTCCACCTACGCCGGGCAGAACCTCGGCGCGGGCAAGGTCGACCGCATCCGCCGGGGCATGCGCGCCGCGCTGCTCATGGCGGTGGCCACCTCCGCCGTGATCTCCATCCTCATGCTGGTCTTTGGCCGGTCCATCCTCTCGCTCTTCGTCTCCGGCGAGCCGGACGTGGTCCAGCAGGTTCTGGACGTGGCCTACGCCTACCTATCGATTCTGGCCTACATGCTCTGCATCCTCTACTTCCTGCACATCTACCGCTCCGCGCTGCAGGGCATGGGCGACACGGTCCGCCCGATGATCTCGGGCGTCATGGAGCTGGCCATGCGCATCCTCGTGGTCATGACGCTGCCCAAGGTCCTGGGCGAACTCGGCATCTTCCTGGCCGAGCCCGCGGCCTGGCTGGGCGCGGACGCGCTGCTCATCCCCAGCTATTACCTGCTGCTGCGCCGGCAGAAAAAGCTCCTGGAGCCCAACGGCTCGCAGCCCGAATCCCTGGAAGAATCCGCCTCCAACTGACGCGATGCGCGCCGCCGAAGGAAAATCGGCGGCGCGCATTTTTTAGACCCAGAGGAGGTATTCCGCCTTGACGAAGCCGCCCTGCGCCAGCTCCGCCCAGCCGCCGGCGACGCGGACGACGTCCAGCCTTTCGCCCCGGCTGTGCGTCCGCAGGACGGGCTGCGCCGTGTCCGCCCCGGCGCGCACGTTGAGCGTGCGGCAGGCGACGTACCAGGCGCGGCCCGCCGGCTGCGCGTCCGCCGGCGCCGCCTCCGCCGGCGCAGCCTCGGCCGGCACGACGGTGATCTTCATCGAGGGCGCGCCGTAGGAATCGCGGTGCATGTTCCCCACGCTGTCCTGCGTCACGCGCCCGGTCTCGTATGTCGCGGTGATGTAGGCCGCGCCGGGGCGGCTCGCGTAGACGCGCCCCTCCTCCGTCACCTCCAGGACGGTCCTGTCGCTGCCCTCGCCCAGGGCGATCTGCAGCTCCCCCACGCCGCCGTCCCGCACGGGGAGCCCGTCGGCGACGGCGAGCACCACCGGGTCAAAGCACTGGCCCACGGCCAGGGTGATCTCGCTCTGCGCGAAGTAGAGGCCCTTGGGATCGCGCCCGGGGATGTCCTCCCGCTCCACGATGGTCATCTCCGGCGTGCGGTAGACGGCCTCGGCCGTCTCCACGGTGAAGACCACCTTCTGCCGCTCGGCGAGATTGCTGTCCGGCTTTGCGCGAAAGACCGCCTTGCCGTCCTCCAGCTTCCCCTCCGCCTCCAGGAAGAGGGCCGCCGTCTCCCCGGCCTCGCTGCGCGCCTGCGCCGCCCAGGCGATGCCCGGGATGGCCTGCCCGGCCGCGTCCGCAAACGCGATCTCCACCTCCGCGGGCGCTTCGCGGTTCAGCACCCACGCCTGATAGTTGTAGTAGTCCTGGCTGGGATAGTCCAGGTAGATCCGGTCGCCCACGCAGTAGGCGTCCACGTGCGTGCCCGCCATGTTCAGGATGCGCAGCGCGCGCTCCTCCTTGTAGACGTGCTCGTTCTCCAGCGCCAGGGTGAGCACGGCCGTCTCCGTGATCTCGCGCTCGGCGCCGTCCTGCGTGAGGAGCGCCGTCACCTGGACGACGTGCGTCTCCTGCCGGCTCTCCTTCCCGAGGAAGATGGGAAAGACCACGCCGTAGCTCCCGCTGTGCACGTTGTGCCAGCCGACGTAGTCCGCAAAGTCCGCGGCGCGGTCCGCCTGCAGCTCCTGCCCGTCCACGGTCACGACCACGCGCTCCGCCTCCGGGATCGAGCCGATCCGCGGGTCAAAGCCATCCACCCGCACGAGGGCGACCTTCTGGTCCTCGAGGAAGCGGCCGGCCGCCTCCGGCTGCTCCTGCTCGAAGTCGTAGGCGAAGCGCACGCTGTTGACGTTTTCCTGCCGGCCCGTCGTGCGGACGGTCTCCAGGGCGCGGAAGGTCCCGTCCAGGCTGTAGACCACGTCCACGCTGCGGACCTCGACGTTGTAGGCCTTGCCCGTGACGCTGGCGCGCGCGGCCGCCTCCGCCGGCAGGGGCAGGAACAGGATCGCAAAGCACGCCAAAAACGCAACCCAAGTCTTCATGCTGTCGCCTCCGTTTTATCCAATTTTTGGTAGTCTGCATCTTAACCATAACATGTTTGTTTCCAAAAGTAAACCGATTTTCGCCGCAATTCGACAAAATCCCGCAAATTTCGCGCGCACTGCCTTGGGGGCGCCCCTGGAACGCACGCATTGACAACCGCGGCCGGAACCGGTATGATATTCGCATAGGGAATTCATGGATAGGAGGAGGTTTGTGGGCGCAGTCTGTCCACAGACAAGCAACCGCATGGCTGAGAAAACGATTCCGCAATCCAAGACACCGCGAGCCCATCGCACGGCTCTGGACCGGCTGGACTGGGGCCAGCCCCTGCAGGCGGGCGAATCCCTCCGGCAGAAGATCTCCCTGCCCGAGGGCGTGACCTCGCGCGAGCTCTACTCGGACATCGTGGGCATCGCGTGGCCGTCCCTGGTGGAGCTGCTGCTGACGCAGCTGACGAGCATGGCGGACCTGATCATGGTCGGGCAGCTCGGGCCGTGGGCCATCTCGTCCGTTGGGCTGACGACGCAGCCCAAGTTCCTGCTCTCGACGATGTTCACCGCGCTCAACGTGGGCTGCATGACCATGGTCGCGCGCCACAAGGGCGCGGGCCGGCAGGACAAGGCGCAGCTCATCCTCCGCCAGTCGCTGATGATCAACCTGGTCCTGTCCGTGTTCTTCGCGGTGCTGGGCTTTGCGTTTGCGCATCCGCTGGTGCTGTTCATGGGCGCGCAGGACGAGCAGACGCTGCTGGGCGGCATGCAGTACCTGCAGATCCAGATGCTGGGCCTGCCGTTCCTCGCGCTGACGACGACCATCACCAACGCGCTGCGCGGCGCGGGGGATTCCAAGACCGCGCTCTTCTACAACACGATCGCCAACGTCGTGAACATCTTCCTGAACTATCTCTTCATCTACGGGCGCATGGGCATGCCGCGGCTGGAGGTGGCGGGCGCGTCGCTGGCGACCTCCATCTCGCAGGGCGTGGCGATGGCCATCGCGCTGGCCGCGGTGCTGAACCGCAACCAATACGTGCACCTGAACCTGCGCGCGGGCTTTCGGCCGGACCGGGAGTCCATCGCGGACATCGCGCGCATCGGCCTGCCCTCCATGATCGAGCAGCTCTGCATGCGCGTGGGCATGATCGTCTACGCCAAGACCGTGGCGAGCCTGGGCACCGTGATGCTCGCCTGCCACCAGGTCTGCATGAACATCCTCTCCCTGACGTTCATGACCGGCCAGGCCTTCGCGGTCTCGGCGACCTCGCTCGTGGGCCAGAGCCTGGGCAAGCTGCGCGCGGACATGGCCGTGCTCTACTCGCGCCGCACGCAGGTGCTGGGCACCGCGGTCTCTGTGGTGCTGATGGTCGTGCTGTTCTTCTTCGGGGAGCCGATCATCCGCCTGTATTCGGACGACGCGAGCATCATCGAGCAGGGCGCCTTCCTGCTGAAGATGGTGGCCCTGATCCAGCCCCTGCAGTCCACGCAGTTCATCCTGACGGGTTCCCTGCGCGGCGCGGGCGACACCAAGTACACGGCCAAGGTCATCTTCGTGACCGTGATGCTGGTGCGGCCGCTCATCGCGCTGTTCTCGGTCTACGTGCTGCGCTGGGGCCTCACGGGCGCCTGGATCGCGCTGGTGGCGGACCAGTGCCTGCGCACGCTGCTCATCACCCTGCGCTATCAGAGCGGCAAGTGGAAGACCGTGCTCAAGCCCGACCTGCCGCAGGGCAAGGCGGAGAGCGCCGCAAACTAAACAAAACAGAGCGCCCGCTTCCCCGCCTCCTAATAAGAAAACATGAGATAGTCCAGTAAAATCAATGTTTTCAGAGGCAAGGAACACGATGTGAAGTCAAAAAATCAAATACTGGCA
>CAJFMX010000049.1 GCA_904393115.1 uncultured Clostridia bacterium
CTTGCGCGGCGGTCTTTTTGTCGTGCTCTCTTTTGCCTCCTCCCGAAGCTGCAAACTTTTCTCAATTTTCTATTGACTTTTTATTTGCAGACTTGTTTTTTTGAAGGGAAAGGAGGTCTCCGCATGAACGGCAACACCCTGCAATGGCCCGTTGTGCTCGTGTATTCCGGCGTGGGCCTGCTCTTCCTCGCCGTGGTGGTTTGGACCCTCGTCTCGGCCATCCGCAGCCGCGGCAAGAAAAAGCCGGCGCGGGATGCCCTGGGCAACGGCAACTTCCTCGGCGTCAGCCCCGGCGGCGGGCGCGGACCCGCGGTCGGCGGCGCGCCCTTTGGCGCGCCGGGGGCCTTTGCCGTGCCCGAGCAGCCCCATCGCCCGGACGAGGAACGCGAGCCCGACCCCCGCCGCAGATAGTCCCCCCAAAAACGCCAAGCGCGCCCCTCCCCTTTTTTCGGGGGAGGGGCGCGCTTGTGCTTCTCAGGACTTGTCCAGGTTCGCGCGGGCAAAGGCGCGGGGCAGGAGCGCGCCGAGCGTCGTCTCCTCCACGCCGCCCCCGGGCGCGGCCAGGTACACGCGGAACGTCTCCAGGTCACAGAACTCGGCCAGCGCCTGGCGGCAGACGCCGCAGGGCGGGCAGGACGCCTCCGCATTGTCCCCGACGCGCCCGCCGGCCACCGCGATGGCGGTGAACTCCCGCGCGCCCTCGGCCACCGCATGGAACAGCGCCGTGCGCTCCGCGCAGCAGGCCACGGGGTAGGCGGCGTTCTCCACGTTGCAGCCGGTGTAGACGCGCCCGTCCGCGCCCAGCAGCGCCGCGCCCACCGCAAAGCCGGAATAGGGCGCGTAGGCGTTCTCCCGCGCGCGCCGCGCCAGGGCGAGCAGCTCCGCCCCGCTCACAGCGCGATCTCCAGGGCGATCTCCATCATCTCGCGGAAGCTCTCCTGCCGCTCCTTAGCGGAAAGCCCCTCGCCCGTGAAGGGGTTGTCCGAGATGGTGCACAGCGCCAGGGCCTGCTTGCCCGCGCGCGCCGCGTTGAGGTACAGGGCCGCGGCCTCCATCTCCACCGCGAGCACGCCGAGCTTCTGCAGCGTCGCGTTGGGGTTGCTCTCGTCGTAGAACGTGTCCGAGGAGAAGAGCGCCCCGGGCACCAGGCGCGCGCCGATGCGCTCGGCCGCCTCCGCCGCCGCGCGCAGCAGGGGGAACGAGCAGCAGGGCGCCAGGCTCCCCGCAAAGCCGAACTGCGCGCCGAAGTTCGAATTCGTGTAGCAGCTCATGCCCGCGACGATGTCCCGCAGGCGCAGGTCCGGCCGCAGCATGCCCGCCGAGCCGATGCGGATGATCGCCTCCACGCCGTAGAAGTGGAACAGCTCATGGCTGTAGATGCCGATGGACGGCATGCCCATGCCGCTGGCCATGACGGAGACGCGCTTGCCCTTGTACAGGCCCGTGTAGCCCTGCACGCCGCGCACGTTGTTGACAAGGACCGCGTCGGTCAGGAAGTTCTCCGCGACAAAGCGCGAGCGCAGGGGGTCGCCGGGCATCAGCACCGTGGGCGCAAAGTCGCCGGCCTTGGCGGTGATGTGGGGCGTTGGGATGTTGCTCATGCAAGAAGTCCTCCTTTTGCCGGTCTTCCGAAATTTTCCTATTCTTTATTGTAGGGCGCGGAGCGCTGTCCGTCAACCCCGCTCAGCGCTTGCGCAGGACCGCGGCCCGCAGGCAGACCTGCGCGTCCAGCAGCCGCTCGCCGTCGGAAAAGCGCACGCGCATCTGGCTGCGCGGCCCGACGGCGAGGACCTCCCCTTCCCCAAAGACCCGGTGCACGACGCGCGCCCCCGGCCGGATCCCCTCCGCGCCAAGGTCCGCATCCGCCGGGCGCCGGGCACGGGGCCGCGCCGGGAAAGGCGCGCCGGCCGCATTTCCCCGCGTCGCCGCCTGCGCGCGCTCGGTCCGCTCGTCCAGCAGGCGCGAGACGTAGCGGGACTCCGCCCGCTCCGCGCCAAAGGCCCGCGTCGCCGTGGGCACGGTGAACCGCTCCCGCGCGCGCGTCGCGGCCACGTACATCAGGCGCGTCTCCTCCTCGAGCTGCGCCCGCGTCTCCGGGACGCGCGCCGCGCCCGAGCCCCGCGGCGGAAGCACGCCCTCCATCGCGTCCACGAGCACGACCTCGTCGTATTCCAGGCCCTTGGCCGCGTGGATCGTGGAGAGGAAGACGCGCGCCCCGGCGGCCTGCGCGCCCTGCGCGCCCTGCGCCTCCACAAGGCCCGGCAGCGCCTCCGCGCGCAGGAGCAGCCGGCGCAGGTCCGCCTCCTCCCGGGCCAGGGCGCGCAGGCCGTCGCAGCGGTGGTCGCCCAGGCCGTGCGCGCGGCAGAGCGCGTCCAGGACCTCGGGCGCGGGCTTGCCCCGCAGGGACGCCAGGCGCGCCTGCGCGGCGCGGAGCCGCTCCGCCGTCTTCGCGGGCAGGGTTCCCTGCGCAAGGAGCGCCTGGAACCGGTCCCCTGGCACGCTGTCCGCGCGCTGGATGCACGCCCGCGGCGCAGCGCCCAGGAGCAGCCCGCGCACGCGGTCGAAGGCCTGCGCGTCCGTCGGGTCCAGCACGAGGCGCGCCAGGTCCTGCAGGTCCCGCCCCGCCGAGCCGAAGAGCCGCTCCCCGCCGCCCTCGCGGCTGAGGGCAAAGGGGATCTGCGCGCGCAGCAGCGCGTCGCACAGGGGCGCGGCGCTGTCGTTGTTGCGGTAGAGCACGCCCAGGGTCCGCCCCGGGGCGAGGTCCTGCGCGCGCCGGCAGACGTAGGCCGCCTGCTCGCCCCAGTCCGCCAGGGCGGCGCGCTCCACCGCGCCGCCCGCCGGGCGCGCCGCGCGCATGCGCAGGTCGCGCCGGTCCGCGTTCCAGCGGATGACACGGCCCGCAGCCTCGACGATCTCCGGCCGGGAGCGGAAGTTCACGGGCAGCGTCAGCACGCGCGCGCCGGGAAAGGTCCGCTCGAATTCGTTGAGGAAGTCCGGCGCCGCGCCGCGGAAGCCGTAGATGCTCTGGTCCGCGTCGCCGATGCAGAGCAGGTTCCCGCACCCGCCGGCCAGGAGCGCGGCGAGCTTCTGCTGCACGGGCGAGGTGTCCTGCGCCTCGTCCACCTGCACGTAGTCCAGCCGCCCCTGCCAGAGGCTGCGCTGCGCCTCGTCCTGCGTCAGCAGGCGCAGGGCGTAGACCTGCATGTCCGCAAAGTCCATCAGGTGCTTTTCCCGCTTCTCCCGCGCATAGTCGCGCGCAAGGCGGGCAAGGTCGAAGTCCGCGCTCTCCGCCGCGGCGCCGGGGTCGCTCGTCTCCCTCTCCAGCGCGCTGCAGGCGGCAAGGAGCGTCTCCTCCGAGGGCGCGGCGATCCCCTGCTGCCGGAGCAGCCGCCGCACCGTCGGCGCGGGGTCGGCCAGGACCCCGAAGAGCTCGCGCCCGGCCCGGGCCGCGCCCTCGCGCAGGATGCGCAGGCTCATGGCGTGCAGCGTGGAGACGCGCGGCGTCTCCCACTCGGGAAAGAGCGCGGCAAAGCGCGCCGCGAGGTCCTCGCGGCTGCGCCGGCCGAACGTGAGGGTGAGGATGCGCCCCGGGCTCGTTCCCTCCTCCAGCAGGCGCGCCGCCCGGCAGACCGCGACCGTGGTCTTCCCGCTCCCGGGCGCGGCCGCCAGCAGCGCCATGCCCTTGGCAAAGGACACGGCCTGGCGCTGCTCCGCGTTCAGGCGCACGCCCTTCTCCCGCTCCAGGCGCGCAAAAAATGCCTCGTCCACGCGCAGCCCCCCTTTTCTTCTCTTCATATGAGTATACCGGAAAACGAGCGGCAAAAAAAGACGCTTTCTGCGCAAAAGTCCGCCGTTTTTCCCCGAACCACGTTTTGCAGTGCGGAATTTTCGCACATTTTCCTCCCCGGCCGCGGCGCGCCGCTTTCCTTTTCCGCAAAAGTCCGGTATACTGAATCCAAATAAAAAAAGGGGGGACATTTCATGAACGCAACCGAAAGCGCGCTGCTGGACCGCATCTGGGACATGCCCATCCTGGACACGCACGAGCACCTGCCCCTGCGCCCCGCGCTGCGCGAGACGCCCTGCGATGTCCTGACCGAATACCTGAGCCACTACTTTGACAAGGACCTGATCTCCGCCGGCATGCCGCGGCCGCTGCTGGACCAGGCGCTCGACCCCTCGCTGGACATCGAGGAGCGCTTTGCCCGCATCGAGCCCTGGTGGGACCTGTGCCGGCTCACGGGCTATGGCCGCGCGCTGGACGAGGCGGCCCGCGGCCTCTACGGCGAGGCGCGCGTGGACCGCGCCTCCATCGGCCGCATGAACGAGGCCTTCCAGCGGGGCGTGCAGGACGGCGGCCACTTCCGCAAGGTCCTCAAGGACAAGTGCCGCATCTCGCGCAGCGTCAACGACGGCTTTGCGCACATGAAGGGGTCCGGCTGGTCGGACGACGAGCTGTTCGCGCAGGTGCTGCGCCTGGACGGCTACCTGGAGGGCTGGAACTTCCTCTGGGACCTGCTCGGCGAGTACGGCACGGACATGCGCACCTTCGAGGGATTCCTCGCGGCGGTGCGCGCGGACCTTCTGGCCTCGCCCGGCTACGGATACGCGGGCTACAAGCTCGGCGTCGCCTACAGCCGCCCGCTGTACTTTGCCCGCGTGGCGGAGCGGGACGCCCGCGCCGCCTTTGACGCGTTTCTGCCCGTCTTCCTGCAGGACCGCCTTGCGCCCGTTCCGCGCGCGCTGCAGGACTACATTCTGCGCTTCTGCCTGGGGATTTTGCAGGAGATGGGCGCGTTTGTGCAGATCCACACGGGCTTCCAGGAGGGCAACGGCAACATCGTGGCCAACTCCGACCCGCTGCTTTTGACCGAGCTTTTGCAGGACTTCCCCGGCGTGCGGTTCGACCTGTTCCACATCGGCTACCCGTATGTGCGTCAGACCGGGGTTCTTGCCAAGCTCTTCCCCAACGCGACGGTGGACTTCGCCTGGGTGAACATCATCTCCCCCCTCGCGGCGGAAAACGCGCTCTGCGAATACCTGGACCTGGTTCCGCAGAACAAGATCTTCGCCTTTGGCGGGGACTACCTCTTCGTGGACGGCGTCTACGGCCACCAGGTGCAGGCCCGGCGCACGGTCGCCCGCGCGCTCGCCCGCAAGGTGGAGGACGGCGCGCTGGACCTGGAGGCCGCGGAGCGGACGGCGCGCCGCCTGCTGCACGACAACGCGATGGACAAATTGGGCATCCGGTTGTAAAATAGGGGTAAGCGCAGGGTCTGCGCCAGAGCAAGGAGGGCTGTTTTCGATGAAGTATTCCTTCCCCGATGGATTCCGGCTGGGCGCCACGGGCGCGGGCTGGCAGATGGAGGGCGAGGCGGACAAGCGTCCGGACCAGAAGCACTTTCCGCACCTGATGTGGGAGAACGACCGGGACGCCTGGTTCGAGGGCGTGGGGCCGGAAGTGGCCTCGGACTTCTACCGCCGCTTCCGCACGGACATCCCGCTCTTCCGCCAGGCGGGCATCCGGCAGTACCGCTTCAACATCGACTGGTCGCGCTTCCTGGACGACTACGAAGCCGTAACCGTCAACGAGCGCGCCGCGCGCTACTACTCGGACGTCATCGACTGCCTGCTGGAAAACGGCATCGAGCCCGCGCTGTGCCTGGAGCACTGGGAGCTGCCGGCGGCGCTCTACGAGAAGTACGACGGCTACGCCAGCCGCCGCGTGCAGGACCTCTACGTCGCCTACGCGCAGGAGGCCTTCCGCCGCTACGGCGACCGCGTGCACACCTGGTTCGCCTTCAACGAGCCCATGGTCATCCCGGAGCTCTGCTTCCTGAACGGCGCGTGGTGGCCGCACGAAAAGAACCCGCGGCGCGCCTACGCCTGGATTCACGGCAAGGTGCTCTGCACGGCCCGCGCGGCCCGCGCCTGCCGCGAGATCCTGCCGGACGCGCGCTTTGGCGCGATCCTCAACTCCCCCTACATCGTCCCCCGCGACGCGAACAACCCGGACGACGCCGCGGCCGCGCGCATAGCGGACGACTTCTTCTGGCGGCCGTTCACGGACACGGCGGTGCTGGGCCGCTACCCGGAGAACTTCCTGCGGATTCTGACGGACGAGGGCCTGCTCTTCGACTACCGGGACGAGGACGCGCGCCTCATCGCGGAAAACACCGTGGACGTGCTGGGCATGAACTACTACCAGCCCATGCGCGTCAAGGCCAAGGAAACGCCCTGGGACGAGAGCCGCCCCTTCCACCCGTCCAAGTTCTACGACGACTACGACATGCCGGGCAAGCGCATGAACCCCTACCGCGGGTGGGAGATCTTCCCCAAGAGCCTGTACGATATCGGCATGCGCATCAAGACCGAGTACGGCAACCTGCCCTGGATCGTGAGCGAATCCGGCATGGGCGTGCAGAACGAGGCGCGCTTCAAGGGCCCGGACGGCGTCGTGCAGGACGACTACCGCATCGACTTCATCGCCGAGCACCTGGCCTGGCTCTCCAAGGCCGTTGCCGAGGGCAGCAACTGCCAGGGCTACTGGCTGTTCGCCTCCCTGGACAACTGCTCGCCCTACAACGCGTTCAAGAACCGCTACGGCCTGGTGGAGGTGGACCGCGCGCAGAATCTAGCGCGCCGCCTCAAGAAATCCGCCGCCTGGTACCGCGCCGCTTCCGACGCAAACTGCTTCGAGTTCAAGGAGATTTGAGCCATGCTTCTATTGGATACCGTCAACAAGACCACCATCTGGGGGGGAACGCGCCTGCAGAAGTTCGGCGCCGATCCCCTGAACACGCGCGTGGGCTCCCTCTACACCGTCGCCGGCAACGAGGAGCTGACCTGCACCGTGCTCAACGGCGAATTCATCGGCATGACGCTGCACGAGGTTTACGCGGCGGATCCCGCGCGCTTCGGCTGCCCGCAGTTTCCGGTCTTTCCGCTGCTGATCGGCCTTGTGGACGCCGCGCAGGACCTCTCCATCCAGGTGCACCCCGGGGACGCGTACGCGCGCGAACGCCTCGGCGCGCCCTTTGGCAAGACCGAGTCCTGGGTCTTCCTCTCCCCGCCCGCGTCCGGGTCCATCGTCTGCGGCTGCGCGTGCGAGAGCCGCGAGGACCTCGCCGCAAAGGTGCGCGAGGGCGCGGTGGAGTCCGTGCTCAGCCGCCTGCCCGTGCGCAAGGGCGACTACGTCTTTGTGGAGACCGGCACGCTCCACGCGCTGACGGCCGGCTGCCTCGTCTACGAGATTCAGCAGTCCACGGACGTGACCTTCCGCTTCTACGACTACAACCGCGTGGACTTTAAGGGCAACCCCCGCCCCCTGCAGGTGGAGGAGGCGCTCGCCGTCGTGGACGTGGACAAGACCGGCTCCGCCGTGCCCTACGAGTCGGACCGCGACTACGAGGAGCCCTACTACGGCACGCGCCGCACGCAGATCTCCGGTCCCTTTGTCAACGAGCGGGACGTCTTTGCGTGCGTGACGCTGCTGTCCGGCAACCTCACGGCGGACGGCATGTTCCTCACCCCGGGCATGAGCGCGGTCGTCTTCCCCGGGGAGCGGGCGGCCTTCTCGGGTTCGGCCGAGGTCATGGTCGCCTGGCCCCGAGCCGGGGAGGAAACCAAATGACGAAGCTCTATCTCGGCATCGACGTCGGCGGCACGTCGATCAAATCGGGGGTCGTGGACGAGGGCGCGCGCATCCTCTCGCGGGAGCGCCTGCCCATCCCGCCGGACTTTGACGCCTTTCAGGACGCGCTCGCGGGCCTGATCGCGCGCGCCCAGGCGCAGTTTCCCGCGCTGTGCGGGGTGGGCATCAGCTCCTGCGGGGGCATCGACCCCGCCTCGGGCGTGGTGTTCGCCAAGCTCGCGCCGTCGCTGAACTACCTCATCGGCCGGCAGTACTACGAGATCCGCCGCCGCACAAACCTGCCCGTGGCCCTGGAGAAGGACGGCAACTGCGCGGCGCTGGGCGAGATCTGGTGCGGCGCGGCGCAGGACCTGCAAAACTTTCTGACGCTGGTGCTCGGCTCGGGGCTGGGCGGGGCGCTGTGCATCGGGGGCAAGGTCTTTTCCGGCGCGCACTTCCTCGCCGGGGACATCGGCTACGCCTACCCTGCGCCCGCGGGCGGCAGCTATGGCCAGCAGATCGCGCCGGTGGAGGTGGAAAACCGCTACTTCGCCCGCACGGGAGAGCGGCGCACCATCCCCGAGATGTACGACCGCCGCGCGCAGGACCCCGCGGCCGCAGCCTGCGTGGCGGAGTTCTTCGACGGCCTTGCCAACACGATTTTGACCATGCAGTACGTCGCGGACCCGCAGGCCTTCCTGATCGGCGGCGGGATCACGGCGTGGCCGCAGCTGCTTGTGGAGCTGCAGGCGAGCCTTGCGCGCCTGGTCGCCGAGCGCGACGGCCCCATCCTGCCGCAGGTTCGCCTGTGCGTCCACCGCAACGACGCGAACCTTCTTGGCGCGGTCTACAACTGCAAGGAGACGTTCGGCCTGTAACGGGCCCAAATGGGAGGTGTTTTCATGCCCTATCTGCACATCGCGATCGGCCGGCCGGTCTCGCCCCTGGCGCGCAAGGCGCTCTACGAGCGCTGCGCCCAGCTCATCGAGACCATCCCCGGCAAGAACCAGCAAAACCTCATGGTCCGCATCGAACAGGACTGCGACCTCTACTTCCGCGGGGGCAAGGCGCCGTGCGCCTTTGTGGACCTGCGGCTCTACACGCCCGCGCCCGCGGAGGCCAAGCGCGCCTTTGCCGCGGCGCTGACGCGGGAGCTCTGCGAGCGGTTCGAGCTGGAGCCGGACTTCGTCTACATGAACATGCTGGAGCTGGATCACTGGGTTTCGGGCGGGGGCATCTCCTTTGCGCCCGGGGAAGGAGGCGCGCGATGAAGCGAATCGAGGGCGAATCCATCGTGCTGCGCGACCTCATGCCGTCGGACGCGGCGGGCTATGCGGCCCTGTGCGCCGACCCCGCGCTGCGCCGGGTCCTGACGGAGTGGGAGGACCCCCTGGAGGGCGAGTCCCTTCCCGCGCTGGAGGACCTGATCGCGCAGGCCCAGGCGGCCTCGGACTGGCGCGCGCCGCGCCGCCTGGCCATCGCCCTGCGCGGGACGGACGAGATCGTGGGCCTGGTGGGCGTGGGCGAGCACCCGGACCTCTTTGAGACCGAGCTGGTCTACGGCCTGCTGGACGCCTGCCGCGGCCGGGGCTACACCAAGGAGGCGGTGACCCTCGCCTCCGACGCGTTCCTGCGCTGCGAGGGCCTGCCCTACCTGATCCTGACCGCCGCGGACGGCGACGGCCCCGCCTTCCGCGTGGCGGAGAAGTGCGGCTTCCTGCTCTACGAGCGGCGCGTGCGCGTCGGCCGCCGCCTGACCGGCATGCCCGGCGAGGCCTACGCCTATTTCCGCAAATACTGACAAAAAAAGAAGGCTTCGCCAGTGGCGAGTGCACCTGTAAAATGAAAGTAGACACTTACAAAAGTGTGAGTGTCTACTTTTTTCGTAGTAAAATCAGAGAAAAAGGAGGGAAGGAACTGGGAAAGAAAGGGACACCACATCGGAAATGGAGCAAAGAGGAAAAGCTGCAATACATCCGTCTGCACCTGGAAGAACATATCTCGCTTATGGAAATCGAGCGAAAATACGGAGTGAGAAGTAGTTTGGTAGCGGCATGGGTAAAGCGGTATCTGGAAGAAGGGGAAGATGCACTGGAGCCCAAGAATGGCAATCCATATGCGGCACTTCACAGGAGTAAGAGCTTGAGCGAGGTAGATCGGCTTCGACTTACTGTAGCCAAACAGGAGGTAGAAATAGCCTGGTTTAAAAAGGATATTGGGTGGAAGGAGTTGGTGTAAAGAAGGAGTACGTTGCTGGCAGCGAAAAGAATACGAAATCATAGAAGAACTAAAAGGAAAATATCCGGTCAGTTTTCTATGCCGAGTCATGGGTGTAAATCGCTCTGGCTACTACAAGTGGCGGCAACGACAAGGGAAAATGAACCGCTATGAAAGAGACAGAGAGGAACTGACCCGGTTGCTGCAAGCTGCCCATGAAAAGCATCCTTCTCATGGGGATCATCGTCTGGCTCGCGATGTGTCTTTGGAAACGGGGTGGGTGTTTTCTCACAATCTGGCCCACAAGTGCTGTAAAGCCGCGGGAATTCATTCAAAGGCCAGAAAAGGTCGTTATAAACGGCCTAGAGAGGAAAGCATCGTATTCCCCAATCAGGTAAGAGGACACTGGAACGCTGCTGCACCGCTTCAGCTCGTGGTCTCCGACATGACCATACTTAAAGTTGGAACGACTTACTGGGAGTGGACCATCCTCCTGGATACCTTCAACAACGAGATCCTGGCTCACAGCGTCACATCTCAAAGGGGAAGCAATAAGCCATATTACCACTGCCTTGAACAACTGAAAAAGCTGATGGACAAAAGAGAAGAGCAGACGTCCCAGGTAATCTTACACACCGGCCAGGGAGCTGTCTACTCTTCGAGGGCTTTTTGCCAGGCCCACCACAATGATAACATACTTCGTTCTATGTCGCGAGGGGGAACGCCCACGGACAATCCCATTATAGAGGCTCTGAATGGCTGGATGAAGGAAGAACTCTATCTTGACTTCGATCTAGCCCATACCAACGACGTTCCTGCTCTCTTGGATGACTATGTCCATTTCTTCAATCGCCATCGCCCTGCCGCCGCCTTGGGTTACAAAAGCCCTCTTCAGTACAGGACCGAACAGGGCTTCCCTTAAATTTGCTTTT
>CAJFMX010000050.1 GCA_904393115.1 uncultured Clostridia bacterium
GGCGGAGGCGGAGGAGGCGCGCGCCCGCACCCGCGCCCAGGAGGCCGCCCGCCGCGCCGGCGACGACGGCCGCACCGCCGAGGAGGCCCAGCGCGCCATCCGCGCGGGCCGCGAGAGGCTCCAGGCGCTGGAGGACGCGCAGTAGGCCGCCGCCGAGCGCCTGGCCCAGGCCGAGACGCGCGCCGCCGTCGCCGCGAGCGCGTGCGCCCGCGCCCAGGAGGAGGAAGCGCGCCTGGCGGACGAGGCCCGGGCCGCGGGCGAGGCCCTGCGCGCGGCGTGGACTGCGCGCGGCTTTGCGGACGAGGCCGACCTCGCAGCGTCCCTGCGGGACGAGGAGGCCCTCACCCGGCTGCGCGCGCAGGCCGAAGGCTTCCGCGCGCGCCTTTCCCGCGCGCGAGAGGAGGACGAGGCCGCCCGCGCCGCCATCCAGGGCCTTGCGCGGCCGGACGCCGAAGCGGCCCTGGCCGCGCGGGAGGAGAGCCTTGCCGCCTTCAACGCGGCCGCGGCCCGCGCCGGCGCGCAGGAGGAGCGCGCCGCCCGCGCCCGCGACCTGCAGGCGCGAACCGCCGCCTCCGCCGCCGCGCTGCCCGCCCGCCGCCGCACGGTGGAGAAGATGCGCGCCTTCACCGAGTGCTTTACCTATAACAAGGGCGTGACGCTCTCCAGCTTTGTGCTCTCGGCGATGCTCGGGAGCGTCGCCGAGCAGGCGAACGAGCTGTTGCGCCTGGTCCACGGCGGCCGCTACCGGCTGGAGGTGCGCTCCGCGCGCACGCGCGCCCGGCTCGACGGCCTGGAATTGCAGGTGCTCGACGGGTACTTCGGCGGCGAGCGCGACGTGCGCACCCTCTCGGGCGGGGAGAAGTTCCTCGTCTCCCTCGCGCTGTCGCTGGGGCTGTCGGCGGTGGTGCGCGCGCAGGCCGGGGGCGTCGCCATGGAGGCCATCTTCATCGACGAGGGTTTCGGCAGCCTGGACCCCGCCTCCATCCGCGACGCGCTGGACGTGCTGACCCGCATCGGCGCGGGCGGCAAGGTCGGCATCATCTCCCACGTCGAGGCCCTTCGGGAGAACATCCTCCAGGGCATCGAGGTCGTCAAGGGCAAGGCCGGCAGCCGCGTCCGCCTGCACGTCTGAAAAAATTTTTGCACCTCCCCAGCGCAGGGCGATCCTGTACATGCGGCCTTCGAGGAAGGCAAAACATGCAAGAGAGAAAGACCCTGCGGCTGGGCCTGGCCCTGCTGCTGGCGATGGCGACGCTGTCCTTGGGCGCAGTCCCCGCCCTGGCCGCCGAGAACCTCCTGCCCCGGAGAAAGAAGAGCAGCAGGCGCCTCCCTCTTTGCATTTTTGGCGCCTGCGCAGGAAAAAGCGGCGCGCGGGGCGAAAGAGAAAGAGAGAGCTTTCGAGCGCTTTGGATACAGGAGGGAAAGTATGGCAATCACGGTTTTGCAAGAGGAAAGGATCTTCAAGATCGATACCGAGAGCTCCAGCTATGTGCTGGGGGTGCTGGGCAACAACGTGCTCGTGCACCTGTACTACGGCGGGCGGGTCGAGGACGCGCACCTGGCGCACCTGGCGCCGCAGCGGGGCCGCGCCTCGTTCTGGTCCATTCAGGCGGACGCGGAGGACGACTTCTCCGCGGACGTCATGCCCCTGGAATACTCCGGCGCGGGGAGCGCGGACCTGCGCGCCCCGGCCCTTGCGGCGCAGAGCGAGACGGGCGACAACGTCACGGACCTGCGCTACGACTCCTGCGAGGTGCTGCCCGGCAAGCCCGACCTTCCGGGCCTGCCGCACGTCTACCTCAACCCCGGCGACGAGGGCGAGACGCTGCGCATCACCCTGCGCGACGCGGTCAAGAACCTCTATGTGGACCTCTACTACGCGACGTTCGCCTTCTCGGACGCGATCTGCCGCTGGGCCGTCGTGCGCAACGAGGGCGTGCAGGCGCAGACCCTCACCCGCGCGATGAGCGCCTCCCTCTCCTTCCCGGGGATGGACTACGACCTGATCCACCTGCACGGCGCCTGGGCGCGGGAGTTCCACATGGAGCGCAGCCCCATCCCCCACGGGGAGATGGCGATCTCCTCCTTCCGCGGGGCGTCCTCGCACCTGCACAACCCGTTTGCGGCGCTGGTCTCCAAGGACGCGACCGAAACCCAGGGCGAGGTCTACGGCGTGAGCCTCGTCTACTCCGGAAACTTCCGCATCGAGACTGAGGTCGACGCCTTTGACGCGCTGCGCCTCAACTGCGGCATCAACGACCGGGGCTTTGCCTGGCGCCTGGCGCCCGGCGAGCGCTTCTGCACGCCGGAGGCCGTGCTCGTCTACTCGGGCGAGGGCCTGACCCGCATGTCCCAGACCTACCACAATCTCTACCGCCGCAACCTCGCCCGCGGCAAGTACCGCGACCAGCCGCGGCCCGTTCTGCTCAACTCCTGGGAGGGCGTCTACATGGACTTTGACGCCAAAAAGCTCCTGGAGATGGCAAAGAGCGCCGCGAGCCTTGGCATCGAGATGTTCGTGCTGGACGACGGCTGGTTCGGCGCGCGCAGCAACGACCGCTGCGCCCTGGGCGACTGGGTCGTCAACGAGAAGAAGCTCGGCTGCACGCTGCACGACCTGGTCGAGCAGATCAAGGCGCTGGGCCTCTCGTTCGGGCTGTGGTTTGAGCCGGAGATGATCTCCCCGGACAGCGACCTCTACCGCGCGCATCCGGACTGGGCGCTGTGCCCGAGCGGCCGCGCGCCCTCCCTGGGCCGCCACCAGCTCATATTGGACATGACGCGCAGGGACGTGCAGGACTACGTGGTCGAGGCCGTCTCCGCCGTGCTGCGCTCGGCGGACATCGCTTACGTCAAGTGGGACATGAACCGCAACATGGCCGAGGTCGGCTCCCCGTCGCTGCCGGCGGACCGGCAGGGCGAGGTGTTCCACCGCTACATCCTGGGCGTCTACAGCGTGATGGAGCGGATCACCTCCGCCTTCCCGAACGTGCTGTTCGAGTCCTGCTCGGGCGGCGGCGGGCGCTTTGACGCGGGCTTGCTCTACTACATGCCGCAGAACTGGACCTCGGACGACAGCGACGCCATCGAGAGGCTCACCATCCAGCACGGCTGCTCCCTGGTCTATCCGCCCAGCGCCATGACCTGCCACGTCTCCGCCGTGCCGAACCACCAGGTCGGCCGCGTGACGCCGCTCAAGACCCGCGGCGCGGTCGCCATGCTCGGTTCGTTCGGCTACGAGCTGGACATGAGCCGCATGACCCCGGAGGACTGCGTCCGCGTCCGCACGCAGATCATCGAGTACAAGTGCAGCCGCCAGCTCGTCGCGCAGGGCGATTTCTATCGCCTGCTCTCGCCCTTGGAGGGGAATGACGCGGCCTTCCTGCAGGTGAGCCGGGACAAGTCCCTGGCCATCCTCACCTATGTGCAGAAGCTCGCCGAGCCCAACCCCGCCGTCCGGCGCGTGCGCCTGCGCGGCCTGGCGCCGCTGATCCGCTACTACTGCGAGCAGGACCGCCGCATCTACGACGGCGCGACGCTGATGAACGCCGGCTACGTCCTGCCCGAGATGCACGGCGACTTCGACAGCGTGCGGCTCGTCTTCCGCTGCGTGTAAAAGGGGGGAAGGGAACATGCCCACCCTCCAGCAGCTCGTGGACAGCCACGCGCGCATCGCCTTCTTCGGCGGCGCGGGCGTCTCCACCGAGAGCGGCATCCCGGACTTCCGCAGCGCGGACGGCCTCTACCGTCAGCGCCGCGCCATCCCCGCCGAGGTGCTGCTCAGCCACGACTTCTTCTTAGAGCACCCGGAGGAGTTCTACGCCTTCTACCGGGAGAGCATCCTCCAGCCGGCGCTCCTTGCCAAGCCCAACCCCGCGCACCAGGCCCTCGCGCGCCTGGAGCGGGCGGGAAAGCTCACGGGCGTCGTGACGCAGAACATCGACGGCCTGCACCAGGCCGCGGGCAGCCGCCGCGTGTTTGAGCTGCACGGCTCCGTGCACCGGAACTTCTGCCTGCGCTGCGGCCGGCGCTACGACGCCGCCTTTGTGGCGCAGGGCGCGGGCCTGCCCCGCTGCGCCTGCGGCGGGCTGGTCCGGCCGGACGTCGTGCTCTACGGCGAGGCGCTGGACGAGGACACGGTCCGGGGCGCGCTGAACGCCCTGATGCGCGCGGACCTGCTGATCGTGGGCGGAACGTCCCTTGCGGTCTACCCCGCGGCCGCGTACCTGGACGCCTTCCGCGGCGACGCGCTCGTGGTCATCAACCGCGACCCCACGCCCCGCGACGGCGCGGCCGCGCTGCTGCTGCGCGAGCCCATCGGCCAGGCGCTGGGCAGCCTGCAAATCGAAGGATAAAAAAAGGGGCGGCAGCCGGAGCGATCCGGCGGCCGCCTTGTTTTGCGCGGGCAGGGGGGGGAGTCGGGGGGGGCGCGCCGGCCTCAGCGGCGCAGGAGCGCGTCGAAGACCTCGGCGCAGGCGATGGTGTCCGCGAGGGGGACGAGGGGGCTTTCCTTCGCGCCGGATTCGAACAGCGCGCAGAAGTGCTCGATTTCGTAGACAAAGCCGTCCTCCACGTCCTCGGTGAAGGTGGCGACGCAGTCGCCGTGGCTGTCGTAGAGCTCGCAGCGCGTGGAGCGCAGGAAGTCCCGCACCACGATGGAGCCGCGCGCGCCCAGGATCACCGCGTCGGTCGGCAGCGCGAGCGAGATGCTGCAGCTCAGCTCCGCCATCGCGCCGGAGGGGAAGCGCATGGAGAACAGGTCCATCGCGTCCACGCCCGTCTCCGCCGGGAGCTGGACGCCGGCCGTCTCCACCGGGTGCTCGCCCAGGACCCCCATCGCGAACTCGATGGGGTAGACGCCCGCGTCCAGCAGCGCGCCGCCGCACAGGTCCGGATTGAACAGGCGGGACTGCGGGTCGAACGGCGCGTCAAAGCAGAACGCGGCCCGCAGCAGGCGCACCGGGCCGATGACGCCCTTTTGCACCCACTGCGTCGCCCGGCGCACGGCCGGCATGCAGCGCGTCCACATGCCCTCCATGAGCAGCAGGTTCTTTTCGCGCGCAAGGTCCGCAAGGGCCCGCGCGTCCGCCGCGCAGACGGCCATCGGCTTTTCGCACAGGACGGCCTTGCCCGCCAGCAGCGCCCGGCGCACGAGGTCCGCGTGCAGGTTGTGCGTGAGCCCGACGTAGACCGCGTCCACCGCGGGGTCGGCCAGCAGGGCGTCATAGTCGCCGTAGGCAGCGTTCGCGCCGAATTCCCGCGCGAAGGCCTCCGCGCGGTCCAGGTCCCGCGCGGCCACGGCGGAAAGCTCCGCGCAGCCGCACTCTTTCAAAACGGAAGCAAAGCGGCGGGAGATTCCGCCGGCACCCAGGATTCCAAAGCGTGTCGCCATACCCAATTCCTCCCATATCATATGCTTATGGGGGTCATTATACTCCCGAAGGCGGCAAAGGGAAAGAGGTTTTTCCGTAAATTTTCGAAATTTCAGAAAATGTTTTTATTTTCTGTGCGATTTCAAGCGATTTTGGCGGATTTTCAGTAGAATCCAAGCGAAATCGACAGCGTTCGACAGGGAAAGGCCCGGTCCGCGTCCCATGCAAAAAATGCGGAGCGGGCGTTTGCACCGCCGCCCGGCTCGGTGTATAATGAGAGAAAAAGTCTTTGCGAAAGGATGGAATGCGCACATGTTGATTCGCCAGTGCCTGAAGGAACGGGAGGTAACGCTCTCCTGCGAGCTGTTCCCGCCCAAGGAGGGGAGGCTGCTCTCCGAGTACAAGGAGATCGCGCGCAAGGTCGCGGCCCTGCGCCCGACGTTCATCTCCGTGACATACGGCGCGGGGGGCGGCACCTCCGCCTTCACCGCGGAGGTCGCCAGCGAGGTCGAGCGCTGCGGCGTCCCGGCCCTGGCGCACCTGACGTGCGTTTCCTCCACAAAGGAGGGCGTGCGCCAGGTCCTGACCCAGCTGCGCGAGCGCGGAATCGAGAACGTGCTCGCCCTGCGCGGGGACATCCCCAAGGACGCGGCCTTCCCCCTGCCGGATCAATACCGCCACGCGGACGAGCTCATCGCGGACATCCGCGCCTTCGGCGGCTTCTGCATCGGCGCGGCCTGCTACCCGGAGGGCCATCCCGAGTCCGCCAACCGCCGGCAGGACATGGACAACCTGCGCCGCAAGGTGGACAGCGGCGTGGACTTCCTCACCACGCAGATGTTCTTTGACAACAACATCCTCTACAACTTCCTCTACCGCGCGCAGGCTGCGGGCATCCGCGTGCCGGTGATCGCCGGCGTCATGCCTGTGACGAACGGCAAGCAGATCCGCCGCATCTGCCGCCTGTCCGGCACGGCGCTGCCGCCGCGCTTTGCCGCCATCGTCGACCGCTTCGGCGAGGACCCGCGCGCCATGCGCCAGGCCGGCATCGCCTACTGCACGGAGCAGATCATCGACCTGATCGCCAACGGCGTCGGCCACGTGCACATCTACACCATGAACCAGCCCGAGATCGCGGCCAAGATCCTGGACAACCTCTCGGAGATCTTCGAGCCCCGGGCATGACGGAGGATGCGGTGCTCCGCCGCGCCGCGCGCTACGCGCAGAGCGGGGCGGAGGGGCTGCCTGCACTGCGCCGCGCGCTGGACCTGCTCCTGCGGGAGGCGCCGCCGCGGTCCTGCTTCCGCCTGCTGCCCTGCCGGGCGGGGGAGCGGGGCGCGCGCATCGGCGGGCGCGACATCGCGGGCGAGGCGCTGGCCCGCGCGCTCCGGGGCTGCGGCACGGCGGCCCTTATCTGCGCCACGCTCGGCCAGGCCGCGGACCGGCTCCTCGCCCGCGCCCAGGTGCAGGACATGGCCTGGGCCCTGATGCTGGACGCCTGCGCCTCCGCCCTGGTGGAGGAGGCGGCCGCCCGCGCCCTGCGCGGCGCGGCGGAGGCGGCGGGCCTGTGCCGGGGCGCGGCGACCGCGCCCGGGTACGCGGGCTTCCCCCTCGGCGGCCAGCAGGCGCTGCTGGACCTGATCGACGCGCGGCGGCGCCTGGGCGTGGCCGGAACGGGCGCCGGGATGCTCGTGCCTGCAAAGTCCCTGCTCTACGTGCAGGGGCTGCGGCCCCCGGGGGCGGGCCGGGCGGACGCGCCGGACCCCGCGCCCCCCTGCAAGACCTGCGCGCGGAGGGACTGCCCCTTCCGGCGGGAGAAGAACAACGACGAATCGGAGGAAGAGAGATGCTGAAGGAATTGGGCAAGCGCATCGTCCTGCTGGACGGCGCGATGGGCACGCAGCTGCAGGCGCGGGGCCTTGCGCCCGGCGAGCTGCCGGAGACGTGGAACCTGACCCGGCCCGAGGACGTGCAGGCGATCCACGAGGCGTACCTCGCGGCGGGCGCGGACGTCGTGACGACGAACACGTTCGGCGCGAACGCTCTGAAATATGGAGAGGACGCCGCCGCCGTCGTGCGCGCGGGCGTGGAGATCGCGCGGGCGGCGGTGCGCAAGGCGGGCCGGGGCCTGGTCGCGCTGGACCTCGGGCCTACGGGCCGGCTCCTGCGGCCGTATGGCGACCTGGACTTTGCGGACGCGGTCGCGCTCTACGCGCAGGCGGCGCAGGCCGGCCGCGCGGCGGGCGCGGACCTGGCGCTCGTGGAGACGATGAGCGACGCCTACGAGCTCAAGGCCGCGGTCCTCGCGGCCAAGGAGGCGGGCCTGCCGGTCCTTGCGACCGTGACGCTGGACGAGGCGGGGCGCCTGCTCAGCGGCGCGGACGTGCAGGTCGTCGCGGCCCTGCTGGAGGGCCTGGGGGTCATGGCCATGGGCATGAACTGCGGCCTGGGCCCGCGGGAGATGCTCCGGCAGATGGCGGCGCTGCGCGCGGCGACGGACCTGCCCCTGCTCGTGCAGCCGAACGCGGGCCTGCCGCGGGAGGAGGGGGGCGTCGCGCACTACGACGTCAGCCCGGAGGAATTCGCCGCGGCGATGGCGGAGATCTGCGGCGCGGGCGCGTGGATGATCGGCGGCTGCTGCGGCACGACCCCGGCGCACATCGCGGCCATGGCCGAGGCCTGCCGGGAAATCGCGCCAAAGCCCCTGCCGGAGAAGGCGGGCGGCCCGGTCGTCACCTCCGGCAGCCGCGCGGTGGACCTGTCGCGCGCGCCCATCGTCATCGGCGAGCGGATCAACCCCACGGGCAAGCCGCGGCTCAAGCGCGCGCTGCGCAGCCGCGACATCGGCCTTTTGCAGCAGGAGGCCGTGCAGCAGGCCGAGCGCGGCGCGGACGTGCTGGACGTCAACGTCGGCCTGCCGGACATCGACGAGGAGGCGCTGCTGCCCGAGGCCGTGCAGGCCGTGCAGGCCGTCTGCGACCTGCCCGTGCAGATCGACACCGCGAGCCCGGCGGCCATGGAGGCGGCGCTGCGCCGCTGCAACGGAATCCCGCTGCTCAACTCCGTGTCCGGCAAGCGCGAGTCCCTGGAGAAGGTCCTGCCCCTGGCCAAGAAATACGGCGGGGTCGTGGTCGGCCTGCTGCTGGACGAGGGCGGCATCCCGGAGACGGCGGAAGGCCGCGTGGAGATCGCGCGGCGCATCGTGCGCGCGGCGGAGGACCTGGGCATCCCGCGCCGGAACCTCGTGCTGGACGCGCTGACGATGACCATCTCCACGGGGTCGGACAACGCGCGCGTGACGCTGGAGGCGCTGCGCCGCTGCAAGCAGGAGCTGGGCGTGCGCACGGTGCTGGGCGTTTCGAACATCTCCTTCGGCCTGCCCCAGCGGGAGACGGTCAACGCCGCGTTCCTGACCATGGCGCTGGCCGCGGGCCTGGACGCCGCCATCCTCAACCCCATGAGCGAGGCCATGATGCGCGCCTTCCGCGCGTCGCTGGCGCTGACCGGCGCGGACGCCCAGTGCAGCCGCTACATCGCCTTTGCCGCCGAGGAGCAGCCCGGGCCGGGCACGCAGTCCGCGCCGGGCCCGCTGCCCGCGCAAAGCCCGGCGCAGCCCGCGCGCCCAGCCGCAGACACGACCCCGGCGGAGGGCCTCTCCCGCGCGGTGGAGCAGGGCCTCAAGGACGCGGCCCTCGCCTGCACGCAGGCCTGCCTGGACGCGGGCGAGGCGCCGCTGCGCGTCATCGAGGGGCAGCTCATGCCCGCGCTGGACCGCGTGGGCGCGCGGTTCGAGGCGGGGACGCTCTTTTTGCCGCAGCTGCTGATGAGCGCGGAGGCGGCAAAGGCGGCCTTTGCCCTCCTGCAGGCGCACATGTCGCGCACGGGCGGCGCGCCGGAGAAGAAGGGCGCGGTGGTCCTGGCCACGGTCCAGGGCGACATCCACGACATCGGCAAGAACATCGTCAAGGTCCTGCTGGAAAACTACGGCTTTGACGTGGTGGACCTGGGCAAGGACGTCGCGCCGGAGACGGTGCTTGCGGCGGTGCAGGCGCAGGGCATCCGCCTGGTGGGCCTTTCCGCGCTGATGACGACGACCGTGCGCAGCATGGAGCAGACCATCGCGCTCCTGCGGCGCGAGGCGCCGGACTGCCGCGTGATGGTCGGCGGCGCGGTGCTCAACGAGGAATACGCCCGCCGCATCGGCGCGGACTTCTATGGGAAGGACGCGATGGCCTCCGTGGGCTATGCGCAGCGGCTGTTTTCCAGAGAGGGGGAAGGCGCATGAGCGCGCTGGAAGAAGGAACCCTGCACAAGGTGCAGTATTACGAGACGGATCAGATGGGCGTCGTGCACCACTCGAACTACATCCGCTGGTTTGAAGAGGCGCGCGCCGAGTGGATGGAGGCCGTGGGCCTGCCCTACGCGCGGCTGGAGGCGGAGGGGATCGCAAGCCCCGTCCTCTCCGTCGCCTGCGCGTACCGCCGGCCCGTGCGCTACGGCGAAATTGCGCGCATCCGCGTGCGCCTGACCGCCTACAACGGCGTCAAGCTCTCCGTGGCCTACCGCGTGGAGGACGCCGCGACCGGCCAGGAGCGCGCGACCGGCGAATCGACCCACGCGTTCCTGGACAGCAAGACCGGCATGCCCCTGCGGCTGCGCCGCGCCTGCCCGGAGCTGGACGAGATCCTCCAAGTGCAGATCGAGCGCGACCGGGCAACCGAGGAGAGCGCAAAATAAAAAAAGAAGGCCTCGCCACTGGCGATGCACTTGTCAAGCAAAAGTAGACACAGGAAAAGCAAATTTAAGGGAAGCCCTGTTCGGTCCTGTACTGAAGAGGGCTTTTGTAACCCAAGGCGGCGGC
>CAJFMX010000051.1 GCA_904393115.1 uncultured Clostridia bacterium
AGGCACAGCGCGTGCAGCCCCGCGATGTACAGCGCGAGCATCGGGCGCGGGATGCCCGGCCCGGGGCTGAAGGTCTGCTCCGCGCGGTAGGCCGCAAAGGCGTCCAGGAGGTACGGCGCGACCGCCGTGCTCAGCGCGGCGAGCGCCGGAACGAGCGCGACCACCGGCCGGAAGCCGAGGATTCGCCGCTGCACGGCCGCCTCGACGGCGTCCAGCGCCGCGATGCCCAGGATCGCATACGTCAGCAGCGGGAGGTAGAAATCCCCCGCCGGGTAGCGGCCGCCGAGCAGCGGCATGCCCGTGAAGAGGGCCAGCGCCAGGCAGACCGCTATCGTCGGAATCCACTCCAGCACCGTCCGCTCCCGCCCGCGCAGGCCGGTCAGCCACATCGCCGCGGCGACGCCCAGCCCCAGGAGCAGGGGCGGCACTGCCGCATGGGAGAAAATGTAGAACTCCCCGCTGTCGTCCCAATCAAACCCGCTCGTTACATACGCGGATTGAAAGAAAAAAACGCTGCCCACGAGAATCAACAGTCCGAATATCCATGCCGCCCGACGGGCTCCAATCCCTGCAAGCTTCATTTTGCTGCGACCTCCCTTCTCTGGGAATTCCAATGGAGCCCCGTTGACGGCCCCTTGGAACAAAACCCTAACAACCGCTCCCTTTTCGAATCCATTGGTTTCTCCTCCTCTCTTTTGTGAATATCTTATCACACATATAAAATATTGTCAATAATTTTTAATTTTTTTTGAATTTTTGCATGTGTGTATATTTTAATAATATTTTTTTAGCGTTTTTGTTCTCTTTGCCCTGCGCGTTCGGACGCGAAAAGGCGGTTTTGAATCCCCAAATCGCGGAATTGGGCGGGAAGGAATTGCAAGAAGAAGAAAAGTCTGGTATGCTTAAGAGAGAGCATTTTCGACAAGGAGGGTTCTATCATGCAGAACTTCAAGGCATACGAACAGCGGATGGACTCCGGCGCGGTGCAGGTGGCGCTGGAGGGCGCGGGCGCGCAGATCTTCATCGCGCCGGGCAGCGGCTTCAAGCTCTATTCCGCCATCTACGAGAACCGGCAGATGCTCATGCCCACGGACGAACCGCTGCAGGGTTCTGCCTCCAACGGCGTGCCGATCCTCTTCCCCTTCCCGAACCGCACGCGCGACTGCAAGTACACCTACGGCGGCCACACCTGCGAGGTCAAAAAGCACGGCGAGCCGCGCTATCTGCACGGCATGATGATCGACGAGCCCTTCACCTACAACTACGGCGTCACGGCGGACAGCGCGTGGTGCTCGGGTGTGGCGTCCATCACCCCGGACAAGGAGTACTTCGCGAGCTATCCCTTCCCCTGCACGCTCAAGCTCACCTACACCCTCACCGCCGAGAGCCTGCGCCTGGACTACAAGGTCACCAACGACGGCGACGAGACGCTGCCCTACGGCTTTGCCATCCACCCCTATTTTGACAAGATGGGCGATCCGGACAGCATCACCATCACCGTGCCCTGCGACGAGCTCTACGAGGCGGAGGAGATGCTGCCCACCGGCCGCCTGCTGCCCGTGGAGGGCGACTTCGACCTGCGCCCGGCCAAGGGCGAAAAGCGCGGCCTCTTCGCCCGCGAGGACAAGAACGCCCCGGCCTACAGCAGCCACACGGTCGGCTCCTTCTTCCTGGACCACGTCTACACGGGCCTGGATTCCAGCAAGCGCGCGCTGATCCACTACGAGAAGCTGGGCCTCACCCTCGCCCTGCGCGCCAGCGACGAGTTCAAGAACATGGTCGTCTACACGCCGGCGAACCGCCCCGGCTTCTGCCTGGAGAACCAGACCAACGCCACGGACTTCCTGAACCTGCACGCCAAGGGCATCCCCACGGCGAACATCCTGGAGCTGCCCGCCGGCCAGACCCGCGGCGGCTTCATCGAGCTGACGGTCATCAAGGACTGACGGGCGCAAAAAAGAGGCATCGCAAACGCGATGCCTCTTTGCATGTCGACAAAATGCAACTTGCATTTTGTCGAGGGACATTCCGCACGCCGCCGCTGCGGATTTCATTTGAGGCATCGCAAACGCGATGCCTCTTGCTTTTTTTCGGTTATTGCGCGGTCTCGGGCGCGGGGGTTTCGGCCTTGATGGGCCCCACGAGGTCCGCCAGGAGGTCCACGCAGCGCTCCACGCCGATGGCGCCGCTGTTGAGGGTCAGCGTGTAGTTCTGGCTCCTGCCCCACTCGCGGCCGGTGTAGTGCTCATAGTTGACGGCGCGCTTCTTGTCCTTGTCGCGCAGGCGCTGCTCGGGCGTCTTCTCGCTCTGGCCGTAGAGGCGCACGATGCGCTCGGCGCGGAAGTCCATGTCCGCATGGACGAAGACGTGCAGCGCGTCCTTGCGGTCCTTGAGGATGTAGTCCGCCGAGCGGCCCACGATGACGCAGGGGCCCTTGTCCGCGATCCTCAGGATCACCTCGCGCTGAATGCACCAGAGGAAATCCGTCGCGGAGAGCCCGCGCATGATGCCCGGAACGCCCTGCATGTTGAAGGCGTAGGCCAGGCGGCCGCCGATGGGCGCGTGCTCACCCGCCTCCTCGATATAGCGGGGGTCAAAGCCGGTTTCCAGCGCGACCTCGTTGACCAGCTCCTTGTCGTAGTAGGGAACGCCCAGCCTTTCGGCGAGCTTCTTGCCGATGGTCCTGCCGCCGCTGCCAAATTCGCGGCTGATGGTGATGATGCGCACATCCATGCATAACCCTCCTTTTTCTCACAGGGGGACCTGCGCTTCTTAACCTAAGTATAACACAAATTCTGCGCGGCAGGCAAGGGGCCCGTTTTCGTTTTAGAATCCCGATTCGATCGCGTCGGCGGCTGCGGCAAGGCCCGCTCCGCGCAGCGCGGCGAGGAAGGCCGCCGTCGTCTTGGGCGCGGGCAGCTCGGCGCAGACGCGCAGCAGGCGCTCCATGCCCGCCGTCCCCACGCGCGCGAAGGCCCGCTCCAGCAGGGCCGCGCCGCTGCTGTGGATGTACGGCACGCGGGAGCCGTCCGGCGTGCGCAGGGAGGGCTTGCCCGCGGCGGTCGCCCGCCGCTGGGCGAGGATGCGGTCCGCCGCGGCCGCGTCGCCCCGGCCGCGCAGGAAGAGGAAGGCGGCCCACTCCGCCGTGCCCTCGTTGAGCCAGTCCTCCCAGGTGTCGGCGGGCGCGCCGGTGCACCAGTTGTGCGCCGTCTCGTGCGCCAGGGTGTAGGCGGCCTCCGTCCCCTGCAGCGGGCCGTCGCCGAGGAAGATCAGGCCCCGGCGCAGGTAGCCGCCCGGCATCCAGCCCGGTTTCGCGCAGGCGGCGTCCGTGTGCGGCAGGTCCCTGTGCGGGAAGAGGCGCCCGTTCTCGTAGCGGAGGATCTCGTCGTAGAGGTCCTGCATCTGCCGGGCGGCCTCCCTCCCCTCGCCGCTCGGGAGGTAGACGGTCATGTTCTCCCCCGGCAGGATTTGCATCGTCTCCCGGCGGTAGGCGATGAGGTTGAAGGGATCAAAGCCCTCGCCGCCGTAGGTCCACTCGTCCCGCGCCGCGTCGTAGCGGCCCTTGACCAGGAACCAGGGCGCGCCGCGGCGCAGGACGAGTCGGTCCTGCGCAAGGGCAAAGGGCAGCTCCTGCGGAACATAGGCCGAGTAGAAGTTCAGGCAGGCCATCTCCGCGCAGATGCCGTTGTTCCAGCCGTGTTTTTCGACGTCGACGGCCGCGCCGCCGCTGTAGCGCAGCGTGAGCTCGGTCCGCTCCCCCGGCGCGCGCCAGGCGCGCAGCGGCGGCTGGAACTCGCGCCGGACCAGTCCCTCGTCCGCGAGTTCGACGGCCGCGCCGCCGGACGCCGCGCCCTCGAGCGCAAGGTCCGCGTTGAGCAAAAAGGAGATCTCCCCCGGTTCCGCCCGCTCGATGCGCGCCTCGACAAAAAAGTGATCGGCAAAGAGTTCCACGCCGATGGTCATGCGCCCTGTCTGCATCTCCGCTCCTCCTTCTGCAAAAAACGGTCTACTTGCGCGTGGAGACCATGCGGCCGCCGAGGCTGATCTGCTCGCGGTCGCACAGCCGCGTCCTGCTCACGCCGGCAAGGAACGAGAGCGCGCGCTTCCAAAGTTCCATGATGAATCCCTTCCTCATGCGGTTCCGCCTCCCTGTGCTGGGTCTTTCGATGGTCTAAGCATACTCCCTTTCCTTAGAATTGTCAATAGCATTCCTCAAATTCTTTAAGCAGTTTTCTTAAATATTTTGAAGTCCGGTCTTTAAAGATCAAAAAGAAGCCGCCCCGCGTCGAAGGACGGGGGCGGCGTATTCTTGCCTTAGCGGTTTCCGGCGGCCCTTTGCAGGATGGGCGAGCCGTAGGAGAAGGTGGAGGCGTCGCGCTCGCGGCGGGCGCGCATGGCGGCGTCGACCATGCGGTCGATGAGCTCCCGGAAGGGGATGCCCATGGCCTCAAAGAGGTAGAAGGCGAGCGAGCCGGGGATGGTGTTGACCTCGTTGACGTAGATCCTGTTCGCCTCGGTGTCGAGCAGGTAGTCCACGCGCACGACGCCCTTGAGGTCCATGATGCGGAAGATCTCGCGGGTCATGCGCTGGATCTCCGCGGTCGTCTCGTCCGGGATGGGCGCGGGGATTCTGCGGGAGAGGGACTGCATGCCCTTGGCCCCGCCGCCCTTCACGGGCGCGCCCTTTGCGGGCATGGCCTTTGCCGGGCCGAGCTTGCCGCCCTTTCCGCCCTTGCCGCCGCGCAGGTACTTCTCGTCGAAGGTGAGGAACTCCTCCCAGGTGACGGGCATCTCGCACGGGGAGACGGTGACGTCCTCGCCGTAGCCGACGGCGGCGCAGTTGACCTCCTTGAGGTGCTCGACGCCCTTTTCGACCAGGATGCGCCGGTCAAAGGAGGCGGCGACGTCGATGGCCTCGGCGAGGGAGGCGCGGTCCTTTGCGCGGGAGATGCCGATGGAGGAGCCGAGGTTTGCGGGCTTGACAAAGGCGGGATAGCCGATTTCGCGCTCGACGCGGCCGAGGATGTCCTCGCGGCCGGCCTCCCAATCCGCGCGCTCGAACCAGCACATGTCCGTCACCGGCAGGCCGCAGCCGCGGTAGATGAGCTTCATAGCGATCTTATCCATGCCCGTGGCCGAGCCCAGGACCCCCGCGGAGGTATAGGGCACGCCGTAGAGCTCGAGCAAGCCCTGGATGGTGCCGTCCTCGCCGTTCATGCCGTGGAAGGCGAGCAGCGCACAGTCGGGCTTGACCAGCACGCCGTGGCCGCCGAACAGGCCGGTCTTCTGCTTGACGAGGTGCGCGCCGCCGCCCGGCGCGGGCACGAGCATGCAGGGGATGAGCTGCCGCTCGTCAAAGTGCGTATAGAAGTCCATGCGGCGCAGGGCCTCGCCCGTGAACCACCGCCCCTGCTTGTCGATGTAGACGGGGGTGACGTCGTACTTCATGGGGTCGGCGGCGGTGAGGGCCTGCACGCCCGTGATGATGGAGACGTCGTGCTCGCAGGCGCGGCTTCCGTAGAGAACCAGGAGTTGCAGCATGAAAAGAACACCTCTTATTCGTCGTAGTTGTCGGGCAGGTCGTTTTCAAAGAGGACCACGTCCCCGGGCTGCGTCGTGCGGGCCAGCAGCGCGGTCGCCTCGTCCAGGCTGGCGACGACGTGGATGTTTTCCTCGGCAAAGCCGCCCTCGCGCAGGCCCTCGTGCAGGGGCTCGGAGCGCTTTTTGCCGATGAGGATGGCGATGGAGCAGGCCGCGGCCATCTGCCGGCCGAAGATGCGGTTGAGCTCCTTCTCCTCCTCCCCGAGCTCGACCATGCCGGGGGTGACGCAGATGCGCCGGCCGGGGAAGCCGGCGAGCACCTCCATGGCGGCCTTGGCGCCGGCGGGGTTGGCGTTGAAGGCGTCGTCGATGACCGTGACGCCGCCCGCGCCGCGGATGAGCTGCAGCCGGTGCTCCACGGGCTCGACCTTGGCTAGGCCCGTGGCGACCTGCTCCAGCGTCAGGCCGAGCTTGAGCGCGGCCGCGGCGCAGAGCACCGCGTTCTGGATGTTGTGCCGGCCGAGCAGGGGCGTCTTGCAGGCGATGCGGCCCTGCGGCGCGACGAGCGAGAAGGTCGAGCCCTCGGTCGTGACGCGCACGTCCTCGGCGCGCACGGCGCAGTTCTCCGTAAGGCCCGCCAGGGTCTTGTCGATCGTGGTCTTGGCGTACAGCGCCTCGCAGATGCCGCCGTCCCCGGCGAAGAAGGCCGCGCCGTCCGCGGGCAGGCCCTCGATGAGCTCGAACTTAGTCGCCGCGACGGTCTCGATCGTGCCGAACGTCTCCAGGTGCTGCGGGCCGACGGAGGTCAGCAGGCCGTATTTCGGGTGCACCAGGTCCACGAGCTCTGCGATGTCGCCCTTGTGGCGCGCGCCCATCTCGGCCAGGAACACCTGGTGGCGGGGCTGCAGCTGCTCGCGCACGATGCGGGTGATGCCCATGGGCGTGTTGAAGGACGAGGGCGTGGCCAGGACCTCATACTTCTCGGAGAGGATCGTGGCCAGGATGAACTTGGTGCTGGTCTTGCCGTAGCTGCCCGTGATGCCGATGCGGATGAGGTCCGGGTTTTCGCGCAGCTTCTTCTGCGCGTCGCGGAAGAAGTGGCGGTTGATGGCCTTCTCCATGGGCTGGGCCAGAAGCGCCGACAGCGCCAGCGTCCAGACCCAGGCCGCCGGCACCGCAAACGGCAGCGCGCGCACCTGGATGACGAAGTCGCCCGCGACGTCCAGCAGCAGGTAGACGGCGAACCACAGCGCCGCGTGCACCGCGACCAGGCGCCAGACGCGCTTGGTGAAGACGAGCTTCTTCTTCGCGGGCCGCCTGCGGTAGAGCAAAAAGCTGATGACGCCGCAGCCCAGGGCCACGACGGCCGTCAGGAAATACGTCCACACCCCGGCAAAGAAGCTGAACGCCGTCATGGCCAGGAGCGATACGATCGCGCTGACAAAGCCCTTGACGTAGGCGCGCTCCTTGTTGGCCGCGATCCAGCGGCGGTAGCCGTCGAGCTGATAGCTCTCCAGCTGGAGCATGTGCAGGGATTCCAGGGACCCAAAGACCGTCGACGCGGTCAGCAGCAGCGCCGGCACGATCCGGTTGATCCAATCGAGCATGTGTTCCTCTCCCCTCTAGCGCGCTTCCTTCCCCTCGGGGAAGAAGAAGGCGTCCATGATCCGCAGGAAAGCCGCGCACTGTTCGAGATACGCAAAGTGGCCGGCGTTTTCCAGCACGACGAGCGCGGAGCCGCGGATGCCGTCGCGCAGCGCCTCGCCCATCCAGAGCGGCGTCTCCTGGTCGTTGCGGCCGAAGACCAGCAGCGTCTCCGCCGAAATCCTGGGCAGAACCGGCGCGAGGTCCTGGTTTACGACCTTGACGAACGTCGCGCGCATGCCGGGCGCGAGCGCCCGGTAGTCCGTCGAGCCCAGGTGCCCGGCGACCTTCTCCCGCAGGGCCTTGCCGCCGGGGATGTGGTCGCTCACGTTCTTGAGCGCGTGGAAGACCGAGCTCTTGGCCTTGGAGGCGGCGCTGCGCCGCGGCAGCAGCCCGGCGCAGCCCGTGAGCAGCATGCGGCTGACGAGCTCCGGGCGCGTCGCGGCCAGGAGCAGCGCCACGCGCCCGCCGAAGCTGTGGGCCACGATGTCGCAGGGCGCAATGCCCGCCTTCTCGAGGAATTCGGCGGTGAAGTCGCGGTAGTCGTCCACGGACCAGCCGCTGTCGGGCGGGCTTCCGCTGCCCCCGTGGCCGGGGAAGTCCAGCACCGTCACCCGGCACTTCTTGGCCAGGTGCTCCGTCACGGGCAGCCAGCTCTCGATGTTTCCGCCCCAGCCGTGCAGGAGGAGCACGTCCCTCCCCTGCCCCTGCTGGGTGTAATGGCAGCGCACGCCGCCGATCATGCAATCCATGTTATCCCCCCAGAGAGTTGATGTAGTCGGACAGGATGTCGATGCCGCGGGCGATCTGCCCCGGCTCCAGGCGCGAAAAGCCCAGCCGCATGCAGGAGCGGCCGCGGCCGTCCGGATAGAAGGCGTCGCCCGGCGCGTAGAGCACGCCGCGGTCCCGCGCGCCGGCCAGTCCTTCGCGCAGGTCGATCCCCTCGGGGAACTCCAGCCAGGCGGAGAAGCCGCCCTCCACCTTTTCCCATTTTGCGCGGCCGGAAAAGCGGCGCTCCAGCGCGTCGTAGAGGGCGTCCAGCCGCTCGCGGTAGAGGCCGCGCATGCGCTTGATGTGCCGGTCCAGGCTGCCGTCCAGGCAGTATTGCCGCAGCGCCGCCTGCAAAAGCGGCGGGGTGTGGATGTCCTGGTTGTACTTTTCGTGCACGAGGTAGCGCGTCAGCGCCGCGGGCGCGGCGACCCAGCCCACGCGCAGCCCCGGGAAGAGCACCTTGGAAAAGCTCCCCGCGTAGATCACGTCCTCGGACCCGGCCAGGGCCTTGATCGCCGGGTGGCACTCCCCGCGGAAGCGCAGCTCCTCGTTGAACCCATCCTCCAGCAGCGGCACGCCGCGCGCCCGGCACAGGGCGAGCACCTCCTGCCGCCGCTGCAGGCTCATGTTGCGGCCGGTCGGGTTGTGGTAGGTCGGGATGAGGTAGACCAGGCGCGCGCCCGCGTCCAGCGCGCGGGCGAGGTCCGCAAGGCGCACGCCCTCCCCGTCGCAGTCCACGGGCAGGGCGCGGGCGCCCCGCGCGCGCAGGATGCCGAGGAACCCGTTGTAGGTCGGGGCCTCGACCGCCACCGCGTCCCCGGGGCTGACCAGCGTCTCCACCACAAGGCCCGCCGCCTGGCGGAACCCGTTGGTGATGAGGATCTCCTGCCCGTCCATGCGCAGCCCCTTGCCCACGAGGTAGTCCCGCACAAACGCGCGGAAGGGCTCGTAGCCGCGCGTGTAGCCATAGGCCAGCAGCACGCTGCCCTCGTTGGTCATCACGGTGTTCAGCGCGCGGCGGAAGGCGTCGTTCTCAAAGGCGTGGTAGTCCGGCGCGAGGGAGGAAAAGCTGATGACCTGCCGGTTGCCCAGGTCCACGCGGCCCTCGTGCTCGCGGAAGTGGGCATAGGCGCGGGCCTGCGCGCAGACGAGGTCGTCCCAGGGCAGGCGCGGGCCCGTAGGCGCGGCCTCCTGCGCGCGGCGCGGCGCGGCAAAGACGCCCTGGCCGGCCACGATGCGCACGAGCCCCTCCTCCTCCAGCATGCGGTAGGCCTCAAAGACCGTGTTCCGGCTCACGTGCAGGAGCGCGGCCATCTCCCGCGCAGAGGGCAGGCGCGAGCCCGGCGCCGCCGCGCCCGAGAGCAGGCGCGCGCGGAGCTGGTCGCGCAACTGTAGGTAGAGCGGGCGGCCGGCCCCGCCCGCAAGTTCGATGTCCACGCCGCCGCCTCCCTTCGATCCTGCGAAATTCGCTCTCTCTATTATATATGCTTTCCCCGGAATCGAAAAGTGCCGCGAGAGTGAAAAATTGGCAAAGTCGCGGCCCAAAAGCTCACGCCGGGGCGAGCGCCCCGGCGTCAAT
>CAJFMX010000052.1 GCA_904393115.1 uncultured Clostridia bacterium
CGTTCCCGCGCCGCTCACACTTCCGGGCAGAAGAAGGGCCCGCGCCGTAACATTCGGCGCGGGCCCTTCTCACTTTGTTCACTCGTCCTCGTCAGGCGTTTCGGGGAAGAGTTCCTTGCCGCAGGAGGGGCAGGGGTGCTCTTCGGACAGGTCGAAGGCGCTCTGGTCGTAGTAGACGGAAGCGCCGCAGTGCGGGCACTCGTACTCGATGAAGTCGAGGCTGTCGTCCTCGTCCTCCTCGTCTTCGTCTTCGTCTTCGTCCTCGTCCTGGCCGTGGTGATGATGGCAGCCGCAGCCGCAATCCTCGTCCTCGTCCTCGTCCTCGTCGTCCTCCTCAAAGACGGCTTCCTCCAGCTCGCCAAGGTCGCTGTCCAGCTCGTCGATGTAGCGCTCGGCCTCGTCCTGGCGGTCGCGGATGGAATCGAGCTCCTCGGCGATGAGGTCCAGCGCGTCGAGCATCTGGAGGAGGAGCTTGTCCTTGGCGTCCTTGGCGGTGTCCGCGGTGAGCTCCATGCCCTCGGCCATGCCCTTGATGTAGGCAACCTTCTTCGAAATCTCGCTCATGCTGTCGAGCCTCCTTTGCAATGGCGCCGGAAATTTGAGCCTGCGCTCTGCGTATAGGATGCGGCCCTTAGGCGCGCTCCATGTATTCGCCGGTGCGGGTATCGATGCGGATCTTCTCGCCCTGGTTGATGAAGATCGGCACGTTGAGGGTGTAGCCGGTCTCCAGGGTCGCGGGCTTGGTGACGTTGGTGGCGGTGTCGCCGCGGACGCCGGGCTCGGTGTCGGTCACCTCGAGCACGACGAAGTTCGGCGGCTCAACGGAGAACGCGGTGCCCTTGTAGAAGCGCACGGTGACGTTGGTGTTCTCCTTGACGTAGTGCATGGCGTCCTCCACGATGTCCTGGCCGAGCGGGATCTGCTCGTAGGTGTCGACATCCATGAAGTAGAAGAAGTCGCCGTCGGTGTAGAGATAGGTCATCTCCTTGGTCTCGATGGTCGCGCGCGGGACCTTATCGGTGGGGTTGAAGGTGCGCTCCAACACCGCGCCGGTCATGACGTTCTTGATGCGCGTGCGCACGAAGGCCGCGCCCTTGCCAGGCTTGACGTGCTGAAAGTCCACGATGTTGTAGACGGAGCCGTCCAGCTCGATGGTCACGCCCTTGCGGAAATCGCCAGCAGTAATCATGCAAAAAACCTCCAATGCAGCAATCCGAGTGTTTACTTATCCGATTCATTTTACCACATATCCCGCGGTTTGAACAGGGCGGGAGCGGGTAATTTTTGCGTAAAGGTCCCTAGCGGATGCGGAAAATGCGCAAGAGGATGCGCTCCAGGACGCGGTTGACGCGCGTCCCGGTGAATTCCCGCGAGGGGTCCAGGGGTTCGAGCAGCACCGCGCGCATGCCCGCAAGGCGTGCGGCGAGAACGTCGGTCAAGAGCTGGTCGCCGATGAGCGCGCACGCGTCCGGGGCAGCGCCCATCTCCCGCGCGATGCGGCGCAGCCCGGAGGGCAGCGGCTTCCCCGCGCGCGGAAAGGCCGGGATTCCAAGCGCCTCCTCCAGCGGGCGCAGGCGCTCGGCGTCCGAGTTGGATGCAATGCACAGGCGGAACCCTGCGGCCTTGGCGCTCTCCACCCAGCGCGCCGCCGCGGGATCGGGCACGGCGCCGCGCCAGGGGGCAAGGGTGTTGTCCGCGTCCAGGAGGAGGACGCGCGCGCCACCAAGGGCGGCAAGCGGAACGTCGGCAAGGCGCGGGGCGCAGAAGTCCGGTCGAAAGCTCATGGGCAGCGCCCTCCTTTCTCTCTTCCATTTTACTTGAAAAATGTAAAGATTGCGACAATTCTCGTCGCATTCGCAAAAATTTTCTATCCAAGGCGCACAGTTCATGGTATACTGAAATCACTAAAGTAGGGAGGTTGTGTCTCATGCTGGAACATTCATCCCGTCTGGGCGTAGACCCGCAGCCGGTCGGCCCGCTTGGCCTCATCGCCATGGACGGCTGTAAGCCCCTGGGCGAAAAGGTCAACGAATATCTGGTCCGCTGGGAGAAGGAGCCGGAAAACGCAGATCAGGTGCTGCTCACCTATCCCGGCTATCAGCGCGATAGCTTCCTGCTGGATGCCGATTGCCCGCGGTTCTCCTCGGGCGAGGGCAAGGCCGTGCTGCGGCAGAGCGTCCGCGGATACGACCTGTACATCCTCTGCGACGTGACGAATTACTCCAATACCTACCGCATGTACGGCATGGAAGTGCCCATGTCGCCGGACGACTACTTCCAGGACCTCAAGCGCATCATCGCCGCCGAGGGCAAGAAGGCCAAGCGCGTTTCCGTCATCATGCCCTACCTCTATGAGGGCCGTCAGCACCGCCGCTCCACGCGCGAGTCTCTGGACTGCGCCATGGCTCTGCAGGAGATGACGAGCCTTGGCATCGACAACATCATCACCTTCGACGCGCACGACCCCCGCGTGCAGAATGCCATCCCGCACTCCGGCTTTGAGAACGTGCAGCCCACGTACCAGATGCTCAAGGCCCTGCTGCGCAAGCTCCCGGACCTGCAGATCGACCGCGACCACATGATGTGCATCAGCCCGGACGAGGGCGCCGCCAACCGCAACATCTATTATGCCACCATGCTCGGCCTGGACATGGGCCTGTTCTACAAGAGACGCGACTACTCCATCGTCATCAACGGCCGGAACCCCATCGTCGCCCACGAGTACATGGGCGAGTCCGTCGAGGGCAAGGACGTCCTCATTGTCGACGACATCCTGGCCACCGGCGACTCCATGCTCGACATCGCGCATGAGCTCAAGCGCCGCAAGTGCGGCCGCGTGTTCATGGCAACGACGTTCGCCATGTTCACCAACGGCATCGAGGTCTTCAAGAAGGCCCATGCCGAGGGCCTGTTCGATTACATCCTCGCCACCAACCTCAGCTACGTGCGCCCCGAGGTCAAGGAGCAGGAGTGGTTCATCGAGGTCGACATGTCCAAGTACATCGCCTTGATCATCGCCACGCTCAACCACGACCGCTCCATTTCTCCCCTGCTCAACCCCATGACGCGCATCCAGAAGCTGCTCACCCGCCACCGCGCCAACCAAATGGCCAACGAGCAGAAGTAAGCGCCCAAGGCGCGGGCCGCCCCCTGGTTTTTCCGGGCGGCCCGCGCCTTTTTTTCGTTTACAGGCAGCGCAAAAGCATGTATACTGAAGAAAAGCCGCGAAAGGAGGCGCTTTTTCGCATGGAATTTCTTCCGGACGATCCTCCGGTCCGGCGCGACCCGGACGGCTTTGCCGAGGACCTGCGCCGCAATGCGCGCCGGGCGCTTGCCCGGGAGGACACGCTCTATCTCTGCGTGCTGCGCGCGCCGGACGCCGGCGCCGCCCAGCGCCTGGAGGCGCACTTCCAGCTCCACCTCTACCATGGGGAGATCTACTGCGAGAGGGAGCCGGGCATCTTCTACCTCCAGGTCTTTGCGCCGCAGGAGCGCGCAGTGCAGGTCCTGCTCGAGGACGCGGCGGACTGCGTGCCGGGCGTCACGGCGCAGTATAAATCCGTTCCCAAGGACTAGATAGAAAAGGTAGAAAGAAAAAAAGGGGGAGACTTCATGATCACACAGGCAGAGTACCGCAGCGCCGTCGAGGGCACGCTGGCCCTCTTTGCCAAGGCCCACATCGCCGTCACGGAAGAGGAGGCCGCTTCCATCGAGGTTGCGGACTTTGGTCTTTCCAACCTGCGGGAAATTGGGCTGCAGCTCCTCGTCTACGTCAACACCCCGCGCGTCTGCGCCAAGGAGATGGCGCTGTTCCCGGGCCAGACCTGCCCGGAGCACATGCATCCCCCGGTCGAAGGCGAGCCGGGCAAGGAGGAGACCTTCCGCTGCCGCTATGGCGAGTGCCATCTCTTCGTCTACGACCCCGCGTATGCGGAGCGCTCGCCGCGCATCCCCGCCTCGCGCGCGCCGTACTTCACCGCCTGCCGGGAGATCGTCCTGCGGCCCGGCGAGCAGTACACCATCTATCCCGGCACGCTGCACTGGTTCACCGCCGGGGACGAGGGCGCCGTGGTCTCGGAGTTCTCCACGACAAGCCGGGACGAGACGGACATCTTCACAGACCCGGCCATCCAGCGCGCCCCGGTCGTGGAGGGATAGGCCGCCAACGCGACGCAAATTTTGTCGGAACGAGCGGATTCCGGAAATATATATGGCGAAACAACGCAAGAGTGTGGTAAAATAGAGGCGGATCCTCCGCGACCTTTGTCCGGGCGGTCCGCCTGCTCTGTGCAGACGACAGACTATCTTTGCGAGGATGAGCGAATGCAAGAGATCAAATTGATCGCCATTGACCTGGACGGCACGCTGCTCTCGAGCGAAAAGACCATCTCCGAGGCGAACCTGACCGCCCTGCGCGCGGCCGTCGCGCGCGGCGTGTACGTGGTCCTGGCCAGCGGGCGCAGCTACCGCAACGCGATGGACTTTTCCGAGGCCATCGCCAAGGGCCAGCCCCTGATCTGCGCCAACGGCGCCATGGCGACGCTTTCCGATCCGTACGAATGCGTCTACTGCGAGTGCCTTTCCAAGGACAAACTCCGCGCGGCCGTGGAGATCCTGGAGAGGGAGAAGTGCTACTACAACGTCTACTGCGACGACGGAGCCGTAATGGAGAGCCGCACCGGCAGCGCGGGCCGCAAGCGCGAGGCCAACGGCTACGCGGTCTACCGGGGCACCGTGCTCTCCGGGGACGAGATGCCCAAGTACGTCGGCGACGGCGCGCTCAAGGTCGTCTGCTTTTCCCCGGACCGCGAGAAGATGCAGCGCATCCGCAGCGCGGCCGAGCGCATCCCGGGGGTGGAGATCAATTCCTCCTGGTGGGACAATCTCGAGATCATGGCCGCGGGCGTGCACAAGGGCGCCGCGCTGCGCTGCCTTGCGCAGCGCCTGGAGATCCCCCTGGATGAGGTCATGGCCATCGGGGACAACGAAAACGACCTGCCCATGCTCCAGGTCGCCGGCCTGCCCGTGGCGATGGGCAACGCGGTGGAGAGCGTAAAGCAGCAGTGCGCCTATGTCACGGCGACGAACGACGAGGACGGCGTGGCCCAGGCGGTGCGCCGGTTCGTCCTGCACGAGGAGCAGTAAGCGATGGCAACCGTCATTCTGAAGCGATGTCATGAGTACGACGCGGCCCGCCTGCAGGCGCTCCTGGGCGAGGCGATGGAGTCCCTGGACCTTCCCGCCCTGCGGCCCGGAGCGAACATCCTGCTCAAGCCCAATCTGCTCATGCGCCGCGAGCCGGACCGGCACACCACGACGCACCCCGCCGTGGTGGAGGCGCTGGCGCGCCTGCTGGCCGAGCGCGGCTGCCGCGTCACCATCGCCGACAGCCCTGGCGGCCCCTTCACCGCGGGGCTCCTGCGCGGCCTGTACGAGAGCACGGGCATGCAGGCGGCTGCGCGCCGCGCCGGCGCAGAGCTGAACTTCTCCACCGAGAGCGCGGATGTGGAGGTCCCCAACCCCTGCCGCACGCACATGCTCACGGTCCTGCGCTGCGCGGCCGAGGCGGATGCGATCGTCTCGGTGGGCAAGATCAAGACCCATGGCCTGACCGCCTACACGGGCGCGGTCAAGAACCTCTTCGGGCTCGTGCCCGGGATGCTGAAGATCGACTACCACGCCCGGTTCCCCGACATCGACGACTTCTGCGGCGCGCTGCTGGACATCGCGGGCTGGGCAAAGCCCTGCCTGTCGGTCCTGGACGGGATCGTCGGCATGGAGGGCAAGGGGCCTTCCGGCGGCACGCCCCGGCGCATCGGCGCGCTGGTCGTCTCCGACGATCCCCATGCGGCGGACGTCGTGGGCGCGGCGCTCATTGGCCTTGCCGTAGAGGAGGTCCCCACGCTGCGCCTTGCGCGCGAAAAGGGCCTGCTGCCCGTGCCCCTGGTGCTGGGCGAGAGCGTGGAGGACCTGGCCGTGCCGGACTTCCGCCGCGCGCCCGTGGAGATCACGCGCCGCGGCATCCTGACCGACAAGCGCTTTGCGCGCCTGGTCCGCTCGCATCCCTGCGTGCACCGCGAAAAGTGCGTGGGCTGCGGGATCTGCCAGCGCTCCTGTCCGGCCCAGGCGATCGAACTGCGCGGCGGCGTTCCCCATTTTGACTACAAGCGCTGCATCCGCTGCTACTGCTGTCAGGAGCTCTGTCCGCAGACGGCGGTGGATGTGTTTCAGCCCTTCTTCATGAAGTGGCTGCGATAAAGACAAGGAGGTGCGCTATGTTCTGTCCCCATTGTGGCGCCAACGTTGCGGATTCGGCCCAGAGCTGCCCGCAGTGCGGCGCGGCGCTTCACGCCGGCGCGGCGGAGCCGAGGGTGGAGGTTTCCCCCAATCCCGGCGAAATCAAGGATTACCTGACGATGAACATCGTCCTTCTGGTGCTGTCCGTGTGCTGCTGCGGGGCGATTCCCTCCATTGTCACGGGCATCATCGGCGTCATCTTCTCTTCCCAGACGCGCGATCACCTGCGCAACGGCCGCCTGAACGAGGCGGCGCAGAAGTCGCGCACGGCGCGCGCCATGGCCATTGCCACCGGCGTCATCCTGGCCGTGACGGCGCTGATCCTGATCGTGATCATCGCGCTGTACGGCACGCTCTTCTTCGCCATGGTATCCAGTTACACTTGAGCAGGCGCTCCCCCCGTTTGCAATTTCCAGACCGATCAAAAAAGAAGGAGGACTCATCATGTTTTGTCCCAACTGTGGTTCCAAGCTGGAAGACAACGCGGCCTTCTGCCCGTCCTGCGGCGCTCCGGTGAAGGCGGCAAGCGCCAATGCGGCTACGGACAACGCGGCCCCGAACAACGCCGCTGCGGACTCGTCCGCGCAGAACACCTGGCAGGAGGCGCCCATTGCGCCCCCGCCCGCGCCGAATTCGGACCCCTGGCAGCAGCAGAACGCCGGCGAGGCGACCGTCACCAACGGAACGAACCCGCCCGATTACCTGACCATCAACATCGTGCTGACCGTGGTCTCGGTCTTTGTCTGCTGCTTTAGCTGCCTGAGCATTGCCGCGCTCGTGACCGGCATCATCGGTATCGTGATGAGCACGCAGGTGCGCTCCGCCATCCAGGCGCACAACTACGCCCTGGCCGAGCAGAAGAGCAAGGCCGCCAAGAACATGTGGATCGCCACGGCCGTGATCCTCGGCGTCTCCGTCCTGCTGGGCCTGCTGCTGACCGTCACCGGCTTCATGACCGGCTTCATGGAAGAGTTCTACAGCGGACTGTACTGATCTTCCCATGCGCCAGCTCTCACCTGCCGGCAAGCGCCGCGCGATGCGCGTCCTCTCCTGGTCGATCGTCGCGGCGCTTGCCGCATTTACGGCCTATGTGTACTTCCACAACCCCTTTGAGGGCGGCGTCACGCTGTGCACCTTCCACGCGCTGACCGGGCTGGACTGCCCGGGCTGCGGCATGACGCGCGCCGCCTACCTGCTGATGCACGGCCATCCCGGCCTTGCGCTGCGGCAGAATCCGTTCATCGTGGTCATTCCGGTGGTGGCCTACATGGGGATTGCGGAGCTCTCGCCCTACCTCTTTGGGCGCAAGCTCAAACAGATCCCCGTCGCGCCCTGGATGCTGATCGTGCTCGGCGTCCTGATGGCGGTCTACACCGTGGCGAAAAACCTGCCCAAGTTCTTCTGAACGCGTGCCGCATGCGGCCGCGTTCTTTGTTCGCCGCCCGCTGCATACACATTCCAAAAAAGGAGAGACCTTCTTTGCACATTGTACTGGTCGAGCCGGAGATCCCGCAGAATACCGGCAACATCGCAAGAACCTGCGCCGCGACGCACACGACGCTGCACCTCGTCCATCCCCTGGGCTTCTCCATCGACGAGCGGCATGTCCGCCGCGCCGGGCTGGACTACTGGCCCCTTGTGACCATCGAGGAGCATCCCTCCTTTGCCCAGCTGCGCGAGGCCTATCCGCAGGGCGAGTTCTTCTACGCCACGACAAAGGCCCCGCGCGGCTACTGCGAGGTGCAGTTCCCGCCGGATGCCTTCCTGGTCTTCGGGAAGGAGACAAAGGGCCTGCCGGAGTCCCTCCTGCACGACCAGTACGACCGGTGCATCCGCATCCCCATGATCCCGCAGGCGCGCTCGCTCAACCTGGGCAACTCGGTGGCCATCGTGCTCTACGAGGCGCTGCGGCAGAACGGCTTCCCCGGCCTCTCCGCAGAGGGACACCTGACGGAATTCTGATCCCCCTGCCGGAAAGGAGGATTCCCGATGACGTGGCAAGACCTGGCGCTGCTGGGCGGCGGGCTCGGGCTCTTTCTCTTCGGAATGAAGCAGATGGGCGACGGGCTGGAGCGGGCTGCGGGCGACAGCCTGCGCCGCTTCCTGGAGATCCTGACGTGCAGCCGCTTCCTGGGGCTGCTGGTGGGCCTCGTCTTTACCATGGTCGTGCAGTCCTCCTCCGCCACAACCGTCATGGTCGTCGGCTTTGTGCGCGCGGGGCTCATGGATCTGCACCAGGCCGCGGGCGTGATCTTCGGCGCGAACATCGGCACGACCATCACCGCGCAGCTGATCGCCCTACAGGTTTCGGACGCAGCGCCGGTCCTGCTCCTTGCGGGGGTTCTCCTGCACTGCTTTTGCCGAAGGCGCTTCCTGCAGGACCTTGGCGGCGTGCTGGCGGGGTTTGGGATGCTGTTTCTGGGGCTGACGCTCATGGGCGAGGCGGCGTCGAAGCTGCGCGACATGCCGGAGGCGGCCGATTTTCTGGCGGTCTTTGCGCGCACGCCGGTCCTGGGCATTCTCGCCGGCCTCGCCGTGACGGCGGTCATCCAATCCTCTTCCGCGTCCGTGGGGCTCCTGCAGCTCCTCGCCGCGCAGGGCGTCATCGGGCTGGACGGCGCGATCTTTGTCGTGATGGGGCAGAACATCGGCACGACGGTCACGGCGATTCTGGCCTCCGCCGGGGGCGGAAAGGCGGCCCGCCGCGCCGCGCTTCTGCACCTGCTCTTCAACGTCTTTGGGACGGTCCTCTTTTTTGCGCTGGTGCGCCTGCTTCCTGTGACGGCGTGGATTGCCGCGCTCACGCCAGGGAACCCCATGCGGCAAATCGCCAATGCGCACACGCTCTTCAACGTGTGCAGTGTCGCAGCGCTCCTGCCCTTCCTGGACCCGCTGGTGCGCCTGACGGAGAAGCTCATCCCAGAGGAGCGGCCCGCCTCCGCGCGCGCTGGCAGGCGCAAGGCGTTTCGGGAGGGAGACGCCTGACGAGGACGAGTGAACAAAGTGAGAAGGGCCCGCGCCGAATGTTACGGCGCGGGCCCTTCTTCTGCCCGGAAGTGTGAGCGGCGCGGGAACG
>CAJFMX010000053.1 GCA_904393115.1 uncultured Clostridia bacterium
AGCATCTTTATCACCCCTCACTATTATACCGCATTCTTTTCCTCAATTCGAGAATCTCCAATGAGAAAAAAGGCCACCTTCCGGTGACCTTTTTCGACAAGCTGAGGCGTCCGAACCCGATAGGGGGTTCGGAACCTCTCTTTTTTGCGCTTACATCGAGATCACGCCGAATACGTTCAGCAGCGAGCTGACGAGGATGATGAGCAGGCAGATGGGCGCAAAGTACTTCATGAACACGCCGTACATCCGCTTTCTGCGGAACGCGGAGGAGAGCTCCATCTCCTGGGCGATCGCGTTCAGGCCCACGGCCCGCGTGATGAGGAAGCAGGTGGCCAGCGCGCCGATGGGCATCATCACGGAGTTCGTCAGGAAGTCGAAAAAGTCCAGCATGTCCATGCCCAGGACCTGCAGGAAGTCCAGCGCGTTGTACCCCAGCGCGCAGAGCGTGCCCAGCCCAAGCAAAATCGCCGCGACCAGCGCCGTGCACTTCTTCCGGCTCCAGCCGAGCTGGTCCTGGAAGGTGGAGACGCCCGTCTCCGCCAGGGAGATGGAGCTCGTCAGCGCCGCAAAGAGCACCAGCAGGAAGAAGGCCACGCCCGCAAAGCGCCCAAAGCCCATGCTCGCAAAGACCTTGGGCAGGGTGATGAACATCAGCGAGGGCCCGGCCTGCAGCGCCTGCGCGTCCCCGCCGGAGAAGGCGAAGACCGCCGGGATCACCATGAGCCCGGCCAGCACCGCGATGGCCGTGTCGAACAGCTCGACCTGGCCGGTGGACTTCTCGATGTCCACGTCCTTGGGCAGGTAGGAGCCGTAGGTGTAGAGCACGCCCATGGCGATGGAGAGCGAGTAGAACATCTGCCCCATGGCCGCGACCACGGTCATGAGCGAGAAATTCGAAAAGTTCGGGATCAGCAGGTATTTTACGCCCTCGAGCGCGCCCGGCCGCGTGACGGAGTAGATCGCCACAAAGACCGCCAGCACGACCAGCAGCGGCATCATGATCTTGCTCATGCGCTCAACGCCCTTTTCCACCCCCAGCAGGATGATCCCGATCGTCAGCGCCGCAAAGAGCAGAAACCACCCCTCCACGCCCCCGGCCGAGCCCAGGAAGGTCGAAAAGTACGCGTCCTGCGCCAGCTCCATCGTGCCGCCGCGCAGGTACTCAAAGAGGTACTTGCACACCCAGCCGCCGATGACGCAGTAATAGGGCACGATCAACAGCGGCACCGCCGCGTTGATCCAGCCGCCGAAGCGGAACGGCAGCCCCTTGCCGAATTTCGCGAATGCGCCGATGGGGCTGCGGCGCGTCATGCGGCCCAGCGCCGTCTCGGACACGATGAGCGCGTATCCGAACGTCACGACCAGCACCAGGTATACCAGCAGAAAGATCCCGCCCCCGTACTTGGCCGCAAGATACGGAAAGCGCCAGATGTTCCCCAGGCCCACGGCCGAGCCCGCCACGGCCAGGACATAGCCCAGCCTGCCGGAGAAGCTGCTCCGCTTCTTCTCCGCCTTCCGGTTCTCCTCCATGCTCCATTCCTCCCATTCCGCGCGGAGATCTACGCCTTAGAAGCGCAGCGACAGGCAGGAGGGACCGCCGTCGATCTTGCGGTATTCCGAGGTGTCGATCTGAATCGTCTCATAGCCCATGTCGCGCACGGCCTTCTCGGTCTTGGGGAAGCCCGCGGGCACGAGCACCTTGCCGTTGACAAAGAGGCAGTTGACGGCGTAGGCCTCCTCCGGGGCGATGGGCGTCTCGTCAAACTGGCTGAAGACCGGCTGGCCGATGAACTCGCCCGCAGCCAGCAGCCGGTTGTCCGAGAGGTAGTCCACGCCGGTCTTCAGGTGCAGCACGCCGCGCACCGGGACCGCCGTGGCCGTCATGCCGTACTTCTCCAGGATGCGGCGGAAGTTTTCAAACCCGGCCTCGTTCGTGCGGCGGGAGAGGCCGACGTAGTAGTGGTCGCCCACCATCATCACGTCGCCGCCCTCGATGGTGCCCTCCGTGATGTACTCGATGTTCTCCTCCGGGTAGAAGGCGCGCAGCGCCTCGACGATGTAGGCCTTCTCCCCGTTGCGGGAGGGCGCGCCGGGGTTGGTGATGATGGCGCACTTGGGCGTGACGACGGCCACGTCCTCCACAAAGCAGCTGTCCGGGTACTCCTCCATGGCGGGGAGGACCGTGACCTTGGCGCCGCAGGCCTCCATGGCCTGGATGTACTGGTCGTGCTGCCGCAGGGCCAGGTCGTAGTCCGGCAGGCCGAGGTCTGCGGTGGTGATGCCCTCGATCATGGACCGGGAGGGACGGCGGACGATGACGTTGCGAAACATGGCATTGCGCTCCTTATTCTCTGCATTTTTTCTCGTTCTGCGGCGCGAAGCCGCGCATATTTTCATTATACAATACCAGGGCGCAAATTCCAACGCGCGCGCCGCATTTCGCCGTTAAAATTTCCGCACGTTCTCCCGCGTTCGCCTTGTGCCGCCGCCCCAAATGGCGTATCATAGAGAAAAACACGCCAAGGAGGTCGTTCCCATCATGAGCCGCATGGACCGCCGCGACGCGCAGAGGGCGCGCAGACGGCGCACCGCGCTCGCGGTGCTCGCCGCAGCGCTGGCGCTTCTCCTTCTCTATTCCCTGTACCGCGTGGGGACGATCCTGTGGACCTACGGCCAGGGCGAGGCGCAGTACGACCAGGTCGCGCGCAGCGTCGCCACGGCGCTGCCCACCCCCACCGCCGCGCCGGATGCGTCCGCCCCAGCGGCAGAAACCGCGCCCGCCGCCTCGCCCGCGGCCCAGCCGGAGCGCCTTGCGGTGGATTTCTCCGCGCTGCAGGCCATCAACCCGGACGCCTGCGCCTGGCTCTACGGCCAGGGCGCGTCGCTCCACTACCCGGTCGTGCAGGGCGAGGACAACGAATACTACCTCAACCACCTGCTGGACGGCACGCGCTCGGCCTGCGGCTGCCTGTTCGTGGATGCCGGCGCGAGCGCAGGCTTCTCGGACCGGGTGACGATCGTCTACGGCCACAACATGAACGACGGCTCCATGTTCGGCACGCTGGACGCCTACAAGTCCCAGGAGGCCTACGACGCCCACCCGGAGATGCAGCTGCTGACCCCGGAGGGCAGCTACCGCGTGGAGCTGCTGGCGGGGATGGTGACCGATCCCTCGGACGCGGTCTACGGCGGCCTCACGACCGAGGAGGAGGTCGCCGCCTACGTCGAGTCCGCGCTCGCGCGCTCGACCTTCCAGACCCGCGCCGCCTATGCGCCGGGGGACCGGCTCCTGGCGCTGTCCACCTGCTCCTACGAGACGGACGACTCCATCTTCCTGGTGATCGGCCGCCTCTCCCCCCTCGACTGAGGCGGGCAAGGGAACCTCTCCCTTGCCCGCCTCCGCCTTTCTCAGTCCTCGCCTATGCGCCTGCCGATGTGCATCGCCTGCCGCCACTGCGGCGCAGGCCCGTCGTCGCCCCAGTATTCCTCCAGCGCTGCGATCCTCCCTTCGCGCACCTGGAAGAACGACACCGCGTGATGGGAGGCCGTCTTCTGCCGGTTCCACACGCGGGTGACGGTGATGATCTCCCCCGGCAGGGAGAGAACCCTCTCCACCTCGCCCTCCCACTACCCGGGATACTCGCAGTTTGCGCGAAGGAACTCCGCCACGGTGAAGCGCTCGCCGGTGTTCGGCCAGTCCACGCGCGCGTCCGGCCAGAAAAAGGCGCGCATTCCCTCCGCGTCCTGCCGCAGCACGGCGTCCCAAAAGGCCCGGATCTCCAATCGCGGTCCCTCCTTTTTTCTGGATAAAAAAATCCGCCGCAATCCTTCGATTGCGGCGGAACTCTGGCGGAGAGTTAGGGATTTGAACCCTAGGTGCGCTATTAACGCACACACGATTTCCAGTCGTGCGCCTTAGACCACTCAGCCAACTCTCCAGGACTCTGTCCGTCAGTAGGTCGTCGTCCCGCTGACATTTATAGAGTATAGCACAGCCCGTCAAGGATTGCAAGAGTTTTTTTCAAAAAAATCCCGGCGGCCGGCGGACGGCCCCTGGAATTGACTTTTCCCCGCGGCCGTGCTATTCTGGGAGTGGAAGCCTTGCAGGGGAACTCCGCCCAAGGAGTTGAGAAGGTTAAAACCTGACCCTTTGAACCTGTTGGTTAACACCAGCGTAGGGAGCATGATGGCAATGACGGGAATCCTTGCTGCATGTCGCCGCAGGGGTTCCCGCTTTTTTCATGCGTCGGATTCCCGAGAAGGAGGAAGTATGAAGACGGCATTGACCATCGCCGGATCGGACTGCAGCGGCGGCGCGGGCGTCCAGGCGGACCTGAAGACCATGTCGGCGCTCGGGGTGTTCGGCATGAGCGTCATCGTCTCGGTCGTGGCGGAGAACACGGCCCGCGTCCTCTCCATTGAGGACATCTCGCCCAAGGTCATCGCGGACCAGATCGACGCGGTGTTTGAGGACATCCCGCCGGACGCGGTCAAGGTGGGCATGCTCTCGACCCCCGCGTGCATGGAGGCCGTTGCCGCGGGCCTGAAGAAATACCGGCCGCGCCACGTGGTCATCGACCCGGTGATGTACGCCAAGAACGGCAGCCCCCTCATGCAGGAGAGCGCCATCTCCGCGCTGCGGTCGACCGTGCTGCCCCTGGCCACGCTGCTGACCCCCAACATCCCCGAGGCGGAAAAGCTCGCCGGCATGGAGATCTCTTCGGAGGCGGACATGCGCGAGGCCGCCCGCCGCATCCAGGCCCTCGGCCCGCAGAACGTCCTGGTCAAGGGCGGCCACGCCCAGGGCGAGGCGCGGGACGTCCTGCTGTGCGGCGAGGACTTCCACGTCTTCGCCTCCCGCCGCATCCCGACCAAGAACACCCACGGCACGGGCTGCACGCTCTCCAGCGCCATCGCCGCCTACCTCGCCCGCGGGGAGGTCCTGCCCGAGGCCGTGCGCAAGGCCAAGGAATACGTCACCGGCGCCATCGAGCACGCGCTGCCCCTGGGCCACGGCTGCGGGCCCACGCACCACTTCTTCGCCTTCTACGAGGCGGACTGCGACTAGGAGGGAAACGCCATGACCTTTTTTGAGGAGGCCGTCGCCGCGGCCATGCCCCTGTGGCGCGCGGCTGCGGACGAGGACTTTCTGACCGGGATGGGCGAGGGCACGCTGGACCGCCAAGCCTTCCTCGACTACATCGTGCAGGACAGCCTGTACCTGCGCGACTATCTCAAGGCCTACGCCATGGCGCTGTTCAAGAGCCAAACCCTGCGCCAGATGCAGGTCTTCTACTCCGTCCTGGGCTACGTCAACGACGGCGAAAACGCCACGCGCCTGCGCTACCTCTCCGAGGCGGGCCTCACCGACGACGACGTGGACACCATGGAAAAGAAGCCCGCCTGCGCCGCGTACACGGACTTCCTGCTGCGCGTCGCCCGCGAGGAGGACGTGCCCGAGATCGTCATGGCCGTCATGCCCTGCATGGTCGGCTACCGCTTCGTCTTCGAGGAACTGCTGCGCCGCTGCCCCGCCGTGCTGGAGGGGCCCTACGCGCCCCTTGTGCGCGACTACACCGCGCCCGAATACGCCGCAGCCTGCGCGGAGTGGACGGACTTCACCAATGCCCTGTGCGCGCCCCTCCCGGCCGAGCGCCGCGCGCACCTGATCGACCTGTTCGTCCAGGCCAGCGCCCACGAGCTCTACTTCTGGCAGATGGCCGGCGGCAAGCCGCCCAAGGACCCCGACTGAGCCCGCGCCCCGTCCCCGCCTCCCCGGGGACGGGGCGTTTTTTTCTTGACAGGTCGCCCATCTTCCGCTACAATACATACATACCGTATGTATGTATTTTGAGGGAGGGACCCGCATGGCGCGAAACAAGCACCCGGAGCGGACGGTGGAGCAGATTCTCTCCGCCGCCCAGCGCCTCTTTCTGGAAAAGGGCTATGAGGAGACGACGATTCAGGACATCGTGGACGCGCTGGGCGGGATGACGAAGGGCGCGGTCTACCACCATTTCAAGTCCAAGGAGGAGATCCTGGACGCGGTCAGCGACCGGATGTTCCTGGCGAACAACCCATTTGAGGCCGTGCGCGGGCGGACGGACCTGAACGCCCTGCAAAAGATGCGCGAGGCGATCCACCTGAACCAGGCGGACGAGGACCGCGCGCGCATGACGGCCTCCGCCGTGCCCCTGGCGCGGAATCCGCGCCTGCTCCTGGAGATGATCGAGTCCAACCGGCGCATCCTGACGCCCTACTATCGGGAGCTGCTGGAGGAGGGCAACCGGGACAGCTCGGTGTGCACGCCCTACGCGCGGGAGATCGCGGAGCTGCTGCCGCTGCTGACGAGCCTGTGGCTGCTGCCGACGGTCTTCCCGGCGACCAAGGCGGAGATGCGGCGCAAGTTCGACTTCCTGGGCGACATGCTCGAGCGCATGGGCGTGCCGCTGATGGACGCTCCGACGCGGGAGCTGGTGGACGCCTTCTTCTCCCCCCTGTCCGAGCCGGACTCCCGGCCCGAGCCGAGCCCCCTGTCCGAGCCGGACTCCCTGCCCGAGGCGGGCCCCGCGGAAAAGGAGGGCTGAGGCGTGGCAAACTCCGCTCTGCGCTCGCGCAACTTCGTCCTGCTCGTGCTGGGGCAGGTGACCTCGCTCCTGGGCAACCTGTCGCTGCGCTTTGCGCTGTCCATGTACATCCTGGAGGCGACGGGGTCTGCGACGCTGTTCTCGGGGCTGCTGGCCCTGTCGATGGTGCCGACGATCCTCCTCTCCCCCTTCGGCGGGATGCTGGCGGACCGCGCGGACCGGCGCAAGGTCATGGTCGCGCTGGACGCACTCTCGGGCCTGCTGGTGCTGCTGGCGGGGCTGGCGCTCCCCCTGGGGAACGGGATTCCGGCCATTGCGGCGCTGCTGTTCGCGCTGTCGGTCCTCGCGGCGTTCGAATCGCCCACGGTGCAGGCGTGCGTGCCGCAGATGCTCGCAGGCGAGGCGCTGCTGCGCGGCAACGCGATCGTCTCGCAGGTGCAGGCGGTGGCCTCGCTCGTGACGCCGTTCCTGGGGGGCCTCTTTTACGCGGCGTTCGGCCTGCGGCCGGTGTTTGCGGCGGCGGTTCTGTGCTTTCTCCTCACGGCGCTGCTGGAGTGCTTCCTGCGCCTCGCCCCGCTGGAGACAGCGGAGAGGCCGCGCGGCCTGCGCGCGATCGTCCGGGAGGATCTGCAGGCGAGCTTCCGCTTTCTCGTGCGCGAGGAGCCGGACATTCTGCGCCTCCTGCTTCTGGCGGCGCTGGCGAGCCTCTTTGTGACGGGGACCGCGGTGGTGGGCCTCCCCTACCTGGTGCGGACGGTGCTCGGGCTTTCGGCGGAGCTCTACGGCCTTGCCGAGAGCGCGCTGGGCGTTGCGGCCGTGCTGGGGGGCGCGCTGGTGGCGGCGCTGGCCAAGCGCCTGCGCGCGCGGCACCTGGCCTGGGTGCTCACGGGGGTGGGGATCTGCCTGGCGCCCTGCGGCCTGGTCTTCCTCGTCCCGGCGAGCGCCCTTGCGCGCTATGCCGTGCTCGTGCTCCTATTCTGCGCCTGCCAGATCGGCGGCAGCGTCTTTTCCACGTATGCGGTCACGGCCATCCAGCGGCGCACGCCCCCGGCGCTGATGGGCAAGGTCATGGCCTGCGTCTCGACGCTGGCCATGTGCGCGCAGCCGCTGGGGCAGATCGCCTATGGCGCGCTGTTCGACGCCTTTTCCGCGCGCGTGGCGCTGGTCTTTTTGCCGAGCGCGCTGCTCGTGGTCTGCATCGGCCTTGCGTCGGGCCGCTTCTTCCGCCGGCTGGATCGGGCCAACTTCTAGCTAAGCCCCCAAAATGCACAAAAACGCCGCATCTTACGCATAAGATGCGGCGTTTCCCTTCCTGGTGCGAGAAACAGGACTTGAACCTGCATGAAGGAATCTTCACTAGTACCTGAAACTAGCGCGTCTGCCAATTCCGCCATTCTCGCAGAACGGATACACATAGAGTATACACGATCGCGCGCAAAACTGCAAGGGGTTTTTTCATCAAAATCGAAAAAAAGAATGAGGCGATGCATTGCATCGCCTCACCTTGGTGCGAGAAACAGGACTTGAACCTGCATGAAGGAACCTTCACTAGTACCTGAAACTAGCGCGTCTGCCAATTCCGCCATTCTCGCTGGTGGAAGGGGGTGGATTCGAACCACCGAAGTCTGCGACGGCAGATTTACAGTCTGCTCCCTTTGGCCACTCGGGAACCCTTCCATAGATATTTGGTTGTTCTTCTTTCTTCCCAAGAAATTGGAGCTGGCGATGGGACTTGAACCCGCAACCTTCTGATTACAAATCAGATGCTCTGCCAATTGAGCTACACCAGCATCGTCAAAGCGTCTCGCGCTGGCCGTCCCGAATCGATCCAACCCCATCCATAAGGAAGAAAATGGCGACGCGGAAGGGGCTCGAACCCTCGACCTCCAGCGTGACAGGCTGGCATTCTAACCAACTGAACTACCGCGCCATAACCCATGTGATGGTGGGCCTTCAGGGACTTGAACCCCGGACCGATCGGTTATGAGCCGACTGCTCTGACCAACTGAGCTAAAGGCCCAAGTGTAAAGGCTCAAAAGAAAGAATGTGGTGACTCCGAGGGGAATCGAACCCCTGTTACCACCGTGAAAGGGTGGTGTCTTGACCGCTTGACCACGGAGCCATATTTGGATTGGTCGGGGTGAAGGGATTCGAACCCCCGGCCCCATGCTCCCAAAGCACGTACGCTACCAAGCTGCGCTACACCCCGGTTGCTTTCACCGCCGCCGGTCGTTCCCGACGACGTTGTATATAATACTACACCGGCGCGCGTTTGTCAACACCTTTTTTGCAGATTCTTTGGAGTTTTTTCCATCCCGCGTTTTGCCCCGCTTTTCAGGGAAAAACGCGCCCCTCCCCCGCCCGTTATGTCACCGCTTGGTTTTGTGCCAACAGCGTCTCTCTGCTGGGTGCGTCATCCCCAAACCCTTGTGGCCAATGCGGAATTTGGAGTGCTATCATAAAAGTTGAGACCCCAAATGCAAGGAAGGGTGATAAAATAATAACACCAGGGAGGGACTACAAATGGAAAAACGGTATACAAACGAATTTCCAGCTGACTAAACAATACGGCATTACGCCTTCCATGTCAAGACAGGGAAACCCGCATGACAATGCCATGGCCGAAAATTTTTTCTCCATCCTGAAAACAGAGTGTATTTCCCGACATAAGCCAACCACTTTCTCTGAGGCCAACGAGATGATTGACCGATATATCCACTTTTACAATTAC
>CAJFMX010000054.1 GCA_904393115.1 uncultured Clostridia bacterium
TTTATCACCCCTCACTATTATACCGCATTCTTTCCCTCAATTCGAGAATCTCCAATGAGAAAAAAGGCCACCTTCTGGTGACCTTTTTCGACAGGCTGAGGTCTTGCCTCTTTCGAGGCAGGACCTTGTTTTTTGTGGACGTTAAGGGAGCAGCGCCTGCGCGCGGCGCAGGGCGTCGCGGCAGAAGGCGAAGAGCAGGCGGCTGGCCGCCTCGGGGTCGACGGGCTCGCCGCGCCGCAGGGCGGCATCCAACTCCAGGACCGCGCGGTCCTGGCCGGAGAGCGCGGCAAGGAGCGCGGCGCGGCTCTGCGCGAAGACGCCCGTCTCCAGCGCGTGCAGGTCCTGCAGGAGGAAGAACGCGGACTTGCACATCCCGGCAAGGGCCTCGGCCGCGACCGGCTCGCCGCCGTGCACGGTCCGGTGGCAGAGCTCGTGGAAGAGGTTGTTGCAGCTGAGCTGCACGTAGCGCACCGCGTCCGCCCGGGTATAGGGCGGCACGAGCGCGGAGAGCTCGCCCACCAGGTCCTTTGTCGAGTGCAGCAGGTGGAAGATCTCCAGGGGATTCCAGCGCGCAAGGTCCTCCCGGCCGCAGACGAAGCCGCAGGCCTTTTCGTACTGCCCGCAGTCCTGCAGCAGGCGCCGGTACGCGAGGAGATCGTCGTAGGCGAGGTCCTCGAGCACCAGCAGGACGTCGATGTCGCTGTCCGGCGTGGCCTCGCCGCGCAGGTAGCTCCCCTGCAGGCCGACGTAGAGCAGCCGCGGGCCAAACTGCGCGCGCAGGCGGGCGGTCAGGTCCGCAAGGTACGCGGAAAGGTCAAGCATTCTCTTCTCCTTTCGGTTCGGCGGGCGCGCCCAGGTAGCAGACCGCGCGCGTGCGCACGCAGACGCGGCCGTCCTCCGCCCAGGCGTCAAAGAGCGCCCCCAGCGCCGCGACGAAGTCCGCATAGCGCGCGTCCTCCGGGCGCAGGGCGTAGGAGCTGGAGAGCGAGCGCCGCACAAAGGTCGCGCGGTCGTAGACCGCGTCCGCGTCAAAGGCATGCGCCTCCTGCGAGGCAAAGAAGCGGGAAAGGCGCGGCAGGCTCTCGTCGTATCCGTGCGCAAGGCCCGTGAAGTTCGGGCAGAAGGCGCGCAGCACGTCCATGTGCGCGCGGTTTACGGGCGTCGATTCGTCGCGCACGAGCCAGGTCAGCAGCACCTTTCCCCCGGGGCGGAGGATGCGCCGGCACTCCCGGGCGAAGGCGTCCGCGTCGAGCCAGTGGAAGGCCGTGGCGCAGGTCACAAGGTCCACGGAGGCGTCGGGCAGGCCCGTCGCCTCGCCGCTGCCCAAGTGCGGGTAGAAGTCCGGGTGCGCGAGGAGCCGGGCCATCGCCTGCTCGAGCATCTGCGCGTTGGGGTCCACGGCGTGGACCGCAAGGCCGCAGTCGAGCAGGGACTCCGTGAACTTGCCCGTGCCCGCGCCCACGTCCGCCGCGACCGCGCCGGGCGCAAGGCGCGCGGAGGCCATCAGCCAGGCGAAGAGCTCCCGCGGGTAGCCGGAGCGCGCCGCGGCGTAGTTTTCCGCGCGGCCGGAAAAGACCTCCTCCGGCCGAATCGCCCGGCCGCTCATCCGTGCAGGCCCGAGGACTGGCGCTCCATGTTCTCCACGACGATGTCGTGGATGTCCCCAAGCGACGCGCAGTACTCCAGGACCTTCCAGGGGGTGTTGGTGTGGTAGTGGATCTTGACGAGCATGTCGTCGCCGACGGCCAGCAGGCAGTCGCCCTCGATGTTGTTTTCGATGTAGTCGTGGATGGCGGTCTCGTCCAGGTCGTCGCCCTCGATGAGGAGCTGCGTGTCAAAGCGGTACTCGAGCATGGCAAAATTCTCCTTTCTCTTTCCTAAAGGCGGGGTTTTTCGATGGTATAGGCGGGCAAGCCCCGGCGGCAGCCGTTTTTCTCGTAGAAGGCCTCCGCGCCCGGCTGTGCGCCGAAGTAGAGCTGGGTCGGCGTGTGCTCCCGGGCCAGGCGGAGGAGCGCGCTGCCGATCCCGCGCCCCTGGTAGGCGGGGAGCACCAGCAGCTCTGTGATGGTTCCGAAATAGTAGCCGTCCGTGAGGATGCGCAGGCAGCCGACGAGCTGCCCGCCGTCGTAGGCGGTCAGGTTCAGCGTGCGGCGCAGGGCCTCCTGCGTCCGGGCCGCGTCGTAGTCCCCGGGCCAGACCTGCTGCACAAAGGCGAGGAACTGCGCGGCGGACAGCGCCCTGTCGTCAACGCGGTACTCCATGGATCACGCCTCCCCGTCGTCCCCGTAGGCGCAGATGGCGGCAAGGTCCGGCACGCCGCGCGAGGCCGTCACCAGCAGGCGCAGCCGGCGCATGCGCCCCGTGGAGTCGTCCGTCAGCGGGTTTTGCAGGGCGAAGGGGTTTTCCAGCCGGCAGAGCCTGCGGTTGCCGACGGTTGCGCCCTGGTAGAGCGGGAAGTTCGTGCCGCCGCTCTCCTCGCAGACGATCTTGAAGCTCTCGATGCGCTGGCCGCGGTCGAGGTCCTCCCGCAGCTCGAGGGTCCGCACCGGCGGCGTGCCCTCCGGGAAGGTGAGCTCCCACTCGCCCTGCCAGCGGTCGCCCGCGTCCACGCGGCGGACGCGCAGCGGCAGCGGCGTCCCGAACGCCTGGCGCAGGCGCTGGCCCAGCTCCCGCAGGCGCTGCACGTCCCGCTCGTCGATGCGGCCCTGGCGGTTGGGCGGTACGTTGAGGTTGAAGCCCGCGTTCGCCCCGACGCTGGTCAGATACGTGTGGAAGAGGCGGTCCAGGCTGTGCGGCGCCTCGCTTTCGTGCCAGAACCAGCCCGGGCGGATGGACATGTCGAACTCGCAGGGGCAGAAGGCCAGCCCCTTGGAGTAGAAGATCTGCGGCTGCGTGCCGATGAAGGGGTCCGTGTTGTAGAGAGCGGAAAGGTCCCCGCGCTCCGCCAGGGGGCCGGGCCCGGTCTGCACCTGGGCGTGGGGGCAGAGCTCCGTGGGCACGACCGCCCACTCCGCCTGGCGCGGCGCGCCGGCCTCGTTGCCGCACCAGCGCACGTCCGGGCCGTAGTCGTTGAAGATCACGGCGTTCGGCTGGTACTTGCGGATGAGGTCGAAGTAGCGCGGGAAGTCGTAGACCTGCTTCTTCCCGGTCGGCCCCTCGCCGCAGGCGTTGTCAAACCACACGCAGAAGATCTCGCCATAGCCCGTGAGCAGCTCCGTGAGTTGGTTGCAGAAGTAGTCGTTGTAGGCCGGCGTGCCGTAGAGCGGGGAGTTCCGGTCCCAGGGCGAGAGGTAGAACCCGAAGGGAATCCCCGCGCGGGCGCAGGCCTCGGCGGCGAGCTTGACGACGTCCCCCTGGAAGGGGCTGTTCTTGACGCTGTGCTCCGTGTACTTCGAGGGCCAGAGGCAGAAGCCGTCGTGGTGCTTGGCGGTGAGGATGAGGCCCTTCATGCCCGCGGCCTGAATCGCCTCGACCCACTGGTCGCAGTCCAGGTCCGTGGGGTTGAACAGGGACTCCGCCTCCGTTCCGTCGCCCCACTCCCTGTCGGTGAAGGTGTTCACGCCAAAGTGTACGAACGCGTAGAACCCGATGTCAAACCAGCGCTTCTGCCGCGGGGAGGGGGCGACGCGCGCGGCGTCCAGAAGGAATTTTTCCATCAAGATTGCATACCTCCTCAGGTGAGATGGGCGCGCAGACTCTTGCGGCCGGGGCCGTAGGCGGCGCGCGCCTCGGAGAGCAGACTTGCGTAGAAGTCCTGCGCCGCGCGCCGGCGCCCGGCGGCGACCTCGGCGGCGTAGGCGGTGAAGAAGCGGTCGTAGACCTTTTCGAGCTTGAAGCGGTACTCCTGGAAGAAGGAGGGCGGCGCGTCGCCCGATCCGTCGCAGACGTCTCCCTCGGGCGTGCAGGTGTAGAGCGTCTCCCCCACGAGCGCCTGGTAGAGGAGCGTGCGCGCGACCCCCATGGCGCCGGTGACGTCGAGCTTGTCCGCGTCAAAGAGGATCTTGGCCTCCGGGCTCGCGGGCGGCGCGTCGGAGCGGTAGCGGTGCGTGCGGATGCAGGCGGCGACGCGCTGGGCGAAGTCCTCGCCCCAGCCCTCGTCCAGCAGGAAGCGCAGGGCCTTTTCCGCGCCGACCTGCGCGTGGTCGGCCTGGGGATCGCGGAACTGCTCCGCGCGGCCCACGTCGTGCAGCAGGCACGCGGCGATGAGCACGTCTGCGTCGGCGCCGGGCTCGTGCGCGGCGATGTCCAGGGCGGTGTAGAGCACGCGGTACACGTGCTCGCGGTCGTGGGCGCTGTCTTGCATCTGGGTGTGCATGTAGGCCTCCAGCCGGTCGAAGGCGGCGTGGTCCATGGACGGTCCCCTCCTCTTGTGCGCGTTTGCAAATGCCGTGTCCCTCATTATACCACGATCCGCGCCGGCCGGGGAGGGGGCGCGGGCGAGAAATTTCGCTTGTGCGCAGGGGAGTGGAACCGTATAATGAAGGTATCGAATCGAAAAACCGACGGAGGCAGGCACATGGAGATCGAAAAGACGTTGCAAAGCATTCGGGAGGTCGTCGCCCGCGCGGTGGTGGGCAAGGGCGAGGCCGTGGACCTGATCCTGACGGCGCTGCTGTGCGGCGGGCACGTGCTGATCGAGGACGTGCCGGGCGTGGGGAAGACCACGCTCGTGCGGGCGCTGGCCGCGGCGCTGGGGCTCTCCTTCCGGCGCATCCAGTTCACGCCGGACCTGACGCCCTCGGACGTGACGGGCTTTACGCTGGTGGACTTGCGCACGGGCGAGACGCGCCGCGTCGAGGGCGCGGTCATGCGCCAGCTGATCCTGGCCGACGAGATCAACCGCACCGGGCCCAAGACGCAGTCCGCGCTGCTGGAGGTCATGCAGGAGGGGCAGGTCACGGTCGACGGCGAGACGGTCCCGGTGCCAAGGCCCTTCCTCGTGCTGGCCACGCAGAACCCCCTGGGCCTTGCCGGCACCTATCCGCTGCCGGAGGCGCAGCTGGACCGCTTCCTGCTCTGCGTGCACATGGGCTATCCGGCGCCGGGCGAGGAGGTGCGCATCCTCGACCTCGCCCGCGGCGGCACGCGGCCCGAGGACCTGCCCGCCGTGACCAGCGCCGCAGAGATCCTGGAGATGCAGAGGCGCTGCCGCGAGGTCAAAACCGCGGAGGCGGTCAAGCAATACGTCGTGCGCATCGCCGAGGAGACGCGCCGCGACCGCAACGTGAGCCTTGGGGCCTCGCCGCGCGCCTCGCTCATGCTGCTGACGGCCTCCATGGCTTGGGCCCTGCTGCACGGCCGGGACTACGTGCTGCCGGACGACGTGCAGCGCCTGGCCGTGCCCGTGCTCGCGCACCGCATCCGCCTCAAGGCCCAGGCCGGCTACCAGCAGAGGAGCGCGGAGGACGTCGTGCGCGCCATCGTGGGCAGCCTACGCGTGCCCACCGGGCTGTGAGGGCCGTGCGCGCGGGCTGGTTCGCGGTGCTGGGCCTCTCCCTCGTGGGGGGATTGGCCAGCGGCCTGCGCGCGTATTACCTCGTGTTCTTCTCCATGCTGTTTCTGACGCTCTGCTGCGCGGCGATGACGCTGTGGACCTATTTCTCCTTTTCGTATTTGCAGGCGGCGGAGCGGGCGGTCGCCGTGCGCGGGGAGACGGTGTCCCTGCGCGTGGGCATCTACAACGACAAGCCGTATCCCTTCACCCGCATGCGCGTGGAGGTCGCCTGCGCGGACCCCGCGCAGCGGATCGCGCTGGCGCTGGACCTGGCCCCCCGCCGGGATAAGCAGTTCGACCTGGCGCTGCGCCTGCCCTACTGCGGCGTCTACCAGGTGGGGATGACGCGCCTGAGCGTCTGCGACTGCTTTGGGCTGCTGCCGCTGCGGTTCGACCTGCGGAACCTGCCGTACTACCGCATGGCGGAGCTGACGGTGCTCCCGGAGCTGACGCCCCTGCCGCCGCCGCGGCAGGCCTCCTTTGACGCGGCGGCGTTTGCGCGCGGGGGCGTTTCGGACGCGGGGGACAGCTTCGCCATGGTGCGCCCCTACGCGCCGGGCGACCCGCTGCGCAGCGTGCACTGGAAGCTCAGCGCCCGGCGGGGCGAGCCGCTCGTCCGGCAATACGACGTGCCGGAGGAGCGGACGTGCTGCATCGCCGTGGACGCGCGGCCCCTGCCCGGGGCCGAGGGCGAGGACGCGCTGCGCTATGCGGACGCGGCGGCCTCCTGCGCGCTGGCGCTGGCGGACCAGGCGCTGCGCGCAGGCCATCCCGTGCGCCTGACGGACGGAAGGGACGAGGTGCTGGCCTGGACCGAGCGCGAGGAGGAGGCCGTGCGCCTCTTCCTCGCGCGGCTGCGCTTTGACGCGAAGGACTCGCCCGAGGGCGCGCTCACGGCCCTGGCGCGGGCGGGCGCCTCCGGCCTGCTGTACGTGGTGTCCGGCCTTGCGGGCGCGGAGATACAGCCCGCGATGCAGGCCCTGGCCCCGGGGAGCTGCGCGCTCGTGTACCTGGGCGACCGCGCGCCGGAGGGCTTCACCCTGCCCTGCTACGCCGTGCGCACCGCGCCGGACCTGGCCGCCGCGATGGGAGGGGGAGCGCAATGAGGCAGTGGAGAGGGCGGGCGGACCCGACCTGCCTGCTGGACGCGCTGACGGCCGCGCTGCTCTCGGCCGGGGGCATCTGCCTGGCGCTGTTCCTCGCGGGGCAGGGGCAGAGCCTGGGCGTGTGCCTGGCCCTTGCCGCGGGGCAGGCGCTCCTGTGCTTGGCTGCGGGGCGGCGGTGGTGGGTGCTGCCGGCTCTGGCGCTCGGCGCGGGCGCGGCCTTCGGCCTGTGGACGCTGCAGGCGGGCTGGGAGCCCGTGCGCGCGGCCCTGGTGCGCGCCTGGGCGTGGATTGCGGCGGGCCTGCCCGCGGGCGGGGACCTGGAGCCTTTGCGCCTGCCCGTGCTCGGGCTGTGCACGCTGCCGGTGACGCTGGCCTTCTACGCCCTGGCGCGGCGCTGGCTGCCCGTGGCCCTTCCCGCGCTCTACGCGCTGGCGCTGGGCCTTGCGGCCTACCTTGCGGGCCTGCCCGCGGCCGAGGGCGTGCTGCTCTGCGCGCTGGGCGGGGCGATGCTCTGCCTGCCCCGGGCCATGGCGAGCCTCGGGCAGGACGGCCTACCCCGGCGCTACGGCCAGGCCCTGGCCCTGCCGCTGGCCGCGGCGTGCCTGGCGGGCGCGTTCTTCTTCGTGCCGCGCGAGGACGGCGCCTGGCGGTCGGAGCCGGTCCGCGCGGTCTTCTCCGACGTGGAGGACTTCTACAATTACTACATCGGCGGCGCGGCGGGCGGGTCCGCGCGGGGGCGGGCGGAGCTCAACCCCCTGGGAACCCGCCTGGGCGGGGACCTGCACCTGACGGACGAGCCCGTGCTGCGCGTCCGGTCGGAGGATCCCTTTCCGCTGCTGACCGGCGCGATCGAGGACACCTACAACGGCAGCCAGTGGTACCAGGGCTGGCGCAACGGCCGGTTCCGGTTCGACAGCCTGCTCTGGCGCGGGCGGCGCGCGGCCGTGTACCTGGACGCGCTGCCCCTCGGCGGCCGGGAGGCGCGGGCGCTCTACGAGGCGATGACGCGCCAGGCCGAGATGGAGGTCACGGTGCTCCGCCCGGACTACAGCCTGTTTTTCGCCGGCCGGCCCACGTCGCTGCGCCTGGGGCGCGGCGCGGAGGCGATCGTCTACTTCAACCTTGCGGGCGAGCTCTTTGCCGGGGCCTGGGTGCCGCGCGGCTTCTCCTATGTGGTGACCAGCGTGCAGTTTTGCCGGTCCGCGCCGGGCTTTGACGAGAACATGGCCCGGCTCCTCGCCCTGACGGAGGGCCTGGAGGACCCCTACGAGGCGGAGATCCGCGCGCGCTATACCCACCTGCCCGAGAGCCTGCCGGAGTCCGTGCGAGCCCTCGCGCGCGAGATCGCGCAGGGCAGCGCGAACGACTACGAGGCCATGTGCCGCATCGAAGCGTGGCTGCGGGAGAACTGCACCTATACCGAGACGCCGGGCGACCCGCCCGAGGGCGTGGACTTTGTCGCGCACTTCCTCGAGACGCGGGAGGGCTACTGCACCTATTACGCCTCGGCCATGGCGGTGCTGGCGCGCTGCTGCGGCCTGCCCTCGCGCTACGTCACGGGCTATGGCCTTGCGCGGGACGGGGAGAGCGCGTACTACGCGGCGCGCGGCACCTCTGCGCACGCGTGGGCCGAGGTCTACTTCCACGGCGTGGGCTGGGTGCCGTTCGATCCCCTAAACTGGAGCGCCGCGCGCGCGCAGGCGGCGGAGGCCCAGGCGCAGGGACCGGCCGCGACGCCCGCGCCCACGCCGGCCCCCGCGCGC
>CAJFMX010000055.1 GCA_904393115.1 uncultured Clostridia bacterium
ACGAAGGGCGGGTGGGTGGGGCTTTGCCCCGCCCACCCGCGCAATTCAGGTGTACATCTTCTCCAGTTCCTCGTACTTGTCGTGCGTGATGAGCGCGTCGCGCTGCGTGCCGCGGAGCTTGACGACGTAGGTCCAGCGGCCGTAGGGGGTGATGGAGTCGATGCAGGTCAGGTTGATGATGTAGGACTTGTGGCAGCGGAAGAACAGGTCCGGGTCGAGCCGCTCCTCCACCTCGGAGAGCGTGTCGGAGGTGGTATAGGACCCGTCGGCCGTGTAGAGCACGGTCTGCCGGTTTTCCCGCTGCACCAGCAGGATGTCGTCCATGTCGAGGAAGACGACGCCGTCCCGGCTGCGCAGCAGCAGGCGGTCGCGCCGCTTGCGCGCGGCGGGGCGGGGCTTGAGGTCGCGCGGGGGCTCGGCGCGGTCGCTGCCGGCGAGCAGGCCGCGGATGCGCTCCAGCGTCGCGAGCACCCGCTCGTTCTTAAAGGGCTTGACCAGGTAGTCAAAGGCGTAGACCTCGAAGGCCTCGTCGCGGTAGCCCTCGTAGGCGGTGGCGAAGATGAGCGCGGCGCGCGGGTCCATGTCCTGGATGCGCTTTGCGGTCTCCACGCCGTTGAGCCGGGGCATATCCACGTCCAGGAAGACGACGTCCGGCCGCTTCTCCTCGAAGAGGCGCAGGCCCTCCTCGCCGTCCTCCGCCTCGCCCACGATCTCGAACCCCTCCGCGCGCTCGACGAGCTTGCGCAGGATCAGGCGCATGCCGGGCTCGTCGTCGCACAGGAGCACGCGCAGCGTCTTACCATCGGCCATAGGGCATCCTCCCTCCGTGGCGGCGCGAGACAGGCGCGTCGAGGATCTCCTTCATCACTAAGGCCTCGCGCAGCTGCCGGGCGGTATAGCGCGGCGCGGAGGCGGACCGGGCGGCCTCCAGGGGCATGGCGCTTTCGGCCGCGGCGGCGGCCCGCGCCATGCGCGCGCGCTCCGCCTCGCGGATCTGGTCCAGCTCCTCCAGGTCCAGCATGGCCAGCAGCGGCGGCTTCTCGCCGTGGAAGCCGGGCGCATGGACCTCCTTTCCCTCCGGGGAGACGTAGGCGATGCTGCCGGCGGCCCCGGGGGCTGCGCCGCCCCTCTGCGGCGCGGGCGTGCGGCGCGGGGGCTTCTTGCTGGGCATGACGGGCCGGCCCTGGCGCACGCTCGCGGCCGCGGGCTGGGTCATGGCAGGCTGGGGCACGGGCGGCGCCTGCAGGGGGCGGTCCATGGGCTGGGCGGCCGGCGCCTGCTGCCCCTGCGGGGTTTGCCCCTGCGGGGTCTGCGCCTGTGGGGTCTGCGCCTGTGGGGGGTGCGCCTTGCCGGAAGCGGCGCTTTTGTTCTTCTTGTTTGCCTTATTGACCGCGCTGACGACGGCGATGACGACGACGATGACGGCAAAGAGGCTCTCCAGCATGTCGCCCAATGGTCATTCCTCCTTCCATTCGGCGGCGAAAAGGGGGAGGCGGCCTTCCGCCTCCCCGCGCCTCTTACTTCTTGGGCTGCTCAGGCTTGCCGTTTCCGGCAGGCGAGCCGCTGCGGGCGATGGAATCGCGCATCTGGGTGTCGGCGATGACGTTCTGCATGTTGTAGTAGTCGAGCACGCCGAGCTTGCCTTCGCGCAGGGCTTCGGCCATGGCGCGCGGCACTTCGGCCTCGGCCTCGACGACCTTGGCGCGCATCTCCTGGACGGCGGCGACCATTTCCTGCTCGTGGGCGACGGCCATGGCGCGGCGCTCCTCGGCCTTGGCCTGGGCGATGCGCTTGTCGGCCTCGGCCTGGTCGGTCTGCAGCTGGGCGCCGATGTTGCGGCCGACGTCCACGTCCGCGATGTCGATGGAGAGGATCTCAAAGGCGGTGCCGGCGTCCAGGCCCTTGGCCAGGACCGTGCGGGAGATCATGTCCGGGTTTTCGAGCACCTGCTTGTGGCTCTCGGCGGAGCCGACGGTGGTGACGATGCCCTCGCCGACGCGGGCGATGACGGTCTCCTCCCCCGCGCCGCCGACCAGGCGGTCGATGTTGGCGCGGACGGTGACGCGGGCCTTGGCGCGCAGCTCGATGCCGTCCTTGGCGATGGCCGCGACGACCGGGGTCTCGATGACCTTGGGGTTGACGCTCATCTGCACGGCCTGGAGCACGTCGCGGCCGGCAAGGTCGATGGCCGCCGCGCGCTCAAAGACCAGGTCGATGTCCGCGCGCTGGGCGGCGATGAGCGCGTTGATGACGCGGTCGACGTTGCCGCCGGCCAGGTAATGCGCCTCCATCTTGTTGATGGAGATGTCCAGGCCCGCCTTTGTGGCCTTGATGAGCGGGTAGACCAGGCGGGACGGGGTGATGCGCCGGATGCGCATGCCGACCAGGGTGAAGATCTTGATCTTCACGCCCGAGGCCATGGCCGAAATCCACAGTCCGAGCGGGAAGAACGAGAAGAAGATGGCCAGCACGACGATGATGGCAACCAGGATGCCAAATGCGATGATGATTTGCTCCATTGGGGTTCCTCCTCGTTATCCTTTTCTATGGTCATGCGCCGATTTGGCGCACAACGATCTTTCTGCCCTCCACGCGCACGACCTTGACGCGCTTGCCCACGTCCACAAACTCGCCCTCGGCCAGCACGTCGAGCTTGACGCCGTCAAAGTCCGCCCGGCCGACGGGCCGCAGCATCGTGGTGACGATGCCCTCGTGCCCGAGGAAGTAGTTGAGGTCCTCGCCGCTGGTGAAGCCGTCCTCGCGGTCGGTGGCGGTCTTGAGTATGAGCGGCGTGCGCGCCAGCGCGCCCTTGGACGCCGAGCGCACGGCGATGGTAAAGAGCAGGCAGAGCACCAGCACGATGATGATGGTCAGCAGGATGCCCTCCAGCAAACTGTCCGCCGCGACGATGACCCCGATCAGCAGCAGCGCCAGGCCCGAAATGCCCGGCACGCCAAAGCCCGGGGTGAACATCTCCACCGTCACCAGCACGAAGCCCGCGATCAGGCACAGCGCAGCCGGCCAGTTGAGAGAAATGATTTCCAGCAGTTCCATGCCATCCCCTCCTTTTTTGACCTTGGCCTAAGTATAGCAGAGAGTCCGGCTCCTGTCACGCCTTGGCGCTCCAAATCCTGCGCGCGGGCGCCGAAGTGTCAAATCAGGCGCATCAACTGCAGCTTCTGCCGCAGCTGCGCCAGGTCCTGCGCGTAGGTCGCGCGCAGGGCGGGGTTGTAGAGCACGGAGGCCGGGTGGTAGAGCGCAAAGAGCGGCTGCCCGTCCTCGCCCTCCAGCGCCTGGCCGTGGACCCGGCCGATGGGCAGGCTCCTGCCGGTCAGCGCGCGCAGGGGCACGTTGCCCAGCGTCACGATGAGCGCGGGCGAGACGAGCGCCAGCTCCTTCTTGAGCCAGGGCAGGAACAGGGCCGCCTCCTCGCGGGTGGGCGGGCGGTTGCCGGTTCTGCCGTTCGGGGCGGTGCGCACGGGGCGGAACTTCACGGCGTTTGTGATGTACAGGTCCGCGCGGCGCAGGCCCGTGCCCGCGAGGAAGGCGTCCAGGTTCCGCCCGGCGCGGCCGACAAAGGGCTTGCCCAGCAGCGTCTCCTGCTCGCCGGGCGCCTCGCCCACAAGGGCCACGCGCGCGGCCGGGTCGCCGTCGCCGAACACATAGACTTTCTTGTCCGGCGCATAGAGGTCGTCGAAATAGGCGGCGCAGTCCTCGTTGAGGCGGCGCAGCCTTGTCATTGCGTCCACGTCTTCTCCTCCTTGGGGTAGAGGTCCATCTCCCGCATCTTTTCGCGCAGGGACTTCAGGTCCTGCCAGGCCTCGCGCTTCTTCTGCCCGGTCTCGTCGCGCAGCAGGGCCGAGGGGTGGTAGGTGGGCAGGATGAGTGTGCCCTTCTTTTCGACCCAGATCCCCCGCTCGCGCGTGATGCGGATGTCCGGCCGGAGGATGTGCATGGCGGCCGTGCGCCCCAGGCACACCAGGATCTTGGGCCGGATGAGGACGAACTGCGCGCGCAGGTAGGGCAGGCACGCGGCGGCCTCCGCCGCTGTGGGCTCGCGGTTGCCGGGCGGGCGGCACTTGACGATGTTTGCGATGTAGACCATCTCGCGCGTAAGGCTTATGGCCGCGAGCATCCTGTCCAGCAGCTGGCCGGCCGGGCCCACGAAGGGGCGGCCCTGCTCGTCCTCCTGGCGGCCGGGGCCCTCGCCGACAAAGAGCACGGGGGTGTGCGGATTCCCCTCGCCCAGGACCGTGTGCAGCCTGCGCTCGCAAAGGCCGCAGCCGCGGCAGGCGCGCACGGCGTTTTCCAGGTTTTCCCACGTCAGCTCCACACGCGCGCCCCCTTTCCTTTTTTCTCTAGTATACCCGCGATCCGGGGGTTTTACAAGAGCGGGCGCCGCGTGGTATACTAAAAGGGAAACGGAGGGGACCCGCATGAAGAAAACAAAGCCGTCCTGGGAGGCCCGGCCGCACACGGCCTTCGCCTACAGCTTTACGCCGGGGGAGTTCCGCTATTTTCTCTTCGGCAAAAAAATCTGCCCGTCCTGCGGCGGCAAGCTGCAGCGGCAGAAGCAGTTCTTCTCCACCCGCGGCGCGCTGCCGGGGACCTTCCGGCAGGAGGAGATGTACTTTATCAACACCGAGAAGGTCAAGTATTACTACTACACCTACGCCTGCCTGCGCTGCGGCCAGGTCTACCCCCTGCGCGACCTGGCGGAGAGGGCGCGCTAGCCGGCGCGCACCGCGCGTTCAGGGGGGGGCGAATCTCCCCCCGCATTTTTTGAACATGCGTGCTATGCACGCGAGCGCCCAAGGGCGCTCTCCCACGGAGGGAACAACACATGCCGGAAGAATACACGACGCTGTACCGCGCCTTTCGCCCGCACCGCTTCTGCGACGTGGTGGGCCAGGGGCCGATCGTGCAGACGCTCAAGAACCAGGTCAAGTCCGGCCGCATCGCGCACGCCTATCTGTTCAACGGCACGCGCGGGACGGGCAAGACCACGACCGCGCGCATCCTCGCGCGGGCCATCAACTGTGAAAATCCGCAGGACGGCGAGCCCTGCGGGGTCTGTCCGACCTGCCAGGCGCTCTCCCAGGAGAACAACCTGGACATCCTGGAGATCGACGCGGCCTCCAACGGCAGCGTGGACCAGGTGCGCGACCTGTGCGCCAAGGTCGCCTATCCCCCGCAGACCTGCCGCTACCGCGTGATCATCATCGACGAGGTGCACTCGCTGTCGACCTCGGCCGCCTCGTTCAACGCGCTGCTCAAGACCCTGGAGGAGCCGCCGGAGCACGCGGTCTTCATCCTGGCCACGACCGACCCGCAGAAGCTGCCGCCGACCATCCTGTCCCGCTGCCAGCGCTACGACTTCAAGCGCATCGGCACAAAGGACATCGCGGCCCAGCTCTCCCGCATCTGCAAGGAGAAGGACTGCCAGGCCGAGGACGAGGCGCTGCTGGACATCGCCCGCGCGGCCGAGGGCGGCATGCGCGACGCGATCAGCCTGCTGGACCTGTGCATGAGCTATTCGCAGAACCACATCACCGCCTCCGTCGTGCAGGACGCGCTGGGCACGGCCGGGGGCGCGGCGCGCTTCGCCTTTGCGGACGCGCTGGCCGCGGGCGACGTGGGCCGGGCCCTGACTGCGATCGACGAGCTCATGCGCGCGGGCCGCGAGCCCGCGGTCTTTGCGCGGGAGATGACGCGCCACCTGCGCAACGTGCTCATCGCCTGCGCGGGCTGCGCAAACCTGCTCGACGTCAGCGACGAGGACGCCGCCCGCTATGCGGCGGAGGCGGAGGCCTTCGGCGCGGAGCGCGCGCTGCGCGCCATGGACCTGTTCGCGCGCGCGGAGCCGGAGATGCGCTGGGCCAGCCAGCCCCGGATGCAGCTGGAGATGGCCGCGGTGCGCGCCTGCCGCCCGGCCTTTGACGAGAGCGTGCAGGCCCTGACCGAGCGGCTGGACGCGCTGGAGCGCAAGCTCGCAAGCGGCGCCTACGCCGTCCCGGCCGGGCAGGCTGCCCCCGCTGGGCAGGCTGCCCCCGCTGGGCAATCTGCCCCCGCCGGGCAGGCCGCCCCCGCGGCCCGGCGCGCCGCGCCCGCTGCTGCCCCTGCGGCGCGCCGGAGCGCGCCCGAGGGCGACGCGGCGATCTGGAAGGAGGTGCTCAAGGCCGTGAAGTCCACGCGGATGCAGCTGTTCACGGCGCTGAAGATGGGCAGCTTCCTCGGGATGGAGGGGGACGAGGCGGTCGTCTCCTTCGAGGCGCAGAACGACATCTTCCACGGCATCTGCATCAAGGAGGAGCACCACACGCTCATCGACGAGGCCTTTTCCAAGGTCTGCGGCCGGCCGGTCCGCGCGCGGTTTGTGCTCGCCGCACAGCCCCAGACGGAGCCGAAGAGCCCCGTGGACGAGGGCGCGCTCTTTGCGGCCTTTGGCCGGGAAAACGTGGACATCGTGGACTAGGGCGCAGGATTTTTTCCCTTTACGAAACCGCGGGAAACAGGTATAATACCTGGGTACGAAATGCAGTTTAGGAGGTACTTACAATCATGGCAAGAGGCGGATTCCCGGGAATGCCCGGCGGAAACATGCAGCAGATGCTCAAGCAGGCCCAGAAGATGCAGGAAAAGCTCGCCAAGGTCCAGGAGGAGCTGGAGGCGCGGGAGTACGAGGCCTCCGCCGGCGGCGGCATGGTCACGGTCAAGGCCAACGGCAAGAAGGAGATCCTCGCCCTCACGATCCAGCCCGAGGCGGTCGACCCTGAGGACGTCGAGATGCTGCAGGACATGGTCATGGCGGCGGTCAACGAGGTGCTCCGCCAGGTGGAGGAGACTTCCTCTCAGGAGATGGGGAAGCTCACGGGCGGCCTGAACCTGCCCTTCTGACGCAGCGATGAGCAACATCGACTCCTTCTCCCGCCTCTGCGCCCAGCTGGCAAAGCTGCCGGGCATCGGGCGCAAGAGCGCGCAGCGCATGGCGTACTACCTCCTCTCCCAGCCGCCCGAACAGGTGGAGGCCTTGGCGGACGCCATCCTGACCGCGCGCAGGACCGTGCACGAGTGCCGCGTCTGCGGCAACTACACGGACCAGGACGTCTGCTCCATCTGCGCGGACGAGCGGCGCGACGGCTCCACGATCTGCGTGGTCCGCGACCCGCGGGACGTGGCCGCCATCGAGCGCATGCGCGACTACAACGGCAAATACCACGTCCTGCACGGCACGATCTCGCCCATGGAGGGCATCGGCCCGGACGACATCCGCATCCGGGAGCTGCTCGGCCGCCTCTCCGGCGTGCGCGAGGTGATCCTGGCCACGAATCCCGACATCGAGGGCGAGGCCACGGCCGCCTACATCGCGCGGCTGCTCAAGCCCTTTTCGGACATCAAGGTCACGCGGATCGCGCACGGCGTGCCCATCGGCAGCGACCTGGAATACACGGACGAGGTGACGCTCTCCCGCGCGCTGCGCGGCCGCACCGAGCTCTGAGCCGGTCCCAAAAAGCATCCCCCAACCCCGGCAGGGACTTTCCCCGTCGCGGCTGGGGGGTTTTTTCATCTCAGCCGTCCGCAAAGGCGGCCTCCGCCGCCTCCTGCAGCGTCGAGACGCCGATGCAGTCCCGGGGCAGGTACCCGCCGTCCCGGGGCTGCAGAATCCGGCGGAACCCCGCCTCGCGCGGCGGCTGCACCGAGCTTTAAGGCCGGTCCCAAAA
>CAJFMX010000056.1:0-6412 GCA_904393115.1 uncultured Clostridia bacterium
GCCGCCGCCTTGGGTTACAAAAGCCCTCTTCAGTACAGGACCGAACAGGGCTTCCCTTAAATTTGCTTTTCCTGTGTCTACTTTTGCTTGACAAGTGCAAGGCGCGCACAGCGCCTCTCCTTTTTCGAACGGAGGAAAAGAAAATGCTGAAAATGGGTGCCGTGGTCTGGGGCGTGCGGGACATCCCGCGCGCCGTCCGCTTTTGGAGCGAAGCGCTGCACTACAAGCTCCGCGAGCCCGCCGGCGAGGACTGGGCGGTCCTCATCCCCATCGAGGGCGAGGGGGTGCAGCTCTCCCTGAGCCAGGTCGCCTCCCCGCACGCCCGCCGGCACCACATCGACCTGTTTGCCGACCGGATGGAGCAGGAGGTGGCGCTGCCCGGAGGGCGCGGACTACGTGGTCCTGCAGGACCCGGACGGCAATCCCTTCTGCGTCGTTGCGCGCGGGGCGGGCGCGGTCAGTTGCGGATGCCCTCCACAGGCGCAAGGCCGATGAAGCGCAGGAAGTCCTGGATGTGCTCGTCCCAGTACTCCCAGGTGTGCGCGCCGGGGTGCTCCTCGTAGGTGTAGTCGAAGGGGTTGCCCGCAAGGCCCTGGAAGAAGTCTCGCGTCTCCCGCGCGGAGGGGAGGACGAAGTCCTCCGTGCCCACGGAGTGGAAGATGCGCGGGCGGGGCAGGTTCTCGTCGAGGATGCGCTGCGCCGCGCCGAACACGTCCTCCGGCGTGCCCTTGCGGGTGGAGACGTCCTCCGTGCCGTAGGTCATGATCATGCGCGCGCGGCGCTCGGACGTCATGGCGATGCCGCCGCGGTTGACCGCGCCCGCGGAAAGGCAGCCGATGGCCGCGTAGTTCTGCGGGTTGTTGAGGCCGATCTTCATGCAGCCCGCGCCGCCCATGGACAGTCCGGCGATGAAGTTGTCCTCCCGCTTGTCGGACAGGGGGAACATCGCGCGCATCTTCTCGGGCAGCTCCTGGGAAATGTAGGTGTAGTACTTGCCGCCGTGCGCCATGTCCGCATAGGAGGAAAGGTGCGCGTTGGGCATCACCACCGCAAGGCCCAGCGGCGCGGCATAGCGCTCGATGGAGGTGCGCCGCTGCCAGATGGTGTGGTTGTCGCTCGCCCCGTGCAGGAGCCAGAGGGTCGGGTGCTTGTCGCCCCGCGCGGCCGCGGCCATGCCGATCTGCTTGGTCGCGCGCTGGGGAAGGATTACATCGCAGGCGACGCACATGCCCAGCGCCTCGGAAAAGAAGTTTACGTGAAGCAGTGCCATGCTCTCTACCCCCCTTTTAGTTCTTCGCCGGTTTGGAAATCGGCAGCCAGGAAAGCACCGTCTGGATCTTTTCGTCCCAGTACTTCCACTGGTGGTCGCCCGGGCTCTCCTCGTAGGTGAGGTCATAGCCCCTGGCGCGCAGGTGGTCGCGCAGGCGCACGTTCTGGCCGTAGAGCCCATCCTCCGTGCCGCACCACATGTAGAGCTTGGGCAGCGCCTTTCCGGACGCGGCCAGGCGCTCCGAAACCGCGAAGAGGTCGTTTTCGCTCCCCGCGATGGCCTGCGCCGGGCCGAAGACGTCCTCCCAATAGCCGCGCTCGCCCGCGGGCTTTTCCAGCGTCAGGGCGCTGACGTCCACCGCGCCGGAGAGCGAGGCCGCCGCGCAGTAGGTCTCCGGCGCGCGCAGCGCGCACTTGAGCGCGCCGTAGCCGCCCATGGACAGCCCCGCGACAAACGTGTCCTCCCGCTTTTCCGACATATTGGGGAAGAAGGAGCGGCAGATCGCCGGCAGCTCCTGGGTGATGTAGGTGAACCACGGGAAGCCGATGTGCATGTCCGTATACCAGCCCAGCTGCGTGCTCGGCATCACCACCGCGATGCCGTAGTCCGCGGCGTAGCGCTCAATAGACGTGCGCCTCTGCCAGATGGTGTGGTCGTCGCTCATGCCGTGCAGCAGGTAGAGCACCGGGTACTTCCCCTCGCCGCGCTTGCCCTCCATGCCGATCTGGCCGCGGGTGCGCTCGGGGAGAATGACGTCCATCTCGGCGCACATGCCCAGGACGTCCGAAAAAAAGTCAACGTGCAGCAGTGCCATCCTCGCCTTGCCTCCTTTGAAAAAATCGCTCATAATTAAAGTATAACGCAGAGGGCGAATTTTGTAAATCGGAAAAGCGCCGGCGCCCTATCCGCGCTTCGCAGTCTGCTCGAGGATCTCCAGCACCTTTTTTGTGCCGTTGGCCGCGGGCTCTTCGTCCATGCGGGCGCGCAACTCGTCCTTGCTGGCGTAGAGCGCGCGCACGGCGGCAAGCAGGCTCTCGGGCGTGAGACGGGCCTGGTCCAGCACCTGCGCCAGGCCCCGCGCCGCAAAGGAGGCGGCGTTTTCCACCTGGTCGCCGCGGCTCGCGCCCTTGGGGTAGGGGATGAGCAGGCTCGGCTTTTTCAGGGCCAGGATCTCGCAGAGCGTGTTGCTGCCCGCGCGAGAGACGAGCACGTCCGCGCAGGCGAAGGCGTCGCGCATCCTGTCGGTGAGGTATTCGATCTGGCGGTAGCCGGCGTAGCGGTCCAGGTCCGGGTCCAGGTTGCCCTTGCCGCACAGGTGGAGCACGTCAAAGTCCGGCAGGAGCTTGGGGAGCGCGGCGCGCACCGCCGCGTTGATGGCCTGCGCGCCGGAGCTGCCGCCCGTGACCATGAGCACGGGCTTTTCCCCGCTGAGGGAGAAGGCCGCAAGGCCGCTCTTGCGCTGGCCGGCAAAGAGCTCGTCGCGCAGCGGCGTGCCCGTGTAGACGCCGTGGCGCACGGCCTTGGCCGTCTCCGGAAAGGTGGTGCAGACGGCCTTGGCAAAGGGCGCGCAGAGCTTGTTGGCAAGGCCCGGCGTCAGGTCCGACTCGTGCAGCACCACCGGCACGCCGTGCAGCGCCGCGCCATAGACCACCGGCACCGAGACAAAGCCGCCCTTGGAAAAGACCACGTTTGGGCGGAGCTTGCCCATCAGCGCCGCGGCCTGGGCCGTGCCCTTGAGCACGCGGAACGGGTCCGAAAGGTTTTTGAGGTCCCGATACCGGCGGAGCTTTCCGGTCGCAACCTCGTAGAACGGCACGCCCGTGGGTTCGACCAGCCCGCGCTCCATGCCGCCGACCGAGCCGATGTAGACGATGTCCCAGCCCGCCGCCGCAAGGTGCGGGATCAGCGCGAGGTTGGGGGTCACGTGCCCCGCCGTCCCGCCGCCGGTGAGTACGATTCTCTTCAAGGCAATCCCTCCTGCCGTGTTTCCATCGTTTTCCCATTCATTATGCCGCGTTCGCGCGCGCTTGTCAAAGGAAAAAAGCCGCAAAAACCGTGTCGGAAGGACACAGACCTTGTCGGATGCCCTTGCGCGGAGTACAATGGGAGGGTAAAATCCCAAATCAAGGAGGAAGCGACATGGACAATCTCAAGGAGGAAATCGTCTCCAAGGAGCGGAAGTTTGACGGCGTGGTCATCGACGTGGAGCATTGGCAGGTCCGCCTGCCGGATGGAAGCCTGGGCCTGCGCGAGGTCGCCCTGCACAAGGGCGCGGCCGCGGTCGTGCCCGTGGACGAGCAGGGGCGCGTGCCCATGGTGCGCCAGTTCCGCGCGCCGATCGGCCGCGTGACGCTGGAGATCCCCGCCGGCAAGCTCGACCACCCCGGCGAGGACCCGGAGCTCTGCGCCCGGCGCGAGCTCTCCGAGGAGACGGGCCTTACCGCGGAGTCGGTCACAAAGCTCGTCGCCCTGCGCACCACGCCGGGCTTTTGCAATGAGACGATCCACCTCTACATGGCCCGCGGCCTCACCCAGGGCGAGCGGCACCTGGACGAGGACGAGTTCCTCAACGTGGAGTGGGTCCCCCTGGAGGAGCTGACGGACCGCATCGTCCGCGGGGAGATCGAGGACGCCAAGACCATCGCCGCCCTGCTCATGGCCCGGGAAATCCTGCGGCGGGAGCGGGAGGCGTAGAGCGCGCGCGAGCGCGGAACGAAGGAGGGGGAGTGCGATGCGGACCGAGGAACTCACGGCCGGCTGGCTCGCGCAGGGGCGCGTGCCGGGCGCAGGGGTGTGCGACGTGCGGCGCGAGGTCGCGCTCCCCTTCCTGCTGGCGGACCTGTGCGACGCCTGCGGGCGGGAGGGGCTGTTTCTGCGCGCCTGGGAGCTCTCGCGCGAGGTCGCCCGGCCCGCCGAGCCGCCCCGCAGCCACGCCGAGCGCGTGCTCCTGACGCTGGACGGGGTCCTCGGCGCGGGCGAGCTGTTCATCGGGGGCAAGGCGCGCGGGCGGCTGCGGCCGCACATGGAGGTCGACCTCTCCGAGGACCTGCGCGGCGGGCCCTGCCGCGTCGCGCTGCGCTTTGCCCCGCACCTGCCGCGCCTCTACCCCGGGGAGCGCGGGCGCGAGCTGCCGGTGGAGAGCAAGCTGCTCTCCGCCCGGGTGCGCAGCGTCTACCGCCTGCGCATCGAGGGGGTCGAGGTGCGGGGGAACCTGGCGCGCGTGCGCCTCTTCGCGTACGGGGCGGGGCGCGTGCGGCTCTGCCTGCGGCTTCTGGCCGGGGAGGAGCTGCTCTTTTCGGAGAATGTGGAGGTGCCCGTGCAGGTCGGCAGCCAGGTGGTCGAGCGGCCCGTCGACCGCAAGGGGCATGCGTTTGCCGTGCTGCGCGTGCGCGCGGACCTGGCCGGCGAGGGCTGCGACGAGGCCGAGGGCTTCTGCGGCCCGGAGGGGGAGGCGCACGCCTTCGCGCACTTCTTCGCCCGGCCGGACGAGGCGATGCTCCAGGCGGCGCGCCGGGCGGGCTTTGACGCGGCGGCGCTGCACGTCTACCCGGACGAGGCGCTGCGCCGCGCCTGCGCGCAGGCGGGCCTGATCGCCGTGCCCCAGCGCGCGGCCGTCCGCCGCTGCACGCTCCTGCGCGCGGACGACGGAGGCGAGGGCGCGCACGCGGGGGACTGCCTCTGCGCGCCGCTGCTGCGCGAGGGCCCGCGCGAGGAGTTCGCGCAGGCGGAAAAGCTCCTGCGCGCGGCGGGGATGCAGCGCGCGGCGGGCGCGGCGGTCCGCGTGCAGGCCCTCTGCCGGCAGAGCGACGCGCAGGACGGCCTCTTTTCCCCGGCGGGCGCGCCGCGGCAGGCGCTCTGCGCGCTGCGCGGGGCGCTGGGCGGCGCGTGCATCCACGTCGCGGGCGGGCGCGGCCCGCTGCTGCCGGGGCAGGCGTTTGCGGCGGAGATTCTGCTGCTGCTTCAGCCGGGGGAGGAGGGCGCGGCGGTGGTGCGCGCCGAGCTCTTCCTGCTGGATGGCACGCCCGTTGCGCAGCGGAGCTTTGCGACCGGCGCGTCGGAGGCGGTGAACCGGCTGGGCGCGCTGCGCGCACGCCTGCCCTGGGACTGCCGGGGCGGGCTGCTGCTGCGGGCGCAGGCCTGGCGGGGCGGCGCGCTCATCGCGCAGGCCCACGCCTACTATCCCCTGCGCGGCAAGGACGGCGCCGCGCAGCCCTTCTCCGCGGCAAGCCTGCGGGTGGACGAGGCGGGCGGCGTGCGCTTTGTCTGCAACGACGGCAAGACCGCCGCCCTCGGGGTGACGGTGCGCTGCGGGGACCGGGCGGTGCTGCGCTACGGCGCGCTTTTGCCCCTGGAGCGCGTCGAGGTTGCAAAGCAGGGCCCGATCGTGGTACAATATGGGAATCCCATATAAAAAGGGCGGTGGGTCCCATGCTGCACAACGGGTTTTACGACGTCTTTGCGCCGATGGAGACGCCCCGGCTGCGCATCCGGAAACTCGGCATCGGCGACGCGGAGGACATCTTCGCCTTCAGCCAAAATCCGGAGGTCAGCCGGTTCGTGCTCTGGGACGCGCATCGCTCCATCGCGGATTCGCGCTCCATGGTGCGCGGCGCGCTGCGCGCCTACCGCATGGGGGAGCCGGCGAGCCTGGCCATCGAGCTGCGGGAGACGGGCCGCGTGGTCGGGACCATCGGCTTTGTCTGGATCGACGACGAGCACAACTGCGCGGAGATCGGCTATTCCCTGGCCCAGGAATACTGGGGCCGGGGCCTGATGACCGAGGCCCTGCGCGCGATGCTGGAGTTCGCCTTCGTCCGCCTGCACCTCAACCGCGTGGAGGCGATGTTCGACGTGCGCAACCGCGCCTCGGGCCGGGTGATGGAGAAGTGCGGCATGCGCCGGGAGGGGCTGCTGCGGCAGAAGCTCTACAACAAGGGCGAATACGTCGACGTCGAGATCTGGGCGATCCTGGCAAGGGACAGGCGGTGAAGCAAAAAACCGCCCCCGCTCCGCAGAAGAAAGCGGAGCGGGGGCGGTTTCGCGTGCCGACACGCTTCGAAACCATGCAAGCTGCATGGTTTCGAGAAACATGCGGCGCACCGAATCCCGGAAAGCGGGCCTTTCGCCCGCCTCTCCCCCCCT
>CAJFMX010000056.1:6475-13794 GCA_904393115.1 uncultured Clostridia bacterium
CTTGCCCCGAACCGCCATTGGCGGTTCGGGGCAAGGGGGGCCCAAGCGCTCGACCGGAGGCGTACACGCCGCCTAAACCGCCCCCGCTCCGCAAGAGAACGCGGAGCGGGGGCGTGTTGCGCTATGGGCTGCGGTGCGTTTGGCCGGTCAGGCGGCGCAGGCGCGCGCGCATCGCGGCGCGGCGCTGGGCGGTCTTTGCCGGGTCCGGCAGGTAGCGCCCGTCCGCGGGCACGAGCACGTCGCCCTCCCGCGCATTGGGCGGCAGGGCCGACCGCGGCACGCGGAAGGGCCCCTCGTCCCCGACGAGCACGGCCTCCTCGCCGGAAAAGCGGTCCAGGACGATCATGCCTTGGCGAACGCGCCGAAGAAGCGGTCGAAGAAGCGCGCGGGGTCGACCGTGTCGGCGATTTCGTGCGGGCCGGCGGGGTCGCGGGTGAAGTGCGTCACGCCCATGAGCTGCCTGGACGCCAGTTCAATCTCGACCTTGCCGCGCGCAAAGCCGCAGACGTCCGGCTCGAAGATGGAGACCGCGGCCAGCGGGTCGTGGAAGGTCATGATGTCCGCGTGCTGGAACCAGACGGAGGAGAAGTCCTCGACGATCTTGAGCAGCGGGTGGGTGAAGTGCGCCTGCACCTCGGGCATGCGCATCTGCACCTGCATGGTGACGTCCAGGCCGACCGAGCGGTGGACCGGCGCCTTGCCGCGGTAGACGATGGCCGTGGCGTAGGGGTCGTTCAGGGAGTTCCACTCGTTGTAGCCCACGGCGAGCTTGTGCTCAAAGGAGCCGTTCATGAGCACCAGGCGCTTGAGCAGGGAGGGGATTTCCGGGTCCATGGCAAAGAGCAGGCCGACGTTGGTCATGGGGCCGATGGCCAGCAGCGTGACCTCGCCCGGGTTCTTGCGGATGGTCGTGCGCAGGAAGTCGAGGTATTCGCCCATGGGAAACTCCGTGTCGTGCGGCCAGTTCACCAGGCGGTCCGCCTGGGGCGCGTAGGCCTGCTTGAGGTCCGTGAGCATGGGCAGCGCCGCGCCGGGATAGACGGGGATGTCGCTGCGGCCGGCGGCGCGCAGCAGGGCGCTGACCATCTGGGCCCGGCGCACGGGCTCGCCCGAGACGGTGGTCACGCCGAGCAGGTCGCACTTCTCCTGCGCGAGCAGGTAGGCGAGCGCGGCGCTGTCGTCGATGTCGGAGCCGATATCGGTATCGAGGAGGACTTTTTCTTTGTTCATGCGGGTTGCACCCCCTGTTTGGTATTTGCGCCTATTAGTGTAGCGCATTGGGGCGAAAGATGCAACACGAATTCTGGCCCGCGCGTTTATCTTACGGACTTTGCGGCGCGCAAAGGACAAAGAGCGGCCCCCCTTCCCCGAGGCGCGCAAAAAACGGCGCCGGGCGGAGGGAACAAAGCCTTTGCTTCTTCTCCGTCTTTGGTTTATAATAGAGAAGAAGGGGAGAAAAGCCGTGCTTTTTTGAAGCGCCGCTGGATTTGAGAAGAGATGCGGGGTGGTGTGCGAGTATGGACCGATTGCTGACGGAAATTCAGGTCCTTTGGGCCAACACGATGGAGAGGCTTACGATCAACGATATTATTGACATCCTGATCGTGGCCTTTATGATCTACAACCTTCTCCAGCTCACGCGGGAGACGCGGGCCAACCAGGTCCTAAAGGGCGTGGGGATCATCATTGTCGCCTACTTCCTCTCGGGCGTGTTCCGCCTGCAGGCGTTCAACTGGCTCCTGCGCTACATCATGGACGCGGGCGCGGTGGTGCTGGTCGTGCTCTTCCAGCCGGAGCTTAGGCGCGCGCTGGAGAAGATCGGCCGCCGCACCGGCCTTGTGGACAAGATGCACCACCAGACGGACGCGGACGAGGTCGACCGCATGATCGAGGAGATCATCCGCTGTATGGAGGACCTCTCCAAGCGCAAGGTCGGCGTGCTGATCGTCGTCGAGCACAAGACGGCCCTGGGCGACATCATCGAGACGGGCAACCCCATCGATTCCATCGTCTCGGCCCCGCTGCTGGAGAACATCTTTGAACCCAACACCCCCCTGCACGACGGCGCGACGGTCATCCGCGGCACGCGCATCGTCGCCGCGGGCTGCTTCCTGCCCCTTACGGAGGAGAACTCCATCTCCAAGCAGCTGGGCACCCGCCACCGCGCGGCCATAGGCGTGACCGAGAACACGGACGCGACCTCCCTTGTCGTCTCCGAGGAAACGGGCACCATGTCCATGGCGCGGGGCGGCAAGCTCACGCGGCACATGGACGCCGAGGCCATCCGCGCGGTGCTGCACGGCATCTACGACCCGGACAAGGAGAGCGTCAGCGGGGTCCTGACCCCGGTGCTGACCAAGTGGAGGAGCAAGAAATGAGCGGCATCAACAACGATCCCCGCGGGGAAAACCGCGAAGCAGCCCCGGAGCAGAAGGGCAAAAAGCTCGGCGAGCTCAAGAAAAAGGTACAGAAGGTGCCGCTGCTGCGGCGCCTTGCGCGCAACCCCTTCCTCAAGCTCCTCTCGCTGGTGTTTGCCATCATCCTCTGGGCGATGGTCATGTCCCAGACGAATCCGGACCGCACAAAGGTCGTCTACGACGTGCCGCTGGAGATCACGGGCCTGACCGAGCTCAACGCGCGCGGCCTGTCCCTTGCGACCGAGAGCGACGAGCTGCCCTCGACCGTGGACGTCCACCTGGAAGTCCCGATGAACGACCTGAGCCGCGCCACGACCGACAACGTCCATGCGACGATCGACCTTTCGCGCATCACGACGACCGGGGACTATTCGCTGCAGGTGAACCTGACCACCGTCTACGGCGAGGCGACGTCCTCGTCCGTGAGCAGCGTGGACGTGGTTGTCGAGAGCCTCACGACCTCCGTGGTGCCCGTGCAGGTCACCACCACCGGCACCCTGTCGGAGAACTACCGCCTGGGCAGCATCGTCGCCACGCCCTCGCAGTTCCAGATCACCGGCCCTGAGACGGACGTCAACCGCGTTGCGGCGGCCGTGGTCGAGGTGGACCTGACGAACCTTACGGCGGACTTCAACCGCTCGGTGGTCTACACCCTCGTGGACGAGAACGGCCAGGCCGTGGAGTCGGCCAACATCACCTCGACCATCGGCAACTCGGTCTCGGTCTCCATCCCGGTCTACCCCATCAAGGAGGTTCCCATCACCTACGAATCCTCCACCACGGGCCTTCTGCGCGACGGCTTCTATCTGGAGGGCATCGAGGTCGCGCCCTCGACCGTGCGCATCGCCGCGCCGCAGGCCGTGCTGGATGAGATCGACAGCGTCCAGGTCTCCACGATCGACCTGGAGGGCGTGAGCGCGTCCTTCACCACGACCCTGCCGCTCAAGCTCAGCGGCGAGGTCGTCTGGTCCTCGGTCAGCGAGGTGGACGTCGTGGTCCGCGTGCGCGAGGAGGAGGAGACGCGCACCTTCACCGGCCTCCCGGTGACGTACCGCAACCTTGCTGCGGGCCTGCAGGCGGAGCTTTACGACGTGACGGCGGACGTATCGGTCACCATGGCGCGCTCGGCGCTGGAGCGGTTGACCAACGACGACATCTCCGTCTACGTGGACCTTGCGGGCTACGAGGCGATGGCGGACAGCGCCGTGCCGGTGAGCGTCTCCATCCGCGCGAACGTGGACTATGCCTACGAATTGGTCAGCGAGGAAAAGGTCATCGTGCGCATCGATGCCGCGTCCTGAGGCCGGCGATAAGGAGGGAACGCTTTGCTGGACATGCTCTTGAACTCGAGCGACGAGTTGCTCCCTGCATCGGGGTTCCTCGGCTTCCTCGTGCACCACTGGCTTGCGGTCGCGATCGTCATCCTCGTCCTGGGCTTTGCGCTGGACCAGCTCTTTTACGTGCTGCTGGACCGGCCGCAGGACCGCTGGCGGCGGCGGTACCGCGCGCTGCGCGCGTTCCTGACGGCGCACTTTGGCGCGCCGGCGCTGAAGGAGGCGGCCTCCGAGGACGCCGGTCCTTCCGCGGAGGGGCCGGTCATCCATCGCGCGGGGGCCAAGTACAATCCCAACGCGGCGCCCAGGGTCGGTCCGCAGCCGGAGCCCGGCCCCCGGCCAGAGCCCGGCCCGCAGCCGGCGTCCGGCCCCCGGCCAGAGCCTGGCTCGCAGCCGGCGTCCGGTCCGCGGCCAGAGCCTGGCTCGCAGCCGGCGTCCGGTCCGCAGCCAGAGCCTGGCCCGCGGCCGGCGTCCGGTTCGCGGCGGGCAGCGTCCCCTGCGCGGCCTGCGCCTGTGGAGCGGCGGACCGCCGGGACGGCAGGGGAGACGGTCTACGAGCCCTTGCGCAGGGCCCCGGAGCGCGCCGCCGAGGGCGCGCGGCGCTTTGGCCAGATCGTGACGCCGCCGCCCGCCGCGCGGGAGGAGCCGATCTTTGAACCCCTGGACGAGGACGCGCCCATCGTCGTGCGGCCGGACGAAGTGCAGCCCTGCAGCGCGGAGCCCACGACCCTGCGCAGGCGCGGCGAACCCACCGAGAACGGAGAAGGAAATTGAAGCAGGAAGTTAACGCTATGCAGGAAAATCGACAGGAAAACCTGCCCACGGCCCGCATCGTCGTGGTCGTGGGCAATTACGGCAGCGGGAAGACGGAGATCTCGCTGAACCTCGCGCTGAAGTATGCGCAGCGGGGCGAGCAGGTCACTCTCGTGGACCTGGACATCGTCAACCCCTACTTCCGCTCCTCGGAGCGGACGGATCTGCTCGAGTCGCACGGCATCCGCGTCTACGCGCCCTCGTTCGCCATGACGACCGTGGACGTGCCGAGCCTGCCGGCGGAGATTCAGGCGGTCTTTGCGGACAAGAGCCGCCGCGTGATCTTCGACGTGGGCGGGGACGACACGGGCGCGGCGGCGCTGGGGCAGTACAAGCCCTACTTTGACCAGGAGGACGTGGAGGTGCTCTTCGTGGTCAACGCGTTCCGCCCGCTCTCGGGCGACGCGGACTCGGTCTGCGATTTGCTGCTGCGCGTCGCGGGGCGGTCGCGCCTGACGCCCACGGCCCTGCTCAACAACGCGAACGTCTCCTGGCAGACGGAGGGCGAGGACCTCGCGCGCGGGGAGGAGCTCCTGCGCGAGGTGAGCGCGCGCCTGCAGCTGCCGGTGCGCTACCTCTGCGCGGAGCGCTCGCTCCTGCCCAAGCTCCCGGCGGACCTGACCGGTGAGCGCATCGCGCTGGACATCCTCATGCGGCCGGAGTGGCTCTGAGGAACCCGCATGGTCTTTGAAAGGAGGGGGAAGGCGATGGTGCTTCTGCACGATCGCGTGATCGATTTGAGCGGCCTGCTCTGTACAATCCGTGCCTGACGGACAGCCGCTGTACAGAGCCAATCCATTTTTTGTCCGTCGCGCATGGAAAAGGACATTCAAACAAAAAATCAGGAGTGTTTTTCCATGCAAACCCCCTCAAATTCCAAATCAATTCGCAGTTTTTTGGCCTTTTGGCTCACGCAGAGCCTTTCCCAGCTCGGCAGCGCCATGACGAGCTACGCGCTCGTGCTCTGGGTGTACGAGCGGACGGGCTCCGCGCTCTCCGTCTCCCTGCTGACACTGTGCACCTGGCTGCCCTATGTGGCGGCGAGCGTCTTTGCCGGCGGCATTGTCGACCGCGCGCGGAAAAAGCGCCTGCTCCTCCTGGCGGATGGGGTGGCCTTTCTCTGCACGGCGTGCGTGGCCGTCCTGCTGGCGATGGGGAGGCTGGAGGTCGCCCACGTCTACGCGGCCAACGCGCTCACGGGCCTGATGAACGCGCTGCAGTCGCCCGCGTCCGCCGTGGTCAGCGGCCGGCTCGTCCCCAGGGAGAAGATCTCCCGCATGAGCGGTCTGCAGTCCATCTCCGCCTCGGCCGTGGGCGTTGCGGCGCCCATGCTGGCGGCCTTCCTGCTCTCGGCGCTGGGCATGGGCGCGGTGCTGGCCGCGGACCTTGCCGCGTTTGTGGCGGCGGCCCTGGCGCTGCTCCTCTTTGTGCGCATTCCGGAGCGGGAATGCGCTCCGCGCGCCGGGGGGCTGTGCAGCGGGTCCCCGCTTGCGGGCCTGCGCGAGGGCTTTGCCTTCCTGCGCAGCGACCGCGTGGTGCTGACGCTGATCCTGGCCATCTCCGCGCTGAATTTCTTCTCGCGCATCTCCTATGAGAACATTCTCTCGCCCATGATCCTTGCGCGCAGCGGCAGTGCGGAGGTGCTGGCGCTCGTGACGGGGATCCTGGGGTTTGGCGGCATCGCCGGGGGCCTGATCGCGGTGCGCCTGCCGCCGCCCCGGCATGTTTCCGCGCGGATCTTCGGCATGGCGGCGCTGTCCTTCGCCCTGGGGGATCTGCTCATGGGCGCGGGGCAAACGCCGCTGGCCTGGGCCGTGGCCGCGGTGGGGGCCAGCGTGCCCATCCCCATCCTGGACTCCGGCTATTTCCACGTCCTCTACAACCGCGTGCCGGAGGCGCTGCAGGGCCGCGTGTTCGCCGCGCGCAACGCGCTGCAGTACGCCTCGATCCCCGCGGGGCTCCTGCTGGGCGGGTTCCTTGCGGACAACGTCTTTGAGCCGCTCATGGCGGCGGGCGGCGCTGCCGCACAGGCGCTTGCGCGCGCCGTGGGGACGGGCGCGGGCAGCGGCATGGCGGTGATGTTCCTGCTGACGGGCGCTAGCGGCCTGCTCAGCAGCGCCGCGGGCTTTCTGCTCCTGCGCCGCGCGCTGCGGAGCGCAGACAAACCACCGCGGAGGACGTGAAAAGACGCGCCCCTGCACTTAGGCAGCGTCCCATAAGGAAGTAAAAAAGAATTTTGGTAGGAACCGGCGTGTTAAGTCACGCCGGTTCCGATTCGTCTAGGGACTCCCTTCCAATCTTTAAGGGGATGCGGATTTGCCCCACATAGGTGAAATGCAGGTCGATTCGCACCTGCTTTCTTCATTCTCCCTTACCGGGCTATGCACCACGATCTTGCTCTCAAGCTCATTGGGAATGACAGCGTCGGGCTCCGAAATATCCAGGTACTTGTCCACCAGCTTCAGAAACTCCTTCACATCGGAAATCTTTCCGACCTGTGCCTCAATTTCCCGTTCCATTACGGTGGCAAGCCGCTCAATCTCTGCCTGCGCCTTCTCGCATTGGCGAGATAATTTTAAGTACCGACTGCCGGACAGCTTGCCCAGCACATTGTCTTCATAGATGCGCTGGATGCTCCGGTCCAAATCTTCCATCTGGAGTTGTCAAAAAAAGTTTAGCCACTAACTGCCAGGAAAGCTTCGTACTGGAAACATTTCATCGGGTCGGAGTCTTTACCTCAGAGCGCAGGTAGCGC
>CAJFMX010000057.1 GCA_904393115.1 uncultured Clostridia bacterium
CACCCCGTCGCATGGGCAGGGAAGGGCTTTGCCTTTCCCTGCCCATGCGACACTGCGCCTGTGGCGCATAAAGAAGGAAAAAACTGGGCAGGCTTCGGGAAAGGGGGGGGAGGACGATGCATCCGTTTTTCGAGGTCCTGGGCCTGCGCATCCCCGCGTATGGGACGATGGTCCTGCTCGGGGCGCTGACGGCGCTGGGCATCTTCTGGCATCGCGTGGGCGCGCAGGAGAGAAAGCGCGCGCTCCTTGCGGCGGGCGCGGCCTTACTCGGCGCGCTCCTCGGCGCCAAGGGCCTGTACCTGCTCACCGGCCCGGAGGGACTGACGCTTCGGGAAAGGCTCTTGGGCGGCTTCGTCTTCTACGGCGGGCTCGCGGGGGGCCTTGCGGCGGGCGCGCTGGCCGCAAGGCGGCTGCGCCTCGCCGCGCTCCCCCTCCTGGACGCCGCCGCGCCCGCCATCGCCATCGGCCACGGCATCGGGCGCGTGGGATGCTTCCTGGCCGGCTGCTGCTATGGAAGACCCATGGACCCGCCGCTGGGCATCGTCCTGCCCGAGGCGCTCGGCGCGCCGCGCGACATCCCGCTCTTCCCCGTGCAGCTGCTCGAGGCCGCGTGCAACCTGGCCCTGGGCGGCTTCCTGCTCTGGTTCGGGCGGAGGCGATGCCCGGCGGGCCGCACTGCCGGGCTCTACCTCCTGTTGTATGCGGTGGAGCGGTTTTTGCTGGAATTCCTGCGCGGGGACGCGGCGCGGGGCGCGGCCCATGGCCTGTCGACCAGCCAGTGGGGCGCGCTGCTGGCCGGCGCGGCGGGGCTTGTGCTCCTGTGCCGCATGGTCCGCATCGACATCGCGCTCCACGGCGCATGCGTGCGCGTCCGGATCGGCCCCCTTCGCGCCTCGGCCGCGCTGCGCCGGGACGAGACGGGCGCGCTCCGGCTGCGCCTGCGCGCCCTGGGGCGGGAGGTGCAGCCCAAGCCCAGCAGCCCGCTCGGCCGTGCGCTCGGGCGCGCGCTCGTGCGGATTCTGCACGTGGAGTCGCTGAACCTGCGCCTCGTGGCGGGCGTGCGCGGGGACGCGGCGCAGACCGCGCTGCTGAGCGGGGCGCTGCTCTCCAGCGGCAAGGCGGCCTTTGCGCTCGTGCGCGCGCGCGATCCGGATGCCGCGCTGCGCCTTGCGGTCGTGCCGGACCGGGAGCGGGACATCCTGTTTGTGGAAGCGCGGTGCATACTTTTGGCATCCACCGGGCAAGGTATGCGCGTAAGCAGCCAAATCCTATGGAAATCTGCAAAGGGGGCTTATTGGAAATGGCGCACCCGATTGAAACCATCATGCGCACCACCATGGAAAACCTGAAGGACATGATCGACGTCGATACCGTCGTGGGCTCGCCCGTGAGCACCGGGGACGGGCTGACCATCGTCCCGGTCTCCCGCGTGAGCTTCGGCTTTGTGGCCGGGGGCGGCGAATATACCATCGGCGGCACGCCCGTCCCGCTCGAGGTGACGGACGACCCTTTGCCCTTTGCCGGCGGCACGGGCGCGGGCGTATCCGTCAACCCCGTGGCCTTCCTCATCGTGGGCGGCGGCCAGGTCCGGCTCCTGCCCGCGCTCAACAACACCTCCATCGACCGCCTGATCGAGATGATTCCCCAGATTCTCGACGACATCAAGGGAATGCTCCCCTGCAAAAAGGAGAACCGCATCCCCGTTTGACCGCGCGCGCAGCCGCCCTCCCCGGGCCGTTCCCGGAGGGGGCGGCTCTTGCATATCCGCAAAACGCGCGCATAGGAATCCCTTTAAGAGGAAGCAAGTGCGGAAAGAGGGGGAGAGGATGAGGAAACAACGTGCGGCCGCGGCGCTCGCGCTGGCCCTGCTCCTGCTGCTGTGCCCGGCGCGGGCGCGCGCGCAGGAGGCGCCGCAGGGCTCCTGGCGCGCCGCCGCGCTCGTGGAGCAGAGCACGGGCCGCGTACTCTACGCGGAAAACGGCGACGAGGAGCTGCCCATGGCCTCCACGACCAAGATCATGACCGCGCTGTGCGCCGTGGAGAGCGGCCGGCTCGGGGAGACCGTGGAGATCGACCGGCGCATGGTCGGCATCGAGGGCAGCAGCATCTATCTGGAAGCGGGCGAGCGCCTGACCGTCGAGGAGCTGACGTACGGCCTGATGCTGCGCTCGGGCAACGACGCGGCCGTGGCCCTGGCCATCGCCCTGGGCGGCAGCGTCGAGGGCTTTGCGGCGCAGATGAACGAGCGGGCCGCGCAGCTGGGACTCGCGCACACGCATTTTACCAATCCCCACGGCCTGCCGGCCGAAGGGCACTACACCAGCGCCCTGGACCTTGCGCGCATCACGTGCGCGGCCTATGAGAACGCGGCCTTCCGCCGCATCGTCCGGACGGAATACGCCGTCATCCCCTGGACGGGCCATGAGTTCGACCGCGCCATGCGCAACAAGAACAAGCTGCTGACCGCCTACGAGGGCGCAAACGGCGTCAAGACCGGCTACACCAAGGCCGCGGGCCGCTGCCTCGTCTCCGGCGCGGAGCGGGACGGCATGCAGCTGATCGCCGTGACGCTCAACGCCCCGGACATGTGGAGAGACGCCGCGGCCCTGCTGGACTATGGGTTTGCCGCCTACGAGATGCGCGAGGTCCTCTCCATGGGGGAGATCGTGGGCAGCGTCCCCTGCGCGGACGCGGAAGGGGGCGCCCTCCCGGTCGCCGCCGCGACCGCGGGCAGAATCCCCCTAAAAGCGGGGGAAGAACCCTTTCTTCGCCTGATTCTTCCGGAAAGCATCTCTTCCCCCGTTGCACAGGGGCAGTTTTTGGGGTATGCTATCTTAGGGACCGGCGAGGAGGAGCTCGCCCGCGTGCCCCTGCGCGCGGCCGCCCAGGCGGTGCGCCCGCGCTGGACCTACGGCCGCAGCCTGCAGCGCGTGCTGGCGCACTGGTTCGCGGCGGACGATTCCCAAAGAGAGTAGAGACAAAAGAGGAGAGAACATGAGACTGCAAAAATACATGGCCTCCTGCGGCGTGGCCTCGCGCAGGAAGTGCGAGGAATACATCGCCGCCGGGCGCGTCACGGTCAACGGCCAGGTCGTTTCCGGCATGGGCGCGCAGGTCGAGGAGGGGGACACCGTCTGCTTCGACGGCAAGCCCATCCGGCCGGAAAAGCGCCGGCAGTACCTGCTGCTCAACAAGCCCCAGGGCGTGGTCACCACGCTCTCGGACCCGGAGGGCCGGCGCACGGTCCGCGACCTGATCCCGGACATCCACGAGCGCGTCTTCCCGGTCGGCCGCCTGGACTACGAGACCGAGGGCCTGCTGCTGCTGACGAACGACGGCCAGCTCATGCAGGACCTGACCCACCCCTCCCACGAGGTGGAGAAGCGCTACCGCGTCCGCGCGCGGGGGGACCTTGCGCCCCGCGCGCTCGGCCGGCTGGAGAGCGGCGTGACGCTGGACGACGGCCACCACACCGCGCCCGCGCGCGTGGAGCTGCTGCCGGACGACCCCGCCTTCCCCGGGCAGAAGAACCTGATGATCTCCGTGCACGAGGGGCACAACCGCCTGGTGCGGCGGATGTTTGCGGCCGTGGGCGCGCAGGTGACGTTCCTTAGGCGTGAGAGCATCGGGAACCTGACGCTGGGCACGCTCAAGCCCGGCGCCTTCCGGCACCTGACCGAGGGCGAGGTCAAGTACCTCAAGCGCCTTGCCGGGGAGGAGGGCCGCGATGTTGCTCCTTAGGAACGCGCGCTACCTCTCCCGCGACCTGTTGGAGGGGTTTTTGCGGCCGGGGGACGCGGCCGTGGACGCCACCGCCGGCAACGGCCACGACACGCTCGCCCTGTGCCAGGCCGTGGGGCCGGCGGGGCGCGTTTTCGCCTTTGACATCCAGCAGGACGCGCTGGACGCCACGCGCGCGCTCCTTGCGGAAAACCATGTGCTCGACGGGCGCGTCCGCCTGATCCTGGACAGCCACGCAAACCTCGAGCGCCACGTGGACAGGCCCGTGCGCTGCGTCCTGTTCAACCTGGGCTGGCTGCCCACGGGCGACCACCGCCTCACCACGCGCACGCCCTCGACGCTTGCGGCGGTCGGGGCCGCGCTGCGCCTGCTCGCGCCGGGCGGCGCGCTGTCCGTCTGCTGCTATCCCGGGCACGAGGAGGGCGCGCGGGAGCTTGCGGCCCTGCGGGACTTCGCCGCGGGGCTGGACATCCGCCAGTTCAACGCGCTGGAGGCGCGCTTTGCCAACCAGCGCGAGGACTCGCCCAAGCTCTTTCTGATCCAGCGCGCGCCGTAGCTGCGCCGTCCTTCCCGCGATGCGGAATGGGAATGTTAAAAAATCATGACGTGTCGAAATCGGGCAGGATTGAAATGGAAACTTGAAGAAGTTAGAAGAGGGCAAGGATGGCCTTGTCCGTTACGATTTCGACAATGAATCATTCCGCCGTGTTTTCGGCGGGTGAATAGTTGCAAAAAACGGTTTGGAGGTAGCGCAATGAGTGTTGAACTGAATGAGCGCAGGCAGCAGCTGCTGGCCGGCGGCGGCAAAGACCGCGTCGCAAAGCAGCATGAGGCCGGCAAGATGACCGCTCGCGAGCGGCTTGGCAAGCTCTTTGACGAGGGCAGCTTCGTCGAGACCGGGGTTTTTGCCGCGGGCAAGGCGGAGGCCAGCAGCGTGGTCACCGGCTACGGCACGGTGAACGACCGCCCGGTCTACGCCTATGCGCAGGACTTTACGGTCAAGGCCGGCGCCGTGGGCAAGAACGCCGCCGACAAGATCGTGCGCGTGATGGAGCTGGCCGCCAAGACCGGTGCGCCCGTCGTCGCGCTGTGCGACTCGGCCGGCGCCAACCTGCTCGAGGGCGTCGAGGCCCTGGACGCCTATGCCCGCATCATGCAGGAGACGGCCAAGATCTCCGGCGTCGTGCCGCAGATCTCCCTGATCCTCGGCCCCTGCGCCGGCGGCGCGGCGTTCGTGCCGGCGATGACGGACGTGGTCATCGTCGCCGACAAGGCGGGCGAGATGTACGTCACCGGCCCGCAGGTGGTCTCCGCCCGCACCCGCAGGAACCTGACCGCCAAGGACCTTGGCGGCGGCAAGAAGCTGGCCGAGACCGGTGCGGCCCACATCGTCGTGGACACCGAGGACGAGGCCATCGCCGCGGCCCGCAAGGTGCTGGACCTGCTGCCCGGCAACAACCAGGAGGACGCGCCCCTTGCCGCGAGCGACGACCTCAACCGCCAGCTGGACATCGAGGCCTACGCCGACGCGCACGACCTGGTCTCCCGCGTCGCGGACTTCTATGACTATGTGGAGCTGAGCCGCGACTACGCGCCGAACATGGTCACCGCGCTTGCGCGCCTGGGCGGCCGCACGGTCGGCATCGTGGCCAACAACCCCGCCGAGGGCGAGGGCGCGCTGTGCGCCGGCGCCTGCAAGAAGGCCGCGCGCTTTGTGCGTCTGTGCGACTGCTACAACATCCCGGTCGTGACGCTTGTCAACACCGCGGGACAGACCACCGTGGACGAGACGAACAACGCCCCCTCCATCGCGGCGGCGGCCGAGCTCATCTACGCCTATGCCGAGGCGGTCGTGCCCAAGGTCTCCGTGCTGTGCGGACAGGCCGTCGGTGCGGCGTACGCGGCCATGGGCAGCAAGGGCAACGGCGCGGACGTGGTCTACGCCTGGCCCAAGGCCTTTGTCGCGCCGATGAACGCCGAGGCGGCGGTGCGCATCCTCAAGGCCCAGGAGATCAAGGACGGCGCGGACATCGCCAAGCTCATCCAGGACTATGAGGCCGAGTGCGGCGCGGTCGCCACGGCCGAGGCGGGCCTTGCCGACGACGTCATCGCCCCGCAGGCGACCCGCCAGATGGTCGCCTCCGCCCTGGAGATGCTCATGGGCAAGCGCGAAGTCGCCCTGCCCCGCAAGCACGGAAACCTTCCGCTGTAAAAAAACGGAATCGAATTCTATTGCATAGATAAGGAGGTTCCGAAAGCATATGAATCTGGATCCGCAGGTATTGTCCGGCGCGGGCATCGTGATGCTCATCGGCCTTGGCATCGTCTTCATCGCCCTGATCGTCATCATCGCCCTGCTCTACCTCCAGGCCGCGGTCTTTAAGAGCGCGGGCAAGCAGGAGCAGAAGGCGGCTGCGCCCGCCCCGGCTCCGGCCCCCGCTCCCGCTCCGGCCCCGGTTCCGCAGGCCGCTTCGGCGGACGAGGACGAGGAGATCGCCGCCGTCATCGCCGCGGCCGTGGCCCTGATGGCCCAGGAGGGCGCAAACGGCCTGGTCGTTCGCTCTGTGCGCCGCGTGGGCGCAAATACCCCTGCCTGGGGCCTGTCCGGCCGGCAGGAGTACGTCAACACCCGCTATTGATCCCTCTTTTTTCAGGGACCACAGAACACAAAACGAAGAGATATTTTAGGAGGCTTTCGCAATGCGTAAGTTCATGATTACCGTCAACGGCAAGTCCTACGAAGTGTACGCCGAAGAGATCAAGGACGGCGCGGCCATGCCCGTCATGCCCGCGGCCCCCGCCGCCGCGCCCA
>CAJFMX010000058.1 GCA_904393115.1 uncultured Clostridia bacterium
AAAGTAACTTCATCAAAGCAAGAATAAGAAAAACGGCATAGCCGAAGCTATACCGTTTCTCTCTTGCCCCACGATGTTTTCTTATCGGGAAGCACCTTGGGTCGTCTCCCTTTTTTGCGGAACGCGGGGGCCTTCCCTTAGGCCTCCTGCAGGAAGCGGTACTGCGCCTCGCAGAGCTCGGCGTAGTGCCCGCCCAGCGCAATGAGCTCGTCGTGCGTGCCGCGCTCGGCGATGTGGCCGTCCTGCACGACCATGATGCAGTCCGCCTTGCGGATGGTGGAAAGGCGGTGCGCGATGACGAAGGAGGTCCGGCCCTGCAGCAGGGTCTCCAGCGCCTTCTGGATCAGGATCTCGGTGTGGGTGTCGATGGAGGAGGTCGCCTCGTCCAGGATCAGGATCTTGGGGTCGTTCAGCAGCGCGCGGGCAAAGGAGATGAGCTGCTTCTGGCCGGTGCTCAGGCGGCTGCCGCGCTCGTTGACCTCGGTGTAATAGCCCTTTTCCATGGCCATGATCGTGTCGTGGATGTGCACGGCCTTGGCCGCGGCGATGACCTCTTCCTCCGTGGCGTCGAGCTTGCCGTAGCGGATGTTGTCCATGATGGTGCCGGAGAAGATGAAGCTGTCCTGCATCATGACGGACATCTGGGCCCGCAGGGAGTGCAGGTTCACGTCGCGCACATCGTGGCCGTCGATCTTGACCGCGCCGCTGTCCACGTCGTAGAAGCGGGAGATCAGGTTGACGACCGTGGACTTGCCCGCGCCCGTGGGGCCGACCAGCGCGATGGTCTGGCCGGGCTGCACGTGGAAGGAGACGTCCTTGAGGATCACCTTGTCCGCGTCGTAGGAGAAGGTCACGTCCTCAAAGTCCACCGCGCCCTCGATCGGCGGCAGGTCCGGCGCGCCGGGCTTGGAGTCGATCTGGATCGGCGTGTCGAGGATCTCGAAGATGCGCTCCGTGGAGGCCATGGCGACCAGCACGTTGTTGTAGAAGTTCGCCAGGTTGTTCAGCGGCGTCCAGAAGCGGCCCAGGTACCACAGGATCAGCAGCAGCGTGCCGACCGTGATCTCGCCCGCGGCCACGTTGTCGCCCAGCATCGCCACGCCGAACAGGTACACCAGCACCGTGCCGATGGCCGACACCGTGTCCAGGCTCGGCCAGAACAGGTTGTTGAGCTTGATGGCGCGGATCCAGCTGTGGCGGATGTCGTCGTTCGTCTCCTCGAAGATGTCGCAGTTCTCATCCTCGCGGGTAAAGGCCTCGGTCACGCGCATGCCGGAGAGGCTCTCGTGCAGGTAGCCGTTCATGTTGGAGGTCTTGTTGCGCACGACCTGCCAGTTCCGGCGCATCTTGCGCTTGAGGCCGAAGAGGATCAGCAGCAGGAACGGCAGCAGGCACATGGAGATCAGCGTCAGCTTCCAGTTGACCACGAACATGAGCACGAGCAGCAGGATCAGCGTCACGCAGTCGATGAAGACGTTGACGATACCGTTTGTGAACAGGTCGTTGAGCGAGTTGATGTCGTTGATGACGCGGACCATGATCTTGCCCGCGCTGCGGGAGTCGAAGAAGTTGAAGGAGAGGTCCTGGATGTGGTTGAAGAGGGCCTCGCGCATGTCCGCGATGGCGCTGCGGCCCGCGGTATCCATGATCCGGGCGCGGTAGCGCACGCACAGCGATCCCACCGCCGCGCAGACGACCATGGCGATCAGGAACTGCGGGAAGGACGAGGCGTTGCCCACGTCGATCTCGTCGATGGCGCGGGACATGAGCATGGGCAGCGCCAGGGAGCAGACGGCGTTTGTCACCATCAGGAAGAGCGAGAAGGCGATGGGCTTCCGATAGGGCTTTAGGAACTGGAGCAGGCGCAGGAACTGGCGCTTGTCAAACGGTCTTTCAATAACCTCATCGTCAATGACGCGCAGTCTGGGCATTTAGACCACCTCCTGAGGCGCGGCCGCGGCAGCGGCAGACCGTGCAGCGGTTTGCTGGCGCTGGCGCGCGGTGATGCTTTCAAAGTCGCGGTACTGATCCTGGTACATCTCGTAGTAGAGGCCCTTTTTGGCCAGCAGCTCATCGTGCGTGCCGCGCTCAAATACGCTGCCGTCCTTCAGGACGATGATCTGGTCCGCGTTTTTGACCGAGGAGATGCGGTGGGCGATGATGAAGGTCGTGCGGTCGCGCAGCTCCTTCTTCAGGTGCATCTGGATCTCGTGCTCGGTCTCCATGTCCACGGCGCTGGTGGAGTCGTCCAGAACCAGGATCGTCGGGTCGTAGGCCAGAGCGCGGGCGATGGCCACGCGCTGCTTCTGTCCGCCGGAAAGGCCCAGGCCGCGCTCGCCGACGACCGTGTCGTAGCCCTGGGGCATCTCGGCGATGAACTCCGCGGCCTGCGCCGCAGCCGCGGCGGATTCGACCACGGGGAACTCGGCGTTCGGCCGGCCGAAGCGGATGTTGTTTTCGATCGTCTCGGAGAAGAGGAAGGTCTCCTGCATGACGTAGCCGATGCGGTCGCGCAGGGACTTGAGCGGCATGTCCTTGACGTCGATGCCGTCGATCATCACGCGGCCCTCCCGGCACTCGTAGTAGCGGCCGAGGAGGTTGACGATGGAGGTCTTGCCCGTGCCGGTGGCGCCCATGATGGCGCAGGTCGTGCCGGCGGGCACGTCCAGGCAGAGGTCGCGCAGGACCGTCTCATCCCCATAGCCGAACGTCACGTGGTCAAAGCGGACATGGCCGCGGAAGGGCTTGGGGAACTCGGTATGCTCCTTGTCGCGGATCTCGGCGCCCAGGTCCTCGTAGTAGAAGAGCTTTTCCGCGGAGGTGATGGCCTGGGTGAGCATGTTGATGAGGTTGCCCAGGATGCGCATCGGGTCGGTGATCATCCAGATGTAGCCCGTGAAGGCGACAAGGTCGCCCAAGCTCATGGACCCGCCGATGACCATCGCGCCGCCGATGCCCAGCAGCAGCGGCGTGCAGAACGCGCCCAGGAAGTCCAGCAGCGGCACGTAGTCCGACCAGATGAAGGTGGTCCTGAGCAGCAGGCGCAGCTGCTTGCGGTTTTCCACGGAGAAGGCCTGCTTTTCGTGCTCCTCCTGGGCGAAGGCCTTGACCACGCGCACGCCGGAGATGTTCTCCTGCGTCTTGGTGGAGAGGACGGCGTTCTGCTCGCGCACGTCCTTGAAGGCGACGTGGATCTTGGAGTGGAACTTCAGCGCGATGACCGCCACGATCGGCGCGATGAGCACCATGACCAGCGCCAGGCGCCAGTTGATGAAGAAGAGCAGGATGAGCGAGCCGAAGAACCAGATGGCGTTTTCACAGATCTGGACCACGCCGCCGGCGAGCAGGTTGCGGATGCCCTCGATGTCGCCGGTCATGCGGGACATGATCTCGCCGATGTAGTTCTTGTCGTAGAAGGAGTAGCTCATCTCGCTCAGGTGGCGGTAGAGGCTGGTCCTTAGGTCATAGACGTAGTTCTGCGAGAGCTTTTCGAACGAGACGCCGCGGATGTAGTTGCACACCGCGCGCAGGACCGTAAGGCCCAGGATCCCGGCGCACAGGCCCGGGAGCTTTTCCACCAGTCCGCCCTCGATGACGTCGTCGACGATCCAGCCGGAGAACAGCGGCAGGATGAGGCGGGTGGCGTTGGCCAGGATCAGCGCGGCAAAGCCGATTGCGGCAAAGCGCGCGTGCGGCCGGCACTTGCGACAGATGCGTTTGATGGTCTCCATGCGTTTTCCTCCCCCTGAGGGCGAGAGCAAAGGCGCGGTGCGGGTTCTCTTTTGGGATTTGGGATTGTTGCGCTGTGCCCTCGCGTATTCCATTGCAGTGCGTATGTATATGATAGCCCTTTTTTCGTCCTACGTCAAAGGGTTTTGCGTTAAGTTGCAGGAATTTTTCCGCAATTTGCCGCAGAGCGGAAAAGTGGCAGTTGCGCGCGGCGGAAAAACTGGTATACTGGTTTGGGAACGACGCGGCGCGGGCCGCGGAAGCAAGGAGGAGAAGAACCCATGCGAAAGGTGGACGTGGTCGTCTGCGGCGGAGGCCTGACCGGGGTCGCGGCCGCGGTGCAGGCCAGGAGAAGCGGCGCGCAGTACGTGACGCTGATCGAGAAGAACGGGTACCTGGGCGGCATGGCGACGGCGGGGCTGGTGATGCCGTTCATGCCCTATTGCCGGCAGGGGGTCTCCCGCGAGGCGGGCGGGCAGCTGATCTTCGGCATTTTTGAGGAGATTTTGAACCGGCTGGACGAGATGGGGGGCCTGGGGCCGGACCGGGCGACGTTTGACGACGAGTGCATGAAGCTGGTCCTGCAGCGCATGTGCGCGGAGGCGGGGGTGCAGCTCCTCCTGCACGCGGAGGTGGAGCAGGTGCACGTCAAGGGCGAGCGGCTCAGCGCGGTGCGCGTCAGCAGCGTCAGCGGCATCGAGTTCCTCGCGGCGGAGTGCTTCGTGGACGCCACGGGCGACGCGGACGTGGCGCACCTGTGCGGCGTGCCCTGGGAGAAGGGGCGCGAGAAGGACGGCCGCTGCCAGCCGATGACGCTGTGCTTCCGCATGGCGGGCGTGGACAAGGCGCGCGTGCCGAACCGGGACGCCATCAACGCCCTCTACGACGAGGCCAAGGCCGAGGGCCTTGTGCACAACCCGCGCGAGGACGTGCTCTTCTTCGACACGCTGCACGAGGACGTTCTGCACTTCAACACCACGCGCGTGCTGAACGTGGACCCGGTGAACGTGGACGACGTGACGCGCGCCGAGCAGGAGGCGCGCGAGCAGGTCTTTGAGATGGCGCGCTTCCTGAAGGAGCGCGTGCCGGGATTTGCAAACGCGTACCTGCAGCGGACTGCGGCCCTGACCGGCGCGCGGGACAGCCGCAGGATCGAGGGGCAGTACAAGCTGACCTGGATGGAGGTGCTGGCACAGGCGCGCTATCCGGACGCGATCTGCCGCTTTGCGTACATGATCGACGTGCACAGTCCGGACGGCGCGGGGACGGAGCGGCGCTACCTGCCCGAGGGCGGCTACTACGAGATTCCCTTCCGGTGCCTGGTGCCCAAGCGGATCGAGAACCTGCTGGTGGCGGGGCGGACGATCAGCGCGGACCACAAGGCGCAGTCCTCGCTGCGGGTGATGCCGGCGTGCACGGCCATGGGGCAGGCGGCGGGCCTTGCGTGCGCGCGGTTCCTGCGCACGCGCACGCCCTTTGCCAAGATGAACGGCGAAAAGCTGCACCGGCTCCTGGTGGAGGCGGGCGCGATGCCGGAGCGGGCAGAAGACTGAGAGAGGGGAAGAGCGATGGAGAAGGAAATCTCCCTTGTGGGAAAGATCGGCTCGATGGCGCTGATCCGCCGGGGCGACAGCGACATCGACTACAACATTTTTTCCAGGATCGGGGCGGAGTTGCGGCCGGGGATGGTCTGGGTGTCCTCCGGCGCGGTGGAGATCGGGCGCATCGACTACATCAAGCGCGCGGGGCGGGAGCTCAGCGGCGAAGCGGACGAGATCAAGACGGACTACTCGGCGCAGGGGCAGGCGATCCTGATGGAGAACTACCGCCGGTTTGTGCGGCCGGAGTACTCGGTGCGGCAGTTCCTGGTGGAGCACACGCACTTCAACTCGCGCCTGACGCGGGAATACATTCGCCAGGCGCTCCTGCGCTGCGCGGCGCAGGGCGCGGTGCCGATCGTCAACTACAACGACACGGTCTCCTTTGAGGAGCACCGGAAGATGGAGCTGATGCAGCTGCGCGACAAGACGCAGGACGTGGTCGAGTGCGTGGACAACGACGAGACCGCGGCGGTGATCGCGCAGCTCGTGGGCGCAAAGACGCTGCTGATCCTCACGAGCGCGGACGGGATCTACGCCGACCCCAAGGACCCGAAGACGCTCGTGCGCGAGGTGACGGCGGCCGACGGCGAGGAGATGGAGCGCAAGATCCGCGAGCTGCAGGCGCACTGCGTGGGCGCGAGCCGCGCGGGCGCAAACGGAGCCAAGGCGAAGCTGGAATACATCCTGCCCTGTGCGCGCGCGGGGATGACGGTGGTGATCGGCAACGCGCGCTGGCGCATTTCCGAGCTGCTCAGCGGGGTGGCGCCCTCGACGCGGTTTATGCTGAAATGAGGGGTCCCGGAAACGGACGAGGGTCCGTTTCCGGGAGGGGCCCGCTTTCCGAAAAAAGGGAGACGACTCTCGTCGTCTCCCTTTTTTCGGGCCGGGCCCCGTGGGCCGCGGGCGCGCACTCGGCTTCGCCTCGCACACGTCCGGGGCCTCAAAGGAAGCGATTTCCGCCGTACCAAGGTTGGAGGAACGACTGGGGCGTGGGGTGCGAACAAGGCGGGACTGGGGGTTCCGGTAGCAATGCGGAAATCGCCCCGCGCCCGCCGGCAAAGCCGCCAGGCACGATGGGAAGTCGGGAGGGGAGCCCCCCCTCCCGACACCCTCCCCCGAGGGTGAATGCGGGTTGCGGGAAAGGCGGGGCGTGGGAGGGGAGCCGGGGTGTCAAGGAGGGCTTGCACCTGTTATCACATCACTACGAC
>CAJFMX010000059.1:0-6397 GCA_904393115.1 uncultured Clostridia bacterium
GCTTGGCCCAGGTAACGAACTGGGTGAAGCTTAAGTTTGCTGCCATGAATCTAAAAAAATTGGCCACCTGGAAATGGAATTGCCGCCATCCGGCACCGGATGGCGGCAAACGAACAAGATTAGGGAAAAATACAGCTGCTAGTTCGATATTTTTCCTTTTTTCGGTCTTGCTTGCACGCAAAAAACCTGCTCTGGTTTAATTGCCACAGCAGGTTTTTCGACAGGCTGAAGATTCGCCTTGCGGCGAATCTCTGGATACGCGGCGCCGGCGGAGCCGGCGCCAACGGAAGAGGCGGGGAGGGGGAGAAATTGCGGGCATAGGGAGAAGGCGGCGGGAGGCGGAACGGGTACGGCCAAGCGGAGAGATTCGCCTGACGGCGAATCTTTAGATACGCGGCGCCGGCGGAGCCGGCGCCAGCGAAAGAGGGCGGGGAGGGAGCGGTTGGGAAGGGCTAGGGGGAGGGGATGGCGGAAGGCGGAATGGGTACGGCTATGCGGAGAGATTTGCCTGACGGCGAATCTCTGGATACGCGGCGCCGGCGGAGCCGTCGCCAACGAAAAGAGGCGGAGGGCGGCGGAAAGCAAAAACGCCTCGCCGCAGGGCGAAGCGTTTGGGGGTGGTCAGGAGAGGACGAGGCGCAGGAGGTCCTCGGCGGAGGAATAGCCGGCGACGGCATGGGTGGCGCCGCAGCCGAGGAGGGCCTGCGGGGTCTGCATGGAGGCGACGCCCACGATGCGGCGCGCGCCTGCGCGGCGGGCGGCCTCGATGCCGGGCGTCGCGTCCTCAAAGACGGTGCAGGCGCGGATGTCCGCGCCGATGCGCGCGGCGGCGGCCAGGTACAAATCGGGCGCGGGCTTGCCGGGGAGCGAGCCATCGTTATAGACGACGAGGTCGGGATCGAACCAGCGGGCGAGCGGCAGGTGCTCGAAGAAGAAGCGCACGTTGGGCAGGGCGGAGGCGGTGGCGATGTTCCGGGGGATTTCGCGCTCGCGCAGGGCGTCGAGGAATTCGGGAAGCCCCGGGGCGAGGGCAAAGTCCGGGCTCGCAAGGCAGAGCGCGCGGTAGAGGCTCTCCTTCTCCTCTTCCAGGGCGTCGGTTTCCTCGCGGGAAAAGGGGCGGGAGAAGAAATAGGCGAGGGTCTCCCCCATGTTGCGGCCGTGGATGTAGGTTTGGAACTCCGCTTCGGTCACGGGGCGGCCGATCTTCGGCTCGAGGAAGCGCCGCCAGGAATCCTCCTGGAAGCGCTGGTCGAAGAACATCGTGCCGTTGAAGTCAAAGAGGACGGCGGGGGTCATTCCTGCACCTCCAGCCAGGGGGCGGGGTGGACGACGGCGCCCTGGCGCGCGTCCATGGCGTCGGAGACGATGAAGAGGGAGCGGATGTCCTCGTAGATGCGGGGCGCGCCCTCGCGCCGGCGCTCGACCATCACGCCCACGCCGACGGTGGTGACGTCGAACTCCTGCATGAGCTCGACCATGCCGCGCACGGTGCCGCCGTCCTTGGTGAAGTCGTCCACGATCAGGGCCTTCTGGCCGGGGCGGACGGCGCGCTTGGCCAGGGACATGGTCTTCATCTCCCCGCCGGAGCCGGAGATGTAGTTGATCGTCACGACCGAGCCCTCAAAGGCTTTGTGGTCGCGCCGGGCGATGACCAGCTGCACGCCCAGGGCGCGGGCCACCATCAGCGCAAAGGGGATGCCCTTGGTCTCCACCGTGAGCACGAAGTCCGGCGCGGCGGCAAAGTAGGGGCCGGCCATGATCGCGCCCAGGACCTCCAGCGTGTCCGGCTGGGAGAGCAGGTCCTGGATGTAGAGAAAGTTGCCCGGCAGCACGCGCCCCGGGTCCGAGAGCACGCCGCAGAGCTCCTGCACATAGGCCAGCGCGCTCGCCTGCGACAGGCGCGGCACAAACCGCACGCCGCCCGCCGCGCCCGTCACGGTCTCGATCTGGCCGAGGTCAAACTGCGCAAAGACCTTGCGCAGCAGCTCCACGTCCTCGCTGACGGTGGATTTTGCCGCCTCGAACATGCCGCAAAAGCGCCCCAGGGTGAAGATGTGGTTGGGCGCGGCCGTCAAGATGCGCGCCATGGCCCCGATGCGCTCGTTCCGCTTGATCTTGTCCATAGTCCCTCCACATAAATCCGAATGTTCGGAAACATTAGGTTCTATTTTACGCCATTTTGCTCAAAATGCAAGGGGTTAACCGAATTTTCATTCAGAGTTTTGCAAACCTTCGCAGTTCCGGCAGGGTGCGGTGTGATTGTAATTTTTGCCGGCATATCGTATAATGGAGGGACGAAAGCGAATTGCGGAAACGGAGGAAGGGCAATGCAGCGGCAGAGCTTAGAGGAATATCGGGGGAAGGTCGTGCACTTCATCGGCATCGGGGGGAGCTCCATGTCGGGCCTTGCGCTGCTCCTGCGCGGCGCGGGGTGCGTCGTGCGCGGGGACGACCGGTCGGAGAGCCACGCGACGCACAAGCTGCGCCAGGCGGGCATCCCCGTGACGATCGGCCACGACGCGCAGAATGTGCGCGGCGCGGACCTTGTGGTCTACACGGCGGCCATCGCGCCGGACAACGTCGAGCGCGTGGCGTGCGGGGAATGGAACATCCCGCAGATGGAGCGGGCGGAGCTGCTGGGGCTGTTGGCGGACGGGCACGAGCCCTCCATCGCGGTCAGCGGCACGCACGGCAAGACCACGCTGACCTCCATGCTGGCCACGGCCCTGCTCGAGGCCGGGCGCGACCCGACCATCCACATCGGCGGGGAGCTGGACCGCATCGGCGGCAACGTGCACGCGGGCACGGACGGCAGCTTCCTGACCGAGGCCTGCGAGTTCAAGGCGAGCTTCCTCACCCTGCACCCGACGCTGGCGATCGTGACGAACGTGGACGCCGACCACCTGGACTTTTACCGCGACCTGGACGAGATCGAGGACACGTTCGCCAAGTTCCTCGGCGGGATGCGGGAAGGGGGCACGGCGGTGCTCTGCGCGGACAGCCCGCGCGCGCTGCATTTGAAGGACCGCGTGCCCGTGCGCTGCGTGACGTACGGCCTGGACAACCCGGCGGCGGACTGGCGCGCGGAGGACCTGCAGCACGACGAAGCGCTCCGCTACGCCTTTGTGCCGGTGCGCGGGGAGGAGCGCCTGCCGCGCGTCGCGCTGGCCGTGCCGGGGCGGCACAACGCGGAAAACGCCCTGGGCGCGGCGGCGGCGCTGCACGAGCTCGGATTTTCGGGCGAGGAGATCGCGCGCGGGCTTGCGGCCTTTGCGGGCGCGCACCGGCGGTTTGAGCGGACCGGGACCGTGCAGGGCGTGGCGCTCTACCACGACTACGGCCACAACCCGGCGGAGTTTGCGACCGTCGTGCCGCTGGGCAAGGCCGCGGCCGGGGCGCACCGGCTCTTCGCGGTCTGCCAGCCGCACACCTATTCCCGCACCAAGGCGCTCTTTGACCAGTACCTGACCTGCTGGGACGGCGCGGACGAGGTGCTAGTGACGGACATCTACGCCGCGCGGGAGAAGGACCCGGGCGACATCCACGCCACGATGCTGGTCAAGGCCCTGCAGGAAGCGGGCGTGCCCGCGGTCTACACGCCGGACTTTGACGCGTGCGAGGCGTATCTGCGCGCGCACTGGGCGCCGGGGGACGCGGTGCTGACCCTGGGCTGCGGCAACATCAACCTATTAAATGAGCAGATCCAGCGCCACGAGGCGGACAAGACGGGAGAAAGGGCGGAATGAGGAACATGGAATCGACGGCGATCATCCTGGCGGCGGGCGAGGGCACGCGAATGAAGTCGAGCCTGCACAAGGTGCTGCACAAGCTCTGCGGCGTGGAGATGGTGGACTATGCCCTGGCCGCGGCGCAGGCGGCGGGGGTCGAGCGGCCGGTCGTGGTCGTGGGCCACGCGGCGGAGGCGGTGCGCGAGCACCTCGCGGGCCGGGCGGACTTCGCCCTGCAGGACAAGTCCACGGGCTGGGGCACGGGCCACGCGGTGATGAGCGCGCAGGCGCACCTGCAGGGCGAGGGCAAGGTCTACATCCTGGCCGGGGACATGCCGCTGCTGACCGGCGAGGACCTGCTGGCCCTGGGCCGGGCGGTGGACGCGGGCGCGGCCGGCGCGATGCTCACCGCGGTCCTTGCGGACCCGACGGGCTACGGCCGCGTGCTGCGGGACGCGCAGGGGACGGTGGAGCGCATCGTGGAGCAGAAGGACTGCACCCCGGCGCAGGCGCAGGTGCGCGAGGTCAACGCCTCGGTCTACTGCTTCCGGATTCCGGCCCTGCTCTCGGCCCTGCCGCGGCTGAAGAACGACAACGCGCAGGGGGAGTACTACCTGACGGACGTCGTCGCGATCCTGCGCGGGGACGGCGAGCGCATCGCGGCGGTGGAGACCGCGGCCGAGCACTGCATGGGCGTCAACGACCGCGTGCAGCTGGCGCAGGCGGAGGCCGCGCTGCGCCGCCGCATCAACGGGGCCCTGATGCGCGGGGGCGTGACGATGATCGACCCGGAGCGCACCTATGTCGACGCGGGGGTCAAGATCGGGCGGGACACGGTCGTCTACCCCGGCTGCGTGCTCCAGGGCGCGACGCGCGTGGGCGAGGGCTGCACGCTGCTGCCGAACTGCCGCCTGCTGGACGCGGTCGTGGGCGACAAGGCCACGGTGGAGTCCTCCGTGCTGCTCTCCTGCGCGGTGGGCGCGGGCACGACCGTCGGGCCGAACGCCTATCTGCGCCCCGGCACGCGCGTGGGCGCGCACTGCCGCATCGGCGACTTTGTGGAGATCAAGAACAGCACAATCGGCGACGGGACCAAGGTCTCGCACCTGACGTACGTGGGCGACGCGGACCTGGGCGAGGGGATCAACCTCGGCTGCGGCGTGGTCTTCTCGAACTACGACGGAAAGAGCAAGTACCGCTGCACGGTCGGGGACCGCGCCTTCATCGGCTGCAACGTGAACCTCGTGGCGCCGGTCGCGGTCGAGGCGGACGCCTATGTCGCGGCGGGGTCGACCGTCACCAAGGACGTGCCGGCCGGGGCGCTGGCCATCGCGCGCAGCCGCCAGGCGAACCTTGCCGGCTGGGTTGCGGCGCGCAAGGCGGAGGGCAAGCTGTGACGTACATCGTGGTGGGCCTTGGCAACCCGGAAAAGAAATACGAGCACACGCGCCACAACGTGGGATTCGACGTCCTGCAGGTGCTCTCCCAGAAGCTGGACATCCCCCTGAACAAGCTGCGGTGCAAGGCGCTCACGGGCGAGGGCCGCATCGGCGGCGAGCGCGTGGTGCTCGCCGCGCCGCAGACGTACATGAACCTCTCCGGCCAGAGCGTTGTGGAGCTCCTGCGCTGGTACAAGGCGGACGCAAAGCACCTGATCGTGGTCTACGACGACGTGGACCTGCCGCAGGGCCGTCTGCGCGTGCGCGCCGGCGGCAGCGCGGGCACGCACAACGGGATGCGCAACATCGTGTACCTGACGGGGCGGGACGACTTTCCGCGCGTGCGCATCGGGATCGGCAAGCCCGAGCCCGGGCGCGACCTTGCGGCCTATGTCCTGGGAAAATACCCGCCCGAGGCGCGGCAGGCGATGTTTGACGCCTTCCTGCGCGCGGCGGACGCGGTGCAGGCCATCGTGACCGACGGCGCGGAGGCGGCCATGGCCCGCTTCAACGGCGAAGGGGGGAAGGGCGCGTGATCTTCTACGCGGTGCGGCACGGGCAGACGGACTGGAACGCGCTCGGGCGCGTCTGCGGCCGGACGGACCTGCCGCTCAACGCCGAGGGCGAGCGCCAGGCGCGCCAGACCGCCGGCAGCCTGCGCGGCCTTGCCATCGAGCGGATCGTGTGCTCGCCCCTGCTGCGGGCGCGGCAGACGGCGGACTTCGCCGCGCAGGTGTTGGGTCTGCCCGTGCGCGTGGACGCGCGGCTCATCGAGCAGGATTACGGCATCTTCGAGGGCAGGTCCGTGACGGACGAGGCCTTTTTGCGCGCCAAGCGGCAGTTCGCCGTGCGCTATCCCGGCGGGGAGAGCATGATGCAGGTGGCCGCGCGCGTCTACGCCCTGCTCGACGAGGAGCGGCGCAAGGGCGGCGGCCCCGTGCTGCTCGTCTGCCACGGGGGCGTTCTGCGCTTGATCCGCACCTATTTTGCGGACATGGACAACGACGCGTTCTTCCACTATTCGGCAAAGAACGCGCAGGTCGAAACCTACCGCGCGGACTGAGGCGCGGCTCATTTCCTGCGGCAGGGAATCCGCTGCGGGGAATGGACAGAAAGACGGGCCCGTTTTGCTCGTCTGTCACGAGGCGTTCTGCGCCTGATCCGGCATCGATTTTGCGGATATGGACAACGACGCGTTCTTCCACGATTCGGCAAAGAACGCGCAGGTCG
>CAJFMX010000059.1:6468-12719 GCA_904393115.1 uncultured Clostridia bacterium
ATGGACAACGACGCGTTCTTCCACGATTCGGCAAAGAACGCGCAGGTCGAAACCTACCGCGCGGACTGAGGCGCGGCCCATTTCCTGCGGCAGGGAATCCGCTGCGGGAAACGAACAGAAAGAATGCGAAAAACATTTTGAAATCCAACCCCCAGGCTTCGGGGGGAGAGCGCGAGAGGGGGGCGAAGCCCCGCCTCTCGCCTCTTGCCCGGAGGCCGGAGCAGAGAGGAGGCAACCCATGATCGCGGAGGTACTGCTCGCGCCGCTGCGCGCGACAAAGGGATTTTTGGCCCTGGAGGAGGCGGTGGAGCGCTCCGTGGGCAAGCCCGCGGCGGCGTTCGGCCTGGTGGAGGGCGCGCGCGTCGCGGTGGCGGGCGCGCTCAGCCGCGGCCGGCGCACGCTGATCGTCGCGCCCAGCGACCAGGCCGCCATGCGCACGGCCGAGGACCTGACGCGCTGCGGCGTTGCGGCGGCGCACTTCCCCGCCAGGGAGACGGCGCTCTTCCGCGCGGACGCGGAGAGCCGGGAGCTGATCCACCGGCGCATCGCGGTGCTGGGGGACCTCCTCCAGGGCAAGGTGCAGGTCGTTTGCGCGCCCATCGAGGCGCTGCTGCTGCAGCTGATGCCGGTTGCGGAGTTCCGGGAGGCGATCCTGACGCTGCAGCCGGGGGACGAGGCGGACCTCTCGGACCTGACGCGCCGCTTGGCTGCGGCGGGCTATGCGCGGGAGGAGGCGGTCGAGGGCCGCGGCCAGTTCGCGGTGCGCGGCGGCATCCTGGACGTCTACCCCGTGCAGGCGATGACGGCCTACCGCGTGGAGTTCTTCGGGGACGAGGTGGACTCCGTGCGCGAGATGGACGTCCTGACCCAGCGCTCGACGCCCACCGACGCGCCGCTGCTCGTCTACCCGGCGACGGAGGCCTGCGCCAGCCCCGCGCAGATGCGCCGCGCGGCGGACCTGCTCGAAGGGGAGCTGTCCGCGCTGCGCGCCCGCGCGCCGAAGAAGCGGGCCGCGGACGACGCGCCCTGGCTCTCCGGCGAGGACGAGGAGGAGGCCGGCGCGGCGCGGCCGGCGCGCAAGGCCCTTCTCCCCGAGGACCGCAGGCCCGAGCGCATCGAGGCCCTGCGCCTGGGCAAGCGCGGCGAGGCGCTGGAGAACTTCGTGCCCTATCTCTACGAGAAGCCGGCGTACTTCAGCGACTACTTCGATCCGGAACTGGTCGTTCTGGAGGAGGCCGGCCGCCTGCGCGAGCGCGCGCAGAACGTCGGCCTGGAGTTCTATGAGCAGGTCAAGAACGCGCTGGAGCGGCAGGAGGCCTTCCCCGGCCAGCAGAAGCTCCTGGACACCTGGGACAACTTCGTGCGCATCTTAGAGAAGCGGCGCAGCGCCGTGCTCGGGCACATGCAGGTGGGCCTGGGCGACCTGCGCCTGTCGGCGATCTGCAACATCGAGACGCGGCAGATCCCGGACTTCCAGGGGCAGAACGCGCTGCTCGTGGAGGAGCTGAACGCCTACCGGCAGAAGGGGACGGCGGTTGCGCTGCTCACGGGCGGGCGCGCGCGCGGCGAGCGCCTGCGCGACTCCCTGCGCGAGCGCGACCTGCCCGTGACCTTTGCGGAGGGGACAGAGCCCCTTGCGCCGGGGGAGATGGCGGTCATCCCCCTCGGGCTCAGCCGCGGGTTCGCCCTTCCGGAGGCAAACTTTGCGGCCCTGGGCGACGCGGACCTGTTCGGCACGACGCGCCAGCGCGCCGCGCGCCGCCGCAGGAAGGCGGGCGAGGCCATCCGCGCGTTCACGGACCTGAAGGTCGGGGACTACGTCGTCCACGAGAGCCACGGCATCGGCGTCTACACGGGCATCGCGCGCATGACCATGCAGGGCAAGACGCGCGACTATCTGCACATCCAGTACCAGGGCACGGACGCGCTCTACGTGCCCACGGACCAGCTCGACCGGGTGCAGAAGTACATCGGCATGGAGAACAAGCCCCCGCGCCTGAACAAGCTGGGCGGCACGGAGTGGGCGCGCAGCAAGGCCCGCGTCAAGGGCGAGATTCTGAAGATGGCCGACGAGCTCATCCGCCTCTACGCCTCGCGCCAGGCGGCCCCGGGCTTCGCCTTCTCCCCGGACACGCCCTGGCAGCGGGACTTTGAGGACGACTTCCCCTACGAGGAGACGCCGGACCAGCTCCAGTGCATCGCGGAGATCAAGCAGGACATGCAGCAGCCGCACCCCATGGACCGCCTGCTCTGCGGGGACGTGGGCTACGGCAAGACCGAGGTCGCCGTGCGCGCGGCGTTCAAGGCCGTCATGGACGGCAAGCAGGTCGCCTTCCTCGTGCCCACGACCGTTCTTGCGCAGCAGCACTTCCAGTCCGTGCGCAAGCGGTTTTCGCACTTTCCCGTGCGCATCGAGATGCTCTCACGCTTCCGTACCGCGCAGGAACAGAAGCAGATCCTGCAAAAGCTCAAGGACGGGCAGATCGACATCCTCATCGGCACGCACCGGCTCCTGGGCAAGGACGTGCAGTTCCGCGACCTGGGCCTGGTCATCATCGACGAGGAGCAGCGCTTCGGCGTGGCGCACAAGGAGAAGCTCAAGCAGCTCAAGACCCAGGTGGACGTGCTGACGCTCTCGGCCACGCCCATCCCGCGCACGCTGCACATGTCCATGGTGGGCATACGCGATATGTCGCTCCTGGAGACCCCGCCGGAGGAGCGCTACCCCGTGCAGACCTATGTGCTGGAGTATTCCGACGCGCTGGTGCGGGACGCGATCCTGCGCGAGCTCGCGCGCAAGGGCCAGGTCTACCTGCTCTACAACCGCGTGCGCAGCATCGAGCGCTTCTACGACCACATCTGCCGGCTCGTGCCCGAGGCGCGGGTCGCCGTGGGCCACGGCCAGATGCGCGAGACGAGCCTGGAGGACGTGATGCTCGACTTCTACGAGGGCAAGTTCGACGTGCTCGTGTGCTCAACGATCATCGAGTCCGGACTGGACGTGCCCGCGGCCAACACCATGATCGTCTGCGACGCGGACCGCTTCGGCCTCTCCCAGCTCTACCAGCTGCGCGGGCGCGTGGGCCGGTCCAACCGCCTGGCCTACTGCTACCTGACGGTGCCGCCCAACAAGGTGCTCACCGAGGTCGCGGAAAAGCGCCTCTCGGCCATTCGGGAGTTCACGGAGTTCGGCTCCGGCTTTAAGATCGCCATGCGGGACCTGGAGATCCGCGGCGCGGGCAACCTGCTGGGCAGCCAGCAGCACGGCCAGATGGCGGACGTGGGCTACGACCTGTACTGCAAGCTCATGGAGGAAGCGGTCAACGAGCTGCGCGGCAAGGCGGGATTGCAGGTGGACGTGGAGACCAAGGTGGAGCTGCCGGTGGACGCCTACCTGCCGCAGGAGTTCGTCCAGGGCGAGGCCCTGCGCATGGAGGTCTACAAGCGCATCGCCGAGATCGAGACGCGCGCGGACTTCTCCGACGTGCTGGACGAGATGATCGACCGCTTTGGCGACGTGCCGCCCGAGGCCGAGCACCTGATGTGGATCGCCCTGCTCAAGGCGCTCAGCGCCCGGCTGCAGATCGAGCGCGTGTTCCTGCGCGGGGGCAAGGTGGTTTTCCGCTTCTCGCCCAACGCAACGATCGACGGGGCCAAGCTCGTTTCCGCCCTCAACAAGGCCAAGAGCGACCTCGTGCTGCAGCGCAGCGGCACGGGCACGGTCCTGCTGCTCAACCGCACGGGCGAGCCGGAGCAGCTCATGGAGCTGGCCGTGGACGCGCTGGAGAAGGTCGTGCCCGCGGTCGTGGAGGAAAAGACCCCGAATGTTCAAAGAAAGGTCACAGAATAGTATTTGCATCCCATGCCGTTATCCTGTATAATAGACGGGTGCATAAGGAGCAACAGCGTCTTAGCAAGAAAGGAAGAGAAAAAATGAAGAAGTTCATCAAGCTGCTGGCCGTCGCGCTGGCTGCCGCAGCGCTGGCGGGCTGCTCGCTGGTGAGCATCAACACCGAGAAGATCACGGTGGCCACCGTGGGCGATGAAACCATCACCAAGGCGGCCTTTGACGAGGCGTTCAACGCCTTCCTCGCCCAGTACGGCTACACCCAGGACAGCACCGAGATCGCCGATCAGCTCCCGGACCTCAAGGAGCAGTACATCAACATGATGGTGCAGAACCTGGTCATCGAGCAGAAGATCGAGGAGCTGGGCCTTGGCGAGGTCACGGACGAGGAGAAGGCCGCCGCCGAGCAGAGCGTGCAGGACTGGTATGACGAGCAGTTTGCGCAGCTGGTGGAGACCTACTCCGCGGACGAAACCGTCGAGGACCCGGAGGCCGAGGCGATCACCACCATCGAGAACTACCTTTCCTACTACGGCACGACGCTGGAGCAGATGAAGCAGGAAGAGGTGGACTACATCCCCACCCAGAAGCTCTATGACGAGGTGACCAAGGACATCACCGTCACCGAGGAGCAGATCGAGAGCCAGTTTGCCACCCTCGTCTCCGAGGCCAAGACCGAGTACGACGAGGACAAGTCCGCCTTTGTCACCGACTACCAGAGCGGCAACACCATCTATTACACGCCCGAGGGCATGTTCTTCGTCAAGCACATCCTCATCGGCCTGACCGAGGAGCAGCAGCAGGAGATCAAGGACCTGCGCGCGGATGAGGACGAGACCGTCGCCGCCACCGCGGACGCCAAGCGCGACGAGTACCTGCTCACCATCCGCGAGGAGGCCGAGGCGGTCCTGGCGCGCGTCGACGCCGGCGAGGACTTTGACGCGCTGATCGAGGAGTACGGCGACGACCCGGGCATGAGCGTGTACCCGGACGGCTACCTGACGTACGTCGGGGATACCAGCTTTGTGGACGAGTTCGCCGCGGCCTGCGAGGCCCTGACCGAGGACGGCATGACCAGCGGCCTTGTCGGCTCGGACTTTGGCTACCACATCATCCGCCGCGTTTCGACCCTGCCCGCGGGCGAGGCGACGCTTGCCGACGTGCACGACGCGCTCCAGGAGTCCATGCTCCAGGAGGCGAAGGACACCGCCTACAGCGACCAGATCGCCGCCTGGGTGGAGGAGGCCAACGTCACCATCGAGACCGGAAGGCTCTGATCGCACAAGTAGGATGAAGAGCGACCGATGAAAAGCCTGCCTTTTCTTCAGTCGCTTTTTTCCACCGATTTCCCAAGAGGTGAAGATCCATGAAAAAAGTATGCATCGCGCTGCTGGTGGTTGCCTGCGTGGCGCTGGGCGCCTGCGCGGCGCCGCACCGCAGCGGCGAGTTTGCCGTGGGCAGCGACGTCGTCCCCCTGCCGGAGGCGACGCCCCAGCCGACGCTCCCCGCCCCGCCCACGCCGGCCCTGCCCACCTCCGCGCATGTTGCGGCGAGCGCCTACCGGCCCGAGGCCGTGCCCACGGTCCTTGCCGGCAGCGAGAACTTCTCCACCGCGCTCTACGTGCTGCTGACCGAGGGCATCCGCGCGGGGGACGGGGATGTGGACGCCAGCACCCTGGAGGTCACGCAGGCGCAGTTCGACGGCGTGCGCGCCTACCTGCTCTCGCGCAACCCCTGGGGCACGCTGACGGACATCACCCTGGACGACGTTGAGCCCGGACGCATCGTGCTGACATACGCCCTGGACGACCCGGACGAGTGCGTCGCGCAGGCCCAGCGCTTTGACGATGCCGCCACCGCGGCCATCGCCGCCTGCGTGCCCGAGAACGCGACGCAGCTTTCCGCCTCCATCTCGCTCTACAAGTTCGTCGCCCAGACCGTGACGCAGAACTACGAGGACGAGAACTTCGAGGCCGCCGACAGCGGGCTCTACAGCGCGCTGGTGGACGGGCAGGGCATGGACCGCTCCTTTGCCTACCTCTACAGCTTCCTGCTGGACCAGGTCGGCGTGCAGAACGAGGTCGTCGTGTGCGAGACCGGCGAGCACGCCTGGAACCTGCTGACCATCGACGGCCGCTCCTTCTACTGCGACCCGCAGATGGAGGCCGGGCTCAATGGCGGCCAGGCCCTGCAGGGCTTCGGCCTGTCCGGCACGGACATGGCGGCGCTCAACGGCTGGCAGACCTGGCACCCCGAGTCCACCGCGGACAGCGAGTCCACCGCGGACAGCGAGTCCACCGTGGACCCCGAGTCCGGCGCGGACAGCGAGTCCGGCACGGACGCTGTGAACGCTGCGCCCGAGGCGGAGGCGACCGCGACCGAAACCGCTGCACCTGAGGCGACC
>CAJFMX010000060.1 GCA_904393115.1 uncultured Clostridia bacterium
TTTGCAAAAAGTGAAAGCCAGCGCCTTGAGACGCTGGCCGGTAATCATTGGGCTTTTAGCCCTTGTGCAAACCACCCGTTTGACGGGTGGTTATGATTTCGCCTGCGACAGGGAACCGGGGCGGGTGGTGCGGCCGGCAGGGGAAGCGTCCCCGGGCGCGCCGCGCGCCGGGCGTGCGCGGGGGGAGGTTGCAGGAGGGGGGCAAGGCCCCGCCTCCTGCGCGGCGCGCGGCGGCGAACGGGGGCGCGGGAACCTCGCGCGCGGTATACGGCGCGCCGGGGCGTAGGATGGAGGGGAAATCCGGAGCGCATGCGCGCTCAGGAGGAGAAAGGAGGGGAACGCGCGATTTGAACGCGGAGGAGAAGCGGGACGAACTCATCGGCCTGTACCGCGAGTTCCGGGAGGACAGCCGCGCGCTGCGCGAGAAGTATGCGCGCAACCAGGAGCTGTTCCTCGAGCAGGCGCTGGGCCGGCCGGACGCGCGCCGGGGGCCGCGCACGGGCACCCCGGTGCTCTACGCGACCTACCGGCAGGAGCTGGCCGACGCGGTGGAGATGATGCCGGAGGCCGTGTTCCTGGCCCGGCGGCGCGAGGACGAGGCCCGGGCCGCGCGCCTTACGGCCCTGCACCGGGCGGTGCTGGAGCGGATGGACTTTGCGCGCGTCTACGTGCAGATCTGCGAGTACCGGGCGCGGCTGGGCGTGGGCTTCTGCGAGACGATGGTGGTGCGCGGCGAGCCGAAGGTCGCGGCCTTTGACCCGCGGGCGATCCTGACGGACCCGCTGGCCGAGGAGCTGCAGGAGGGACGCGCGGTGTTCAAGGTCTCCTACCACACGCAGGAGTACTACCGCGCGCACTACCCGGGGGCCTTTCGCCGGATGCGGCCGGACGAGGAGGTCCTGGGCGCGCCGCCCGCAAACGAGAAGCTGACGGCGCTGCTGACCGCCTACTACAAGACCTACCGGGGCGGGCGCGCGGCCGTGCACCAGATGAAGATCGCCGGCGGGGCGGTCCTCTACGACTCCCGGCGCGACCACCCGCAGGGGCTGTACCCGCACGGGGAATACCCCTTTGTCGCCTGGTACTACGACCGGCTGCCGGGCACGCCCTGGGGGTTTGGGGCCTTCGACTACCTGGCGCCCGTGCAGCGCTACATCGACAAGCTGGACACGCTGATCCTGCAGAACCTGGCGCGCGGGGCGCGGCCGCGGCTGATGGTCAACCGCGCCGCGGGCCTGGACATCGCCGCCCTGCAGGACGAGGAGCAGGAGGTGGTCCTGGCCGACCGCATCGACGAGAGCGCGCTGCGCTGGCAGGAGAGCGCGCCGCTCGCGCCCTACGCGGTGGAGATGCTGGGCCGCAAGTGCGACATGCTCAAGTCCGAGAGCGGGCAGAACGCGGCCAGCCGCGGGGAGCTGCCCGCGTCCTCCTCGTCCGGCACGGCGATCTCCATGCTGCAGGCTGCGGGCTCCAAGCGCACGAACCTGCACCAGGAGACGATCAACCAGGCCTACCTGCGCATGACGCGCCAGGTGGTCAGCCTGCTGGCGGCCTTTGGCACGCGGGACGAGAGCTACCGCACGGCGGAGGGCTACGCGGTGCTGGGCAGCGCGGACGCCCAGGGCGCCTGGGAGTTCGACCTGCAGGTCCGCCTGCAGCAGCTGCCCAAGTACGAGAGCGTGTACCAGAACCAGCTGCTGATGCAGCTCCTGCAGATGGGCGTGCTGCCGGCGCGCACGGCCTTTGGGCTGATGGATCTGTCCAACAAGGAGGCGATCCTCAAGGCCCTGGAGGAGACGGAGAACCTGCAAAAGGAGGGAGAAGATGGAAAGACGGAACCCGGTTCCTGACAGGGAGCAGGACATGGCCACGCTGGAGGAATTTCTCGCGCAGCGGGGGATCTCCGCGGAAGGGGCGCTGCGCCTGCTCGAGGGCGCGCTGCGCAGGCAGGAGGACTTGCGCGCCCGCGCGCTGGAGACCGTTGCGGCCATACGCGCCATAGACGACCCGCGCTTTACGGTCGAGAGCCTGCGGGCGCACCCGGAGGCGCTGCGCATGCTGGAGGACGGCGCGAGCGTGGGCAAGGTCTACCGGCGCTATTTCCTCGGCGGCGGGGACGAGACCGAGCAGACGGAGGCGAACCTGGGCCTGGGGATGCCGCGCGGGGAGCGGCTCACGGCCGAGGAGATCGAGCGGATCTCCCGCCTGGTGGACCGAAACGGACGATACGCGCTCGACTAGCGCGCAGCAAGGAGGAGGCAAGACATGAGCACCAGCACCACCGTGAACAAGACGAGCATGCAGAACCTGCACACGACGCTGCAGAACTACTACGACGGCAAACTCCTGCTGGAGATGGAAAAGCGCCTGGTCTTCTACCAGGGCGGGCAGAAGAAGACGCTGCCCCGCGGCAGCGGCCAGGTGGTCGAGTTCTGGCGCTACGAGCCCTTTAGCGCGGTGACGACGCCGCTGACCGAGGGCGTCGTGCCGGACGGGCAGACCCTCTCCATGGAGAAGGTGACCGCGACGGTCAAGTCCTACGGCGGGTACGTGGCCACGACCGACCTGCTGGATCTGACCGGCGTCAACACCCAGGTCAACCAGCTCGTGCACCTGATGGCCAAGCAGGGCGCGCTGAGCGTGGACCACATCGTGCGCGACGCGATCAGCGCCGGGCAAAACGTGCAGTACATGGGCGGCAAAACCGGACGCAGCGCCCTGACCAGCGCGGACGTGCTGGACCTTGCGGGCATCCGCCGCGCGGTGCGCAGCCTGGAGAAGGCCGGCGCGCCCAAGTTCAACCGCGGGGGCAAGGGCTATTACAAGGCGATCGTGGGCCCGGACGCGAAATTCTCGCTCCTGGGCGATCCCCTCTGGGAGGACAAGGCCAAGTACCAGCAGGCCGAGCAGATCGAAAACGGCGAGATCGGCAAGCTCTTCGGCGTGATCTTCCTGGAGAGCTCGGAGGCGCCGGTTTACACGGGCGCAGGCGCCAGCAGCGCGGACGTGGGCGCGACGCTCGTCTTTGGCGAGGACGCCTACGGCGTGGTGGACCTGGGGCAGGTGGGCGCCTCGCCTGTGCGCACGATCGTAAAGCCCCTGGGCAGCGCGGGCACGGCCGATCCCTTGGACCAGATGGCCACCGTCGGCTGGAAGGTGGACGGCTTTGCCGCGGTGATCCTGAACGGCGACTGGATCGTGCGCCTGGAGCACGCGATCGAGGCGTAGCGGCAGCAGGAAGAAGGGCTGCGGCGGGGGAGGGGCGGATTCCCCTCCCCATTTTTGCAGGCCAAACGTGGACAGGGGGGGATAGCCAAGGGGGGTCACCCCCTTGGCCCCTCCCGCCGGAGGCACGGCAGGGGGAGGGAGCGCGATGACGGTATCGCAGATGACGGAGGCGTTTTTGCTGAACATGGGCTATTCGCGCGCGGACGCGGCGGAGCCGGACGTGGTGGAGGAATACGCGCCGAGCCTTGCGCGCTGGCTGAACGAGGGCTATGCGCGGGCGGTGCAGCGGCTGTGTGGCCGGGAGGCGGCGGAGGCGATTGCGCCGCTGCGGGGCGGCGCGGACGAGCCGGAAGCGCTGCCGGAGGCACTGCACCCGCTGCTGGCGGACTACGCGGCGGCGCGCGGGCAGGAGCTGCGGGGAAACGCGCAGGAGGCGGCGGGGCTGTACGCGGCCTTTGAGCGGGGCCTTGCCGAGGCGGCGCGGGAGAGGCGCGGGGCCTTTGCGGCCTGGCGCGCATTGTGAAGGGGGAAGGGACATGGCGCGGTATGTGATCCCCTATTTTGAGGGGGTGAACGAGAGCGCGGGGGAGCTGGCGGGCAACGCGGCCGCGGCGCGCCTGGCGCGCAACGTCACCACGGATTACGGCCGCCTGGCCTCGGCCGCGGGCGCCTCGCCCTACATCGAAGCGCCGGCGCCCGGCGGCGCGCAGAGCCTGTACGTGTTCTGCGAGACGGACGCGGACGGCGAGCGGACGGAGTACGTGGTCGCGGGGACGGACAGCGCGGTGTGCGTCTTTCGGGACGGGCAGTGGAAGACGCTCTACACGGGCACGGCGGGGGACTGGGGCTTTCTCTCCTACAAGAAGGAGGACGACAGCATCCTGATCTTCGGCAACGGGGTGGACCCGGTGCAGTGCTGGGACGGGGCGAGCGAGACCGCGACGGCGCTTGCGGGCGCGCCGGCCAAGGGCAAGTACTTTGCGCTGCACTACGAGCGGGTGTGGATGTGCGGGGACGCGGAGAACCCGGACCGGCTCTACTACTCGCGGATGCTGGACCCGAACGACTGGACCGGGGACGTGGTGACGCCGGAGATGGGCGGCGGGTTTGTGGACCTGCCGACGTTTGACGGCGGGGTGATCACGAACCTCTACAGCGTGGGGGGCGATTTGTGCATCCTCAAGAGCACGACGGCGCTCCTGCTCTACGGCACCTCGCCCGAGAACTACCAGGTGACGCGCATGAGCGGGGAGCTGGGGACGATCGCGGGCCGGACGGCGGCAGTCTACGGGCAGACGGGGTACTTTGTGACGGCGCACGGCATCGGCGTGCAAAGCGGCACGACCATCGTGCTGCTGGATGACCGCAAGCTGCCGCGGCTCTTTGACGCGACGTTCTGCGAGGAGGAGAACTGCGCGGAGGGGCTTTCGCCGCACTTTGGCGGGTGCGCGGCGGGGATCTGCTTCCGGGAGAGGCTCTACTTTGCGCTGCCGCTGGGGCAGGAGACGGCGAACTCCATCGTGCTGGAATACGACCTGGCGCGGGAGACGTACGTGCTGCACGACGAGATCGCGGTGCGGGGCTTTGCGCGCTCGGGGCTGATGCGGGAGAGGCTGCTGGCGCTGGGTGCGGACGGGAAGGTCTACGCGCTGGGCACGGAGAACACGGCGGGCGCGCAGTGGACGACGCCCTGGATCGACTTTGGGACGAGCGAGGAGAAGGTGCTGCGGGCCTTTGCGCTCTACGGGCGGCTGGAGAGCCCGGGGCGGCGGCCGTGCGTGCGGGTGACGGTGGAGAGCGAGCGCGGGAAAAAGGTGCGCTACCTCGAGGCGCTGGGCCCGCGCGAGAAGCTCTACAAGCGGCGCTTTCGGTTGGGCGGGCGCAGGTTCCGCGTGGACATTTCCGCGGTATCGGGCACGCGGTTCTGCTTCACGGGCGGGCTGGAGCTGGAGACGGAATAGGCGCGCTGGCGCGCTGTCCCGGAAACGGACGCTGTCCGTTTCCGGGAGGGGCCCGCTTTCCTTCGGCGCGCAGACGGCTGGCGCCGTCCGCGCGCCGAAGGGCCGGGCCCCGTGGGCCGCGGACGCGCACTCGGCTGACGCCTCGCACACGTCCGCGGCCTGAAAGGAAGCGATTTCCGCCGTGCCAAGGTTGGAGAAACGGCTGGGGCGTGGGGTGCGAACAGGGCGGGACTGGGGGTTCCGGTAGAAATGCGGAAATCGCCCCGTGCCCGCCGGCAAAGCCGCCGGGCACGATGGGACGTCGGGAGGGGAGCTCCCCTCCCGACACCCTCCCCCGAGGGCGCGTTGGGGCTGCGGGAAAGGCGGGGCGTGGGAGGGGA
>CAJFMX010000061.1 GCA_904393115.1 uncultured Clostridia bacterium
GGAGAACGAGCACCTGATCCAGCAGGCCCTGTCCGCCCTGACCAAGGGGAAGACGATCCTCACCATCGCCCACCGGCTGGCCACCATCCAGCACGCCGACCAGATCCTGGTGGTGGAGGATGGCCGCATCGTCCAGCGGGGTACCCATGCGGAGCTGGTGGCCCAGGGCGGGCTGTACCGGCGGTTCATCGAGATCCGGGAGCAGGCCGAGGGCTGGCGGCTGGCATGAGGGAAAGAAAGGTGGACCAGGTCCGGCTCAGCGCCTCCCCCAGCGAAACCCTCTGCGGGGCACGGAAGAAAGCGGGAGCTTTCGCCGTCCTGAGCAAGGACGACAGATTTCCTCCCTAGTCCTCCTGTTTGCAGAGGAGAAATCGGTTTGTATGCGGCAGGTACCCTGTCCGGCGCCATAGAGTATGGCCGCGGCAACAAGGCGTCCATAAACGCCGGCATTCCGCTGCCTCCTTCCGAGCGCCAGGCATTTACCTGTTCCCGCAGCGCCTGGATCTCTGCCAGCGGCAGCAGGGCGCCGCGAAGAAGAACGCGGTGCGTTTGCGCTTGCAATTCTGCGGATGCGCATGTACAATGTTGTTTAGAATATGTGCATGGAATGCGAAGTCTGTTGTCAGGAGGGAACCCATGGAAAGGAAGCTGGGCGAGCAGAGGCGGGCATTTCCGGAGCGCGCGCTGCGAAGGAAAGGGGGCGGCGGGAAGTGACGCAGATCTATCGAATCGCGGGCTACTGCCGCATCTCCGTGGACGAGGAGCTGGACCGGGACAACGTCTCCATCGAGAACCAAAAGAGCATCATCCGGGAATACGTGCGCACCCATTTCCCGGGCAGCGAGCTGCACTTTTTCGAGGACCGCGACCGCTCGGGCTACACGTTTGAACAGCGCGAGGGGTATCAGCGGATGCGCCGGCTGCTCATGGCGCACGAGCTGGACCTGCTGATCGTCAAGGACTTTTCGCGCTTTTCGCGCCGGAACAGCCGGGGCCTCGTGGAGCTGGAGGACCTGCGCGACGCCGGGGTGCGCATCCTCTCCATCGGGGACAACATCGACTTCCCCAACGACGACGATTGGCTCAAGATCCAGTTTCAGTTCCTCATCAACGAGATGCCCGTCACCGACGCCAGCAAGAAGGTCCGCTCCGTCATCCGCAGGCGGCAGGAGGAGGGGCGCTGGGTCTGCGCCGCGCCCTATGGCTACGTCGTGAACAAGCGGCAGGAGTTCGAGATCGTGCCCACGGAGGCGGAGGTCGTCCGCCGCGTCTACCAATACTACCTCGACGGCTGGGGCTACAAGAAGATCGCCAACCGCCTGACCGAGGAGGGCATCCCAACCCCGCGCGCCGCCGAGCGCGAGCGCCGGGAGGCGGTGGGCGACACCTGCAAGCGCCGCACGAGCCCGGCCTGGAGCATCGTCACCATCCAGGGCATGCTCGACAACGACTTCTACATCGGCACCTTCCGCCAGGGCAAGACCACGCGCCGCAAGATCAACGGCGCGGACATGCGCGTCGGCCAGGAGCGGCAGATCGTCTTTGAGCGCCACCACCCGGAGATCATCGACTACCGCACGTTTGCGACCGTGCGCGCGCTGCGCCAGCAGCGGACGAAGTCGAACTACCGCGGAATCAAGCGGTACGACAACGACTACTCCGGCTTCCTCGTCTGCGGGGACTGCGGCAGCCCCATGTTCTCCGTCAGCCGCAGCGACTTAAAGCCCGCCTACATCTGCGGGGCGTACCACCGCCGCGGGCGCAAGGCCTGCACGAGCCACCACATCCACGTCGCGCTCCTGGACGAGCTCCTCAAGAGCTACCTCCGCCGCGTCCAGGAGAACGCCGCCGGCATGCTCGAAAAGCTCAACGCGGACCTCGCCCGCGAGCGCGAGGACGTCGAGGCGGCCGAGCGCGCCGGCGAGCGCCTGGAGGAGGCGCTCCAGGACCTGCAGGAGGAGCTGCGCGCCACCAAGCGCCAGCGCATCCGCGAGGTCATGCGCCATCCCGAGCGCGAGGAGCTGATCGAGGAGACTTACGAGGAGATGGAGGGGGACCTCGCGCGCCGCATCGAGGCCCTGCAGGAGCAGATCGAGCGCAACCGCGACCGGCGCAACAACATCCTGCGCGTCAACCGCGCGGCCAAGACCGCGATGGACGTGTTCGACGACATCCTCGGAAAGGAGAAGCTGGACCGCAGCGACCTGGAGCTGATCGTGGAGCGAATCCGCGTCTACGAGGGCCGCGTGGAGATCGAGCTCAAGCCGGACATCGACAGCCTGATCCACTCCGGCGCGCTGCCCGAGGAGGACGCCTTCGTGCAGCGGGCGCGCAACCAGCGGGCGAAGCCCTACGCTGTCAATCTTGTCAGCAGCGGCGACCCGCTGGAGATCTTCACCGACCGCGACGGCGAGGTGATCTTGAAAAAGTATTCCCCCATCGGGGAGCTGTCCGGCTTTGCAAAGGAGTACACGGAATCGCTGGTCCACGCGCTGGGGCACACGGCCCTCATCTGCGACAAGGACCAGATCGTCTCCGCCGCGGGCGGCGCGCGCAAGGAGCTGCAGGACAAGAACATCAGCCCGGAACTCGAGGGCGTGCTCAAGGACCGCCGCACCGTCGCCGTCAACGCGCGGGAGGGCAGGATGATCCCCATCCTCGCGGAGGAGGGGACGCCCAGCCCCTACGCGGCGCAGGTCATCACCCCCATCCTCGTCGAGGGCGAGGCCGTGGGCGCGGTGATCCTGCTCAGCCGCGAGGAGGGCGCGCGCATGGGCGAGACGGAGATCAAGGTCGCCGAGACCGCCGCCGGATTCATCGGCCGGCAGATGGAACAGTGAACGCGCGACGCGCCGAATGCAAGGGAGCGGGCCGAAGGGGCCCGCTCCCTTGCATTGTCTTGACGAAAACGGGAAAATCGGGTATCCTTATGCTAAGAAAATCCATTTCGAAAGGGGTATATCCGATGAGACGCGCGAAAATTCTGCTTCCCGTGCTGCTCGCCCTCCTGCTCTGCGCGTGCGCGCCCGCAGAGGCGCTCCCGCCCACGGCGCAGCCGCAAACGGCGTCGCCCACGGCGCAGCCGCAAACCGCGCCGCCCACGGCGCAGCCGCAAACGGCGTCGCCCGCGCCCGGGCTGCGCGTCGCGGGCGCGGTCTGGATTCCGGACGGCGCGCTCGTCTCGGCGCGGTTTTCGGACTATGTGACCGAAGAAGCGGCGCTAGACCTCTCCCAGGCGGAGCTGGACGAGGGCGCCGCGCTGCTGGCCGCCGCGCCCGAGGCGGGGGAGGACGCGCCGCGCGGGGGCGCCTTCCTCGGCACGCGCCTGCGCCTGGAGGTCCGGACGGAGGGCGGGGAGACCTGCGCCGCGGCGCTGGACCCCGTCTCCGACGGCCGGGTGAACGTCACGCTGGCCCGGGGCGGGGAGCGGGAGGTGCGCGTGCTCGTCTCGGCGGACCTTGCGGCGTGGGTGCAGCGCGTCACGGGGTGGAAGCTCGCCTCCGCGGAGGAGATCGCCGCGATCGAGCGCGCGGAAACGCGGGACGGACAGGCGGTCGATCCCGCGATCGTGGAAGCCCTGCGCGCCCATGCCGTGCCGGAGAACGCCGTCCCCTCGGACGGGCTCTCGGCCCCCGTGTACCTGCGG
>CAJFMX010000062.1 GCA_904393115.1 uncultured Clostridia bacterium
CAATTCTAGCGGCGGACGGGTGAGTAACGCGTGAGCAAGCTGTCCTTCACAGGGGGATAACACTTGGAAACAGGTGCTAATACCGCATAAGACCACGCTGCCGCATGGCAGAGGGGTCAAAGGAGAAATCCGGTGAAGGGTGCGCTCGCGTCCCATTAGATAGTTGGCGGGGTAACGGCCCACCAAGTCGACGATGGGTAGCCGGCCTGAGAGGGTGATCGGCCACACTGGGACTGAGACACGGCCCAGACTCCTACGGGAGGCAGCAGTGGGGAATATTGGGCAATGGGCGAAAGCCTTACCCAGCAACGCCGCGTGAGGGAAGAAGGTTTTCGGATTGTAAACCTCTGTCCTGGGGGACGAAGGAAGTGACGGTACCCCGGGAGGAAGCCCCGGCTAACTACGTGCCAGCAGCCGCGGTAATACGTAGGGGGCGAGCGTTGTCCGGAATTATTGGGCGTAAAGGGCGCGTAGACGGCTGTGTAAGTTATAGGTGAAAGCCCAACTTTCAAGGTTGGAACTGCCTGTAATACTGCATGGCTTGAGTGCAGGAGAGGGAAGCGGAATTCCTAGTGTAGCGGTGAAATGCGTAGATATTAGGAGGAACACCAGTGGCGAAGGCGGCTTTCTGGACTGTAACTGACGTTGAGGCGCGAAAGCGTGGGGAGCAAACAGGATTAGATACCCTGGTAGTCCACGCTGTAAACGATGGATGCTAGGTGTGGGAGGTATCGACCCCTTCCGTGCCGGAGTTAACGCAATAAGCATCCCGCCTGGGGAGTACGGCCGCAAGGTTGAAACTCAAAGGAATTGACGGGGGCCCGCACAAGCAGCGGAGCATGTGGTTTAATTCGAAGCAACGCGAGTCGTCAGCTCGTGTCGTGAGATGTTGGGTTAAGTCCCGCAACGAGCGCAACCCTTATTTCCAGTTACTAACAGGTGAAGCTGAGGACTCTGGAGAGACCGCCGGGGACAACTCGGAGGAAGGTGGGGACGACGTCAAATCATCATGCCCCTTATGTTCTGGGCCACACACGTGCTACAATGGTGACTACAAAGAGAAGCGAGACCGTAAGGTGGAGCGGATCTCAAAAAAGTCATCCCAGTTCGGATTGTGGGCTGCAACCCGCCCACATGAAGTCGGAGTTGCTAGTAATCGCGGATCAGCATGCCGCGGTGAATACGTTCCCGGGCCTTGTACACACCGCCCGTCACACCATGGGAGTTNNGGAGCCAGCTGCCGAAGGTGAATCAGATGACTGGGGTGAAGTCGTAACAAGGTAGCCGTATCGGAAGGTGCGGCTGGATCACCTCCTTTCTAGGGAGAAACGCAAGGGAGAATATCCTGAGCAAGATTCCTTAGGTCGATCGGTCCCGAAGAGACAACGGGTCTTGAAAGGGCTGACAAGAAGCGCGAAGAGCGCAAGGCTGCGAACAGCGCAGCGCGCGTCGAAAGACGCAAACCGGAGTCCTCCAGAGGACGACGAGCCGCCTGCTTTTTCCCTCATGTATCGTTTTGAAGGTTCGCCAAGCGAATCTTCTGCGGAAGAGCAAACGCGTTACGCAAAGCCCTCCGCAAAGCGCACCTTGAAAACCTCATATCGAACGCGAAAGCGAAGAAAATCGAGTAAAGCAAGCAAAACCGTAAGGTTAGCGGAACCGAAAGGTTCCAGGATCGAAAGATCCAAAAGGCAAAGCATTCGTCTTAGAGATCAAGCTAATAAGAGCACAGGGTGAATGCCAAGGCACCAGACGCCGAAGAAGGACGCGATCAGCTGCGATAAGCCATGGTGAGCCGCAAATAGGCTGCGACCCATGGATTTCCGAATGAGGAAACTCAGCGCGGGTAATGCCGCGTTACCGCATGATGAATCCATAGTCATGCGGGGGTAACCCGGGGAACTGAAACATCTAAGTACCCGGAGGAAGAGAAATCAACCGAGATTCCCTGAGTAGCGGCGAGCGAAAGGGGAAGAGGCCAAACCGATGGACTACGGTCGATCGGGGTTGTGGACTGGCGTAAGCAACGCGTAGGATAGCAGAATCCGTTGGGAAGCGGAATCAAAGAGGGTAAGAATCCCGTACGCGAAATCCGAAACGAGCGGCCAGGATCCAGAGTACCACAGGACACGAGGAATCCGGTGGGAAGCCGGGGGGACCACCCTCCAAGCCTAAATACGTACTGGTGACCGATAGCGCATAGTACCGTGAGGGAAAGGTGAAAAGAACCCCGGGAGGGGAGTGAAAGAGAACCTGAAACCCTGTGTTTACAAGCAGAGAAAGCACGTTAAAAGTGCGATCTCGTACTTTTTGTAGAACGGACCGGCGAGTTACGTTGTGCAGCGAGGTTAAGGACTGAAGGTCCGGAGCCGAAGCGAAAGCGAGTCTGAATAGGGCGCAGAGTTGCATGACGTAGACCCGAAACTGGGTGACCTATCCATGAGCAGGGTGAAGTGGTGGTAAAACACCATGGAGGCCCGAACGCACATCCATTGAAAAGGGTGGCGATGACTTGTGGATAGCGGAGAAATTCCAATCGAACTCAGAAATAGCTGGTTCTCCTCGAAATAGCTTTAGGGCTAGCCTCGATTAAGAGATTGGCGGAGGTAGAGCACTGAATGAGCTAGGGGGCCACAAAGCTTACCGAACTCTATCAAACTCCGAATACCGCGCAATCGTTCATCGGGAGTCAGACGGCGGGAGATAAGTTTCGTCGTCAAAAGGGAAACAGCCCAGATCAACAGCTAAGGTCCCCAAGTGTGTGTTAAGTGGGAAAGGATGTGCAACCGCAGAGACAACCAGGATGTTGGCTTAGAAGCAGCCACACATTAAAAGAGTGCGTAATAGCTCACTGGTCGAGTAGTTGTGCGCCGAAGATGTAACGGGGCTAAAACACACCACCGAAGCTTTGGGATCGCCTTCGGGTGATCGGTAGAGGAGCATTGTGTGCTGGGCGAAGCGGTACCGAAAGGAGCCGTGGACGGCACAGAAGAGAGAATGCCGGTATGAGTAGCGCGAGGCATGCGAGAAACATGCCCGTCGATAGCCTAAGGTTTCCTGGGGAAGGCTCGTCCGCCCAGGGTAAGTCGGGACCTAAGCCGAGGACAGCGGTCGTAGGCGATGGACAGCAGGTGGAGATTCCTGCACTACCGAGGATTGTTTGAGTGAAGCAGTGACACAGAAGGATAGCCTGAGCAGGGTAATGGTCAACCCTGTACAAGCGGTGAGGCTGGTGCGTAGTGAAGTACGCGCACTAAGGCTGGGCCGTGATGTGGAGCGAAATTGAAGTAGCGAAGCAGGTGATTTCACACTGGCGAGAAAAGCTGCTGGCGAGATCTGAGGTACCCGTACCGCAAACCGACACAGGTAGGCAAGGAGAGAATCCTAAGACGAACGGGAGAACACTTGTTAAGGAACTCGGCAAAATGACCCCGTAACTTCGGGAGAAGGGGTGCTGCAGAGATGCAGCCGCAGAGAAGAGTCCCAAGCGACTGTTTAGCAAAAACACAGGTATCTGCGAAAGCGAGAGCTGACGTATAGGTGCTGACACCTGCCCGGTGCTGGAAGGTTAAGGGGAACTGTTAGAGCAATCGAAGCAGAGAACCGAAGCCCCAGTAAACGGCGGCCGTAACTATAACGGTCCTAAGGTAGCGAAATTCCTTGTCGGGTAAGTTCCGACCCGCACGAATGGTGTAACGACTTGGGAGCTGTCTCAACAAGTGGCCCGGTGAAATTGAAGTATGTGTGAAGATGCACATTACCCGCGACTGGACGGAAAGACCCCGTAGAGCTTTACTGCAGCCTGATATTGGATTTTGGCAACAGATGTACAGAATAGGTGGGAGCCGGAGAAGGCAGGACGCCAGTCTTGCCGGAGGCGCCGTTGGGATACCACTCTTTTGTTGCCGGAGTTCTAACCGTGGTGCGTCATCCGCATCAGGGACAGTGTCAGGTGGGCAGTTTGACTGGGGCGGTCGCCTCCTAAAAGGTAACGGAGGCGCTCAAAGGTATCCTCAGAATGGATGGAAACCATTCGGAGAGCGTAAAGGCAGAAGGATGCCTGACTGCGAGATTGACAAATCGAGCAGAGAGGAAACTCGGACTTAGTGACCCGGCGGTATGAGAGTGGAATTGCCGTCGCTCAACGGATAAAAGCTACCTCGGGGATAACAGGCTGATCTCCCCCAAGAGTCCACATCGACGGGGAGGTTTGGCACCTCGATGTCGGCTCG